>NZ_JBIVCZ010000010.1:14164-258887 GCF_044746965.1 Promicromonospora sp. NPDC090134 | reverse complement strand
AGACCAGCACGGTCCCTGCCGCCGATCCCGTCGCTATCGCGACCGAAGTCCAGGCCTGGGCCGAGACCACAGCCGCAATCCAAAACACGCCCTAGCACCATGCCATGGTGCCGGTCACGCCAGGTTCGTTCCTGGTGTGCTCGGCACGGCCCTGACCCCGGCCTCGAGTCGGTCAACAGCTGACCTCGAGCACAGGCAGGCGTGGGGGCGACGAAGTGGCCCCATGTGCGAGCCCGGCGGTTGGTTACCGCGGGCTGGTGCGCCGCTCGACGATGTTCAGAGCGTTGACGCGCACAATGACCCGCTTCGCGGACGGGTCCGTCTCCAGCCAGGGTCGGCCCGTGTACCGGTGGGACAGTTCGTCGATGAGGGTGCCTCGAGGATCGTCGGTGATGGTGGCGCGCCCGCGGATCTCCACCCGGTCGAAGGGCGAGGTTGGGTCGAAGACGCTGATGCTCACCCGCGGATCACGCTCGAGGTTGCGGTGCTTACGACGTCCTCTGATCGTAGAGAACACCACGTCGTCGCCGTCCGTACGGCACCAGACGGTCGTGGTCTGCGGGGAGCCGTCAGGGTTGATGGTGGCGACGGTGAGGATGTTGCCACCGTCGAGCAACTTCCTGGCGTGGTCGGACAGAGGCATGATGCTGCCTTCCTCTTGGACGTGCACCTACGACTTCGGGCCAGACGGGCGCGCGGCGGGCCCTGGTGAGAGCCGCGGTGGCCAGCCCAGAACTGTTCCTGCGTTCGGCGGGGAGCGAAGCGGCGTTCCAGCGCGCGAGGCCCGACGTGTGCCTGCGATGTCCCCGGTAACGCCCGTGGGCATGCACCTAGGCCAGCCGATTCGGGATCGATTCGAGCGCACCGACCGTGCAGGAACTCGCTGAGGTCGCCGTTGAGCGACATAGGCCCATTCTGCCTCGGACAGGACCTTTGGCTTCGGTAGGGGACTCACAGTCCAGATCTCCAGTTTCCTGCAGGTTGGGCAGCCCATCGCGCTCTGCGGCCGGCAGGGCCGGTGACTCAGTGGTGAGCGACGGTTCGGTACGTCGGAGGCAGACCGCCCCATCGTTACGGCGCAGCTAGGGGTGCAGACTCCGAGCTGGCCGGTCACGTTGCTGGTACGAACCTAGGTGGTCGAGACGACCAGGATCCTGATGGTGCTGTCGGGCGTGGACCGGTAGGCCGGCGCGGACAGCACGAAGGACCGAGCGAGCACTGGGCGGAGGAGTTCACCGTTCCAGACCGCGTCCTGACCAAGGCTTGGTTCACAATCGACATCGCCAGCCCTGTCGGGGGTAGGGCGCCGTCGAGGAAGCTGACGCCGCCGCTGTACGTTCCGAGTACGAGAGCAATGTCTTCCGTGCGCTCGACGTCCTGCGCGGGTCAGCCAGATTCGGTGAGGTCTGTGGTCGTGGCCAGTTCGGTGACCACGTCCACCAAGCTGTGCAACGCGGGTGAGGAGTCCCCGGACAGCCAGACCATCTCGGTCGTGACGAACTCCCCGGCCAGGGGCACGAACACCACGCCGGTACGGCGGAGACTGCTTGCCGACCTAGCCAGCCGCGTCACTCCGACGCCTGCCGCCACGAGGCCGAGCAGACCTTGCACACTCGCGTCTCGATGGACGACGTCGGGGGTGAACCCGGCCGCACGGAAAGAGTCGTCGAACGCCTCGTGCCAGGGCTCCCACGAGCTGCGCGGGGTAAGTACCCAGCGTTCGCCGACCAGATCGTCCAGGGCCAGTTCGGCGCGTCCGGCGAGTGGATGCGCCTCCGGCAGAACCGCGCACACCTGCTCGTTGAGCAGCGTCCTGGTCTCCAGACCGTCGACCAGCGGGGGCCTCGTGAACGCGACGTCGTAGCGCCCTTTGCGCAGCCCCTCGACCAGCGGCGCGATCGCCGTCTCCTCCGTCGTCAGCTCGAGTCCAGGCAGCCGTTGGCGTGCGGCCCTGATCACTGGTGGTAGCAGGTAGTTCGCCGTGGTGGTGAGGAAGGCGAGGCGGAGGCTGCCGATCTCGCCACGTGCGACTCGCGCGACGGCGTCGAAGGCTTCATCGGCTCGGTCCAGTACAGCGCGGGCCTCGGGGACGAACCAGGCACCGACAGCGGTCAGTCTGGTGCCCCGAGTGCCACGATCGAAGAGCTTCACCCCCAGCACGCGTTCCAGCTGGGTGATCTGCTGGGACAGCGACTGCTGACTGATCATGAGCCGTTCGCCGGCCCGCGTGAAGTTGGACTCCTCGGCGACGACGACAAAATACCTGAGTTGCCGAAGGTCGGGGGTCACAATAAAAGCCTACCGCTGGGACAGGTAGCCGGTGTTGGACGGCCTTGGTGTGCCAGGAAGAACATTGACCTCGGTAAACGCCAAGTTGAAGGGAATTGCAATGTCGAATGAGACACAGGGCCGCGTTTGGCTGATCACTGGCTGCTCGGCCGGGTTCGGGCGGGAGATCGCACTGGCTGCACTGGCCGCTGGTGATCAGGTCATGGCCACCGCGCGTCGTCCGGAGACACTCGCATACCTCGCGCGGATCGGCGGCGACCGGGTCAGTACAGCGG
Organism: Promicromonospora sp. NPDC090134; assembly: GCF_044746965.1. Taxonomy (NCBI): domain Bacteria; kingdom Bacillati; phylum Actinomycetota; class Actinomycetes; order Micrococcales; family Promicromonosporaceae; genus Promicromonospora; species Promicromonospora sp. NPDC090134. The sequence goes on along the minus strand of NZ_JBIVCZ010000010.1, from coordinate 256,323 downwards.
CTCTGGACGTCACGGACCCGGCATCGATCGATGCCGCCGTGAAGGCGACGCTGGCCGTGTTCGGCCGCGTCGACGTGCTGGTGAACAACGCCGGCTACAGCATGCTTGGGGCTGTCGAGGAGACCTCGATGGAGCAGCTGCGCGGGATCATGGAGGTGAACTTCTTCGGTACCGCGGCGGTCACGAAGGCGGTTGTCCCTGTGCTGCGTGAGCAGGGGAGCGGGACGATCGTGCAGATGAGTTCCCTCGGTGGTCGCCTGACCTTTCCGGGTATGGGCGCCTACGACGCCACGAAGCACGCGATCGAGGCTCTCAGTGAGGCGCTGTCGACTGAACTGGCGCCCCTGGGCATCCGGGTCCTGCTGGTGGAGCCCGGAATGTTCCGCACCAAGATGAGCGGCAGCCTGGTCATCGCGGCCGAGAATCCCGCCTACGAGGCAAGCTCGGGAGGGGTCCGGCAGATGGTCGCGGGAGTCGTAGGCAGTGAGCCCGGTGATCCCGCGAAGGGCGCTGCAGCCATCGTCGAGGTGCTTGCAGCCGAGAACCCGCCACTTCGCCTGGTGCTCGGCAGCGATGCCGTCGACATGCTGCGTACCCACCACGAGTCCCTGTTGGCCGACATGACCACCTGGGAGACGCTCAGCCGCTCAACAGAGGTGTCCTGACCAGGATCTCTCCTTCTGGATCCTCGACGCGATCAACGCTCTAGACGACTCGGTGGTGATGGTCGCGTGCGACTGACTCGCGACCATCGCCACCGGGCAGTCCGAGAACCCGGCGAGCGTGGCGGTGACGTCTCAGGTGGCGGCATCGATGGGCCTGTTCCAGAGCCGGACGACGTCGGGATGGGTGGAGGCGACGTCGCGCACAGGTCGCTGGAGAGACTCGAGCGCAGGATGGAGGCATCGCCCTCGCGGACCACGCCGAACCTGCCGGCACCGCCGACACCGCCGGTTCCCCCTACACCTCCGGCTCCGTCGGGTGGTCCGACGTCCTAGGGAGGACCTGCCTGCCTGCCCGAGTCCCGCGCATCCGCCGCGATGAGTGCGGCCTCCACTCGGTGTGGTCGAGCGGTACGACGGGTCGAACATGACGGTCTTGTTCGACCGAGTTGGCTACAAGGAGCTGCGGACTGCGTTAATGACGTAGGACCATCTGCTCGAACCTCAAGGGTGATTGCAGACAAGGGAATCGGGGGCTTCGATCAAGTACGAGGACTGTGCCATGAAGCAGGTCCGGGGACGCACAGGCGGTCGTCGGTCTCATCCACCTACCTCCGGTCACGGGGTTGCGGCGTGGGTTCCAGCGCCGTCGCGAACCGCCGCCGGTAGGCGACCGGGCTGGACGACACCTTCCTGGCGAAGACGCGTCGCATGCTCTCGTAGCTGGGGAACCCGGCGAGTTCTGCGGCCCGGGTAGCGGTGTGTCCTTGGTCGAGCAAGGATCTGGCCAGGTCGAACCGGATGTTCTCCACGTAGCGGCCTGGGGTGGTGGACAGCTCGTCGTGGAAGAGGCGGGTGAGGTGCCGGGTGCTGACGTTGAGGTGCTTCGCGAGGTCGCCCAGGGAGTACTGCCCGCCGGGGTTGGCGGTGACGAGGTCGGTGACCGTGCGCAGCGCGGGCGAGCGTGGCGGGGGGCCATGCAGTGGCGCCGAGAACTGTGACTGGCCGCCGGCGCGTTGCATGTACACGACCAGGGCGCGGGCGACATCGCGCGCAAGATCAGCGCTGTGGTCCTCCTCGATGAGAGCGAGTGCCAGGTCGATGCCGGCGGTTATTCCGGCTGATGTGTAGGTGGTTCCGTCGCGGACGTAGATCGCGTCGGGCTCGACGGTGCAGGTCGGGCACCGTGCCGCGAGCTCGTGTGTGACCTTCCAGTGGGTGGTCGCGCGCTTGCCGTCCAGGAGACCGGCGGCGGCGAGGATGAACGCCCCGGTACAGACCGACACGACCCGTCCGGCAGCTGCCGCCGACATCCGCACGGCATCCGCCAGGTCGCGGGGGACCGGGGTGCTGGGATAGATGTCGGCGCCCGGGACCAGCAATGTGTCGAAATGCTGAGCGGTCGCCGCACCGTCGACGGCGATCCGGACGCCGATGTTCGACGTGACGTCATCGCCGGCGGGTGAGACCAGGGTCGTCATGTAGTTCGCGCCCAGCCGGTTCGCTTCGGTGAATGCCTGCGCGGGGCCGGCGAAGTCCAGCAGCGTCACCCCGTCATGGACGAGGATCGCGACTTCGTGGGGCAGGGGTGTGGGCACCGTTTATTGGTAGCACATGGCCGTGGCTGTGCTTTGTCCAGATATCAGGGATTCCTGGCCGGACGAAGGCGGCGACGGTCCGCGTCCCGTGGGCACTATTGAGACCGGACACACGGTCCACGGACGACATCCTGAAAGCACGAGGCCATGTCAGAGCTCACCATCGGGCTGGAGATTCCCGAGACAGCAGCGGTCGCTGAAGCGACCGTGCTCGTCCGGGAGACGACCAGCCCGTTGATCTATCACCACTCGCGGCGCGTCTTCTTCTTCGGTCTTCTGCACGCGCGCAGGCTCGTCGTGGATCTGGACCCGGAGCTGCTGTACGTGGCGGCGCTGTTTCACGACGTCGGCCTGCTGACGCCCTTCTCGGAGATCGAGCAGCGGTTCGAGGTCGATGGTGCCGACCATGCCCGCCAGTTCCTCCTGCGTCGGGGATTCTCGGTGGGTGCCGCGGAGACCGTCTGGACGGCGATCGCGCTGCACACCACGCCGGGCATTCCGGGTCGGATGGCGCCGTTGATCGCGATGACACAGCTCGGCGTCCTGACCGACGTGCTCGGGCTCGGCCTGGACGACCTGGAACCTGAGCAGGTCGAGGAGATCGTCGCCGCCCATCCGCGAGGGGACTTCAAGAACGAGTTCCTGCGGGCGAACGTCGAGGGCCTCAGGCACCGTCCCGAGACGGCGAACGGCACCGTGAACGCCGACATCCTCGAGCATTTCATCCCTGGTCTTCAGCGCACGACGACCGTCGAACGGATCGTCGGCGCGCCGTGGCCGAGCTGACAACGACTCTGAAACGACGCTGAAAGGAATGACGATGCGGGCCATCATCGTGCGAGACCGTGACGCAGGTCTGAGCGGTCTGGCTGCCACGGACATGCCGTATCCCCACGCCGCGGAGAACGACGTCATCGTGCGTGTACACGCCGCAGGCTTCACACCCGGCGAACTCGACTGGCCCGCGACCTGGACCGACCGTGCCGGACGCGACCGCACCCCCACCATCCCCGGCCACGAGGTGTCCGGCGTCGTAGCCGAGCTCGGCTACGGAACGACGGGGTTGAGCGTGGGGCAACGCGTGTTCGGGCTGACCGACTGGGCACGCAACGGAACCCTGGCCGAGTACGTCGCCGTGGAGGCCCGCAACCTCGCCCCACTGCCGGCCGGCATCGACCACACCGTGGCCGCCGCGCTACCCGTCTCCGGCCTGACCGCGTGGCAAGGGCTGTTCGACCACGCCCGCCTCACGACCGGCCAGACAGTCCTCGTCCACGGCGCCGCGGGCGGCGTGGGCTCGATCGCCGTCCAGCTCGCGCACGAGGCGGGTGCGAGCGTGATCGGCACCGGCCGGACGGACGACCGAGACATCGTTCTCGGTCTGGGTGCGCACAGCTTCCTCGACCTGGCGGCGGACGACCTGCCCCAGGTGGGCCTGGTCGACGTGGTGTTCGACGTGGTCGGTGGCGACGTCCTCGATGCGTCGATCGCCTTGGTGCGCCCTGGTGGCGTTCTCGTCACGATCGCGCATCCGCCCGCCGTGCAGCCCACGGACGGCAGGGCGGTCTTCTTCGTCGTCGAACCCGACCGTGTCCGCCTGGCCGACCTCGCCGAGCGCGTCCGGACCGGACAGCTCAAGCCCATCATCGGCGCGGTGCGGCCGCTGTCCGAGACGGCTACCGCGTTCGCTCGCCGCCCCCGCACCTCCGGCAAGACGATCATTCAGGTCACGAACGAGCAAGGAGCACTCCACCCGTAAGACACGGACTCCGCCCGCACCGACGGCAGTGTCCGCCGGGAGCGTCACGAAAAGCTCGGCGCGAGCCGATCCGGATCTGCGGGCAAACAGTCCCTTCGGACGGTGTGCGACACGGCCCGCCGCGCGGGGGCTCACGGAACGGGACCGGCTGGTCCCCCCACCCACTTTCGAATCGAGGAAACACACATGCCCGAAACCATTGCCGGGATCACGATCCCGGACACCGAGCTCGTTCGCGACGCGACCGCCGTCGTGCGGCAGTCCGCCGACGACACGCTGTTCGACCACTCCCGCAGGGTGTTCCTCTGGGGGATGCTCAAGGCGGCCGCCCAGGGGCTGCAGGCTGATCCGGAGCTCGCCTATGTCGGGGCGATGTTCCACGATCTTGGCCTCACGTCGTCCTACCGCACCTCGGATCGCCGGTTCGAGCTCGACGGTGCCGAGGCGGCGTACGGCTTCTTGCGGGAGCACGGCCGTTCGCACGACCAGGCGCGCGACGTCTGGCTCGGCATCGCACTCCACACCACGCCAGAGGTTCCGCACCACTTGGCGCCGGAGGTGGAAGTGGTCACGCTGGGTGTGGAGACCGACGTGCTCGGCATCGACCTCGACCAGATCACCGAGACACAACGTGCGGAGGTCGTCGCGGCTCACCCGCGGCCGGAGTTCAAGAACCGGATCCTGCGCGCGTTCTACGACGGCATGGCAGAACGGCCACAGACGACCTTCGGCACCATGAACGACGACGTGCTCGCCCACTTCGACCCCACCTTCCGCCGGCAGGACTTCGTGCGGACCATCCTGGACAACGGCTGGCCCGAGTGACCGCCGTCACCCGGACGTGCTCGAGGTCGGCGACGGATCGGCGCACAGCCGCCCAGATGCGCACAAGGCTTCGGTGCCCGTTGACCGACCCGGAATCACCCGCAGTCTGAAGTACGTGCCCGGAGGGACTCACTAATCCGAATACCGTGGGAGCCCCCGCACAATCGGGCACCAGCCACCATTCAGCCGACGGACCAGCGTTCCGTCAGCCTTCCTGGCGGCGGCTGGCCGGGGCAGAGTGGCCTCGGCGCGCGGCGCGCCTTGGTGATCCGCACTGAGGCCCGACTGCGGAACTCTTAGGGCCTGCAGTCGGCATCGCCCTACTTGTAGTTCGCTGCGAGGCCTGCGGGAAGGTCCCGCTCGCCGGCCGCGGCGTTGAACGGCACGATCGCGTCGATCCTGGCGAGTTCATCCGCCGTGAACGTGATCTCGGATGCCTGCGCATTCTCGTCGACATGGGCGGCTCGCCTGGTGCCGGGGATCGGCAGCACTCCCTGCTGGATCACCCAGGCGAGGGTGAGCTGAGATGCGGTCACTCCCTTGCTCTCGGCGATCGCACCGAGGGCATCGAGGAGGCGCACGTTGGCCTCCAGGTTCTCCGGCGTGAAGCGCGGCAGGTAGCGGCGAACGTCCGCCGTCTCGAGGTCGTCGAGGTTGCGGATCTTTCCGGAGAGGAAGCCGCGTCCGAGCGGCGAGAACGCGACGAAGCCGATGCCGAGATCCTGGAGCACGTCTTTGACGCCATTGTGCTCGGCGCCGCGCTCGAACAGCGAGTATTCCGATTGCAGCGCGGTGAGGGGGAACGTGGCATGGCCGCGACGGATGGTGTCCGGCGCTGCCTCGCTCAGTCCGATGTAGCGCACCTTTCCCGCCGTAACGAGCTCCCCCATGGCCCCGACCGTCTCCTCGATCGGCACGTTCGGGTCGACGCGGTGCAGGTAGTACAGGTCGATCGAGTCCACCCCGAGGTGGCGGAGCGATCGATCGATCGCTCGGTGTACGTGCTCCGGGCTGCCGTCGGAGCCCAGGATTGTGCCGTCTTCCTGGATGTCGGCACTGAACTTGGTCGCGATCGTGACCTCGTCCCGACGATTGCCCAGAGCGCGACCGACGAGCACCTCGTTGGTGATGGGGCCGTAGATCTCGGCCGTGTCGATGTGCGTCACACCGATATCGACGGCGTGATTGAGCGTCGCGATGGCTTCGGCCTCGTCCGTCGCACCGTACCAACCGGTCATCGCCATCGCCCCGAGGCCTTGCTCCGAGACGGTGAGTCCTTGGCTGCCCAGCTTTACAGTTTTCATCAGTAATCTTCCTGTTCGGTTCTCGACACCGTGTCCGGTGCCGTTCGTTCACGATCGTTCTGGGCGTGGCGGAGGCCCTCGCCTCCGCCACACCCGTCAGACGGAGAGCACGACGCGGAAGCGCGCCGCGTTGCTCAACATGCGGGCGTACCCGGAGGCCGCATCGGCGAGGGGCACGTTCTCGACCATGGGGCGGACGCCGCTGCGCGCGGCGAACCTCAGGTTGTCCTCGTTCTCGATCGAGCGACCGGTGAGCGATCCCTCTACGGTGAAACCGCCGAAGATGAGATCCATTGTCGAGAGCGCGAGGGGTTCGAACGAGGCGCCCACAGCGATGAATCGGCCGCCCTGGCGCATTCCCTTGAAGAGCGGCGACATGGAAGCTCCGCTCGCCGCGGTGGCGACGAGAACGCCGGCCCCGCCGAGCTCCTTCAGGGCGTCTCCAGGGTCGACCGCGTCGCTGTCGACGTAGTGGTCTGCGCCGAGCTTGCGGGCAAGCGTCTCCTTGTGGGTGCCTCGGGCGATGGCCACGACGTCGGCGCCGAGTGCCTTGGCGTACTGGAGAGCCAGGTGGCCGAGGCCGCCGATGCCCTGGATCGCGACGAGATCGCGTGGCGCGGGAGCACCCTTGGCGAGCGCGTTGTAGACCGTGAAGCCGGCGCAGAGAAGCGGGGCCGCCTCCGCCGAGGTGAGTTCGTCGGGGATCGCGACGAGCCCGGACTGGCGGACGTAGATGTACTCGGCGTATCCACCGTCGACGGAGACGCCGGTCATCGGCTGATCGCTGCAGGCGACGAAGTTTCCGCGGCGGCACTCGTCGCATTCGCCGCAGTGGCCGCCGAGGAATCCGACCCCCGCTCGGTCGCCGAGCTCCCACTTGGTCACCCCGTCGCCGAGGGCATCGATCCGTCCGACGACTTCGTGACCGGGCACTCGCCCGGTCTCGTCGTCGTGGACGTGCACGGCGACGCTGTCGCTGTGACAGATGCCGCAGGCCTCCACGCGCATTCGAACGTGCCCCGGCAGCGGTTCGACGAGTTCTCGGGTGGTGGGCTGGAGGGTGCCGTCCTGTGCGACTTCGATCGCGTTATAGCGGGTCATGAGGTGCTCCGTTTGTTAGTGCCTGTGGTGTCTACGCGTGCGGGAAGATCGGTCGAACGAGCGCCATTCGTGGAGGCGCTCAGCTGCTCTCTCCCGGAGTGAAGAGAACCTTGCCGGTTCGCTCAGGCCCGAATGCCGCTTCGAAGGCTGCCTGGAACTGTTTGAGGGGGAAGGTGGCACCGATCGGCACGGAGAGGGTTCCGTCGGCAACGAGCCCCGCCAGTTCGGTGTAGAGCGCCTCGATCTCCGCCCGCGGGGCGGACCGGACCCAGTTGACGAGCCAGAAGCCGGTGAGGGTGATCTCCTTGTAGATCAGATCACCGAGGCCGATGATCTGTGGCTCCCCAGTGACGGAGGAGTAGGCGACGACGGTGCCGCCGGGTCGGAGTGCCGTGGCGAGTTCCGCGACCACGCTGCCACCTTGCCCGTCAAGGACGATGTCGAGCTGGTCACCGTCGAGCGCCTCTGCAACACGTGCCGCGAGTCCCTCACCCTCGAGCACGACAGCGTCGCCTCCGAGGTCGCGCACCTGGACCGCGGCTTCTTCGCGCCGGACGATGCTGAGCGTCCTGTAGCCGGCCCGCTTCGCGAGCGCGATGACGTAGCGACCGACCGACGAATTGCCGATGGTCTGACCGACCCATGCTCCGGGCTTCAGATCCGCTCCGTATCGAGTGAGGAGGAGATGCGCGGTCGCCGGATTGATGGACAGCATGGCCAGCTGCAGCGCATCCGCCTCCTCCGGGACGGCGACGACGCTGGACGCTGCAGCGATGACCCGGTGGCTCCAGGTGCCCTGCTTGTAGTCGGCGAGGAAGATCACCCGGGCGCCGAGGAGCCCAGAATCGACACCGTCTCCGATCTCGGTCACGCGACCGACGCCCTCGGAGCCGAGTGTCATCGGTGGGGTCGGCTGCACCCCGTACCAGCCGGCAGCGAAGAGGGAGTCCGCTGGGTTGACCGGCGCCGCTTCGACGGTGACCGCGACCTCTCCCGCTCCGGGCGCGGCGTCCGATCCGCGTTCGAGCGATGTGTAGGCGGCGAGGGCTCCGACGCCCGTGAGGACGAGCTGACTCATGATGATGCTCCGTGACGTTCGTAATGGGCGAAAGCATTTAGCCGATTAGACCGGCCGCGAGAACGCTACCACGGCTGTAAGGGGCTATCGGCGGTAGCCCATTCGCGTACACTTGCGTCGTGAACCATGCACAGCGGACCGCCCGCGCCGCCTCGGCCGCGCCGATCATCGCGCTGATGAACTCGCGTCCTCATGCCGTCTACGGTGATCGGCTCGACGATGCGGCGTATGTTTCGACGCTGCTGGCGTCGTTCGATGTGGACGCGACCGAGGCGCCCGACGCCGTCGCTGAGCTGCGTTCGCTCCGCGCGGCACTCGAACCTGCGATCACAGCCGATGACGAGGCGTCCGTCGCCGACGGTTGGCGCGCAGTGTCCCGGTTCTCCTCAGACGTTCTGTTCCGTTTCCAGTACGCCGCCGACGGCGCGCCGATACTCGAGCATGCGTCAGGCGGCGAGCTCCGAGCCCGCATGTTGACGGCGCTCACCCAGCTGCTGGAGAGCGGGGACTGGTCGCGGATCAAGGAGTGCGCGAACGAGGAGTGCAAGAGCCTGTTTCTCGACGACACCAAGAACCGCAGCCAGCGGTGGCACTCCTACGAGACCTGCGGCAACAAGATCAACGCAGCGGCTCATCGTGCGCGCAGGACGGCGGCGAATGCAGGCTCGTCACCCGAGCACGCCTGAGGGGCCGTTCCAGCGGCGGGGCGCAGGGTCCCCGCCCCGCTGATCGTCTCGATCTGACCGCGCTCGCTCCTCAAGTCGCCGCTAGGCGAAGGTGATCCCAGCCACCTCGATGTCGATCGACACCGAGCTGCGGTCCGGTGTTCCGTCCGTGTTGCGCACGTACACCAGTCGCTTCGTGGGCACCATGATGCCGTCGAAGTTCTGGTAGCTGGTCGGGTAGTGGGCGGCGGCCGCGTCGCCGAGGATGTCGACGGAGTAGTCGAGGCGGGCGATCAGGCCGCTGTCGTCGAGGTAGATCGTCTGGACCCGGCTGTGGGTCGCGAAGCCCTCCGGGTAGGAGATCTCCAGCCGGCGCAGAGTACGACCGTCTTCGTCCCAGTCCCCGGTCTCGCGGACGGAGAAGCCTTCGTTGCGGTAGATGAACGGTGCGACGAAGTAGTTCCAGTTCGCATAGCTGGCGAAGTAGAGCGCTTGCTGCGCGTCCCACGGGGTGAGCCGCTCCTGACCCGCGAAGGCCGCCAGCGGGTTGAGGCGTTCGTCCACGGCCTTGCCGTCGAGGGTTTCGATGGCCGTGCGCTCCGGGGTGAAGCGTCCCCGCGAACCGGCTGTAGGGAAAGGGGTGATCGTGTCGCGCTGCTCGCGGATGTCGCCGTCGATCACGACGTCGTCGAAGAGTCCGCCGACGTCTTTCAGCGCCCACAGGTCTCCGCCGACGGTGACCCGGGCGGAGAACGTCGTGAACGTCGGCCACCTGCCGTCAGGATCGTGAGCGCGGATCGTCTCGTTGAGCAGGCTTGATTCCTCGGGGGGTGTCCCGGGGGTCATGTCATCACTCCGTGTCGTGAGTGTTGATGAGTCCAGCGTTCTTGCGTTCGAGTGTGACTAGCGTGCCGACCTGGTCGGGGCCGTGTCGCGTCGAAGTCAGATCTGGGCGAGGCCGGCGTCGACGTGGATGTCTGCACCATTGATGCCGGACGCGCGGTCGGAGGCCAGGTAGGCAATGGTGTCGGCCACTTCTTCAGGGCGGACGTTGCGACCGACTGGGGACTGCTCTGCCAGGAGTGCGAAGAACTCGTCGGCAGCGGTCTCGCCGCCGAGCACTGCGAGCCCCGGGGTCTCGGTGACACCAGGGCTGACGGCGTTGACCCGAATGCGGCGCTCGGCGAGCTCCAGCATCCAGCTGCGGGCGAGATTGCGTGCAGCGGCCTTCGTCGATGCATAGGCGCTCCGGCCAGGGCCGCCCTTGATGCCGTCCACCGACGCGGTGATGACGATGCTGGCACCGTCGACGAGGAGCGGGAGCGCCTTCTGAACGGTGAAGATGAGGCCCTTGACGTTCACGGCGAGCATGCGGTCGACGGAGTCCTCCGCCATCTCCGCGAGCGGCCCCGGTTCGAGGATCGCAGCGTTGGCCACGACCACGTCGAGGCGTCCATGGTCGCCGCGCACACGCTCGTAGAGTGCGTCAAGGTCGGCGACGTTCGACACGTCGGCGCGCACTCCGTGCGCGTTCGGCCCGAGGGCGAGGACCGCTTCGTCGAGCTCCCGCTGACGGCGTCCGACGACGTACACGCTGGCCCCCTCCTCGATCAGTCGCGCCGCGGTCGCGAGGCCGATCCCGGTCGTGCCGCCGGTGACGACCGCCACCTTGTTCTCCAGAGTCCTGTTCATGTTCAGTTCCTTTCAGATGCGACGCCGGCAGCTGGCCGGGTGAGGTTGTGACGGCGCCGCAGACCGACGAGTACAGTCGTCGCCCCGGCGAGGGAGAACAGGGTCGCCACGACGATCGCGGTGACGAAGCCTCGAACACCGATCGACGCCGTACTGGTGAGGATCGCGGCCAGGATCGCGACGCCGAGCCCGGATCCCACCTGGACGCTGGTGTTCACCAGCGCAGAGGCGATCCCCTGTCGGTCATCGGGCACGTCCTGGGTCGCACCGGTGAAGAAGGTCGGGAAGGCGAGGCCGTTGCCGATCCCGTGCAGCAGCAGGCCGGGGAGGATGCCGACCAGGTAGGACCCGGTGGCGATGGCGACCAGGAACCAGGCGATACCCAGCGCTTGCAGTGTCATGCCCAGCACGCCGGTGAGCGCCGGCCCGCGGGCGGCGATCAGCCGGACCGCGACGGTCTGCGTCACCACGATCGCGACGGCAAGGGGAAGAAGAGCCAGTCCTGCGTGCAGCGGGGAGAACCCGAGCTCGCTCCCGAGGTAGAGACTCGCCACGAACTGCCACCCGATGCTCGCTGCCGCCCAGAAGGCTGCGAGCACATTCGCGGTGCCGACGATGCCGACGCGGAGCAGCGGTAGAGGCAGGAGAGGGTCCGCGCCTCGCCGCTCGATCGAGACGAAGAGGACGAGCAGGGCAGCTCCCACGACTCCGGTCGCGAGGGCAAGGATTCCAGTGCCGGCGGTGGCAAAGGAGGTTACGGCGAACACGAGAAGGAGTAGCCCCGCGGTGGCCGTCGTGGCACCCCAGATGTCGAAGCGTCGGCGAATCCTGTCGCGATACGGGGCGTCGGCGGGGACCACGAAGGCAGTGAGGCCGCCGGCGAGCAGGGCCAGGGCACCGGGCACGAGCAGTGTGAGCCGCCAGTCGATGTTCGTCAGGACGCCCGACAGCGCGAGCCCGATACCGAACCCCATGGCGCCGGTGACCGAGTACGCGGCGATCGCCCGTGCCCGCGCTCGTGGTGAGGAGAAGTACGTGACCAGACTCGAGAGGGAGGCGGGAGCGACGAGAGCCGCACCCGCGCCAGCGACGACGCGGAACACGATCAGCGTCACCGCACCCGACGACATCCCCGCGCCGATGCTGCCGACAGCCAGCAGGGCAAGTCCTGCCACCAGGGTGCGTCGACGCCCGAGGACGTCTGTCACCCGGCCTCCGAGCAGGAGCAGTCCCCCGAAGGCGACGGTGTAGCCGGAAAGGACCCACTGCGCGATGTTCGTGTCCAGCCCGAGATCGGACTGGATCGCGGGCAGCGCGATCGTGAGCGAGGACACGTTCATCGCATCGAGGAACATCGCGGCACACAGCACGACGAGAACGACGATGTCTCGTGATCGGCTGACTGTCGAGCCGGTGGGGGCGTTCACTGTCGTGCTGCCAGCGCACCAGTGTGGGTCATCGCTGCGTTGGCGTCATCGGCGTCGGTGAGGACGGCCTCTTCATGACGGCGGGCCCGAGCGCCCAGGATGCCGGCGAGCGAGCGCACACCGATCCACGCGACGAACACTGTCGTGGCGACCGCAAGCACCAGGGCGATGTACTCCGCGCCAGGGACGGCACCTACTCCCAGCCAGGTGATGGTGTAGGACACGACGGCTGCGACGGGGAAGGTGAACGACCAGAACCCGAGCGTGAAGCTCAGGCGGCGGTAGCGGGGGATCAGGGCGATCTGCGCCATGGCGAGGATCGCTGTGAGGCCCGCGAACGCGAGCGACAGAGGCGTCGAGACGTGGTCGGTCAGCGCGAACAGCGCGAGGCCGCCAACGGCCGGCGGGGCCACCACGACGGCGAGCGTGGGGACGAGCGCGTCCGGCAGAGGCGGGCGGCTGATCAGGCGTGCGATCAGCAGGGTCGTCATCACGACCCAGAACAGGCTCGCGACCCCGAATGCCGCCCAGCCGAGAGCGCGCAGCCCGATGGCGTCTGCCGCGCTGGCCGCGACGAAGCCACCGGCGACGGTGGGCAGGAGGTAGCCGCCGTGCAGGGCGCCGAGCTCGATGTGCCCCGCGGTCCAGGTGCTGACCAGCCAGCCTGCGAAGACGCTCGCAGCGGTCAGAGAGACAAGGACCAGGACCGTTCCAGCGACAGGAGACCAGGTAACCAGGTCGCTACCGAGCAGCATGCCGATGACCGGCACGATCGCCGCGAGCGGGCCCTGCGCTGGGTGGCGCAGCTGGTCCTTCAGCGGACTCTTGACCCGGATGCCACGCACCACATGGGCTGTGATCAGCCAGACCATGGCCACCGCGGCAGTGCCCCAGAAAACCTGGGGCACTGCGGGGGGAAGCTCGACAACAGCCGAGGCTGCGGACCAGGTTTCCGCGACGCCCGCCACCCCAAGGGCTACCGCGAGGGTGTTCAGAGGTATGCGCGACGTTGCGGTGACTGCGGATCGACCGGCGGTGGCCTGTGTCATGTCTAACTCCTAAAGCGGTGTTTGGTGGTTAACACAGGCGTGGTCGCTTTTATGCCCAGCGCGAAACGCGGCTGGGTGGCGTGTGTTTTGCAGGGTGTGCGTCGGGCGCGTCGCGTGATCCCCGGGCCGGCCGGGGGGCTGTCAGGGATCCCTGGGGGGAGTGCTCAGGCGTTCGCCGAGCGGCGCGCCTGGTAGCGGCGGGCCTTGAGGCGATTGCCGCACGTGGCCATCGAGCACCACCGTGCTGTGTTCGGCTTGCTGTGGTCGATCAGGAACTTCGCGCACTCGGGATTCGCGCACGGCCGGAGGCGCCCCGGCATCTTCTCGGCGATCTCGTTCCACGCGAGGACGAGCCGAGCTGCCGGTAGATCGGACTCCGGAGCGTCGATCTCCCAGCGGACCGCGCCGTCCACGACGGAAGGGCGACTCTCGACCCCATCGAGGAAGCGGTTCAGGTCAGAGATCGGGGCCCGGGACCGGGTGACGGCCTGAAGGGTGTCCCTGGCGCTGCGGAGCTTCGCGATCTGCGAAGGCGACGGGGCGTCGCCGGTGAACGGTTTCACTATCTCCGCAGCGCGCACGGAATCGTCAAGATGATCGAGCTGTGAGCCGTCGACGACGGGCGTGCTGTTCATGACCGCCAGCAGCCCGGCTTCCGAATTCGTGTTCTGTTCCATCACGAAACACTCCCTCTCGGTAACCATCCTACCGCTGTTGGCTGGTTACAGAGCTGGGATCTGGGTCACGGCCGCGGCCGGTCTCCCGCTGACGTACTCGACAGCTTGCGCGGTGATCCCGTGTTGATCCCACGGGGCTGTGCCGAGGTCTGCGGCGAGTGCGCCGTCCTTGGCGTTGCGCACCCGCCGCCCAGAGTCGACGACCTCGTCGAGATGGAAGCTGACCTCAGCTGACCTTGCGCTCAAGGAAGTCGTGGATGAGCGGGAAGACCTCGTCGGGACGGTCCTCGAGCAGGAAGTGCCCGCTGTCGAACACGTGGAACTCAAGGTCCGTCAGGTCGCGCTTGTAGGGGTGGGCGCCGGCCTCGGGGAAGATGACGTCGTTGGAGCCCCAGACGATCAGTGTCGGCGGCTGCTTCGCGCGCAGCCATTCCTGCACCGCAGGGTAGAGGGCCGGGTTGGTGCCGTAGTCGAACAAGTAGTCGAGCTGGATCTGGTCGTTGCCCGGCCGGTCCATCAGCGCCTGGTCGATGACCCAGTTGTCCGGCGAGATGCGCGAGGGGTTAGCCATGCCGTCGGTGTACTGGAACTTCGTCGTCTCGATGGTGAGCAGGTTGCGCAGGGCGTCGCGGTTCTCGTCGGTCTGGTCGGCCCAGTAGCGCTTGATGGGCGCCCAGAAGTCGTTGTCCAGTCCTTCGTCGTAGGCGTTGCCGTTCTGCACGATCAGTGCGGTGACAGCGTCGGGGTGGGCGAGGGCGAGGCGCCAGGCGGTCGGTGCGCCGTAGTCGAAGACGTTCACCGCGTAGCGAGTGATGCCCAGACGGTCGAGGAGTTTCTGCACATGGTCGGCCGCGTTGTCGAAGGTGTACGCGAACTCAATGTGATCCGGGGCAGAGCTCTGACCGTAGCCCGGCAGGTCCGGCGCGATCACGCGGAAGCGATCGGCGAGGTAGGGGATCAGGTTGCGGAACATGTGCGACGAGGTGGGGAAGCCGTGCAGCAGCAGCACGACAGGCGCATCTCGTGGGCCCGCCTCGCGGTAGAAGATCTCCAAGCCGTCAAAGTTCTCGACCCTGTAGTCGACGACGGGAACTTTCGGTGGCATATTCACAATGATTCTCCTTGATAGCAGTGAGGGGTGTGAGTTCACAGCGGTACATCCACTATGCGCCTGCGAGCGGTTGGGTGGGCGGATGGACCCAAGTCACCAGATCGGGAGGTCGGCTCCGTGCTCGGCTCGGGAGCGCGCGCCGAAGATCCGGCGCTCGGACTCGGCGATCCGATGGTCGTTGATGGAGGCCTCCCGGCGGCTCATCAGTCCGTCCGGGTCGAACTCCCAGAGCTCGTTGCCGAAGCTGCGCCACCACCTGCCCTCGGCGTCGTGCCATTCGTACTGGAAGCGGACGGCGATGCGGTTGTCGTGGAAGCTCCACAGGCTCTTGCGGAGGGCGTAGTCCAGCTCGCGCTGCCACTTGGCGGCGAGGAAGTCGACGATCGCCGGGCGGCCGACGAGGTGCACGTCGCGGTTGCGCCAGACGGAGTCGGGCGTATAGGCGAGGGCCACCCGCTGGGGGTCGCGGCTGTTCCACCCGTCCTCTGCGGCCTGGACCTTCTGCAGCGCGGTCTCCAGGCTGAACGGGGGGAGCGGTGGGCGCGGGCCGGTCATCAGGTGTCCTTTTTCAGTCGGTCAGTGCGGGGTTTCGCGGGTAGGCAAGGTGCCTGGTCTCGTGCGCTCCGAGCGCGCGCCCGGCCACCAGCCGGTCGAGGCTGAAGCGGGCGATGCGGCCGGTGCGGCCGTCGTCGCCGGCGCGGCCCACCTCGCCCCATTCGATCTGTGTGGTGCCCGACAGGTGCAGCGTGCGGCCGCTGGGGAAGTCGAAGAACAGGAGGGCGGCCTCCGGGTCGACGGCGAGGTTGCCGAAGCTGTTGAAGAGGTTGTTGCCCTTGTAGTCGGGCCACCACAGGCCGTCGGTGTCGACCCGGACGAAGCCGGGTGGACCGCCACGGTGCGAGGCGTCAGCCCCTCGCTCGGGGTTCACGGTGCCGAGAAAGAAGGTGTCGGCCGACCGGATCAGATCGATGTCGTCCGCGGACAGCTCCGTGCCCCGGCGGACGTCCTGCGCGGAGGTGCGGCCACCGTCGTCCTGGGTCAGCAACCGCTGCTGGATGTACTGCGGGCAGTTGCCGTAGGCCTGCTCCACCTCGACCTCGAGCAGGTCGTCGATGCTCGCCACGACCAGGCCGTTGATGCGGACCCGGCGGCGGGTGGCGAACTCCACGGCCGTCATGCCCAGCTTCTGTCCCACGGGGATCCCGTGCAGCGGGTCGCCGGCGGGGATCCGGGCATGGACGGCCAGGGTGGTCGCGGAGCGCACGTCGAGAAAGCCGGGAGGGCCGACGATGGGGGACGTCCAGAGCCGCCCGCTCGGGTCCCGGCCGGTGATGACGAGGAACGTGCGGTCGGCGAGGAACCCCGCGATCCCTCCGGAGAGCTCGACGGGCTCCAGCATCCGAGACATCCGGGCGGCGTCCTCCTGGACGCCGGCCTTGCGCTGGACGTCCAGCTCGCCGGGGTGGAACCCCGCGTCTGCGGACAGATTTTGCTTGATCACGATCGTGCCCTTCCGTGGCGCGGCTACAGCTCGGTGACTGGCCAGTCGTTCTCCACGCCGGCGAGGATGTTGAAGTAGTTGGTCAGGGTGTTGAGCGCCAGGTTGGCGACGACTTCACCGATCTCGTTGTCGGTCACGCCTGCGGTGCGGGCCTCTCCGACGGTGGCTGCCGAAACGTCTCCGGCGTTCTCTGCGACGGCGTTGGAGAACCTGAGGAGGGCCGCGATGTGCGGATCGGCCGACTCGCCGCGGCGCGCCGCGTCAAGCTCGGCGGCATCGACCTTGGCGCTGGTGGCTGCGGTGTAGGTGTGCGCCGAGAGGCAGTACTCGCACCCGTTGAGCTGTGCGGTCGCGATCGCGAGGCGCTCGCGTACGGCAGCAGGGAGGCTGCCGGAACCCACGGCGCCCGAGAGCGCCAGGTAGCTCTTCAGGAGAGCCGGACTGTTGGCCATGGCCTTCGCCATGTTCGGAACCCGGCCGAGACCCTTCTGGACCTGGTCCAACAGCTCCGCGGCGGCCCCGGTTGCCGACTCCGGCTGGATGGGGGTGATGGTCATGCTCATGCCTCGACTCCGTTCTAACGGTTGAATACGGCAGCATCCGTTAGAAGTTCTACACCCTTCTTCTCACGGATGCAAGCGCCTCCACCCGTGATAAGATCTCGCTGTGACCGATCGAGACACGCACCGAGCCTGGATGCTCCCCGAGGAGTCCCTGCCGGTTCGTCTGATGTCGACCATCTGGGCGGACGGGGACGGGCTCCACGACGACCTCAGCGAACCCGGGGACGTGGACGCGTGGCTCGACGCCGTCGGCGTCAGTCGGTTCGGCGCCCAGGCGACATCGGCAGAGCTCGCCTCGGCGAGGGCGCTGCGTGATGCGGCGCGCTACCTGGCCGGACAGGTGACAGGGGACCATCGGGAGCATGCCCGAGCTCCGGTTCCGGACGTTGACGCCGCCGTACGGCGCGTCAACGAAACGGCCGCGCTGTTGCCGCCGCCTCGGCTGGAGGTGGCGGGCGAGGCGGTCCGCGAGGGTGTCGCGATCGACGGCTCGGCGGTGACCGCCGCCCTGGCTCGCGTGGCCCAAGAAGTGGTCGCGCTGGTCGGCGGCGACGACGCGGTCAGGCTACGCGCCTGCTACGCGCCGGGGTGCGTCCTGTACTTCGTCAAGACACACCCGCGGCGGGAGTGGTGCTCCGTGACCTGCGGCAACCGGGTTCGCGCGGCCCGGCACTACGAAAAGACGCGCGAGGCCACGCACGGCACAAAGGCGCGGCAAGCCTGACCTTGGCGCTCATGCCGTGCTGGCCTCCAGCTACCAGCGGTTCCAGTGCGTGAACTCCTCCGCGTCCGCCCGCGGACCGGGCTTGAAGTCGGTGCCGACGGTGTACGCGACCGGGGTGAGGGCGACCTGGACGACGGTCTCGAAGGGGAGGCCGAGCAGGTCCGCCATCTCCCGCTCGTAGGTCAGGTGAGCGGTGGTCCAGGCGGTGCCGAGGCCGCGTTCGCGGGCGGCGAGCATGAAGCTCCAGAAGGCGGGGACGGCTGAACCCCAGCTGCCGGCCTGGCCGCGGACAGTCTCCAGGTCTGTCCGATCGGTGACGCGCAGCGTGGGGATCATCAGCACGGGCATCTCGTGGAGATGCCGTGCTAGGTGTCCGAGGCTGTCGACGATCCTGGCCCACTCCGGTGAGGCGAAGCTCATCCGGGAGGGAGGCGGGCCGACGCGACGGTCACCCGGCGCGCCCGCGGTCAGCCCGGCGTGCCAGAGGCGGGCGACGTCGAGCTTGGTGGCGGGATCGTCGATGAAGACGAAGTCCCACTGCTGACGGTTGCGCCCCGAAGGCGCTTGGGTGGCGATGTGCACGCATTCCTGGATGAGGTCCCGGGGGACTGCGCGCGTGTGGTCGAGGCGCTTGCGGACCGCGCGGGTCGTGGTCAGGACCTCGTCGGCGCTCAGCCCGAGGGTGGGAAAGATCTGCTCCGTCATGGGTTCCTCTCGTGCGGCGGAGGGGGTCCGCTTGCTAGCTGGGCAGCCCACCGAGCATGAACGTTGATGGCGCCCAGCGCTCGCCCGGTCTGTGTCCGTGCCTGTGGTCGATGGATGGCCACCAACCCCATCATCCTGAACAACGGGCATCGAGATGCCCGTCATCGGCTTCAGGGTCTTCGAGTCCCCGGCCGGGGAGACCGCGACCTCGGTCGCCGAAGCGCTGCGCAGTCGGGTCAGAATCGGGACAGGGGCCCTTGGTGTTAACGAACGGCTGCTGCGAGCACCACAGTGGTTGTGCTCGCTCGGGGGCCAGAGGCCAACAGATCCGCCTCGACGTTCACCGGCATCCGCACCGTCATCTTGCGTCTTGGAGCCTGGGCAACAGGGGGACCGATCCGGCCTGCTCACCGGCGGGCAGCGTGAGCTCGGCGACGTCGCCGCCGACGGTGACCCGGAAGTCGCCCGCGAAGGCGTCCACCCGGACCTGTCCGTGCTCGTCGGTCCGCGTCGTCGTCGGGGGCAGCCACCAGGCGCCCTTGACGAGGCCCCGCAGGGCGTCGTAGGCGGGCTTGGGCGTGCCGTCGGCGCGCACCAGCCCGCACGGGGCGCCCAGCCAGGCGCCCTCGTCGGTGAGCCCCCAGTAGTTCACGGCCTGGACGGCGGGGTGCGCCACGAGCTGGCCGTAGTGGCGCACGATCTCATCGGCCTGCCGGGCCTCGCCCTCCGGCGTTGAGGGCCAGGAGTCGACCACGTGGTCGTTCAGGTCGGTGACGTCGGCGGGCATGAGGTCGCCCGACAGCAGCGTGTTCTCCGTGAGGTGGAGCGGCAGGCCGAAGCGGGCGAACCGGTCGAGCACGTCGGCGAAGTACCCCTCGCCGCGGTAGCCCTGGTGCATGTGCGACTGGAGCCCGAGTGCGTCGATCCGCACCCCGGCGTCGAGCACCTCCTCGACGAGCCGCTCGTAGTCGGCCGACAGGTTGAAGTCGTTGAGCAGGAGGGTGACGGACGGGTCGGCCTCGCGGGCGGCGTCGACGGCGAGCCGCACCATGCCGACCCGGCCGAGGCGCTGCGCCAGGCGGGTGACCGCGTTGTCCTCGCGGTCGAAGACCGGCATGATCACGGTCTCGTTGATGGCGTCCCAGGTGGGCACGACGTCGCCGAGCCCAGAGACCTCACGGCGGATCCGGAGCCGGATCTCACGTTCGACGTCTTCGTCGCCGAGATCCAGGAGCCACGTGGGTGCCATCGTGTGCCAGAGCAGGGGGTGCCCCTTGACGGTGACGCCGCGCTCGGCGAACCAGGCGGCGGTGCGCCGCAGCCGGTCGGTGTCGGGCGCGCCGCGCTCCGGCTCGAACCCGCGCCAGTAGAACGGCAGCGTCACCTGGTTGAACAGGTCGAACCACAGCGGCGCGAGCGTGCGGGCGGTCTCGACCGAGGCGCCGCCGAACGGGGAGTAGAGCGGCGTCGTGGTGAGGCCGTTGGCCAGGCCGACGAAGTCGAAGCCGATGTTGCCGAACAGGAACGCGTGCCGGGTCTGCTCGATCTGGACCTCGCGCCCGGCCAGCGGCTGCCCCGCGGCGTCGAGGACCGTGACGGTGGCCCGGGTGTGCCGGTGCGCGAAGCGGGGATCGGCGGAGATCGCGACGGAGTGGTCCATGAAAAGTTTCCTTGGGTGTTTCAGCGTCGCGGGGCGGCCGTGGAGTGGCGTTCGACGAGCGAGGTGGCGAGCTCGGTGCGCGGAGCGGGCCGCAGCTCGTTGCGGGACATCTCGATGACGATCCGGGCAGCCTCGCGGCCCATCTCGAGCAGTGGCTGGCGCACCGTCGTCAGGTGGGGCGTGATCCACTGGCACAGCTCGACATCGTCGAACCCGACGACGGAGAGGTCCTCCGGGACGGTGAGCCCGAGCTCCTCCGCCGCGAGGTAGACGCCGTAGGCCTGCTCGTCCGATCCGGAGACGACGGCGGTGGGGCGGTCCGGGCGGTCCAGCAGGTCCCGCCCGTGCGTGCGGCCGCCCGTGACCAGCGAGTCGCCGTGCCGGACGAGCGAGTCGTCGACGGGGAGCCCGTGCCGCTGGAGCGCGCTGCGGTAGCCGTCGAGACGGTCGCGGTGCGACTCCTCGTCCATGGGCCCGGTGATCACGGCGATGCGCGTGTGGCCCAGCGCGATGAGGTGCTCGGTGGCGTCGCGCCCGCCGGCCCAGTTGGTGGCGGCCACCGTGGGCAGCGCCGGGGCGGCGGCCCCGACCGGGTCGACCAGGACGACGGGCATGCGCAGGCGGGACAGCTCGGTCTCGACCGAGTCGTGCACGTGCGCCGCCACGAGCACCACGCCCTCCGAGCCGCGCTCGGCGAGGTGGTCCACCCACGCGGCGGTGCCGAACGAGTCGCCGCTGCTGGTCGTGAGCACCAGGTCGAGGCCGAGTCGGGCGGCCTCGGTCTGTGCGCCGCGCAGCAGGGTCGTGGCCCACTGGGTGTCGAGGGTCTCGATCACGAAGTCGACGAGCCCGCTCCCGGCGCCCGGGTGCGGGCGGCGCTGCTCGTAGCCGCGCTCGGCGAGCACTTGCTCGACCTGGCGGCGGGTGGCCGCGGACACCCCCGGTCGGCCGTTGAGCACCTTGGAGACGGTGGGGGTCGAGACCCCGGCGGCCTCGGCCACTTCGGCGATGGTGACTCCGCCGCGTCGCTCCTTGCGCCCCGCGCCGGCCTCGGGCCTCGTGGCCGTCCCTGTCATCTCGCGCCCTTCCTTTGTCGCCGGACCGTGCTGACGACGGGTGTTGACGTCGTCGTGAGCGGACTCTATCGTACCGGAAAGCGAAAGCATTAAAGAAACTTTCGCACCTCGCTGGTACCGCATCGGTCGCGAGGACGAGGAAAGGACGCAGAGATGCAGACGTCGAAGAAGACGTTGTCGGCCCGTCGAGTCGGTGCCGTCGCGGCGGTGGCCGCGGCGAGCCTGCTCCTGGCGGCGTGCACCCTGGGTGGCCAGGGCGGCGCGACGACAGGTGACGCGACCAAGGGCAGCATCACGTGGTGGGGCTGGACCCCCGACGCGAACAACGCAGAGAAGCTGATCGCGGCCTTCAACGAGGAGTACCCCGACATCGAGGTCGAGTTCGTCTCGAAGCCGATCGACAGCTACGACTCGGTCCTCTCGCCGGCCATCACGTCGTCGGACGGGCCGGACGTGTTCAACGTCGCGCCGGGTTCTGCGAACGGCGGAGTCGACACCTTCGGGCCGGGTGCGATCGACCTGACGCCCGCCGTCGAGAAGGCGCTGGGGTCGGACTGGTCGAGCAAGGTCTCCGAGCTGGGTGTCAGCGGTCTCACCGTCGAGGACAAGCTGGTCGGGCTCTCCGCCGGCGCCGTCTACTCCGGAAACCTCTGGATCAACCAGGGGATCTTCGACGAGTACGGCCTCGAGCCCCCGACCGACCTCGCCTCCTGGAAGCAGGTGTGCGAGACGCTCGAGGCGGCGGGCGAAGGCTGCTTCGTCCAGGGCGCCGGCCAGTGGGCGTTCGACATGGACACGTTCGAGGCCATCGTCGAGAACATCGAGCCGGGCCTCTACCAGAAGGCGTCGGTCGGCGAGGCGTCGTACACCGAGGGCGACTCGGGCCAGAAGTTCACGCAGGCGATGGAGATCTGGAAGTCGCTGTTCGACGAGGGCATCATGCAGGAGGGCGCCGTCGGCCTGCAGCAGTACCCCGACGCGAACAACGAGTTCATGCAGGGCAAGTACGCCATGATCATGATGGGCTCCTGGTACACCCAGTACGCCGTCAAGGACTCGATGGTCACGGCCATGGAGGCGGCCGGGGTGTCCGACCCGGATCCGATCACCCTCGTCCCTGTCGACTTCCCCGACCTCGCCGGCACCGGCAACGTGGGCAACATGTTCGGCGACGCGGACTACGGCCTGGCCGTCTCCGGCCGCTCGGACAACCAGGCGGCCGCGACCACGTTCGTCACCTGGCTCGCTACGTCGCAGGCCGGCCAGCAGTCCGTGGCCGACACCCTGAACAACATCCCCGCGCTGTCCGGCATCACCCCGGAATGGGACCAGATCGACCTGGTGGACCCGAAGGCGCAGGCGGACGTCCTGTCCGCTTACACCGAGCAGGCCGCAGCGGCCACGCAGCCGCGGTTCGCCTCGATCAGCTCCGAGCTCAACACCGCCTTCCGCGACGCCCTGGTCGGCGTCGCCGGCGGCGACGTGTCGGTCCCGGACGCGCTCGGGAACCTCCAGAGCGTCGTCGACCCGGAGTGACAGACCGGGGTGGGCCGGCCGACCCCTTGCGGCCGGCCCATCCCTCCACAGGGCACGAGGCGCCCGCCCTGAGCGCCGCCCGCACCGCCCCCGACACCCGAAGGACACGCAATGAGCCTCAGCGCAACGCTGCCTGACGCCGCGACACCCACCGGAGGCGCGCCAGCAGCGCAGCCACGCCGCCGGGGGCTGAAGCCGACGGCGAACGGCCTGCCGTGGATCCTGCCCGCGATCGTCGTCGTGGTCGGCCTGATCTACTTCTCGATCGGCTACACCGGCTACGTCTCCACCCTCGACTGGAACGGCTTTATCCTCACCGAGCCCACGTTCCTGGGGTTCCAGAACTTCTCGGAGATGTTCGCCGACCCCGTCTTCTGGAAGGCGCTGGCGCACACCGCCGTCTTCTACGTCGTCACGTTCACCGTGCAGACGGCGCTCGGCTTCACGTTCGCCGCGCTCATGCACTCCCAGGTGTACCTGCGCGGGGTGTACAAGGTGGTCATCTTCGTGCCGACCGTGCTCGCCCCCGCCACCATGGCGCCCGTCTTCCGCCAGATCTTCGACGCGGACGGGCAGCTCAACACGTTCCTGAGGGCAGTCGGGCTCGACGGCCTCGCGCAGACCTGGCTGGCCGGCGGCACGACCGCGATGGGCGTGGTCATGCTCGCCACGATCTGGCAGTGGACCGGCCTGACCTTCATCCTCTTCTACGCCGCCATGAGCCAGATCGACACCGAGATCCTCGAGGCGGCCCGCGTGGACGGCGCCGGGAACCTGCGCACCCTGTGGTCGGTCGTGTGGCCGATGTGCAAGGGCACCACGGTGGCGCTCGCGACGCTCGGCCTGATCGGGGCGCTCAAGACGTTCGACTGGCCGTACCTCATCACCAAGGGCGGCCCCAACTACGCGACCGAGTTCCTGGGCACGTACATCTACCACACGATGTTGTCGGAGAAGCGGTTCGGCTACGCCGCCGCGATCTCCGTCGCGCTCCTCGTCCTCGCGCTCGCCTGCGGCGTCTTCATGTCGCTGCGCAACCGTCGTGAGGGGAAGGCCTGACCATGCTCGTGACACGTTCGTTCACCTCGAAGGTGGTCATCCAGGTCGTCGTGACGCTGATGGCCCTGCCCTTCCTCCTGCCGCTGGTGGCGATGGTCCAGGGGTCGCTCGGCGGCCGGGGCCTCGGCAACTACGTCAAGGTGTGGGAGACCGGGGTGCTGCCCACCTACCTGCTCAACTCGGTGCTGATCTCGGTGTTCGCGATCCTGATCGTCTACGCCTGCACGATGCTCGCGGCGTTCGGGTTCTCCAAGCTGCGCATCGCGGGCAAGGAGCTCTGGTTCTGGGCGCTGCTCCTGGCCCTGACCATGCCCGAGGCGGTGCTGCTCACCCCGCTGTTCGTCACCGCCTCGACCTTCGACATGTACAACCAGCTCGTCGCGGTCATCCTGCCCGTCGCCGCGCTGCAGATCCCGTTCACGACGCTGCTGGCCCGCAACTTCTACGACGGCATCCCGTCCGAGATCATGGACGCCGCCCGCGTCGACGGCGCCAACATCTGGCAGGTCTTCTGGCGGGTGGTCCTGCCGCTGACCCGTCCGATCGCGGCCGCGATCGTCGTCCTCACGCTCATCGCCGCGTGGAACGCGTACCTGCTGCCGATGCTCATGCTCAACGACCCGGGCCGGCAGGTCCTGACGCTGCTCCCGTCGTACTTCGTCAGCCAGTACACGAACGACCAGACCGGGGTGCTCGCCGCGGCGGTCATCGCCGCCGTCCCCATGCTCGTCGCCTACCTCGCGCTGCAGAAGTACTTCGAGCGCGGTCTCGCGGCGGGCGCGCTCAAGTGACCACCAAGGAGAGCCCCGTGGGCATGCTCGAAGGAAGGCTCGCCGTCGTCACGGCGGGGACGGCGGGCATCGGCCTGGCGGTCGCCACCCGGTTCGTCGCCGAGGGCGCGACGGTCGTCGTCACGTCCCCGACCGCGGCCTCGGTGGACGCCGCTGTCGCCCGGCTCGGGCCACGTGCGGTCGGCGTGGTCGGCGACGCCTCCAGCGTCGAGGATCTCGCGCGGCTGGCGGACGCCGTCGCCCGGCTGGGCCGGAAGGTCGACGTCCTGCACGTCAACGCGGGCCGCGACGTCGAACCGACACCGGTGACCGGGATGACGCCGGAGAAGTTCGACGCCGTCGCGGGGCTCACCTTCCGCGGTGCCCTCTTCACGGTGCAGGCGCTCGCCGCGCACCTGGCCGACGGCGCGTCGATCGTGCTCACGTCGTCCATCGCGGGCACCAACGGTGGGCCCGGCCACGCCGTCTACAACGCGAGCAAGGCCGCGGTGCGGTCCCTGGCCCGCACCCTCACGGCCGAGCTCGGCCACCGGGGGATCAGGGCGAACGCCGTGAGCCCGGGCCCGACGCGGACCGCCGGCTTCGACGCGTTCACCGGCGGTTCGGACGACGTCGAGGCGGCAGTCGTCGCCCACATCCCGCTGGGCCGGGTCGGGCTCCCCGAGGAGGTCGCCGCCGCGGTGTGCTTCCTGGCGAGCGACGAGTCGAGCTTCGTCGCCGGGATCGAGCTCACCGTGGACGGCGGCATGAGCCAGGTCTGACGCCGCCGGACCGCAAGCACCGACGTATGGCCGAGTACTGACGTATGACCGAAAGGACACCACCCATGAGCAACCCCGCACGTTTCGCCGTCATCGGGACCGGATGGCGCGCGCAGTTCCACCTGCGCGTCGCCGCCGCGGATCCTGGCCGGCTCGAGGCGGTCGCCGTCATGGCGCGCGACCAGTCGAAGGCCGACGCCCTCTCCGCCCGCTACGGCGTGGCCGGTGTGACCACCATCGACGATCTCCTTGCCCACGAGCCGGAGTTCGTGGTCGCCGACGTCTCGTGGCCCGCCATGCCCGGCATCCTGAAGGAGCTGACCGCTCGCGGCGTCCGGGTGCTGGCCGAGACCCCACCCGCGCCGGACCTGGCGGGCCTCCGCGACCTCTGGACCACCATCACCGACGAGTCCCTGGTCCAGGTGGCCGAGCAGTACGTGCTGATGCCCGGCCACGCCGCCCGCCTGGCCGTGATCGGTGAGGGCGTGATCGGCACGCCGCAGGCGGTCGAGATCGCCTCGACGCACCTGTACCACGCGACGTCGCTCATCCGCGCGTTCCTGGACGTCGGCACGGAACGTGCGGTCGTGTCCGGGCGCACCTTCGAGACCCGGATGGCGCTGCCGCTCGGGTTCGACGGCTGGAACACGGATCCGCAGCCCGAGGTGCAGACGTCGACCTACGCGACGCTCGACTTCGGCGACGGGCGCGTCGGAGTGTACGACTTCATGAACATGCAGTGGTGGAACCCGCTGCTGGCGCGGCGCATCGTCGTGCGCGGCACGCTCGGCGAGCTGGTCGACGACACCGTGACCTCGTGGGACGGCCACGACCCGGTCACCTCCCGGATCGAGTACCGCCGTACGGGTGTGGACATGAACCTCGAGGGCAACGAGGTGGTCCACGCCTCGTTCAACGGCAAGGTGGTGTGGCGCAACGACTGGGTGGGCACCCGCCTGTCGGAGGACGACCTCGCGGTCGCCGACAACCTCGTCGCCGTCGGCGCGTGGGCCCGCGGCGAGGGCGAGGGGCCGTACTCGCTCGCCTCGGCCTGCCAGGACCACGCCCTCGGCCTCGCGATCGAGGAGTCCGCGCGCACCCACCAGGACGTCGTCGTGGCGAAGGAGCCGTGGGCATGAGCGCCCCGGTGCCCGTCAGCGGGCTGATCCAGGTGGCACTCGTGGTGGAGGACATCGAGGCGTCGCTGGACCGGTGGTGCGCCCTGTTCGACATCGAGCGGCCCGAGGTCGTGACGCTGGGCCGGCCCAACCACGACGAGACCTACCGGGGGGAGCCCGCCGACTACCGGCTGCGGCTCGCCGTGATCATGGTCCCCGGCAGCCAGGTGGTCATCGAGCTCAACGAGCCCGACGCCAACCCGTCGACGTTCCGCGAGTTCCTGACGAAGCACGGCGAGGGGGTGCACCACCTCGGCTTCGCCGTCGGTGACGCCCGCGACGCCGTCGTCGGCGACCTCGAGACGGCGGGCTTCGCCAAGCGTGTCGAGGCCTACTACCCGGGCGGCTCCTGGACCGTCATGGACACCGAGGCCGCGCTCGGTGTCAACCTGAACATCAAGCCGCACGCCTGATGTCCGTAGACGCCCCCGCGTTCGTCGACGCGCACGTGCACCTGTGGGACCGGCGCGAGCGGGACCTCGGGTACGCGTGGCTGGACGGCGACGACTTCCCCTTCGGGGACCTCGTCGCCGTCCGCACGGCCCGCTACTCCGTACCAGAGCTGTGGGCCGAGGGGCGGTTCGCGGGGCTCACCAAGGTGGTGCACATGAACGCCGCGTCCGGTGCCCGCGACCCCGTCGCGGAGACGGCCTGGCTCCAGCGGCTGGCCGACGAGACCGGCTGGCCGCACGCCGCCGTCGTGACCTGCGACCTCGCCGCGCCCGACGTCGCCGACCAGCTCGCCCGGCACCGCGCCCACCGCGTCTTCCGGGGCGTCCGGGAGATGGGGCCAGCCGCACGGTTCGCGGACCCCGCGTTCCGCCGCGGGTACGCCGAGCTCGGCCGGGTGGGTGGACTGTTCTTCCACACCGTCGGCCTCGGGAACGCGGCCGCGGCGCTCGCCCTCGTACGCGCTCACCCCGAGACTGCCTTCGTGCTCGACCAGGCCGGCATGCCCCCGGACCGCAGCGCCCAGACGTTCACGACCTGGGAGGGCATGCTGCGAGCGCTCGCGGCGGAGCCGAACACGCTCTGCAAGGTGTCGTCGCTCGGGATGGCCGACCCGGGCTGGACACCTGTGTCGCGGCGCCCGTGGGTGCTGGCCCCGATCGAGGCGTTCGGGGCCGACCGTGTGTTCCTCGGGTCGAACTGGCCGGTCGAGCGGTTGTACTCCAGCTACACCGACGTGGTCGAGGCGTTCCGGTACGCGACCGCGGACCTGACGGCCGGCGAGCGGAACGCGGTCATGGCGGGCACGGCGGAGCGAGTCTTCGGGATCTAGGTGTGATGTCCAGGGAGGTTGTTCAGTCTGGTGATGGGTGGTTGGTTGCCGATCGCGCTGTGGAGTCTGACTCGCCAAACGGCTGGGTTTCGACCGCACGATCACGTTCGTCGACGAGGCCGTCCCCGCCTTTCAGGAACGCACCGGGCCCGCCTACCGCCGGCTCCTGGACCACCTTGCACGAAGCACCACCGGCGCGACGGCCATGCCGCAGGGTCGGAACAGATCCCGCCGCGACAAGCGCCTCAGCGCTGACACGGTTCGTGACACAGTTGCCTGATTCTCAGGTGCTCTGCCACGCAATCTGACACAGTTGCAGCGCCCACCCCTGCCTACGGTTGCCCAGCGTTGTGGTCTCGCGGCAATGTGGTTGCCGCAGCCCAGGAACGGCAGAAATGAGCCGTTCCGGCCGCCCGCTACGCGCGAGTGGCGCGGCTCACCAAGCGCCTCGCGAGCAGTCTCCTCAGCTTTCCGTGGAACAGAAGATGTTCCGCCGCACGTCCGGCTGATCCGCGGTGGTGGAGGCCGCTGACCTGGTGAACGACCAGGTCAGCGGCCTTTGTCGTCCGCGCGCAGAACGAGTGGGGGCGTTACGCAGGCGTCAGAGCTGTCGTGGGCCGAGGTCGCTCAGCACCGCGGTGAGGTTGCGGATGCCCGCGTTGTCGTTGTCGGCCTTCCAGATCGGGCCCCAGCTGATCCTCCAGTCCTGGCGGAACGGCCGGTAGGTGAGGTCGGGGCGCCGGTAGTAGCGGGCCGCGTGCCCGCCGAGCGGTTGGGCGACCTCGCCGTTCGCGGTGGCGCTGAAGGCCTGTTCGAGGTCCGCGATCACCGGACCGCGCGTGATGGTGCGCCCTCCCGGTGTCTGGAACGGGTTGAAGACGTCCAGGTACTCGTCCGCGAAGGCACCGGCGGTGTCGATCACCTCGAAGGCGGCGAGATCCTCCAGGTTGACCGCGTCGGCGCGGGCCAGCTCGTGGTCGAGCGCGAGGGCCACGACCATCGGCTCGGTGAACATGACCGGCCCGCTCGTGAGGTCGGGCTCGCTCATGGGTAGCCACCCGATGTACACATCGACGTCACCCTGCCGCAGTGCGGCCATGGCGTTGCTGAACGGCTGGTAGCGCACTCGAAGATCCCAGGTGGGGTGGGCCGCCCGAAACGCGTCCCAGTACGGCCGCAGCTCCAGGGTGTTGCTGGCGGCGGTCCCGACGCGCAGCACGCCGGCCCGTCCGCTCGCGGCCACGCGTGCTCGTTCGGTGCTGTCGGTGATGGCCCGGAGCAGGGGTCGCAGATCGTCCCGGAGCCGTTCGCCGATCGGCGTCAGGCGCACGACACGGCTGGTGCGGTGGAACAGCGGGGCGCCGATGCTGCGCTCCTGCTTCTTGATCGCCTGGCTGACCGCCGCCTGGGACAGGTGCAGGCGCTGCGCGGTCCGGCCGAAGTGGAGTTCTTCGGTGAGGGTCAGAAAGATCTCTATCTCGCGAAGCTCCATGTCGTTCCTGTCGTTCCTGTCGATCAGCGGTGGTGATCGCTGCGTTGCGATTTTCGCCGTTGTTGAGCGGTTTGGCCGGACTCGATGATATGCGGGGCGGCCAGGACGAGGTCCTGCGGTGCCGCCAACCTCCCCACAGATCGAAACGGAGCCAACCATGAACGCGCCATCCCTCCCCACCCTGGTGCCGGCTGACCGCGACCAGCTGCAGCGAGACATCGAGACCATGGTCGAGGCCGGGTTCACCGGGGTGCAGCTGCGCGTGCACGACGAGCAGGGCGACTGGACCGGCGTCGCCGGCCGGCGGTCGCTGGACGACACCGCCCCGCCGTCGACCGACGGGCACGTCCGGATCGGCAGCAACACCAAGACCTTCGCCGCGACCGTGGCGCTGGCGCTGGTCGGCGAGAACGTGCTCAGCCTGGACGCGTCGGTGCACGACCACCTGCCCGAGCTTCGGCTGGACCCGCGCATCACCCTGCGGATGCTGCTCCAGCACACCAGCGGCGTCTTCAACTTCACCGGTGAGTACTACGACGACGGGACGTTCGTGCCCGGCATCCCCGCGACGCAGTCGGGCAAGGAATGGGTGGACAACCGGTTCCGGACCTACGCACCGGAGGAGCTCGTCGGGATCGCGCTGTCCAACCCGGCTCGGTTCGAGCCGGGCACGGACTGGAGCTACTCCAACACCAACTATGTGCTGGTCCGGCTGCTGATCGAGCGGGTCACCGGCCGCTCGCTCGCCGAGGAGACGCAGCGGCTGGTCCTGGGGCCGCTCGCCCTGACCGGCACGGTGCTGCCGGGTACCTCGCAGGAGATCCCCGCCCCGTACTCCCACGCCTACTACCGGTACGACGACGGCGGCGAGGAGAAGACGGTCGACGTCACCCGGCACAACCCGTCCTGGATCGCCACCGGCGGCGACATGATCTCGACCACCCAGGACCTGCAGACGTTCATCACCGCGCTGCTCGCCGGCACGCTGCTGCCCGGGGCGCTGCTGACTGAGATGCTGACGCCGCACCCCAAGGCCGGCTACGGCCTGGGTGTGTTCGTGCAGCCGACCGAGGCGGGCGGCACCGTCATCACCCACAACGGCGGCATCGCGGGCCACGCCGCACTCATGTACAGCACCCCCGACGGCAGCCGCACACTGACCGCGGCCCTGCACTACGTGGACGACCCCACGATGTCGATGGGCGCCGCCTTCCAGCAGGCCACCCAGGTGCTCGTCCGGGCAGTGTTCGACGGCGGCGACGCGACCGTCCGGTAGCCCGACCGGCGTGCCGGGTCGGCAGCTTGGTCCTGCCCACGGACAGGGCGGCGGCCCGCACGAGGGCTCGTCGCTCTGTCCGGCGCCGCCGGAAGGGCGCCGGCGCGCAGGGTGCGCCCGTGTGATGCGGTCGAGCCCTACGGGCGAACGCGGATGATCGTCTTGCCCTTGGCCCGCTCCGTGGGGTTGAACGCGGCGACCGCCTCGTCAAGGCTCACGACGTCGGCGATGTTCGTCCGCAGGCGTCCGTCACGGACTCGCTGGGCGAGCTCGCTCAGCTGCGCGCGGTCGGCCTCGACGACGAAGTCGACAGCCAGCCCGTCGGCCGGTCGTGCCTCGGGCGGGCCGGCGATGCTGACGAGCGTTCCCCCTGCTCGCACCAGGGCGGCCGACCGCCGCTGGATGTCTCCGCCGATCATGTCGAAGACGAGATCGACCTCACCGACGTCCTCCAGCGAGTCGTCGCCGAGGTCGACGAACTCCTGCACGCCGAAGTCGAGCGCCGCCTGCCGGTCCGCCGTGCGCCCGGTGCCGATCACGTAGGCACCTGCCTCCCGGGCGAGCTGCACCACCATGGACCCGACGCCGCCGGCGGCACCGTGCACAAGAACGCTCTGCCCGACCTCGAGACGACCGTGGACGAACAGACCCTGCCACGCGGTCAGGCCCGAGATCGGCAGGCTCGCACCCACCGTGAAGTCGACGTCGCCGGGAAGTGGCGCGAGGTTGCGTGCCTCGACGGTGTCCGGTCACGCCCCAGACGGTCGGTCCAGGTACCGGGCCACGTCAGCTCACCCGGAGTGAATCCCGACGCGTGGACCTGTACGACGACGTCATTCCCGGCTGGCTCAGGCTCAGGACGGTCGGCCAAGGTCATCCCGGCCGTACCCGCGGCCTCGTCAGTCACCACGATGGCTCTCATCGGGCGCCTCCCCGTTTCGCTTGCGTCTCCTCAACCGTATTTCGGTTCATCACCGTTAGCGGCGCGAGACGCCGACGTCTTACGTGCCACTGCTGTCGCGATGCGCCGGCGGAGGCCTTGCTGTGTGCGTCCGGTAAGACGACGACGGGCGGTGACACCCACCAGACGAGGGTCGTGGCGGCTACGGGTGACGAAGCCCCTACATCACGACCCGTGCTTCGAGGAGAGGGAGACCATGGCGACCATCGAGCTCACGGACGGCAACTTCGAGCGCGCGATCAAGGACAACGACATCGTCCTGGTGGATTTCTGGGCTACCTGGTGCGGCCCCTGCCGGCAGTTCGCGCCGATCTTCGAGCAGTCCGCGAAGAAGAATCCCGACATCGTCCACGGCAAGCTCGACACCGAGGCTGCCGAACGTACCGCGGCGGCTGCCGGCATCACGGCGATCCCGACGCTGATGGCCTTCCGTGAAGGTGTCCTGGTGTTCAACCAGGCCGGCGCGCTTCCCGCCACGGCTCTCGCAGAGGTCGTCGACACGGTCCGGAAGCTCGACATGGACGAGGTTCGCAAGGACCTCGCGGCTCAGGACGAGCGACCCGCGTAGGGCGGGCGGGTGCTGGGACCACAACCGGGCACCACGACGTTGTGGGTAGTGACGACACCTCGCACTGGTGTCAGAAAGGAACGCGACATGGCACACGACTACAACACCTCACCTGAGGCGGTGCGCCGACTGACCAAGACACAGTTCCGTGTCACGCAGGAGGGCGGAACTGAGCCGGCGTTCAGGAACAAGTACTGGGACAACCACGAGTCCGGCATCTACGTCGACGTGGTCTCCGGCCAGCCCTTGTTCTCCTCGACCGACAAGTACGACAGCGGCACCGGCTGGCCGAGCTTCACCAGGCCGATCGGCGCAGGCACGGTCCGGGCCGTGACGGACAGGTCGTTCGGGATGGTGCGTACCGAGGTGCGCTCCACCGCCGCGGACAGCCACCTCGGGCACCTGTTCGGCGACGGTCCGACGGATCGCGGAGGCGAGCGCTACTGCATGAACTCAGCAGCACTGCGCTTCGTGCCGGTCGCCGAGCTGGAGGCACAGGGCTACGGCGAGTACCTGACCCTGTTCGAGACCACGTCGAGTACTGAAGGGCAGGGATCATGAGCAGCGGACCGAACGACACCGGACAGGTCGCACGCCGACCGGGAACCGAGACGGCCGTGCTGGCCGGCGGATGCTTCTGGGGCATGGAGGACCTGATCCGCCGACAGCCCGGCGTCCTGGCCACCCGCGTCGGATACACCGGCGGACACAACGATCACGCGACCTATCGAAACCACGCCGGGCACGCCGAGGCGGTCGAGATCGTCTTCGACCCGACCGCGACGAGCTACCGCGACATCCTGGCGTTCTTCTTCCAGATCCACGACCCGTCGACCCTCGATCGTCAGGGCAACGACATCGGGACGAGCTACCGCTCAGCGATCTTCCCGCTCACCCCCGAGCAGGAGACGGTCGCTCGCGACACGATCGCCGACGTCGACGCATCGGGCCTCTGGCCCGGAAAGGCGGTGACGACGATCGAGCCCGCAGGACCGTTCTGGGAGGCCGAACCCGAGCACCAGGACTACCTGATCACCTATCCGAACGGCTACACCTGCCACTTCCCGCGCCCGAACTGGGTGCTTCCGCGGCGCAGCACCACCTCCGCCTGACCGAGCAGGCGTGGCCCGCGCTCCGCGGGGGCCACGCCCCGGTTCTGCGGCCCGTGCCCAGGCGAGGCGGCGAGAGAACCCCACACCAGCCAGACCAAGAAGGAGCCTCAGTGAACGGCGCAGAGCTCGGACGTAACTCCGACGAACTTCGGGACGAGGTCGACGCAGACCGGTTCGAACTGGTCCGAGACGGCGAGGTGGCCGCGTGGATGAAGTACAAGCACCTCAAGCCGAACCGGTACGTGCTGCTGCACACCGAGGTGGACCAGGCTCAGCGAGGACACGGGGTCGGCAGGGTCGTCGTCGAGGCCGTGCTGGACGAGATCAGGTCACGGCAGGGGACCGTCACGGCGATCTGCCCCTACGTCGCGGACTACCTGGCCGGCACCGATCAGTACAGGGACCTCATCGATCCGAGCCATCCCGGGTATCCGAACCGCGCGGCGGCCGAGGGCGGAGACGGCACGATCCCCACGTGAACCGGCGCGTCCGCTACTGGTTGGGCAGGTCGAGATCACCCTTGCGCAGCCTGAAGACCTGAAGTCTCAGGTCGTAGTACTTCGTCGTCTCGCCGACCCATTCCATACCGATCTCGCGCGCGGTCCTGATCCCGTGATGATTTCCGGTGCGGACGACAGCGAACACCTCTTCCTCGTCGTGGGAGAACGCGTAGTGGGCGAGCGCGTGACCAGCCTCCGATCCCAGCCCTCGGCCCCAAGCACTCGGTGCGAACTGGTAGCCGAGCTCAAGGTCTTCCCCTTCTGGTGGAAGGCCGAGGATCTGCCCGGAACCGATCAGCTTCCCGTCGGCGAGGTCGTCGATCGCCCAGCGGCCCGTCGGCCGTCCTGTCTCGGTCTGTTCTGCGATCCAGTCTTCGATGATCGCCTGCATCCGCCCTGGCTCATCGATCCTGCCCATCGCGGGAGCCAACCAGCGCGCGACGTCGGCCTCCCCGTAGATCGCCAGCGCCTCGACGGAGTCGTCGGGCTGCCAGGGCCGCAGGCGGAGGCGTTGCGTCTCGATCGTGGTGCCGTCGATCGTGACTCGATGGCTCATTTCTCCTCCTGATGTGTCAAGACATGGGACCCGCGGGAGCCGGAGGACATGCCGGCTGGGACTGGCGTGACCGTACGCGAACTGGACGATCCCGTCCAGTTCCTGGCGGTCGCGGTCTGACGGCACTTCGGATGACATTCCACCGCGCATCGCGCACCCGTGCACGTTTCGCGCGTGGCCGTATGGATCGCGCGTTGCGTGCCACCAACGAAGATGGGCGTATCAACCAGGCGTCCCGCCACGACAACCGCGTGGACGAAGTGGTGGAAAAGGAAACTCTCATGACTGATCCGAAGCAGACCGCACCGAAGGCTCGGGACGACGACCAGAAGGTCTTGATGGACGAGGTCGCCGGCGGTCACGACCATCGTCTCGACCTGATGATCGTCAAGGACGGCAAGGTCGGCATCTATGACGCAACCACCGGCGGCCAGCAGGTCGGCGGGCTGACCTACAACGATGACGGCGATCGGGTCGTGCTGGTCGCCGTCTCGATCCTCCCCGAGTTCCGCAACCAGGGGGCCGCCACCAAGCTGATCAGGTACGTCCTGGACGACCTTCGGACGCAGGGCAAGAAGGCTACGGTCCTGTGCCCGATCGTGAGGACCTTCATCGACAAGCATGCCGAGTACCAGGACGTCGTCGACCGGGAGCACCCGGGTGTCGTCAAGGTGGCGCCGCGGTGACAGCCTCGGTAGGTGGTGATCCACGTTTCGAGGACATCCGGGCCGCCATTGCCGCTGATCCTGGGAACGCGTGGGCGAGGGATCGCGGGTACTCGCCCCTCTACACAGCAGGCCCGCGGGCGCGCGTCATGGTCGTCGGCCAGGCGCCAGGACGAGTCGCTCAGGAGAGCGGCTTGCCGTGGAACGACGCCAGCGGAGCGAAGCTCTTCGAATGGCTGGGTGTCGCTGAGGGCCAGTTCCGCGACCCCGACCTGTTCGCGCTGCTGCCGATGGACTTCTACTACCCGGGCAAGGGCGCCACTGGCGATCTGCCCCCCAGGAAGGACTTCGCGCCACGGT
Organism: Promicromonospora sp. NPDC090134; assembly: GCF_044746965.1. Taxonomy (NCBI): domain Bacteria; kingdom Bacillati; phylum Actinomycetota; class Actinomycetes; order Micrococcales; family Promicromonosporaceae; genus Promicromonospora; species Promicromonospora sp. NPDC090134. Next base: position 221,049 of record NZ_JBIVCZ010000010.1, on the reverse strand, counting down.
GGCACCCGCCGTTGCTGGACCTGATGCCGAAGATCGAGCTGACGATCCTGATCGGCGGCTACGCGCAGAAGTACTACCTGGCCAGCCGGGTGAAGAAGAACCTCACCGAGACCGTCCACGCCTTTCGCGAGTACCTGCCGACCACGATTCCGCTGGTGCATCCGTCGCCACTGAACTTCCGCTGGCAGGCCCGTAACCCATGGTTCGCCACCGACGTGCTTCCCGTCCTCCGGGCGCAGGTCGCCTCGGCGCTGGCGGGGAATCCCAAGAAATTGCAGTGAAGGAGACGCACATGAGAGCGATCGTGGTGACAGACCCCGCAGCGGGGCGAGCAGGAATGAGGCTGGTCGACCGACCCGACCCAGATGTGGCACGACTCGCGAGCCTCGACGGTGCCAGCTACGGCGACGTGGTCGTCGAGGTTCACGCCTCGGGGTTCACCGGGAACGAGCTGGAGTGGCCCTCGACGTGGGTCGACCGGCTCGGCCGCGACCGGACGCCCTCGATCCCCGGCCACGAGGTCGCCGGAGTGGTCACCTCGCTGAGCTACGGGGCCGCAGGACTGTCGGTCGGGCAGCGGGTCTTCGGGCTGACGGACTGGACCCGGGACGGCACTCTGGCGGAGTACGTCGTTGTCGAGGCGCGCAACCTGGCACCGCTGCCCGGCGACGTCGGCTTCGTGACGGGTGCCGGTGTCGCGATGACCGGACTGACCGCCTGGCAGGGGTTGTTCGAGCACGGCCACCTCACCACGGGGCAGAGCGTCCTGGTGCACGGCGCTGCCGGGGCCGTGGGGTCGATGGCGGCGCAGCTCGCACGCGAGTGCGGCGCACATGTCATCGGGACCGGGCGGGCGGCCCATCGTCAGGTGGCACTCGACTTCGGCGCGCACGAGTTCGTCGACCTCGAGAACGAGGCGCTGGAAGAGGCGGGCAAGGTCGACCTCGTGTTCGACGTCTTCGGCGGAGAGATCGGGAACCGCTCCGCGGGCCTGGTGCGGACCGGAGGCACGCTGGTGAGCATCGCCGGCAGCCCCGAGGTGCGACCGGCCGAAGGCCGGACGGTCGACTTCGTGGTGGTGCCCGACCGGACACAGCTCACCGAGATTGCCCGGCGGGTCCACCAGGGTCGGTTGCGGCCCAACATCGGACGGACCGTGAACCTCGAGGACGCCGTCGCCGCCTTCAACTCGACAGAACCGACGAGCGGGAAGACGGTGGTCCGTATCCGTGGTTGAGCGGAGCGGGCGCCGTCGGCCGCCCGCTGGACGACGGTGCGGAGCACGGCGTACGCCGTGCTCCGCACGGTGATGTCAGCCGTCGGTGCTGCCGGTGGCGCGCAGTTCTATCGTGTCCAGTCCCGCGAGACTGAGAATGAGGTGTTCGCCTGCGGTGACCACCACGGCGAGGATGTGGTTGCACGACGCGCACCGCGCGACGAGGCCGGGGGCGTCCGGGTAGACCATCGCTTCGGCGAGAGGCGAGGTCCGGCCGCAGCTGCCGCACCGGGCGCGTGCCGCGGTCACGTCTGTGGTGAACACTTCCGAGAGCACACCGGCGAGCGCGTTGCCGTCGAGGTGGTTCGGCATCAGAGTCCTCCGAATCGTTCGGTGAGGATGTCCGTGGTGGCATGACCGAGCTCCAGCAACCAGCCGGCGACGGTCTCCGCGAACCCGGTGGACCCGCAGACGTAGATGCGGGGCCGCTCTGCCGGTGGGATCGTGCTTGCCGCGAGCGACTCCCGCGTGAGGCGCCCCACGGTGCCGAGCCGGTCGACCGGGGCTTGTCGCGTGTAGACGTGCTCGACCTGGAAGGACGGTCCGGCCAGGTCGTCGAGCTCGCTGGCGAAGAAGACGTCGGCGGGCGTGCGGACCGAGTAGAGCAGCCGAAAGGGAGTGGAGTCCTCGGCAAGGTCGTGCGCCACCGCCATCGCGTAGAGCGGGACGACGCCGGAGCCACCTGCGATCAGCTGGACCGGTCGGTCGTTCTGGCCGGGGCGCCAGACGAAGTAGGACCCGAGGGGTCCGTGGATCTCCAGGTTGTCGCCAGGTCGTGCCTCGTTGACCAGGAACGGTGACACCTCGCCGTCGGGGAGCTCGTCGATCGCGAGAACGACGTGGCCCCACGGTGTCGAGGACGCGACCGAGTAGGACCGGCTGGCCTGATACCCGTCGGGTGCGGTCAGTCGCACGTCGAGGTGCGAGCCGGGCTCGCTCCCGGGCCAGGTCGGGACGGCCAACGTCATGCGAACCGAGTGCGGTGTCTCCGCTCGGTTCTCCACGATCGTGGCTGCGTGCCAGGTGCTCCGCATGCGGTGCTGAGCGGGCTGGACGGACGTACGGGATGTGCTCACCGGTACCGCTGCTCCTTCCACGGGTCGCCGTAGATGTGATAGCCGTACCGCTCCCAGAACCCCGGGTCGTTGGTCGCCATCATGGTCAGGCCCCGCACCCACTTGGCGCTCTTCCAGAAGTAGAGGTGGGGCACGAGCAGCCGCGCCGGACCGCCGTGCTCCGGGTGCAGGGGAGAGCCCTCGGCTTCCGTGGCGACCCACGCCTTGCCGCCCACGAGGTCCTCCAGGGGCAGGTTGGTGGTGTAGCCGCCGTAGGAGTGCGCCATCACGTACTGGTGCTCGGACGTGACCTTGTCGAGGATCTTGTCGAGGCTGACGCCCCGCCACGCCATGCCGAGCTTGGACCAGTGGGTGACGCAGTGGATGTCCACTGTGATGTCCTCGACGCCGAGCGCCAGGAGCTCGTCCCAGGTCCACCGGTGGTCGGCGCCGGTCTCGTCCTGGACGGTGAACTCCCAGTCCGTGGTCTCCACGTGCGGCGTCGGTCCGGCGCTGAGCACGGGCCACCTGTCGACCTTGGTCTGCCCTGGTGGTAGGTGTTTGTCTGCTTGGCCTCTACGGCCGGAGAATCCGCGGGTCGCGAACGACATGCCGACTCCAATCTGAGCTGGTGCCCCTGTGGGGCCGACCTCGTTCGGGTGGTGGAAGGGAAGCCGTGGCACGTGTGTCGTCCCACGGATGCGCGATGTCCGTCTCACGACGTCTGGTGCGCGAGCGCGTCGATCAGACCCCTGAGGTCCTCCCGGCAGTCAGGGCATGACCCCAGATGGGCTGCGACATGTGGAAGGAGCTCCGCGACAGCACCGCTGTCGGTGGTGAGCTCGGCGTAGGCAGGGAGGTCCAGCCGGCACATGTCGCAGCCGGGATCGCTGGGATCGGTTCGGAGGTAGTCGTCCAACCTCCTCCAGTGCTCATCAGCGGTGTTCATGGGACCGTCTCCCATTTTTCTCCCGTGCCAGGTGTGGCGTGCCGCTCCCCGCGTCGGTAGGCATCCAGCTGGAAGTCATCAACCCGGGTTACGAGGTAAGTGGACTTCCGTCGCCGATCTCTTACGTCGTATCCCGAGACTGCTTTCGAGGGTGCCGCAGCCTGAGCGTCAGGTAAGACATCCCGGGCTGTGGCAACCAACGGCGAAACTCGGTCGGGTGACGCGGCTGCGAAGAATGATCGAGCCGTGGGCGCTGCCTGCCCGGAAGTTGTACTGACGAAGGAGAACCTCATGTCGGGCAAGCATCACCACGGCGAGGCCGAAGACGGTGAACCGATCACGGCACAAGACATGCCGGCTGCGCTCACCGCAGGAACGCTCGTCTACGCCGACGGAGCTAATCAGACCTTTACCGCCGACGGGCAACGAACCACCTACGTCGAACGTGGCACATCGACGCAGGGCACCTCGGAGATCCTCGGCGACGGGCAGTTCTCGTCGTTCTGGCCACCGGACTACCGGGCCACCTACATCGTTCGCTGGATCGTCCAGCACGACGTCCGGATCGGGATCAGCTTCACCGAGACCCACAACGGCAGTCGCTTCGAGGGCTTGTATCGGTAGCAGGCGAGTCACGGAAGTCGGCACCCCGTACCTGGACCTGTCTCGCCGAACGGGACGGCGGAGTCCCGTTTTTGTCGCCATGGCAACGCTCTTGCACCTTGTCTGGACCCTAGCGTCCGGTTTACCGTGTGGCAACGCTCTCGGTTCGAGGCGTGCACGGACATGGCCGACGCCGGTTTCTCTTCCCGCGGGCCAGAAGGGTGGGACGCGATGGACGACCTGCAGATCACTCAGGACAACCGCAGATGGGTGCGGGATCTTGGCGCGACCGGATCGGTTCGCGAAGCCGCCTGCCAAGAGCTCTATCGGCTGCTGCATCGGGTTGCGAGGCGCGAGGCGACCCGTCGTGCGTCGTCCTTGCGCATGTACGGGCCGGAGCTGGACGACATCGCCTACCAGGCGGCGGCGGACGCCCTGATGGCGATCAGCCGGCGGCTGGACACGTTTCGGGGTGAGTCACGATTCACGACGTGGGCAGTCAAGTTCGTCATCTTCGACGTCGCGACGAAGATGAGCAGGCACTACTGGCGTCATCACGACGTGCCGTACGACTGCGAGGACTGGTCGCGACTGGCGTCCAGGTTCGAGGTCACGCCCGGCCAGGAGGTCGAGGCGGCCGAGTTCGTCGATGCCGTGTCGCATGCCGTCAAGCACGGCCTCACGGACCGGCAGCGGCTCGTCTTCATGGCGGCCGTGGTGAACGAGGTGCCCATGGACGTCCTGGCGGGCGAGCTCGGCTCGACGAGAAACGCGCTGTACAAGGTGCTGTTCGACGCCTGCAAGAAGCTGCGCGCCGAACTCGTCTCGGAGGGCTACCTACCTGCACTGTGACGCACGTGCGTGCGGTTGAACCGGACTATTTCGTCCAGTTAAACTCTCACGGGAGTTGTCGACGTGACCGACGGCTGATGCGCTGACGAGGAGACGAACTACGCGGTGACAAGCGCAGGTGCGGGCGGTGGGTCTGTGTGGGCGAACACCGCTGGTGGGGCCGGCGAGGAAGCGGCAGAGCAGTTTCGAGCAGTTCTCGACGTGGAGGAACGCTTGCTGGCCACCATCTCGTGCGCCGGCGACTTCACCGACTGGCGATCTCGCGTGGTCCGTGAAGTCATGGATCGCCGGTCACCCTATGCGATGGTGCTGCGTCGCGGTCACGGATCCAGCAGGCAGAGCGAGTTCCTCCAGTGCTGGCAGGCCCTGATCGCGGAGACACTGGAACGGATCGCACCGGCCCGCGAGGCCGGTGCCCTACCACCGGCTGCCTCCGCGGCATCCGGAAACCCCGAGAGCTTGGCCATCGCGATCCTGGCCGCCCTGCATGGTGGTGCCAGGCTGAGCTGGCTGGCGCAGGACGCCCGGTCGCTCGAAGCCGCACTCGACATCGTGCTGACGCCCGTGCTCGCGCTCGACGAGCCGGGCAGCCGCCGTGACCAACGATCTGGTTAGCCGTCTCAGTACGATGTCGCTGTGAACGAGAACTCGGACGAGAGCCCGGTGATCCGGCTGACGGCACGAGGGATGAGGACGAGGACCCGGATCGTCGCCGCAGCCGCAGACCTGATGCGCGTGCAGGGGATCGGGGGAACGACCCTGGACGACGTCATGGTCGCGAGCGGCGCGAGCAAGTCCCAGCTCTACCGGCACTTCGAGGACAAGGACGCACTCGTCAGGGCCGTGATCAGGCACGTGGGCGAGTTCGTCATCGTTCGCGAGACGAACATGCTCGGGACCGTCTCGACCCTGGCCGGGCTGCGGCGCTGGCGAGACTCCCTGATCAAGGCCAATGCGCTGCGCCACGGTATGTATGGCTGTGCGCTCGGTTCGCTCGCCAGCGAGGTCTCTGACCACGATGCCGTCGCTCGGAACATGCTGGACGAGCTGTTCCGTGCCTGGCAGCGCCTCATCGACGACGCCCTCGGCCGGATGAAGCGTGCCGGTGTGCTGGACGATTCGGTCGACACCTCTCGCCTCGCGGTCGGGTTCCTCGCCTCCGTCCAGGGTGGCTATCTCCTCGCGCAGACAGCCCGCGACGTCGAGCCCATGGCCATCGCGATCGACGTCGCCATCGCTCATCTGGAAAGCCTTGCCGCACCAGACCGCGCCGCGTCCTAGCTGCGCGTCCGCAGTCTGACCTCCCGCGGCAAGCCGGGCCCGCCAGATCAGGCCACCGTAGGGTGTTCCCGCGCGACGAGCCTCTTTCGCGAGCAGCACTCCTCCTCCTGCCTGCCAGGCACGAACGAAAGATCCGCCCTCCGGGTCCGCACGAACAACGGAGAAGCGGCGCGGTGAGCGGCCGCGACCCGACCAGGAGGTAGGGCGACATGAGTGATGGGTTCGACGACTACGGCACGGAGCAGGACGTCTTCGGCCTGCTCCCGCAGGACGAGAGCCTTGATGACGACGAGCTCGGCGGGGACGACGACGGAGCCGGCTATTCCCCCCTCGACAAGCCGCTCGCGTACGGCTGGGGATTCACACCCCAGGAGATCGGCGAGCACGAACCGCTCTCGATGAGGCTCGCGCGAGAGGAGCCGGACCCGGTCGACCGCTTCCTGGGGGACGGCCTGGGAGACACGTCTGACACGGACGGTGAGCTCATCGACGACCAGGTCGGCTCGCTACGGGCAGGCCGCCTGGTCTGGGCTGATCAGGACGACACCGACCCGTCCTCCGACCTGCGCGCGACCGACGTCGGCATCGATGGGGCAGGTGCCTCGGCGGAGGAGGCTGCGATCCATGTCGTCCTCGACGACCCGTGGGGTTACGGCCGTTCGCTGGAGTGGGCGACGTCCTGCCCGCCGCCGCGGCACAACTTCGCCTCGCTGCCGCGCATCCGCTCGGAGTCGCCGGCGTTCGACCTGCACCACCCCGAGGTCGTCGCGATGGAACATCGCCAGCTGATCCGCGCGTTGTTGAACGACACAGAGCAGCAGAAACTTGAGCTCGCGCCGCGAGCGAACAACGGATAGGACGGGATCGTGGCGGACCTGGCATTCGGAATTGACATTGGTGGCTCCGCGATCAAGGCCGGCCGGGTCGACCTCGGATCCGGGAGCGTACAGACAAGGCTGTCGCATGTTGCAACACCGATGCCGTCCACCCCGGAGGCGATCATCGCGGCCATGGACAGGCTGCTCGATCTGCACGGAGTGTCGAGCACGATGCCGGTCGGCATATCGATCCCTGCCCCTGTCGTGCACGGAGTCGTCCCGTCCATGGCGAACCTCGATCAGAAGTGGACCGGCGTCGACGTGCCCACGCTGGTGGAGGCACGTCTCGGACATCCCGTCACCGTCGTCAACGACGCGGACGCAGCGGCACTGGGGGAGGTGGGCTTCGGGGCCGCGAAGGGTGTGGCCGGGACGGTGATCGTCACGACCCTGGGGACCGGGATCGGCTCCGGTGTCGTCGTCGACGGCAGGCTCGTGCCCAATGTCGAGCTGGGGCATCTCGAGATCGACTCGTTCGATGCGGAGACGCGTGCGTCCGCACGACAGAAGAACACCGAGAACCTCTCCTGGGAGCAATGGGCCGCGCGGCTGCAGCGCTACTACTCGCACGTCGAGAAGCTCTTCTCGCCGGACCTGTTCGTGGTCGGTGGAGCCATCTCCGAGCAGTCTGCCCACTTTCTGCCGCTCCTGGACCTGCGGACTCCGATCGTGCCTGCCGTCCTCAGGAATCGGGCCGGTGTGATCGGTGCCGCTCTCGCGGCGTCCCTCACGGCCCGGACCGAGCCCTGACCAAGGACCTTTCGCTGTCACGAACGTGTGAGCCGCGTCGTCTCCCTGCCGTCCACGATCTGCCGCCGGGAGCATGCGCACCGGCGCTCGCCGTGGCACGGTCAGGGAGATGAGCTCTGGCCATCCTCCGCAGGTGCGTGTCAACGAAGAGACGAAGCGAGGTTGCGATGGGTGAGAGTCCGACAAGAGTCGTGATCGTCGGGGGTGGTTTCGCCGGGTACAACGCGGCCCGGGCGCTGCGTCGCGCGCTGCCGCGTTCTGCCGACGTCGAGATCGTCCTGGTGAACCGGACGGACTACTTCCTCTACCTGCCGCTCCTGCCGGAGGTCGCGGCCGCCGTGATCGATCCCCGGCGGGTGACCGTCTCGATCCCGGCCACGCTGCGCGGGGTGCGGCTCGCGCTCGGCGACGTGACGGCGATCGACCCGGACAACGACCGCGTCGAGTACACCGACCCGGAGGGCGGGACGCACACGCTGCACTACGACCGGCTGATCGTCGCGGCGGGCAGCGTCACGCGGCTCCTGCCGGTCCCGGGTGTCGCCGAGCACGCGCACGGCTTCCGCGGGGTCGCGGAGGCCCTCTACCTGCGTGACCACGTGATCCGGCAGGTGGAGCTGGCGGCCGCGACGGACGACCCCGCGGAGCGGGACGCGCGCTGCACGTTCGTCGTCGTCGGCGCGGGGTACACCGGCACGGAGGTCGCGGCGCAGGGACCGCTGCTCACCGAGGCGCTGCGCCGGCGGCATCCCGTGCTCGCCAACCAGCGGATGCGCTGGATGCTGCTGGACCTCGCCCCGAAGGTGCTGCCCGAGCTCGACCCACGCCTGTCCCGCGCGGCCGACCGCGTGCTGCGCGGCCGCGGCGTCCGGGTGCTGACCGGGGCCTCGGTACAGGAAGCGATGCCCGACGGCGTCCGGCTCACCACCGGTGAGCTCGTGCCGGCCCGCACCCTGGTGTGGTGCGTCGGCGTGCGGCCCGACCCGCTGGTCAGCGACACCGGGCTCGAGACGCAGAAGGGCCGTCTGGTCGTCGAGACCACGCTGGAGGTGCCCGGGCGGCCGCGCATGTTCGCGTGCGGGGACGCCGCGGCCGTGCCCGACGTCACCCGGCCGGGCGAGGTCACGGCGATGACCGCCCAGCACGCGAGCCGCCAGGGCACGCTCGCCGGCCGGAACGTCGCGGCGTCGCTCGGCTACGGCACCGTCCGCGCGTACAAGCACCACGACCTCGGGTTCGTCGTGGACCTCGGTGGCCTCCAGGCGGCCGCGAACCCGCTGCAGATCCCGATGTCCGGGCTCCTGGCGAAGATCGTGACCCGCGGCTACCACCTGATCTCCATGCCGGGCAACCGGGTCCGCACCGCCGTCGACTGGCTGCTCGACGCCGTCCTGGGCCGCCAGTCGGTCCAGCTCGGGATCATCCGTTCCGCAGCGGTGCCTCTCGACACGACACGGCCCCACGAGCTCGGCCCACCCGAGCAGGGCTCCTGACCTGGTCGGCACGACCTGGAAACTCGGGACGAGGGCGCCACCATCGATGACGACGTCGCGGCCGGGATGCTCACCCGGGCGACCCGCTTCTCGGGGGCTAGGCGCCGGCGTCTTCCCACGCGCGCAGGTAGGCCTTGATCGCCTGACGGTTGCGCTGCAGCGTGTCGATGCGGCGTTCGATGCTGCCCAGCTGGTGTCGTAGCCCGTCCAGGTCCGCGACGACCGGGCAGTCGCTGATGGCCCTCTGATCCGAGTCCGCCAGGCACGGCAGAACCTCCCGGATCATCTCGGTCGTGAACCCGGCTTCCAGGAGCTCGCGGATCTGCAGCACGCGTTCGACGGCCGGTTCCCCGTACGTCCTGTACCCGTTGCCCGACCGGAACGGGTGCAGGATGCCGACCTCCTCGTAGTAGCGCAGCAGCCGTGGAGTCACCCCGGTCCGAGCGGCCAGCTCACCGATCTTCACCAGCACCCCGCCTGTTCTGTCATGACCCGGATGATCGGGCCGCTCCCTGCTGCTTGACCCTGACATTAATGAGAATGTTTACGGTTTTCCAGTTCCTGAGCGGCCGGTCGATCCCGGCCGCATTGCGCTACGACGATGAGGATGACGACGTCATGAGCCCTATGACGAGATGCAGCAGGCCGGCAGTACCCGGCTGGACGGCTGACCGGATGCCGAGCCAGGAAGGACGGACGTTCGTGGTCACCGGGGCCACCAGCGGACTGGGCCTGGTCACGGCACAGGAGCTGGCCGCGCGGGGAGGCCGGGTGCTGCTGGCGGTGCGCGACATCGCGCGAGGAGAAGCGGTCGCGTCGTCGTTGCGTCACGCGCATGCCGACGCGCAGGTCGAGGTGCACCAGGTCGATCTCCTGGACCTGGGCTCGATTCGACGGGCCGCGGACCGGATGGCCGAGGAGGCCGCCGTCGACGTCCTCATCAACAACGCAGGGATCGCGTCGGTCGGGCATGCCGTCACGCCGCAGGGCTCGGAGACACATCTGATGGCCAACCACTTCGGCCACTTCGCGCTGACGGCGCTGCTGGAGCCGGCGTTGCGGCGCGCGTCCGCACCCAGGGTCGTGACCGTGACCTCCTACATGCACGAGCGGGGCGATCTCGACCTGGAGGACCTTGCCTGGCTGCGTCGGCGCTACACGCCGCTCGCTGCCTACTCGGCGTCCAAGCTGGCCAACGCCGTCTTCGGCGTGGAGCTTGCTCGACGCGAGCGCACGTCGCCGAGGCCGATCACGAGCGTTCTCGCCCACCCGGGGTACAGCAACACGCCCATGCAACGGAAGGGAAACGGGCCGACGGGTGCGGCCATGCGTCTGTCCGGCAACCTCTTCGGGCAGGACGCGGAGATGGGGGCGCTCCCTCAGCTCTTCGCCGCGACGGAGACCGGTCTGGAGGCCGGCGCCTACATCGGCCCGGACGGCAGGGGCGGACGCTCTGGATACCCGCATCGTGCGGCGCTCTCGTCCGACGCGCAGGATCCTGCCCTCGGGCGCAGGCTCTGGGAGCGCTCCGAGGAGATCACCGGCATCCGGTGGCCCAGCGTCTGACCCGCGAGCCCTGGGAGGGGCGGGGGATGCGGTGTCGGACCCGTGCGCCGATGCTGGGGGTATCGGTCGTCCGTACCCGACGGAGGGAACCGGGATGCCAGGTGGAACCGGCCTCGCCCACGCCGTGCGCACCGCGACGCGGCCCGGGCTCACGAGGGACCTGCCGTACGGCCCCGAGGACCTCCGGTGGGTCGCGAACTCCGCCACGCTGATCCTCGGCGACCACGACGCCGTCCTGGTCGACACCTATCTCTCCGTCGACCAGAACGCCGAGCTGGTCGAGTGGGTCAGGTCCTTCGGCCGTGACCTGACCCATGTCTTCGTCACCCACGGGCACGGCGATCACTTCTTCGGGCTCCGGCAGCTCCTGGACGCGTTCCCGGGCGCGCGGGCGGTCGCCTCCGCGGGGACGGTCCGGGAGGCGCTCGCCCGAGGCCAGGCGGAGGTGCGTGACAGATCCTGGGGGAGGCTCTTCCCGGGCCAGATCCCGCAGATCTCCTACCCGGCTGCCCTCGACGGCGACCACCTCACGCTCGAGGGCCACCGGCTGGAGGTGATCGAGACGGGCTTCACGGACACCCGGGACACGACGGCGCTGTGGGTGCCCGACCTCGGCCTCGTCGTCGCCGGGGACGTGGCCTACAACGACACGCACCAGCACACCGCGGAGACCACCGCGGCCACGCGCGGGCAGTGGGCCCGGGCCGCGGAGCGACTGGGCGAGCTCGATCCGGTGGCGGTCGTCGCGGGCCACAAGAAACCGGACGCACCGGACCGTCCGGCGATCCTGGCGCAGACCGCTGAGTACCTGCGCGCCTTCGACGCCGTCGTCGAGGTGTCCCACACCCCGGAGGACGTGTACGACCGCATGCTCTCGCTCTATCCCCGCCGTGCGAATCCCGGCGCCCTGTGGAGCAGCGCACGAGCGGCCATGGCGTGAGCTGCTCGGGCGACCCCGGCCCGGCCACGCGTCACCGGGCCAGGGTCGCCCCGAGGAAGTCGCGGATCAGAGCAGAGGTCTCGTCGAGGGCGGACTCGAGCAGGAAGTGCCCGCCGTCCAGCAGGGCGATCCGCGCGCCGGGCAGGTCCCGGGCGAAGGCCTGGGCGCCGGCGGGGCCGAAGATCTCGTCGTTCGCTCCCCACACGGCCAGCAGCGGGACCTGGGAGTCGCGGAAGTACTTCTGCACCTCGGGGTACAGCGTCCGGTTCGTGCTGTAGTCGCGGAAGAGCTGCAGCTGGACCAGGTCGTTGCCCGGGCGGGACACCAGCGCGAGGTCGTGCTCCCAGGTGCCGGGATCCACCAGCGTGGGGTCGGGCACGCCGTGCAGGTACTGCCACCGGATCGCCTCACGGCTGAGCGCGAAGCGCACGCCGGGCTCCGTCCGCTCGTTCTGCTCCCGCCCCCACGCCCACACGTCCGTCCAGAAGCTCTCGACGAACCCCTCCTCGTAGGCGTTGCCGTTCTGGCTGATGATCGCCGTGATCGCGGTCGGGTCCGCCAGTGCGAGACGCCAGCCGATCGGCGCGCCGTAGTCCTGGACGTAGATCGCGTACCGGGTGACGCCCAGGTTCGACAGCAGCCCGGACGTGATCCGTGCGAGCGCGTCGAAGGTGTAGTCGAACTCGTCGACGCCGGGTGCGTCCGACAGCCCGAAGCCGAGGTGGTCGGGCGCCACGACGTGGTACTCCTCGGCGAGCTGGGGGATCAGGGCGCGGAACATGTGCGAGCTCGTCGGATAGCCGTGCAGCAGGACGACGGTGGGCGCGTCCGCCGGTCCGGCCTCGCGGTAGAAGATCCGGTGCCCGTCGACGTCGGTGAACCGGTGGTGGATGGCGGCCATGATGCTAACCCTCTCAGTCGGTGTCGTCTGGTTATGACAGCACCGCGAGTGCTAACCTGTCAACACCAACTAAGGAGGTTAGGGATGGACCTGGTCACCCGGGACGACGAGAACCTGCTGCTGGATCTGCTGAACACGACCCCCGTGGTCGACGGCGAGCGGGTCGACGAGCTCGCGGACTCGCGGGCTGCGGCGAGCTGGGCCACGGCGCGCGACGGGGCCGGGTCCGCCGAGGAGGCCGCGGCGCTCCGGCGCGTCCGGGACGTGATCGAGCGCGCCGTCCGCGACGGCGCCGGCCCGCAGGCACTGGCGGCGGAGGTCGAGCGGATCGTGCTGCGTCCCCGGGTGCGCGACGGCGTGGTCCGCTGGGAGCAGCAGGCGTCCCCGGAGGAGCGGCTCGCGGCACGCGCGCTGCTCGCCTGGGTGGCGATCGGCGAGCGCTACCCGGGCCGGCTGCGGCCGTGCGCGAATCCCGAGTGTCGCCGTTTCCTGCTCGACCGCAGCAACGCGAACACCGCTCGCTGGTGCTCGATGGCCCTCTGCGGCAACCGGTTCAAGGCTCGGCGCCACTACCAGCGCACGCGCGTCGCGGGGCAGTAAGGGCTTGATCGATCTCCGCAGATCGTGACCGGAAGGGTTCCGGCGCCCGACTTCTCGGCGCTAGGATCGGCCACGTGCCGCACATGAGGATCCGAGATGCCGCCACCTACTTGGGGGTGAGCGACGACACCGTGCGCCGGTGGGTCGACAAGGGCCTGCTGACGGCGACCACCGACGAGTCGGGCCGCAAGGTCGTGGACGGGTACGAGGTGGCCCTGGTCGCCCGTCAGCAGGCCACCCTGCCCGGCCCGCCCGGCGGGACGGCGAGCTCGGCGCGCAACCGGTTCGTGGGGCTGGTCACCGACATCCGGACCGATGCGGTGATGGCCCAGGTCGAGCTGCAGTGCGGGCCCTTCCGCGTGGTGTCCCTCATGAGCAGCGAGGCGGTACGTGACCTGGGCCTGGAGCTGGGCTCGGTCGCGGTGGCCGTGATCAAGTCCACGACGGTGATCGTGGAGACAGCCAAAGGAGAGTCATGAGGCGAACGCTCTCGATCACGACCGCGGCGCTGGTGCTGGCCGCCGCGGTGGCCGGTTGCGGGTCCGGCGGGTCGGGTGACACCGCCGCGGCGGAGGGCGCCGCTGCCGGGGCGACGACCCTGACCGTGTACGCGGCGGCGTCGCTGACCGCGACGTTCGAGCAGATCGGTGAGGAGTTCGAGCAGGCGCACGAGGGTGTGCAGGTGGAGTTCAACTTCGCCGGCTCGTCGGACCTGGTCGCGCAGATCCAGGAGGGGGCTCCGGCCGACGTCTTCGCCTCGGCGGACGAGGCCAACATGGACAAGCTGACCGCCGACGGGCTGGAGGGCGCCGAGCCGGTCGCGTTCGCGTCCAACACCCTGCAGATCGCGGTGCCGCCGGGCAACCCCGCCGGGGTCGCGGACCTCGGCGACCTGGCCGGCGACCTGAACCTGGTCATCTGCGCCCCGGAGGTGCCGTGCGGCGCCGCCACCCAGAAGGTCGCCGGGTCGGCCGGCGTGAAGCTCGCCCCGGTGAGCGAGGAGCAGTCGGTGACCGACGTGCTCGCCAAGGTCACCACCGGTGAGGCCGACGCCGGGCTGGTGTACGTGACCGACGTGATCGGCGCCGGCGACGAGGTCGAGGGCATCGAGTTCCCTGAGTCCGCCGCCGCGGTGAACGTCTACCCGATCGCGCCCGTCGCGGACAGTGCGAACGCGGGTCTGGCCCAGGAGTTCGTCGACCTCGTCCTCGCCGAGGGCGGGCAGACCGTCCTGCGGGACGCCGGGTTCGCGCCGGCTCCCTGACGTGGCTGCCTCGCCCGGCCGGGTCGGTGTCCCGACCTGGATCTTCGTCCCCGCCGCGGCGGGAGCGGCCTTCGTGCTGCTCCCGCTCGCGGCGATCGTGCTGCGCACGCCGTGGAGCCGGTTCCTCGACCTGCTCGTCTCGCCGGCCGCCACCGAGGCGCTGCTGCTGAGCCTGCGCACCTCCGGCACCAGCACCCTGCTGTGCGTCGGGTTCGGCGTTCCCATGGCGCTGGTCCTGGCCCGCACGAGCTTCCGCGGGCAGGGCGTGCTGCGTTCCCTGGTGCTGCTGCCCCTGGTGCTGCCGCCCGTGGTCGGCGGCATCGCGCTGCTGTACACGTTCGGACGGCGCGGGCTGCTCGGCGAGACGTTCGAGGTGCTCGGCCTCCAGGTCGCGTTCTCCACCACCGCAGTTGTCATGGCGCAGACATTCGTCGCCCTGCCCTTCCTCGTGGTCAGCCTGGAGGGCGCGCTGCGCACCGCCGGGCAGAAGTACGAGGTGGTGGCCGCCACGCTGGGTGCCGGACCGACCACCGTCTTCCGGCGCGTCACCCTGCCGCTGGTGCTGCCCGGGCTGGTGTCGGGCGCCGTGCTGGCGTTCGCCCGGGCGCTCGGCGAGTTCGGCGCCACCATCACCTTTGCCGGCAGCCTGCAGGGCGTCACCCGCACCCTCCCGCTGGAGATCTACCTGCGCCGGGAGACCGACGCCCAGGCGGCCGTGGCCCTCTCCCTGGTGCTGGTGATGGTCGCGATCCTGGTCATCGGGTTCGCCCGGCAGGGCAGGAGCAGCCTGTGACGTTCCACTACGACGCCGCCGTGGCCGACCGGGGCGTCGACCTCACCTTCGACATCGCCCCCGGCCGGACCCTCGCGCTCCTGGGTCCGAACGGGGCCGGGAAGTCCACCGCCCTGGCCGTGGCCGCCGGGCTGCTGCGTCCCGACACCGGCCGGGTCGTGCTGGACGGGCGTCCCCTGACCGTCACCGGTCACGACGAGCGGGACGTCCTGGTCGCCCCGCACGACCGGCAGGTCTCGCTGCTGGCCCAGGAGCCGCTGCTCTTTCCGCACCTGAGCCTGCTGGACAACGTCGCGTTCGGACCGCGCAGCCGCGGCGCCGGCCGGGCCGGGTCCCGGACCGTCGCCCGCCACTGGCTGGGCGAGGTCGGCATCGCCGAGCTCGCCGACCGCCGTCCCGCCCAGGTCTCCGGCGGGCAGGCGCAGCGCGCGGCCGTCGCCCGGGCCCTGGCCGCGGACCCGCGGCTGCTGCTCCTGGACGAGCCGATGGCCGCCCTCGACGTCGCCGTGACCCCGGCCCTGCGCCAGACCCTGCGGCGTGTGCTGGCCGACCGCACCGTCCTGCTGGTCACGCACGACGCCCTGGACGCCCTGCTGCTCGCCGACGAGGTCGCCGTCATCGAGGACGGCCGGATCGTCGACCAGGGGGAGACCGCGCAGGTGCTCGCCCAGCCCCGCAGCCGGTTCACCGCCCAGATCGCCGGGCTGAACATGATCACCGGCACCTGGCGGGACGGCGCGGTGCTCACCCTGGCGGGCCTCCGGATCGAGGGGCGGCCCGACGGGCCCGCGCCCCGCCCGGGCGACGCCGCGGTGGCAGTGTTCCCGCCCAGCGCCGTGTCCGTGTTCCTCGACGACCCCGGCGGCAGCCCGCGCAACGCGCTCCGGGTGACGATCACCCACCTGGAGCCGCAGGGCGGCCGGATCCGGGTGCGCACCGAGGAGCTCAGCGCCGACGTCACGCCCCAGGCGGCCGCCGAGCTCGACCTCGCCCCGGGGTCGCCGGCCTACTTCGTGGTCAAGGCCACCGAGATCGCGGTCTACGCCACCTGACGCCGGGCGGCCCGAGCGGGTCAGGCCGCCGCGGGCCCGGTCGAGTCCCGGACCACGAGCTCGGGCCGGAACAGCAGCGAGCTGCCCCGGCTCGAGGTGTCGTCGTCCTCGGGCTCGTGGAGGGCGCGGAACGCGGCGGCGGCCATCTCCTTCATCGGCTGCCGCACGGTCGTCAGGGCCGGCGAGTACAGCTCGGCGAGCACGATGTCGTCGAAGCCCGCGACCGAGACGTCCCGGCCCACCTCCAGCCCGGCGTCGCGCACGGCGCGGCACACGCCGATGGCCGTCATGTCGTTGACGGCGAAGATCGCGGTGGGGGGATTCGGGCCGGCGAGCAGCTCGGTGGTGGCGACCCGCCCGAGCTCGGCGGCCTCGACGTCGCCGAAGGTGCTGTCCACGATGCTCCCGGGCCAGGTCACGACGTCGGGCCGCGCGATGCCCGCGCGCTCCAGCGCGCGCAGGAAGCCCTGGAACCGCTCGGTGCGGTTGATCGACCGGATGGCCCCCGAGACGAACGCGATGCGGCGGTGGCCGAGCGACACGAGGTGGTCGCCCATGAGCTCGGCGCCGATGGTGTTGTCGACGCTCACGTTGATCAGGCCCGCCGGGTCGTCGGCCTGGGCGGTGCGGTCGAAGGCGACCAGCCGCAGACCGTCGTCCAGCAGGCTCGCGACGTGCTCGAGCGAGGGCAGGGACGAGCACAGGACGATGCCGCGGATGCCGTCGGAGACGAGCTCGTCGACGTACTGGCGCTCCCGCTCGGGGTCGCGCTCGGAGTTGCAGAGCAGCACGTGGTAGCCCTGGGTCAGTGCCGCCGCCTCGACGTGGCGCGCGAGCGCGCCCCAGTAGGGGTTGCCGACCGACGGCACCACCAGGCCGATGACCTGCGGCTTGCCCGTCCGGAGCTGGCGGGCGGCGCGGTTGGGCCGGTAGCCGAGCTTGCGGATGGTGGACTCCACGCGGTGCCGCGTCTCGGGCAGCATCCGGTCGGTCCGGCCGTTGAGCAGGTTCGAGACCGTGCTCGTGGACACCCCCGCCGCTCGTGCGACGTCAAGGATCGTGACTCCAGCCATGTGCGCGTGTGGCCCCCTCCGGATCGGGATTCAGCCCATCTGTCAGTGCATCGATGGACTGAATAGGCCCGAGCATAGTCCATAAACGGACACTTGACCCCTGCCTGATGGCCCCCTATCGTCAGTGCATCGTTACACCGGGAGTCGCCGAAGACTCCCGCCCTGCGTGGAGATCAGTGCCGATCGAAAGGGCAAGTCATGGAACTCAGCCGTCGCAGCTTCCTCACGGCCATGGGCCTCGGGACCGCGACCGTCATGGCGGGTTGCGCCACGACGAGCGGGAGCGGCGCCCCCGCCGCCGACGTCACGGGGCCCGCGGAGGGCGACATCACCTTCCTGTGCGCGCTGTTCGAGGGCGCCACGGGCAAGGAGACGCTCGAGGGCAAGCTGCTCAAGCAGTTCAACGAGAAGTACCCGGACGTCAACGTCACCGTCGACTACACGGACTACGGCTCCCTCAACGAGAAGATCACGACCGGCCTGGCGAGCGGCCTCATGCCCGACGTCGTCACCCTCGGCGTCGGCTGGATCCCGCCCTTCGCGTACAAGAACGCGATCGCGCCCCTGCCCGAGTCGCTGGCCACGCGCTACACCTACGAGGAGCGCGTGCTGGAGCCGTCGCGGTTCGACGGCAAGCTGTACGCGCTGCCCATGGTGCTGGACACGCGCATCGTGGCCTACCGCAAGGACTTCTTCGAGGAGGCCGGGATCACCGCCCCGCCCAAGGACTGGGCCGAGCTGCGCGAGGTCGCCAAGGAGCTCACCGTCCGGGATGCGGACGGGACCCTCCAGCGCGCCGGGTTCGACCCGTTCTCGATCGACCTGCGCCAGTGCTGGGAGACGTTCCTGTTCGGCAACTCCGGCGAGCTGTTCTCCGCCGACGGGCGCGAGGTCCTGTTCGACGGCCCGGAGGGGGTCGCGGCCCTGCAGCTCTTCCTCGACATGGTGGCGGACGGCTCGGCCGACTTCGCCCTCACGACCGAGGCGGGCCAGCCGACCACCCTGCAGCAGGGCACCTCGGCGATCATGATGACCAACAACTCGCTGTACGTGCAGCTCCAGCAGCAGAACCCGGAGCTGATCGACAAGGTCGGCACCTTCGTGCTGGGGAACACCGGCCCGGCGATGCTCCAGGGCGGCACGATGATCTCGCAGTCGGCCAGCTCCAAGAACCCGGCCGCCGCGCGGGCGCTCGTGGAGTTCCTCGGCTCGCCCGACGCCGTGCTGGTCGCCTCCGAACAGCGCGGCTCCGTCCCCGCGATCTCCGACCTCCGGGACAGCGACTACGTCAAGGGCAACCCGATGGTCGCGTTCGCGCTGGAGAACCTCGACAAGGCGCGGTCCGAGGGCGGCACGCCGGCCTGGATGGAGATCCGGGAGAAGATCAAGCCCACCCTCGAGACCGCAGTCGTCGGCCAGCAGACCGCCGAGCAGGCCATCGCCCAGCTCGCCGGCATCGCCGACGACGCGATCGCCCGCCTGTGACCCGGTCCGTCCACTCGAGGAAGAGGGGTCCGTCGTGGCCGTTGTCTCCGCGCCGCGCGCCGTGAGCGCGCCGCCCTCCGCCCCGCCCCGCTCGTCCGCGCCCCGGCGCGGACGAGCGGGGGCGGCCCGCCGCCGCGCGGGGATGCTCATGGTGGCGCCCGCGTTCCTGCACGCCCTGATCTGGATCGGCATCCCGGTGATCGCCGCGTTCGTGCTGTCGTTCACGTCCTACGACGTGCTCACGCAGCCGCGGTTCATCGGCATTCAGAACTACCTGGACGCGTTCGGCGACCCGGTGTTCCGCCGGGGCATGCTCAACACCCTGGTCTACGCGTTCTTCACCGTGCCGGTCGCGATGGCGATCGCCCTGCTCATCGCCCTCATGCTCGACACGCAGCTCCGGGCGCGGGCGCTGTTCCGCACCGCGGTGTTCATCCCGCAGGTGACCGCGACCATCGCCGTCGCGCTGGTCTGGCTCTGGATCTACGACCCGCGCAGCGGCCTGCTCAACGCGGTGCTCAGCTTCTTCGGGCTGCCCGCGCAGAACTGGCTGTCGTCGACCACCTGGGCGATGCCCGCGGTCATCACCGTCGGCATCTGGCAGGGCATCGGCCTCAAGATGCTCATCTACCTGGCCGCCCTGCAGTCCCTGCCCAAGGACGTCTACGAGGCGGCGTCGGTCGACGGCGCCTCCCGGACCCGCCAGTTCTTCAGCCTCACGCTGCCGCTGCTGCGGCCCGCCACGTTCTTCGTCTTCGTCACCTCGGTCATCTCCGCCTTCCAGGCGTTCGACCTCATCTACATCCTCACCGACGGCGGACCGGCGAACACGACCACGATGATGACGTACGAGATCTACAAGTCGGCCTTCCGGGAGTTCCGCGTCGGCTACGCGTGCGCCCAGTCGATCGTCCTGTTCGTGTTCCTGCTGGTCCTGACCCTCGCCAACCGACGGCTCAACGGAGGCGACAGTGGCAGGCACTGATCTCGCCGCGGCCCCGCCGCGCACGACCCCGGGCACCGCCCGGACCCCGGCGGCCCGCCGCCGGCTCGAACGGACCGCCCTCTACGTGGCGCTGACGATCATCGCCGTGGTGATGGTGGTGCCGTTCGTGTGGATGATCCTCACCTCGCTCAAGACGCCCCAGGACATCGCGGCGAACCCGCCGGCGATCCTGCCGACGCAGTGGGCGTGGAGCAACTACACGGAGGCGCTCGCGGCCGCGCCGTTCCTGACGTACGCGCGCAACAGCCTGGTCATCGCCGTGAGCCACACGGCGATCAACCTGGTGGTCGCCTCCATGGCGGGCTACGCGCTGGCCCGGCTGCGGTTCCGCGGGTCGGAGCTGGTGTTCCTCGGCTTCGTCGCGGCGCTGATGATCCCGACCTACACCAAGATCATCCCGGAGTTCCTCATCGTGCGGTTCATGCCGCTGTTCGGGGGCAACGACATCCTGGGGCAGGGCGGCACCGGCTGGCTCGACACCTGGTGGGCCCTGATCGTCCCCGGCGCGGTGACGCCGTTCGCCGTGTTCCTGTTCCGCCAGTTCTACCTGGACCTGCCGGTGGAGCTGGAGGAGGCGGCCCGCCTGGACGGCGTCAGCGAGCTGGGCATCTGGGCGCGGATCATGACGCCGCTGGTCAAGCCGGCGTTCATCACGGTGGCGCTGCTGACCTTCGAGAGCTCCTGGAACAACTTCCTGTGGCCGCTGCTGGTCACGCGGAGCGACTCGATGCGGGTCATCCAGGTGGGGCTCTCGGTCTTCCGCACGGAGAACGACACCCAGTGGGCCTTCCTCATGGCGGGGACGACCCTGGCGACCCTGCCGATGGTGGTGCTGTTCCTGCTCGGCCAGAAGTACTTCGTCCGCGGCTTCGCGAACGCGGGCATCAAGTGACACCCGGGGACCACGTGACACGGGGGCAACAGACGACACGCGGCAGGGCGCCACGTGCCGGAGAGAGAGGACTGCAGATGGCGATGGACATGACGGACGTACGGGTGCTCGTGACGGGCGCGGGGCACGGCATCGGCCGGGGGATCGCCCTGGCCCTGGCGGCCGCGGGGGCGGACGTCGTCGTGCACTACGGCAGCTCGGCCGACGCGGCCGCACAGACCGTGGCGGACATCGAGGCGCTGGGCCGCAAGGCCGTGGCGCTGCGCGCCGACGTGACGGTGACCGAGGACGTCGACCGGCTGGTCGCCGAGGCCGTGGCGTTCCTGGGCGGGCTCGACGTGGTGGTCTGCAACGCCGGGCACCTGATCGGCCGCGTGCCCGTGGCCGAGATGAGCGACGAGCACTACGCCTCCGTCGTGGACGTCAACCTCGGCGCGACGTTCCGCACCTGCCGGGCGGCGATCCCGCACCTGCTGGAGTCGGACCGCCCGCGGATCGTCGCGATGTCGTCGCTCGCGGCGCACAACGGCGGCGGCCCCGGGTCGGTCGTCTACGCGGCGGCGAAGGCGGGCATCCGCGGCTTCGTCAAGGGCCTCGCCAAGGAGCTGGGCGCCCAGGGCGTCACGGTCAACGCCGTGGCCCCGGGATACATCGCGGACACCGCGTTCCACGGCACGTTCAGCACCGCCGAGGCGCAGCAGAAGATGGTCGCCGGCACCCCGGTCGGCCGCCCCGGCACCGTGGACGACGTCGCCGCGGCCGTGCTGTACCTGGCGTCGCGCGAGGCCTCGTACATCACGGGCACCACGCTCGACGTCGACGGCGGGACCTGGCCGCGATGACCTCCCTGGCCCCGGAGCACACCGTCGCCGCCGGGCTGCCGCGCGAGCGCGGCGGGTGGTGGCACAACTTCGTCTGCCCGGTGCACGGCACGGAGCTCTCCCCCGAGGGCATCCCGGGTCCCGTGCCCCCGGCGGGCGGGGTGCGGTGCCCGCACGGCTGCCGGGTCGACTCCGAACCCGTGCGCGGCGCCTGGCTCGTGCTGAGCCACCAGGCGTGGGCGCGGCGCATCCGGGTGCTCGCGCACCGCGCCGCCCGCACGGGGTCGGACGCCGACCGGGACGAGGCCGTCGCGCTGCTCGCGGCGTACGCCGAGGTCTACGCCGAGGTCGCCGGCGGCGGCGAGCACGAGCGGGCGCAGGACTGGATGCTCCGGGGCCGGCTGTTCCACCAGGCGCTGACCGACGCGATCTGGTCCGTCTCGATCGGGCACGCGGTGTGGTCGCTCGCCGAGGCCGCGCCCGAGCGGGCCGCGGACCTGCGCCCGGTGCTCCCGGTGCTCGACGCGACCGCCGAGGCGGCCCGCGCGGCGCGCGACCGGCTCGTGGGCGAGGGCCGGTTCACCTCGAACTACACGGCCTGGCTGAACGCCGCGGGCCGGGTGTGCGCGCGGGCCGCGGCCCTCGTGCGGGCGGGCGACGACGCGGAGGAGGCCGCCGCGCCGTCGTCCCTGGACGACGACGAGTGGCTGGCCGGGGAGCACGGGCAGCTCGCCCACGTGCTCGCCGCGACCACCCGCGGCGGCTGGGAGTGGGAGGCCAGCACGTACTACCACGGCTTCGTGCTGCGGGCCTACCTGCTGTCCCTGCGCGGGACCGACCCGGCGACCCTGCCGCCCGCGGCCCGGGACCGGCTCGTCGCGATGGTCGACGTGCTCGCGGGCCTGGCCACGGACGACGGCATCCTGCCCGCCGTCCACGACGGCCCGTACACCCGCCCGGCCCTCGCACTGGAGTGGACGGAGCTGTGCGCGCTCGCCGACGGGTTCGTGGCGGACGCCGGGCTCGCGGCCGTCGCCGCCCGGGCGCGCGAGGAGGCGTCCGGTCCGGAGACGCGCGCGGGCGACCCGCTGGAGGACGAGCTGCGGAGCCTGCCCGGCGGCTGGTTCGCCGGCGTGCCGCTCGCGGTCGCCCGCCCGGCCCGTCCGGCGGTGAGCGTCGACGAGGAGGTGGGGATCGCCGTCGTGCGCGCCGCGGGCATCCACGCCGTGCTCGACCACGGGCCGCACGGCGCGGGCCACGGGCACCACGACAAGCTCGCGCTCCACCTCTACGGGCAGCGGACCCCGTGGCAGCCGGACCCGGGGCAGGTGCCCTACGGGCACCCCGCGTGGCGCGACCACTACGCGTCGGCCGCCGCGCACCCGTGCGTGCGGGTGGACGACGGCGACCCCGCCGAGGCGACCGGCCGCCTGCTCGACCGCGACGAGCGGTCGCTGACCGTCGAGGTGCGCGGCGACGCGACGTCCTGGTACGACGGCGTCCGGGCGCTGCGGCGCCTGGTGGCCGGCGACGGCTACCTGCTCGACGTCGTGGCCGCGACCGCGGACCGGCCCCGGCGGCTGACGCTCGGGCTGCGGCCCGACGTCCCGCTGGCGGTGCGCCTCGACGGCGACGTGGTGCGCACCGCGTGGGACGGCGCGGAGCGGCTCGACGGCGTCCACGCTGCGCGTGCCGCCGGGCCCGACGGGCCGGTGCCGGTGCGGGCCGTCGTCCGCCCGGGGCCCGGGCCGGCCGACGACCCGCAGCGCGAGCGCGCCCACGTCGACTGGACGGCGCACGACGCGACGTCGGCCCTGTGGGTGTCCGTCTACCGGACCGGTGCCGCGGCGGGCGACGTGCCCGAGGGCGGCGTGGAGCTGGCCGTGGACGCGGCCGAGATCCGGGTCCGGCGCGCCGACGGCACGGTGGACGTGCACCGGCTGCCCCGGGAAGCGACGCATGACTGACACGGACCTGGGCCCGGCCGCCGCGGCCGCGGCCGCCGCGCCGCCCCGGCTCCTGCTCGACGACGCTCGGCTGGCCGACCTGCGCTCCCGGCTCGACGGCGACCTGGCGCCCCACTGGCGCCGGCTCGCCGAGCAGTGCGACCTCTACCGGCGTACCGCGCCGCCGACGGAGCACCCGCTCGCGAGCATCACCTACCTGGGACCGGCCGCCGCCAACCTGGCGCTCGCGTACCGGCTCACGGGGCAGCGGCACTACCTCGACGAGGCGTGGCGCTGGATCTTGGCGGCCGTGTCCTTCGAGCACTGGGGCCGTGCCCACCTGCCCGACCACGACCTCGACGCGGGGTGGCTGCTGCACGGGCTGTCCCTGGCCTACACCTGGCTCGGGGACGACCTGGGGCCGGAGCGCGCCGAGGCGCTGCGCGCCAAGCTCGCCCTCCAGGGCCAGCGGCTGTACGACTTCGCGGTGGCGAACGAGGGCTCCTGGTGGAGCAGCTCGTACTGGCAGAACCACCACTGGATCTGCCACACGGGCCTCGCGACGGTCGGGTACGCACTCGGCGAGCGGGCCTGGACGGAGCGGGCCAAGGACGCGTTCGCCACCGTCGTCGACGTGCTGCCGGCGGACGGCTCCGACATGGAGGGCGTCGTGTACTGGCGCTACGGCGTGCCGTGGCTCGCGACCTACCTCGACCTGCTCCAGCACACCGAGGGGATCGACTGGTGGGACCGTTGCCGGTTCCTCGCGCACACCTTCTGGTACCGGCTGCACCAGGCCGCGCCC
Source organism: Promicromonospora sp. NPDC090134 (assembly GCF_044746965.1). Classification (NCBI taxonomy): domain Bacteria; kingdom Bacillati; phylum Actinomycetota; class Actinomycetes; order Micrococcales; family Promicromonosporaceae; genus Promicromonospora; species Promicromonospora sp. NPDC090134. The sequence continues at coordinate 196,768 of NZ_JBIVCZ010000010.1, read as the reverse complement.
GGCTACGAGGAGATCGTGGACCACGGTGACTGCCATGACCGGCGCAGCGGGCACAGCGTGGCGCTCTACCGGATCCTCGCCGCGCGGTACGGGATCGGGGAGGCGCAGTGGCTCGCCGACGCCGTCGCCGACCGGTTCTTCTGGCGCGAGGCGTACGAGAGCGGCGTCCGCCCGGGCGTGCTGCCCGAGGCGTGGGCCGAGCTGCTCTGGTACGACGCCGCCGTCGAACCCGTCGACCCGGCGTCCACCGTGCCGGCGCAGGCCTCGTTCGAGGACCTCGGCCTGCTGGTGCACCGCACCTCGTGGGCCGACGACGCGACGCTGCTCTCGTTCAAGTCGTCGCCCGGCGGCGGCCGGACGGCGTGGGAGGCCTCGCGCCGTATCGACGCCGAGCGCGGGTGGGACACCCTGAGCGCCGGCCACCACCACCCCGACGCCGGCTCCTTCGTGCTCGCCTCGCGCGGGGCCTGGCTCCTGGTCGACGAGGGCTACTCCAACCGCAAGCGTGCCGGGCACCACAACCTCGTGCTGGTGGACGGCCAGGGTTTCGCGGGGGAGGGGCGCTACCACGTCTACGCGGACGCGCCCCCGACCCGGACGGCCGACATGGTCGACGTCCTGGCCGAGGGCGGATTCCTGCACGGCCGTGCCCGGACCGGGCGCATGTACCCGGAGGAGCTCGGGGTCGAGAGCCTGGAGCGGTCCGTCGCCGTGCTGCCCTCGGGGCGCGTGGTCGTGGTCGACCGGGGCCGGGCCGCCGAGCCGCGGTCGTGGACCCTGCTCTTCCACGCCGACCACCCGGCGCAGGACGCGCCGTCGCCGGGGCCCGACGCCGGCGGCGCCGTCCGGCACGCGCTGCGCAACGGCCGCGCCGGAGCCTGGCTCACCACGTACCCCTGGGGCGCGACGGGCGTTGCCGGCGCGACGGGCGCGGGCAGCACTGTGGAGCGGGTCGTCACGGAGGTCGAGGCCAACCCCACCTCCAGCACGCCGGACCTCGTGGTCACGCGTCGGATGCACACCCTGCGCGTGACGCCGCCCGCCGCGCGCGACCTGCTCGCGGTGACCGTGATCGAGCCGTTCGACGCCTTCCGCACCGACGGCGCGAGCGGCCCGGTGGCGCGGCTGCTGCCGGCGCGCGCCGGGGTGGCGGTCGACCTCGGCGCGGGGGATCGGGCCTACCTCGCGGGCCCGGAGGGCGAGATCGACGCCGAGGGCGTGCGCGGCCGGGCCCGGGCGGTCCTGGTCTCGGGGCACGGGCACGAGCGGCGGGTCGCCGTGGCGGCCGCGCGCGAGGTCCGGCTCGACGGAGAGCTGGTGCTCGACGAGGCCTCCGCAGGGGCCGGCGCCGAGGTCACGCGCGTGCTCGGGGTCGACGCATGACCGCCGCCGTGCCGGCACAGGTGCGCCCCGACGGCTCCCGCCAGTGGTCGCGGACGCTGCTGGGCTGGCTGGAGTGGCTCGCGCACCCCGTGCTCGCGGGCCTGGCGTTCGCCGTCCTGTGCGTCGGCGTGGTCACCTGGCTCCCCGCGCTCGCGGCGACGGCGCACGCGCTGCGGGCCTGGCGGACCGAGGGCGAGAACCGCACGTTCACCGGCGTCTTCCGTGCCTTCGGCACGTACCTGCGGCCGCTGCTGGTCCACGCGGTCGCCTCGACCGGCGGGCTGGCCCTGCTGGTGGTCGACATCGTCTTTCTCGCGGGGCGGACCGGCCCCGCCGCCGTCGTCCTCGTGCTGCTCACGCTGGGCCTGCTGCTCGTGGCCGTGCCCTACCACCTGGCCCTCGCCGTGGTGGCGGGCGCGGACCCCGCGGGCACGGCGCGGGGTTGGGCCGGGGACGCGCTGTGGTTCGCGTTCGGCTCGGTGGCGCGGGGGACGGCGCTGCTGGGCGCCGTCGTCGCGACGCCGGTCTTCTCCCTGGTGATCCCCGCCGGACCGCTGCTGTTGTCCGCGAGCGTGCCCGTGCTGGTGGGGCTCGTGATCCTCGACCAGGCCGCAGTACCCGACCAGACCGCAGTACCCGACCAGACCGTGGTTCCCGACCGTACGGAGGACGCATGACCGGCACCGCACCGCTCGCCCGCCGCACCCTGCTCACGGGAGCCCTGGCCTCGACCGGGGCGCTGCTCGCCGGCCCCGCCCTGGCTGGTTCCGCCGTCGCCGGCCCGCGCACGCTGCCCGACGCCGGACCGGCGTCGGGAGCGGGGACCCGCCGTGTCGCCTGGGTGCCGTCGTGGGCCACCGCCCACACCCGCCCGACGGCGACCGACCCGCTCGTCCAGGCCGGCGTGACCGACCAGAGCGTCCGGCACGTGCTGCGCCTCAGTGCCGGCACCACGCAGGGCAGCGGCACGGCCGGGCCGGGCCGCCTCCGGATCCGGCTGGCCGGGACGTTCTCGGCGCAGCCCGTGCTCGTCGGCGCGGTGACCGTGGCCCGCCGCGCCGACGGGCTCGCCGGGGCCGGGCCGGGCGTCGACCCGGCGACCGTGACCCCCGTGACCTTCGGCGGCGCGAGCGGCGGCCGGCTCGCCGCCGGCGCGACGCTCGTCAGCGATCCCGTCGCCCTCGCCGTGCCCGACGGCGGCGACCTCGTGGTCAGCCTGCACCTGCCCGGGCCGACCGGTCCGTTGAGCTTTCACCGCAACGTGCACGCGACCGGCTACGTCGCCGCGGGGGACCGGACGGCGGACGCGGGCGACGCGTTCGCCGCCGAGGGCAGCGTCACGACCCGGTCGGCCGTGCTCCTGTGCGGCGTCGACGTCGAGCGCCCGGGCGTCCCCGGCGTCGCCGTGCTGGGCGACTCGATCACCGAGGGCGTGGGCACGCCCGACGACGCCGACCAGCGGCTCACCGACCACCTCGCGCGGCGGCTCGCGGAGCGCGGCGGGCCGGTCGGGGTCGCCAACCTCGGCATCAGCGGCAACCGGGTGCTGCTCGACGACGAGCGCTTCGGGCCGAGCGGCCAGGCGCGTCTCGACCGGGACGCGCTGGCGCTGCCCGGGGTGGACACGCTGCTCGTGGTGCTCGGCGTCAACGACCTGCAGCAGCCGCCCAGCCAGACCGACCCCGAGGTGATCCTCGCGGGGTACCGGCAGCTCGTGCTGCGCGCCCGCGACCGGGGTTTGCGCGTGGTCGGCACCACGGTCACGCCCTTCGGCGGCTGGCAGCGCTGGACGCCGGCCCTGGAGGAGGAGCGGCGGTACGTCAACGCGGCACTGCTCGCCGGGGCGAGGGGCGGGCGGCCCGACGCCGGGGCGTTCGACGCCGTGGCCGACGTCGCCGCCGCCGTCGCCGATCCCGCCGACCCGGCCCGGCTGCTGCCCGCGTTCGACAGCGGCGACGGCCTGCACCCGAGCCCCGCCGGCGCGGCGGCGATGGCGGCGGCGGTCGGCCGCCGCACGCTGCTGGGCTGACCCTCCCGACTCCGCTCGTCCCCGCGACGAGCGGGTGCCGCGCGCCCGCGCGCGGCCGATCCACCGCACCGCACTGCCTCGACGACGAACCAGCTCAACGACGAGAGGGACCGTGATGGAGAACGACACCGCAACCGAGGGCTCCGGCCCGACCCGGCGCACCGTGCTGCTCGGCCTGGGCACGCTCGCGGGCGTGGCCGCCCTGGCGCCGTATGCCGCCCTCCCCGCCCGGGCGCTGCCCGCGGCCACGACCACGGAGCTGGTCGAGCGCTGGGCCGTGCTCCAGACCGGCGGCCCGGGGCTCGACCTCGCCGACACCCACGTGGCGGCCGCCGTCCGGCGCGTCGACCGGGCGGCGACCACCGTGCTGGCCACCCTCGACCGGTCCGCGGGGCGCACCGCCCTGTGGGCCGACCTCGCAGACCGGACCCGGTCCACGAACGTGACCACGACCTTCAAGCGGCTGCGCTCGATCGCGGTGGCCTGGGCGACGCCCGGCACCTCGGTCGCGGGTGACCCGGCGGTGGCCGGCGCCGTGGCCGACGGCCTCGGCTGGATGCACGACAACCTCTACGGTCCGGGCCTGCCGCGCTTCGACAACGACTGGGACTGGGAGATCGGCTCCGCCTCGGCCCTGGTCGACACCCTGGTGGTGCTGCGCGAGCACCTCGGCGCCGACCTCGCGCGCTCCACGGCCGCCGTCCACCACTACACGCCCGACCCGAACCTGTGGCGGGCCGACCGGCAGATCGCCACGGGGGCCAACCGGGTGTGGATCGCCACCGTGGTCGCCGTCCGCGCCGCGCTCGACGGCGACGGCGACGCCCTGGTCCGGGTCCGCGACGCCCTGAGCGACGTCGAGGGCGGGGGTGCCAACAGCGTGCTCGCCTTCGTGGACGACGCGGCCGCCGCGGCGGGCACGGGGGAGGGCTTCTTCCGGGACGGCTCGTTCCTGCAGCACTGGAAGCACCCGTACAACGGCGGCTACGGCAAGGAGCTGCTCGGCACGCTGTCCTCGCTGCTGCACCTGTTGGGCGACTCGCCGTGGCAGGTCACCGACCCGGCCCTGGCCAACGTCTACGCCTGGGTGACCGACGGGTTCGACCCCCTCATGGTGCGCGGCGACGTCGTCGCCTCGGTGTGCGGGCGGGAGATCGCGCGCCCGAGCAAGCAGGGCCACGCCTCGGCGCAGACGGTGGTCGAGGGCACGCTCCGGCTCATCCCGTCCGCCCCGGCGGCGCAGGCGGCGACCCTGACCGCCCTGGTCGCCCAGTGGATCGCCGAGGACACCTACCGCGACTTCCTCGCCGGGACCACGCCCGCGTCCGTCGTCGCGGCCAAGGCGCTCCTGGCCGCGGGGCCGACGCCGCGCGGGCCGCTCGTCGGGCAGCACCAGTACCCGGCGATGGACAAGGTGGTGCACCACCGCCCTGGCTTCGCGGTCAGCGTCAGCGCGTACTCCTCCCGCGTCTACAACTACGAGTCGATCCAGAACGAGAACCTGCACGGCTGGCACCTCTCCGACGGCATGGTGCTGCTGTACACGGACGACCTGGGGCACTACAGCGAGGACTACTGGCCCACCGTGGACCCGTACCGACTGCCCGGCACCACCGTGGACACCGTGCGCCGCGCCGACGGCGCGGACCACCGCGCCACGAACGACGCGACGTGGGTAGGCGGCGCGACGCTGCCCGGCACCACGCTGGGCAGCTACGGGCAGGACCTGCGCGGCCAGGGCTCCGACCTGCGCGCGCTGAAGAGCTGGTTCCTGCTCGACGACGTCGTCGTCTGCCTCGGCTCCGGCATCACGGCGCCGGGCGCCGCGGGCGCCGAGACCGTGGTGGAGAACCGCAAGCTGCGCGACGGCGCCGCCCTCGTGGTCGACGGCGTGGACCAGCACGTCACCCCCGGCTGGTCCGCGACCCTGGACGACGTGCGCTGGTGCCACCTCGCGGGCACCTCCGGCTACGTCTTCCCCGACGGCGCCACCCTGCACGCGCTGCGCGAGGACCGTACCCACACCTGGCGCGAGATCAACGTCAAGTACGGCACCGACACCCCCGTGACCCGCCCGTACCTGACCGCCTGGCTCGACCACGGCGCGGCCCCCGCCGACGCGGGCTACGCCTACGTGCTGCTGCCGGCCGCGTCCCCGGACGAGACGCGGCTGTTCTCCGCGGCGTGCGGGACGGCGGACGGCCTGCGGGTGCTCGCGCAGGACGCCGCCGCGCACGCCGTCGTGCTCGGCGGCACCGTCGCGGCGAACTTCTGGGGCGCGGGGCGGGTCGTGCTGGACGCCGCGGCCGCGCCCGGTGCCCCGGGTGCCGGCATCTCCGGCGCGCTCGTGGCCGACGGCGCCACGTCGGTCGTGCTGCACGCCGACCCGGCCGCGGGCGGGCAGCGGCCCACCCGCGTCGCGGTGAGCGACCCGACCCAGACCCGGGAGCAGGTGGTCGTCGACCTGGAGGTGCCCGGGCTGCGCCTCGCCGGCGCCGACGCGGCCGTGACCGTCACGCGGCGGGGCACGGGCTGGCGGCTCGTCGCCGACGGCGCCGCCCTGCGCGGGGCGACCGTGACCGCGTCGTTCGTCTGACCGCCGTTCACCGATCGACGTCCCACCCGATCCACGTCCACCGATCCAGACCGATCCAGGAGGTAGCACTCATGAGCACGCACTCCGTCCGATCCCGTACATGGAACCGCCGCACGGTCGCCCTGCTGGCGGGCCTCGCGCTCGCCGGCTCCGCCGTCGTCCCGGTGGTGGCGGCAGCGGCGCCGCTGTCCCCGGCGTCCGTGACCGGCCCGAGCACCGCGACCACCCCGGCCGGCGCGGCCCGCGCCGCCGCCGACCCGGCCCCGCTGCGCACCGTCCGGGTGAGCACCAGCGCGGAGCTGGCAGCCGCGTTCGCCGCCGCCGTCGCGGGCGACCGCATCGTGCTCGCCGACGGCGACTACACGATGGTCAAGCTCGCCGACAAGTCCGGCACCGAGGCGCACCCGATCGTCGTCGAGGGCGCCACCCTCGGCGGCGCCGTCGTCACGGGCGGCCAGCTCGAGGTCACGCGGTCGCACCACGTCGTCGTCCGCGGCCTGGCCTGGCGCAACGCCGCGACGCTCAAGATCGAGGCGTCCACCCACGTGCGTCTGACCCGGAACGACTTCCGGCTGGCGTTCGCGCCCCCGGCCGACCCCGCCTCCTCGCGGCACTGGGTGTCGATCGCGGGGGAGGGCAGCGGCGACAACCGCGTGGATCACAACGCGTTCGCCGGCAAGACCGTGCTGGGCAACTACGTCACGGTCTACGGCGGCGCGACCCAGATCTCGCAGCACGACCGGATCGACCACAACTACTTCGCGGACAGCCCCGCCCAGCCCGTCAACGGTGGCGAGGCGATCCGCCTCGGCGTCTCCGCGCTGTCCGACTCCAGCTCGTTCGCCGTCGTGGAGCACAACCTGTTCGAGAACTGCGACTCCGACCCGGAGATCGTCTCGCTGAAGAGCGACGACAACACCGTCCGGTACAACACGTTCCGCACCTCGGCGGGCTCCGTCGTGGCCCGCCGTGGGGACCGCAACGCCATCCACGGCAACGTGTTCCTCGGCGGGGGCAAGGCCGGCACGGGCGGGGTGCGCCTCTACGGCGACGACCAGCGCGTGCACGACAACTACTTCGAGGGGCTGGCGGGCTCCGGCTACACGGCGGCGCTCCAGGTCGACGGCGGCGACGTGGACGGGTCCGGCTCGACGTCGGCGCACTGGCGCGTGCACCGGGCGACCATCGCGCACAACACGTTCGTCGACAATGTGTCGACCATCGAGCTCGGCGCCAACTACGTCTACCCGCCGGCCGACGTGACGATCGCGAACAACGTGGTGGTCGGCTCCACCGGGCAGCTGTTCGCCGAGTACAAGGCGACCGACGGACTGACCCTCGCCGGCAATATCGCGTACCCGCAGGGCGGCGCGACCCTCGGCATCTCGGCCCAGCCGGGCCAGATCCGGGTCGTCGACCCGCTCCTGGTCCGGTCGGGCGGGCTCTGGCGGCTGCGCCAGGGACCCGCCGTCGACGCCGCCGTGGGCACCTACCCGTTCCTCGTCGAGGACATGGACGGGCAGCCGCGCGACCAGCACCCCGACGTCGGCGCCGACGAGGTCTCCGGCGCTCCCGTGTTGCGGCACCCGCTGACGCCGTCCGACGTCGGGCCGCTCGCGGACCTCTGACCACCTGACCGCTCCACCTACCTGTCCCACCCACCTGCCCACCCATCCGGAGGAGAACCATGGCCCTCTTCGACAAGCCGCTCGACGAGCTGCGCGCCTACCGCCCCGAACCCGAGGAGCCGGCGGACTTCGACGCGTTCTGGAAGCAGACGCTCGACGCCGCCGCGGCCGTCGCGACCGAGCCCGTCGCCGTGCCGTACGACGCCGGCCTCGCGACCGTCGAGGTGCACGACGTGACCTTCTCCGGGTGGGCGGGACAGCCCGTCAAGGCGTGGCTGCTGCTGCCGCGCCACCGCACGGGCCCCCTGCCAGCCGTCGTGCAGTACATCGGGTACAACGGCGGGCGCGGCGTGCCGTGGGAGTGGCTCACCTGGAGCGCGGCGGGGTACGCGCACCTGGTCATGGACAACCGCGGGCAGGGCGGCGGCGGCAAGACGACGGCCGACACCCCCGACGTCGCACCCGAGGGCCACGGGTCCTCGTCGCCCGGGTTCCTCACCCGCGGCATCGAGGACCCCGCCAAGCACTACTACCGCCGGCTGATCACCGACGCCGTCCGGGCCGTGGACGCCGTCAAGCAGCTCCCCGACGTGGACCCCGAGCGGGTCGCCGTGCTGGGCGGCAGCCAGGGCGGCGGGCTCGCCCTCGCCGTCGCGGGCCTGCGCGACGACCTCGCCGGCGCGATCGCCGACGTGCCCTTCCTGAGCCACTACCGGCGCGCCTCCCAGATCACGGACCTCGGCCCCTACTCCGAGATCGCCCGCTGGCTCAAGGGCCACCGGTTCGAGATCGAGACGGCGATGCGCACGCTCTCCTACTTCGACGCCACGAACTTCGCCGCCCGCGCCCGCTGCCCGGGCTGGTTCTCCGTGGCCCTCATGGACAAGGTCTGCCCGCCGTCCACCGTCTTCGCGGCCTACCACCGCTACGGCGGGCCCGCGCAGATCGAGGTGTTCCCCTACAACGAGCACGAGGGCGGCGGCGCGTACGACACGCCCCGCAAGCTCGCGGCGCTCGCGGAGGTGCTCGGCCCCCGGTGACCTCCTCCGACGGGTCGCCGTCGCCCCCGGCAGGCGTGATGACCGCCCTCTACGTCAACACGTTCGTCATGGCGACGGGCTTCTACCTGCTGGTGCCGCTGCTCGCGGTGCACCTCTCGGACCGGCTCGGCTTCGGGCTCGCGCTGGTGGGCCTGCTCGCCGGGATCCGCGCCGCCGCGCAGCAGGGGCTCCAGCTCCCCGCCGGCCTGCTGGCCGACCGGTGGGGCGTGCGCGGCACCATCGTGGCCGGCGTGCTCGTGCGGGCGGCGGGCTTCGGCGCGCTGGCCCTCGCGACGACACCGGTCGCGGTCGGCGCCGCCGGGCTCGCCATCGGGCTCGGGGGCGCGCTGTTCCACCCGGCGAGCTACGCGGCGTACGCCCGGCTCGGCAGCGCCCGGCCCGACGTCTTCGCCCGCCGGGAGGCCCTGAGCAACGCCGGTTTCGTCGTGGGGCCGCTGCTGGGCGGGCTGCTGGTCACGGCCGGGTTCGACGTCGTGTGCGGGGTCGCGGCACTGCTGTTCCTCGCCGCCGCGCCGCTCACCTGGTGGGGGCTCGGGCGCGCGGTGGAGCCGGGGGCGGCTGGTGCCCCGGTCGCACCCGGGAACCCGGCCGCGCCGGAAGCGCCCGCCGCCCGCCCGGCCGGCGTGGCACGGCGGGACGCGCGCCGCGGGCTGGTCGTCCTGCTGCTGCTCAACGCGGGGGCGTGGGCGATCTTCACCCAGCTCCAGCTCGTGGTGCCCCTGCGGCTGGAGAGCGCGCTCGGCAGCAGCGTGGGCGTCGGCGCTACCTACGCGGCCGCGGCGGTGCTCGTGCTCACCACGACCGTGCCCGTGACGCGGTGGCTGCAGGACCGGCTCCGGCTGCCCGTGGTGCTTGCCCTGGGCACCGGCACCATGGGCGCGGGCATCGCCCTGCTCGGCGGTGGCCCGGGTATCGGGTCCCTGGCGGGGGGCATGACCGTGTTCACGCTCGGACAGATGGTGTTCCAGCCCGCCATGAGCGCGGTCGTCGCAGCGGGGGCACCGGCCGCGTCCGTCGCGACCCGGTTCGGCGTCAACGGGCTGGCGCTCGCGGTCGGCGGCGTCGTCGGGTCGTCGCTGGTCGGGGCGCTGCTGGCCGGGCCGCTCGCCGGCCCCGGCTGGGGCTGGGCGGGCTTCGCCGTGGCCGGTGCGCTGCTCGCCGTGGGGTACGCCCGGACGCGGCTCTGGTAGGGCCCGGCCCGGTCAGTCGGCCACGTGGGCAGTGCTCTCCAGCCAGTGCCGGGCGAGCCCGGCGTCGCCGTCGACGGTGACGCCGTCGGCGAGGGGGAGCCGCCGGGTCAGGGTCAGCAGCAGCGCCCCGGCCGGGCCGGTCACCGTCACGTCGGCCGGCCGGGTCACGGGCTGCCACCTGGCCCCGTCGGGCCGCCGTTCGACGAACCAGGCGCCCGTGCCGTCCTCGGTGTCGGTGGCCTGCCACTGCAGGGTCTGCCCGGTGCCCCGGATGGCGCCCGCGGAACCGGGCCGCCGCATCTTCCACGTCGGGGAGGTCAGCATCGCGAGGTGGTTGTCGATGAGCGCCGCCGCGACGTCGGGCTCGACGTCGACCGTCCGGCCCGCCGCGTGCGCGCCGTCGAAGCCGTGCACCACCGACTCGTTGAGCACGCTGGCCATCCAGAACCGCGCGCCGGTCCGCGCGTCCCCCGCGGCGTTGAACACGAGAGCGTCGAGGGCGTCGTCGGACAGGGCGTCCGCGACCCGCCGCGCGGACCCTTCGAGCCAGGCGGGCCACTCGCGGGGGTCGGCGGGGAGCTCGGCGGCGCCGGCGGGCAGCTGCGCCGGGTCGATGATGCGCCGCTCGATGATCTCCGCGACCCAGTGCTGGGTCTGGCCCACGTGCGCGACCAGGTCGGCGACGGTCCACCCCGGGGTGGTCGGGACGGCGGCCGCGGGGCCGGCCGCGGCGGCCGAATCGGCCAGCCGGCGGGTGTGCTCGACGATCGCCCACCGGGCGCGCCCGGCGTTCAGCTCGGTCATGGGTCTGTCCGTTCCGTAGGTTCCGCTGACGTGCTGTGACTGACGCGGCGGGGCGGGTGAACTCATCGACGAGCCGCTGACCGGCGTCGGCCGCGCCCGGGTCAGGTCGCCGAGGCCACGTCGAACCGCGGCGTGCTGCCGAGCAGCTCGCTCACGTCGCCGCTCACCTCGCGGGGTGCGGCCCCGCGGGAGAACACGAGCGCCGGGCCCGGTGCTCCCGCGCCGACGGCGGACCCGCCGATGCGCGCGGTGCCGTCCTGGACGGCGAGCCACGTGCCTTCGCGCAGGCCGAGCACGGGTACGTCGTTGACCTCCAGGAACTCCGCCAGCCGCTGCTCGCGCGTCTCGCCGCGGTGCGTGCTGGCCGGGTCCGCGTCGAGGAAGTGCGGGTTGAGCTGGACCGGCACCAGCCCAAGGGCCTCGAACGACGCAGGCTGCGCGATCGGCATGTCGTTCGTCGTGCGGATGGTCGGCCCGGCGATGTTGGTGCCCGCGCTCGCGCCCATGTAGGGCAGGCCGGCGCGGACCCGGGCCGCGAGCGGGGCGAGCACGTCGAGGCGCTGCAGGGTGTCGAGCAGGCGGAACGTGTTCCCGCCGCCCACGAACACGGCCTCGGCCCGCTCGATCTCGGCCCGCGGGTCGGCGGCCTCGTGCAGCCCGGTCACGCGGGTGCCGCTCGGCGCCAGCGCCGCGGCGACCTTGGCCGTGTAGGCGTCGTGGTCGGCCAGGGCGTAGGGGACGAAGGTGAGGGCGGCGCCGTCGAGAAAGGTGAGCACGGTCTCCAGCGCGTGCTCGAGGTAGCCGGTGCCGTGGTTCGTGGAGTTCGACAGGAGCAGCAGTCGCATGGGTGTCCTTGGTGGGTTGGTCGGGGATCGGAGCAGGGGCGGGCTCAGGGCCGCGCCGTGCGGGACCGGCCGCGCCGCCAGTCGCGCTGCGCGGGAGTGGGCGGCCGGTGCAGCAGGCCGGCCAGCTGCTTCGCGGCGTCGAGCAGCGCGGGGACCTGCTCACGCAGGTCGTCGTCGTACTCGAAGACCTTGGGCTCGACCACGGAGATCGAGCCGACCGGGTTGGAGCCGATCAGGACGGGCGCCGCGATGGCGCGGGTCGTGGAGTCGTACTCGCCCTCGGAGACGGCCCAGCCGGCGCGGTAGGCCTCGTCGAACAGCCGGTCCAGGCCGGCCTCGTCCACCTCGGTGAGCTCCGTGTAGCGGGCGAACGGGCGGCCGCTGAGCATGTTCCGCCGCGCGAGCGGGTCGAGGAACGCGAAGTAGGCGCGCGACGTCGCCCCAGCGTGCGCCGGGTAGAGGTCGCCCACCAGCGGGTGCGAGCGCACGGGACCGTGCTCGCCGTCGACGGCGGCGATGCAGCGCACGTGGAACCCGTCGGGGATCGTGAAGGAGGCCGTGCGGCCGGTCGTCGCGGCGAGCTCCGCGAGGACCTGCTCGGCGAGCCGGGCGAGCCCGCCGCCGCGCTCCCAGAGCGCGGCCATGCGCCACATCGCGGGGCCGAGGCGGTACCGGCGCGTGTAGGGGTCGGCGGCGAGGAAGCCCTGCGCCGCCAGCGCGGCGAGCAGGCGCTGGCTGGTCGACTTGGTGATGCCGAACTCCTCCGCCAGCTCGAAGACGCCCCACTCGGTGCGCGTCTCGCTGTACGAGAGCAGCACCTGGAGGGCGCGGTCGACGGTCTGCAGCGGGGAGCTGCTCTCCGGGATCGCCCCGGAGGCCGCGGGATCGGGTGTCTCTGCTGGTGGCACGGTCGCTCCTCTTGGTCGCCCGCATCGTAACCGACGGCCCGAAATATGAATGTAACTCCCAGATAGTGGGACCTGGTTGTCGGTTGCGGCCGTCGTGGCGCACGGTGCTCGGCAACGTCCTCCACCGGGCGGCAACCGTTCGCCGCCCGCAGCACTCCTCGAAGGGGCTCACCCCATGGCAGCTTCATCCGTCAGCGATCCCGCGCAGGCCGCGGCGACGGCGCGCCATCCGCGGGCGTTCGAGCCGCGCACCGCGATCATCACTCTCGCGATGAGCGTCGTCGGCGCGGTCATCGGCATCCACATGATCACGACGCTCGGCGTCTCCCCGAACACGAGCGTCATCGGCGCCGTCGTCGCGATGCTGATCGGCCGCATCGGCTTCGCCGGGCTGCACCGGATGCGAGACGTGAACCGCCAGAACCTGGTCCAGTCGGCGATCTCGGGGGCGACGTTCGCCGCCGCGAACTCGCTGCTGACCCCGATGGCCATCCCGTTCCTGTTCGGACGGCCCGACCTGGTGTGGCCGATGCTGCTCGGCGCGAGCCTCGGCCTGGCGATCGACGTGTACGTGCTCTACCGCGCCTATGGCTCGCGGTTCCTGCCCGCCGATGCCGCCTGGCCGCCCGGCGTCGCCGCCGCGGAGACGATCCGCGCGGGCGACCGGGGCGGCAAGCAGGCCGCTCTGCTCGTGGGTGGCGGGATCGTCGGGTTCGGCGCGTCGTTCCTCGGCCTGCCGATGTCCGCGGCCGGCATCGCGATGATCGGCAACGTCTGGGCGCTGCTGATGTTCGCGGTCGGCCTGCTGGTGGCGCAGTACGTACCCGCGCTGACCGGCCTGGACCTCAACGCCTTCTACGTGCCGCACGGCGTGATGATCGGCGCCGGCCTCGTGGCGCTCGTCCAGATCGGCGTCATGCTGTTCGGCCGGCCGTCCGAACGGGCCGTCGCCAAGGAGGCCGCGCTGCTGGAGGCCGCCAAGGACGACCCGTCGCTCGTGCCCACGGTGAGCGAGCGCACGCTGCGCGGCGCGCTCGGTTCCGGCTTCGTGATGTTCCTCCTGGGCGCCGTCGTGCTGGCGATCGCCGGCGGCGTCTGGGTCGAGCTGCCGTGGTGGGGCATCCTCGGGTTCGCGCTCTTCGCGGCCGTCGCCGCCATCGTGCACGAGCTCATCGTGGGTCTGGCCGCCATGCACGCCGGCTGGTTCCCCGCCTTCGCCGTGACGCTGATCTTCCTCATCCTGGGCCTGGTGCTGCAGTTCCCGACCATCCCGCTCGCCCTCCTGGTGGGCTACTGCGCCTCGACGGGACCGGCGTTCGCCGACATGGGCTACGACTTCAAGGCGGGCTGGCTGCTGCGCCGCGACCGCCGCCCGTACACGGCGTTCGAGCTGGACGGCCGGCGCGAGCAGCTCAAGGCGTCGATCCTCGGGTTCGTCGTCGCCATCGGCATGGTCGCGCTGGTCTGGCCCAGCCTGTTCGAGAGCGGCCAGGTGCCGCCCACGGCGAAGGTCTACGTGGACACCATCCAGGCCGGGATCACCGACCCCGCCGTGCTGGTCAACCTGCTGATCTGGGCGGTGCCGGGTGCCGTGGTGCAGCTCGTGGGCGGGCCCGGGCGCCAGCTCGGGGTGCTGCTGGCCACCGGCCTGCTGGTGGCCACGCCCAACGCGGGCTGGCTCGTGCTCGTCGCCCTGGTGGTGCGCCTGGTGTGGCGCCGCCTGCGCGGCGAGGAGGGCGAGCGGGAGACCGCGCTCGTGGGCGCGGGCCTGATCGCCGGCGACTCCCTCTACTCGGTCGGAAGGATGGTCTGGCGATGACGGCGCACCCCGCGCGCCCGACCCGGCTCGGCGTCGTCACCATCGGGCAGACGCCCCGCGTCGACCTGACCCCCGAGCTGGCCGCGCTGCTCCCCGGCGTCACGCTCGTCGAGCGCGGTGTGCTCGACGGGTGCACGCCCGGCGAGATCGTGTCCTTCGCCCCCGAGCCCGGCGACCACGTGCTGACCACCCGCCTCGCCGACGGCGGGTCGGCCGTCATCGGCGAGGTGGCCGTGCTGCGGCGGCTGCCCGCACTGGTCGCCGACCTGGAGCGCGAGGTCGACGCCGTGCTGCTGGCCTGTACGGGGCCGTTCCCGGCGCTCGCGCACTCCAAGCCGCTGTTCGTCCCGGACCGGATCATCGCGCACGCGGTGGCCGCGTTCGCGGGCGACGGCGGCACGGTCGGCGTCATCGCGCCGCTCGCCGAGCAGGCGCAGGACACCACCCGCAAGTTCTCCCGCGTGCTGGGTGCGGGCGCCCGAGTCGCGGTCGCGGCGAGCTCGCCGTACACCGAGGGGGAGCCCGAGCTGCGCGCGGCCGCCGGCCGGCTGGCCGACGACGGCGCCGAGGTGATCGCGCTCGACTGCTTCGGCTACACCGCGGCGATGCGCGACGTCGTCGCCGAGGCGAGCGGGCTGCCCGTCGTCGTCGCCCGGTCCGTGGCCGCCCGGCTCGCCGCCGAGGTGCTCGGCGCTTGAACGGCTCCGCGAACCGCGGCGCACACAGACCAGTCAGCAACTAGGAGGCACACCCATGTCCTGGAGCCATCTCACCGCCATGTTCGACCTGCTCGACGACCCCGCCGTCCGCGGCGCCGCCGTGGCCGACCACCTCGCGAGCCTCGGCGCTTCCCCCGACAGCATCGAGGTCGAGGTCGTCGACGGGCCCGGCGGCACCACCGACTTCGTGCGCGTCACCATCCCCGGCGCCGAGGGCAAGCGGGCCGGGGGCACCGCCCCGACGCTCGGCGTGCTCGGCCGCCTCGGCGGGCTGGGCGCCCGCCCCGAGCAGATCGGGTTCGTCAGCGACGGCGACGGCGCCCTGGCCTCGCTCACCGTCGCCGCCAAGCTGATCGCGATGCGGGCCCGCGGTGAGCGCCTGCCCGGCGACGTGATCGTCGCGACGCACGTCGACCCCGACGCACCCACCCAGCCGCACGACCCGGTGCCGTTCATGAGCTCGGCCGTGGACCAGGAGACGAGCAACCGGCACGAGGTGCTGGCCGAGATGGACGCGATCCTGTCCATCGACACCACGAAGGGCAACCGGGTCTGCAACCACAAGGGCATCGCGATCACGCCCACCGTCGTGGACGGCTGGATCGTGCGCGTCTCCGAGACGCTGCTCGACGTGGCCAGCCGCACCACCGGCCGCGCCCCCGCCGTCATGCCCATCACGATGCAGGACATCACGCCGTACGGGAACGGCCTCTTCCACGTGAACTCGATCGTGCAGCCCGCGACCGCCACGGCGGTCCCCGTCGTCGGGCTGGCGATCGTCACCGAGACCGCGGTGGCGGGCTCGGCCACGGGCGCCACCGACCTGCACGACGTCGAGGCCGCGGTCCGCTTCGCGATCGAGACCGCGAAGGACTTCGGGCGTGGCATCGCGTCGTTCGCCGACGCCGAGGAGGTCGCACGGCTGCAGGAGCTGTACGGGAGCATGGCCGGGCTGCGGACGGTCGGCAGCGCGGTCGCGGTCTGACGGGGTCCCGGGTCCGGGCGCCGGCTACGGCGCGGTCGTGCTCCGTGCCGCCCGGCGCCGCTCGACGGCCCGGGTGACCACGGCGACGACCGCGCCCCCGGCGAGGGTGCCCAGCAGGACGAGCAGCGCGCCGACGGCCCAGAGCCCGGAGTCGTCGGTCGCCTGCGCCTGGATGGTCCACGCCGCCGTGAACGGCAGGGCCACCGCGAGCACCGCGGCCCACGCGGGCAGCGCCAGCGAGCCGACCACCACCAGGGCGACCAGCACGAGCGCGCACGCGATCACCTGGGGTGCCGCGTAGGGGCCGGTGACGTTCCCGGTCACGGGATCGACCTCCTGCACGACGTCCCGGCCCAGGAAGATCCACCAGGCCACGACGGTCAGCACGACCACGGTGAGCGTGGTCAGGGTGGGGGAGGGACTCTTCCGCGTCGTCATCTCTTCACTCTGCCAACAACTGGTCACAGAAGTGCTGTGACATCCCGGCGCGACGCGCGTCTGAGAGGCATGACACACACGACCGGCACCGTGACGTCGCCCTCCACCACCACCGCCACCGAGCTGCGGACGGCCGCCCTGGCCGCCCCCCGAGCAAGCGCAGGGACCCGCACCCTGGTCGCCCTCGACATCGACGGAACACTGCTGGGCGCCGACGGGATCGTCCCGGCCGTGACGGTCGGGGCCGTCCGGGAGGTGCGGAGGTCGGGCCACCACGTGGTGCTCGCCTCGGGCCGGTCGCTGGTGGGGATCCTCCCCGTGGCCGGCCAGCTCGGCATCGAGCAGGGCTGGGCCGTCGCGTCCAACGGCGCGGTGGTCGCGCGCGTCGACACCGCCCTGCCCAGCGGCTACAGGATCGAGAAGATGCACTCGTTCGACGTCGAGCCGGTGGTCCGGCTCGCGCGCGCGGCGCTCCCCGCGGTGCAGGTCGGGGTCGAGGAGGTGGGCTGGGGGTACCGCGTCAACCGTGTCTTCGAGCGCGGGCTGGTCAACGGGGAGCAGCGCCGGGTCACGGACGCCGAGCTGTGGAAGGTGCCCGCCGCGCGCGTGATCCTGCGCGGCGACGGGGTGCTGACGCTCCTGGAGCCCCTGCGCGAGCTGGGCGTCACGGTCAACCCGGCCGGGCCCGACTGGGTCGACGTCACGCCGCTGTCCCTGAGCAAGGCGACGGCGCTCGAACGCATCCGCGAGCGGGTCGGGGTCGACCCGGGTGCGACCCTCGCCGTCGGGGACGGGGTCAACGACCTGGAGATGATCACCTGGGCCGCGCGCGGCGTCGCGATGGGCCACGCCCCGGCGGCGGTCATCGACGCGGCGGACGAGGTCACCGGACCGATCGAGGAGCACGGTGTGGTGGCGGTCCTGAGCACCCTGAGGTGAAATCGGTCCATCCGGTATGCAACGTATCGGATGGTTCGCACGTCTTAGTCGTGCCATCCCGTTGCGGGCCATGGCCCACACCTCAGGAGGATCCGTCCCTATGCACAAGAGATTCGTCGTTCGTTCCTCGGCGGTCACGGGCGCGCTGACGCTCGTGCTCGCCGGCGCGATCGCCGCGAGCCCGGCCGACGCCGCTCCCGACGCCACCGTCCCCGGCGCGCAGCACCAACCACCGCGGGTGCCCACCTCCGTGGGTTACGGCGGCGCGGTCAGCTCGCTCGACCCGGTCGTCTCGGACGTGGGCCTCAAGGTGCTGCGCCAGGGCGGCAACGCGACCGACGCGGCGGTCGCGATGGCGGCGGCGATCGGGGTGACCGACCCCTACAGCGCGGGGATCGGCGGCGGCGGGTTCTTCGTGCACTACGACGCCGAGACCGGCGAGGTCGAGACCGTCGACGGGCGCGAGACGGCGCCCGCCGGGGTCGGACCGGACATCTTCGTCGACCCGGCGACGGGGGAGCCGTACCCCTTCTACCCGGACCTGGTGACCGCCGGCGTCAGCGTCGGTGTCCCGGGGACGCCCGCCACCTGGGACCGTGCGCTGGACCGGTGGGGCACGACGTCGCTGGGCGAGGCGCTGGGCCCGGCCACCGCGGTCGCGGAGCAGGGCTTCGTCGTCGACCAGCTCTTCCACGACCAGACCGTGGCCAACCAGGAACGGTTCGAGGCGCTCACCTCCACGACCGAGCTGTTCTTGCCGGGCGGTGAGGCGCCCGCGGTCGGGTCGGTGTTCCGCAACCCGGACCTCGCGGCGACCTACCGGACGCTCGCCGCCGGGGGCGTGGACGCGTTCTACGGCGGCGCGCTCGCGCAGGAGATCGCCGGCGCGGTGCAGGCGCCGCCGGTCAGCGACGACACCGAGCTCCCGGTGCCGGCCGGGTCGATGACCACCGAGGACCTCGCGTCGTACGAGGTGGTCGACCGGGACCCGGTCTCCTTCTCGTACCGCGGGTACGACGTCTACGGGATGGCGCCGCCGGCGTCGGGCGGGACCACGGTGGGCGAGGCGCTGAACATCCTGGAGCAGTTCGAGCTGGGTTCGCTGGACGACCCGGCCGTGCTGCACCACCACATCGAGGCGAGCGCCCTGGCGTTCGCGGACCGGGCCGCGTACCTGGGCGACGGCGGCTTCGTGGACGTGCCGGTGGCCGGGCTGCTGGACGACGCCTTCGCGCGCGAGCGGGCCTGTCTGGTCGACCCGGAGGTCGCGGCGCCCAAGCCGGTGGCGGCCGGCGACGCCAGGTCGTACGACGGCGTGTGCGGCGCGGACGCCGCACCCGGCACCGAGCCCGAGGACACCGAGAGCACGTCGACCACGAACCTGACGGTGGTCGACCGGTGGGGCGACGTGGTCGAGTACACGCTGACGATCGAGCAGATCGGCGGGTCGGGGATCGTGGTGCCCGGGCGCGGCTTCCTGCTGAACAACGAGCTCACGGACTTCAGCATCGGGTACGACGCCGACGACCCGAACCGGATCGAGGCGGGCAAGCGCCCGCGCTCGTCGATGGCGCCGACGATCGTGCTGGAGGACGGGCGCCCGGTGCTCGCGCTGGGGTCGCCGGGCGGGTCGAACATCATCTCGACGGTCACGCAGATGCTGATCAACCGCATCGACCTCGGCATGACGATCCAGGAGGCGATCGCCGCGCCGCGCGTGGCGCCGCAGAACTCGGCGCGTCCCGTGGCGGAGCAGGCGTTCGTCGACCGCTACGGCACGGCACTGGCCGGCTACGGGCACACGCTCACGCCGACGGCCAACGCGATCGGGGCGGCAACCGCCATCGAGATCGGTCCGGGCGGCCTGCTCACCGCCGTGGCGGAGCCGGCCCGGCTCGGCGGCGGATCGGCCCGCGTGGTGCGGCCCGCCGGGCAGTGACGTGAGCGGGGGTGCGGGCCCGCGTCACGCGGCGCGTGTCCGCACCCCGCGCTCCTCACGCAGCAGGACCTCCAGCGCCACGAAGGCGAGCACGTCCAGGACCAGGCCGAACGCCGCCGTCCACCGCACCGCCCGGAACACCAGGAGCTGGGTGAACAGCAGGCTCACGAGCACCGCGCGGCGCACCCAGACCGCGCCCTGGAGGTGGTTGCGCCGCCCGACGACGACGCCGACCACCAGCAGCACCACGGACACCCCGACCGCCACGAGGATCGCGGCGCCCGTCCACGCGGGCACGCCGGTCACCTGCCCGGCCAGGACGCGGACGCCGACGGTCGCCTCCGCCGCACCCACCAGCAGCAGGAGCGTGATGACCAGCCATGCCGCCCACGCGCGGTCCACGAGCGCGTCCAGCCACCGCACCACGCCCCGCACCCCGGCGCGGACCGGGTCGGGCACGTCGGCGTCGTCGGCGGGCACGGTCTCGACCAGGTCGGCGACCAGGCGCGCGCCCGGTTCGCCGGCGCCCTTGGCGGCGAGCTCGCGCGCCTCCTGGCGCGCGCCGGGCGTGAACCCGCCGGCCAGGCCGGCGGCGAGCCGGTCGGCGGCCACGGCGAGGTACTCGGCCGGGTGGTGCGGACGGCGGCCGTGCAGGCCCTCGACGACCAGCACGAGCACCACCGTGACGAAGTAGATGATCGCGGCGGTGGGGGCGTAGAAGTAGTCGTTGTCGGAGGTGACGAACTTGCCGACCTCGTCGATGAACAGCCCGAAGCCCACGCCGCCGAGCAGGGCGCCGAGAGAGCGCGGCACCGGGCCGACGTACGACAGCAGGAGCATCAGCGCCAGGGCCATGAGGAGCCCGCCCCACAGCACGTGCGCCAGGTGCAGCCCGCCCCCGCCGATCTGCGGGTACCCCGTCGCCGCGAGGTACGCCCGCGTGGCGAGCACGGTCACGACGCTCGCCACGAGGAACGTCACCAGGTGCCGCACCGCCGCCGTGTCGCGCGGCGCCCCGAGCCGCAGCAGGTGGCCGCGGCCGGCCAGGCCGCCTGATCCGGTCGTGCGATCGTTCGTCATGCCGTCTCCCCTCGGACCGGGACGGCTCCCGTCGCCCCCATGGTGCATCCTCCCGCACGGCCCGGTCCGGGGGGGCTACCCCTACCTCGACGAGGGTGGCCAGCCCGGCTGTGCCGGGGCCGGCCCGTCGATAGCGTCACCGCCATGAGCATCGAGAAGCGCAGGGCCGCGCGGGCCGCGGTCGCCGTCGTCGTGGCCGCCTGCCTGACGGCTTCCATGGCGCCCGCCACCGCGGCACCCGGCGGGTCGTCCGCGATCCCGGCGCCGCCGTCCCGGGCCGCACTGGTCCAGCAGGCCGAACGGATCGTGGCGGCGGGCACACCGGGCGTCGTCGTCGAGACGCGCGACGAGGACGGCGGGCAGACCGTCGTCGCCGGGACCGGCGACCTGCGTACCGGCCGGGCACCGCAGCCCCACGGGCAGGTCCGCATCGGCAGCGTCACCAAGACGTTCACGGCGACCGTCGTGCTGAGCCTCGTCGCGGAGGGGCGGGTGGATCTCGACGCGCCGATCGGCCGCTACCTGCCCGGCGTCCTGCCCTATGCCGAACCGATCACCGTGCGCGAGCTGCTGCAGCACCGCAGCGGCCTGTACGACTACGGGACCGTACTGTGGGCGACCCCCGAGGTCGCGGCCCGCTCCCGGTTCGCGGACCACGAGCCGTCCGAGCTGGTCGGGATCGCCACGCGCGAGCCGCTCCAGTCCGCTCCCGGTGTGGAGTTCGGCTACTCCAACACCGACTACGTGCTCCTCGGCATGCTCGTGGAGCGGGTCACCGGGCACGGCTACGCCCGCGAGCTCGAGCGGCGGGTGCTCCGCCCGGCCGGGCTGCGGCACACGTACGTCCCGGGGCACAGCCCCTGGTTGCTCCGGCCGGCGGCTCGTGGGTACGAGGCCGTGGGCTCGTTCGCGGGCCTGACCGACCTGACCGCGTACAACATGTCGGTCGCCTGGGCGAGCGGCGACCTCGTGTCCACCGTCGGCGACGTGAACCGGTTCTACGCGGCGCTGCTCGGCGGCCGGCTGCTGCCGGACCCGTTGCTGCGCGAGATGCGGCAGACCCTGCCCGCGTTCCCCGGGTTCGACTACGGGCTGGGGCTCGGCCGGACCGAGTTCTGCGGCCAGGAGGTCTGGGGTCACGTCGGGGGAGTGCCCGGCTACGGTACGTACAGCTTCACGAGCGCGCGCAGCGGCCGCCAGGTCACGGTCGTGGTCAACCAGGGCCTCACGCAGAACATGGCGGCGGAGGACGCGGCCTACGCGCTCGTCGCGCTGGAGTTCTGCGGGGAGCACGCGGCCGGGTAGCCGCGCCTGCGGCGGGAGCATCGGCAGGACGCCGAGCCGCGGCCCCGACCTCGGGCCTCAGGCCTCAGGCCGTGCCGGGGCTGCCCGCCGGCGGCGCCTGCCAGCGGTAGCGCAGGGAGACCATCCGCAGCGCGAACACCAGCGCGGCGACGGCGGAGCCCGTGCCGATGCTGAACCAGTCCGCCCACACCAGTGCGCTGGTCAGCGCGGCCCCGAGCAGCGCCGGGATGGCGTACAGGCCGCGGGCGCGGAAGATCTGCGGCACGTCGTTGGCGATGACGTCGCGGATGACCCCGCCGCCCACCGCCGTCACCAGGCCGAGGATCGCGGATGCCACCGGGTTCATGCCCGCGGCCAGCGAGACGAGCGTGCCGGTGACCGCGAAGAGCGCCATACCGGCGGCGTCGAACGTGATCAGCAGGTCGTGGAAGCGGCGCACGACGTGCGCGAAGAAGTACACGACCACCGCGGCGACCACGGGCGGGACCAGGTAGACGGGCGAGTCGAAGGCCCGCGGCACGCCGACGTCGAGGATCACGTCGCGCAGGATGCCGCCGCCCAGGCCCACGCAGGTGCCGAGCAGCAGCGACCCGACGATGTCGAACTGCCGCTGGGCGGCGAGCAGCGAGCCCGAGACGGCGAAGAAGAAGACGCCCAGGAGGTCCCCGGCGAGCTGCGTCCACTCCACGTCAGGTTCCTTCCGTCAGGCACACCGGTCCCGACAATATGCGACCTGCCTCGACGGGGGCGACGTCAGGAGACCAGGCGGGCGCGGGTGTCCCGGGTGACCTTCATGGCGCCGTCGGGCCGGCTGATCTCGGCCCACACCTCGTCGAGGGACAGGCCCAGCACGCCGGCGATCGCCGCGATCGTCGAGAACGCGGGCGTGGCCACGCGGCCCGACTCGATCTTGCGCAGGGTCTCAGGGGAGACACGCGCGTCGAGCGCGGTCTCCAGCATCGAGCGGTCCCCGCGGGCGCGACGCAGCAGCGCGCCGAGGCGCTGCCCGCGCTCGACCTCGGCGGGGGTGAGCGGCAACCTGACCATGACGCCAATACTAATACCGGGATAACATGGCCGGGATAGTTATTGGCATGCGTGCGAAGGGCACCCCATGATCGAGATCCTCAACCCCGCCGAGCTGGCCCGCGCCAGGGAGACGGGCGCCCTGGTCGGCGGTTTCCTGCGGACGCTGCGCGACCGGGCCACGGCCGGCACCAACCTCCTGGACATCGACCGGTGGACCCGGGACCTGATCGCCGACGCCGGGGCGCAGTCCTGCTACGTCGACTACGCGCCGTCCTTCGGCCGCGGGCCATTCGGCCACTACATCTGCACGGCCGTGAACGACGCCGTGCTGCACGGGATGCCGTACGACTACCGGCTCGCCGACGGCGACCTGCTCACGCTCGACCTCGCCGTCTCCCTGGACGGGATCGCCGCGGACTCCGCGATCAGCTTCGTCGTGGGCGGGGCCAGGCCCGGGCCCGAGGCCGCCGAGAGCCGCGCGCTGATCGAGGCGACCGAGCGCGCGCTGGCCGCGGGCATCGCCGCGGCCGGGCCGGGGGCGCGGATCGGCGACCTGTCGCACGCCATCGGCACGGTCCTGGGCGGCGCCGGGTACCCGGTCAACACCGAGTTCGGCGGGCACGGCATCGGCTCGACCATGCACCAGGACCCGCACGTCGCGAACACGGGCCGGCCGGGCCGCGGCTACCGCCTGCGCCCCGGGCTGCTGCTCGCACTGGAGCCGTGGGTCATGGCGGACACGGACGAGCTCGTGACCGACGCCGACGGCTGGACCCTGCGGAGCGCCACCGGCTGCCGCACGGCGCACAGCGAGCACACGATCGCCATCACGGACGACGGCGCGGAGATCCTCACCCTGCCGCGGTAGGGGCGGACGTCGGGGCCGACGGCGCCGCCGGGTCGTGGCCGGCGGCGGCCACGGCCGTCCGGACAGAACATCACACAAGAGATCAGAAGGTAAGAGCACAAAGAAGCCCGCCGGGCCGGCTGATCACCGGCCCGACAGGCTGACCTGCGGGTCTGTCCGCGCTACCCGCGCGGCGCCGTCGTCGGGAAGAGGGGCCGGGGCGGCGGGGCCTGCTCGCGCGGCGGGGGGAACGTGACCGGCAGCCGGGCGGGGAACCGCATCCACGGGCTGGTGGCCCACTCGACGTCGGCCGGGTCGCCCACGAGCGTGACCTGGAGGCGCTGCAGCAGCTCGGCGACCGCGATCCGCGAGACCACGCGCCCGAGCCGCGGCGCGGGGCAGCGGTGCACACCCGCGCCGAAGGACAGGTAGGCGCGGTTGCCGACGGTGTCCCACGGGTCGTCGGACTGCACCAGCGGGTCGTGGTTGGCCGCGTGCACGGCGACCACCACGGTGTCGCCCCGCTGGATCAGCTTGTCGTCGATCACCACGTCGCGCACCGCGAACCGCGGCATCAGGTTCGGGTTGGTCGTGGACCGCCACAGCACCTCGTCGAGCGCGTCGTCGATGTGCAGGCGGCCGCCCGAGATCCGGTGCGAGAACCGCGGGTCGCTCAGCACCAGCACGAGCGTCTGGGCGATCCAGGCCATCAGCGCCTCGGTCGCCGCGGCGGTGATGGCCGTCAGCGTCTGGGCCCGTTCGAGGTCGTTCTCGAAGTTGTCGTGCACGGACAGCACGCCGGCGATGTCGCGCGTGCCGCGCTCGCGGCTGTAGGCGATGTGCCCGGTGACGATCTCGCGCAGCTCGTCGGTCAGCGCGCGGGCGTCCGCGCCCGCCTCGAAGATCGCCCGGGTGATCTCCTGCAGGCGCTGGGCCTGCGTGGGCTCCAGCCCGTCGAGCTCGGACAGCACCAGGAACGGGACCACCGCGGCGTACTCGGCCACGAGGTCGGCGCGGCCGCGGTCCTGGAACCGGTCGATGAGCATGCCGCACAGCCGGCGGGTGATCGCACCGGCCCGGGTCTCGTCGATCTGCTCCAGGGCGTCGTCGACCGGGGGCCGCAGGCGGGCGTGCTTGGGGCCGTCGGCGTCGGCCAGCGTGGGTTTCGGGCTCTTTGCCAGCACGAGGTGCAGCGTCGAGGCCGGGCCGAGCAGGTCCTTGCCGTGCCCGTTCCAGATCGAGGGGTCCTTGATGAACGTGCGGTCGTCCCGCAGCACGCCGACCGCGGCGGAGTGGCCCAGCACCAGCCATGCCGGCACCCCGGGCTCCAGCTCGACGGGGGCGACCGAGCCCCACTGTTCCCGGAGCCGCTCGTACACCGCGTTCGCGTCGGCCGCGGCCGTGGTCTCCACGAGCAGCGTGCGGTCGGTCACGTCGTCCAGGCGCACCGTTGGACCCGACGGCGGTGATGCGGTCACGTTTCCCCTCTCGTCGGCGGGCGGCCCCGGGTCGTTCGTGACTCCGGGCACAAGCCCTCGCTCGGGATGCTAACGGCGAGCGGTCGGAGTTAGCCAGTGGCAATGCCGCAGGTCACGATCCGGCAAGGAGCTCCGCGGCGCTTGTCGGCGCCCGGTCGCATCGGCAGGATGTGCGCTATGCCCCAGGCCACACCTCTGCTCCGTATCCTCAACGTGCTGCTCGCCCCCGGCCTGCGCACCCGCAAGGACCCCGACGCCGTGTTCGAGAGCCTGCTCGCCGACGCCCAGCGCGGGCGCGTCGCGCTCGGCGCCGACGAGCTCGCGGCGCTCGACGGCTTGCGCCTGCTGCTGGCCGACCACGCCGCCAACCCCGACCTGAGCGCCATGGGCTGGTCCAGCACGCAGGACCAGATCCGGGCCCGGCTGACCAACCGCGCGATCGTACGCGACCTCCAGGCGAGCCGGCCCGAGGTGCGGGACGAGCCGGTGACCGCGCCGGTGTTCGTCGTCGGGCTGCCGCGCACCGGGACCACCGTGACGTACAACCTGATCGCCCGGCACCCCGGCAACCGCGGCCCCAAGCTGTGGGAGATGGACAACCTGGGCCTGCCGCGCCCCGCGGCGGAGCGCGAGAAGCTGATCGCGCAGGCCCGCAAGCGGTACGCCACCGTGGCCAGGCTCAGCCCTACGTGGGGGCACCTGCACCCGCTGGTCGCCGACAGCGAGGAGGAGGACTTCATGCTGCGCGCCCACACCGAGATGTTCGCCACCTGGGGTCCGGCGCCGCGCTACCTCGACTGGGTCGGGACCGCCGACCTCACGGAGGACTACCGGTTCCTGCACGACGCGCTGCAGATCATGGCCGCCGGCGAGGCCCCGGACCGCTGGGTGCTCAAGCACCCCATGGACCTGTGGCGGATGCCGGAGATCCTGCGGGCCTTCCCGGGGGCGCGCTTCGTCTGGACGCACCGTGCGCCCGGCGCCGCCGTCGCCTCCGGCTGCTCCATGGCCGAGGCGACGGAGACGATGTACGTCAAGCCCGGCCGCATCGACCTGGAGCGGATCGGCCAGGACTGGCTGAAGATCTCCGCGGACGGGGTGGGGCGCGCGGTCGCGCTGCGCGAGCAGCTGCCCGACGACGCGGTGATCGACGTGGTCTACGACGACCTGATGAAGGACCCCGAGACGGTCGTGCACGGGCTGTTCGAGACCCTGGGCCTGGACTGGGGCGTGACGGACGACGCCAACCTCGCCGCGGCCCTCGACCGCAGCGGCCACCGCCCGCACGCATACTCGCTGGAGCGGTACGGCCTGGACGAGGCGCAGGTCGCCGCCGCCTTCGCCGCCTACCGGATCCCGGCCTCCGTGCTCGGCTGACCGACGGTCACGGACGCCGCGACGCCCATGTCGGCGGCCACGACGCGGGTGGCGTCGTCCGCCGTCCTGCCGAGGGCCTCGACGGCTTGGCGCTGGACCTCGGGCGCGACGACCGTGTGTCGCGGCCGGGCGCCGTCCGGCAGCTCGACGAGCTCGACGAGGGCGTCGGCGACCGTCTGCGGGTCGTCGGGCGACTCGACCTGTCGCCCGGTCAGGTCGGTGAGGAAGCGGGTCATGTTCTCGCCGTAGACGGACAGCCGGGCGGCGTCCGCCGGCCCGACGGAGTTGGGCCCGATGCTGGTGGGGTACGGCGCCGGCTCGACGATCACGGACTCGACGCCGAAGGGCGCCAGCTCGAGGTGCCACGCGTCGGTGAGGCTGCCGAGTGCCGCCTTGCTCGCGGAGTACAGACCGGTGTACGGGAGCGTCACCCGGCCGGAGAGCGACCCGACCTGGATCAGGGCGCCGTGGCCCTGCTCGCGGAGGTGCGGCAGGGCCGCGCGGTTCACCCGGACCGCGCCGAGCACGTTGACGTCGAGCTGGCGGTGCACCTCGTCCGCGGAGAACGCCTCGACGGGGCCGGGGAAGATCCCGCCCGCGTTGTTGACGACCACGTCGAGCCGGCCGGCCGCGTCCAGCACGGCTGCGACGGCGCGGTCGGCCGACGTCTGGTCCGTCACGTCGAGCTCGACGACCCGGAGGTCGACCTCCTCCCGCGTCGCGAACGCCGCCAGCTCGGCAGCGGCGCGCTCGTTGCGGCCGCTCACGTCGCGCAGTGCCGCGAAGACCCGGTGGCCGCGCCGGGCCAGGGACTCCACGGTCAGCCGGCCGAAGCCGGAGCTCGCCCCGGTCACCAGCACAACGCGGCGCTCGACACCTGTCACATCGCTCATGAACATCTCCATCGCTAAAGCGGGGTGGCACCCCGGTTGGCTCACGATATGGAGGGGCACCCCGGTTGTCAAAGAGGCCTCCGGCTACGATATGGAGGGGCACCCCGATTGGGCACTGGTAGGAGATCGTGTGGCAGACAACGCGGCCGTCGTGACGGCACAGGAACGACCGATGCGGGCGGACGCGCGGCGCAACTACGACCGGATCCTGGCGGCCGCCGCCGCCGAGGTGGCACGGTCCGGGGCGAACACGTCGCTCGAGGAGATCGCGAGGCGGGCCGGCGTCGGCTCCGCGACCCTGCACCGCCACTTCCCGTCCCGGCAGGCGCTGCTCGAAGAGGTCTTCCACGATCGCGTCGAGATGCTGTGCGCGGATGCTCGTGAGCTGGCGACGAGCGATGATCCGGGCGCGGCGCTCGTGACGTGGGTGAAGGCGGTCGCGGTCTACGGTGCGACCACGCGCGGCCTGGCGGCGGCGCTGATGATGGGTCCGCCCCAGCCGTCGAGCCAGGGCTGCGGGGCGATGCTGCACGACGCCGGCGACGAGCTGCTGCGGCGCGCCCGGGCCGCGGGGGCGGTGCGGTCCGACGTGTCCATGGCGGACCTGCTCAGCCTCGTCAACGCCGTCTCACTGGTCACCGAGGGGGACGGCGACGCCGCCGACGAGGCCGTCCGGCTCGTCTCGCTCGCGATCGACGGCGTGTGGCCGCACGCCTGACCGGGCTCAGCGAGCGGCCGGTCCCGGCGGGAACTCGGGGCGCTCGAAGGCGTCGCGGATCCGCAGGCGGATGGTCGCGTCCAGCGCCTGGAGCTTCTTCGAGGCGCCCCGCTCGGTCACGTCCGAGATGTCCGTGACCACGTAGCCGATGTCGCCGCGCGTGGCGAGCATCTGGCCCTCGATGTTGGCGCCGTGGTCGGCGAAGATCTGGTTCACGGTCGCCAGCACGCCCGGCACGTTGCGGTGCAGCAGCTTGATGCGGCCCACGCCGGTGTGCTCGAGCTGGAGGTTGGGCAGGTTGACGCTGAGCATCGTCGAGCCGGTCGTCACGTAGTCGCTCAGCTTCTTGGCCACGAACTGGCCGATCGCCTCCTGCGCCTCCTCCGTGGAGCCGCCCACGTGCGGCGTGAGGATCACGTTCGGCAGGCCGCGCAGCACCGACTCGAAGGTGTCGCCGCGCTTCTTGGGCTCCTCCGGGAAGACGTCGACCGCGGCGCCCGACAGGCGTCCGGACGTGATGTGCTCGGCCAGCGAGTCGACGTCGACCACGAACCCGCGGCACAGGTTGAGGAAGATCGCGCCCGGCTTCATGCGGGCGAACTGCTTCTCGCCGAACAGGCCGGCGTTGCCGGAGCGGCCGTCCACGTGCAGCGTGACGATGTCGGCGGTCTCCAGGAGCTCGTCCAGGGTCTCCAGCCGGCGCGCGTTGCCCAGCGCCAGCTTCTCCGCGGTGTCGTAGAAGACGACGGACATGCCCAGGTTCTCGGCGAGCACGGAGAGCTGCGAGCCGATGTTGCCGTAGCCGATGATGCCGAGGGTGCGGCCGCGCACCTCGTGCGAGCCGTCCGCCGACTTGTCCCACACGCCCGCGTGCAGGGCGCGGTCGCGCTCCGTCATCCGGCGGGTCAGGGAGATGATCTCCGCGATCGCCAGCTCCACGACGGAGCGGGTGTTGGAGAACGGCGCGTTGAACACCGCGACGCCGCGGTGCGCTGCCGCCGTCAGGTTGATCTGGTTGGTGCCGATGCTGAAGGCGCCGACGCCGACCAGGCTGTCGGACTCGGCCAGCACCCGCGCCGTCACCTCGGTCTTGGACCGGATGCCCAGGAGCTGGACGCCGTCGAGCGCCGCGATGAGCTCGTCCTCGTCGAGCGCTCCCTTGCGGTAGTCGACCTCGTACCCGGCCGACTCGAGGATCGGGACGGAGGTGGGGTGGACGTTCTCGAGGAGAAGGGCTCGCTGCACGCACCCATGGTGCGCCAGGGGGAGCGGATGCAACAAACGGATCGGGCCCACGTCCCGCCTGCTGGGACGGCAGGTGGGACGCGGGCCGACGGCGGGCCGTCCGCGGCGGGTGCGGGTCAGAACCCTTCGGGCAGGTCGCGCGTGTGCACCACCACGAGGCGCTGCGTGGGACGGGTCATCGCGACGTACAGGTCGCTGGTCCCGCCGGCGCCCTCGGCGATCGCCGCCGGCTCCACCAGGACCACGGCGTCGAACTCCAGGCCCTTGGTCTCGCGCGGCGCCAGGACGGTCACCTGCGCGTCCTCCGGCCGCTGGGCCGACAGGCGGGCGGCCTCCTCCGCGCCGACGGCCGAGGCCAGCGCCCCGGCCACGGCGCCGGCCAGGCGTGCGACGCCGTCCGACGGCGCGACGACGGCCACGCGGCCGGCGTCGGGCCCCACCAGCTCCTTGACGAGGCCGAGCGCCTGGGCGACCACCACGCCGTCGTCCGGCAGGCCGTCCGGGCCCGCCGGCGTGGGGACCACGTCGAGGGAGCCCTCGACGTCGCGCGCGGCCCGCAGCTCCGAGACGGGCAGCCGCGCGGCCCGCGCGACCCGCTGGGCGGTGTCGGCCACGGTGGACGGCGTGCGGTAGGAGACCGTGAGCTCCGACAGGCGCCAGCCGTCGCGCAGCAGCGGGGTGAGCATGCGGTCCCAGCTGCGCGCGCCCGCCGCCGACGACGTCTGGGCCACGTCGCCGACGATGGTCATCGACCGCGTCGGCACCCGGCGCACCAGAGCCCGCCAGGCCATGGGGGAGAGCTCCTGGGCCTCGTCGACCACCACGTGGCCGTAGGTCCAGGAGCGGTCACCGGCGGCGCGCTCCGCCGTCGTCAGGGACGGGCCGCTCGCGGTGAAGCGGGAGGCGAGCGTCTCGGCGTCGACCAGGCCGCCGCCCGCGCCGGTGGTCGAGAGCACGCTGCGCGCGTACTCGATCTCGCGCGCCTGCTCGGCGTCGCGGAGCTGGGCCTCGGCCCGGGCCAGGGAGTCGTCCTCGCCCAGCAGCTCGTACGCCTCGTCGAGGATCGGCACGTCCGACTCCGTCCACGGCGCGCCCGGCTCCCGGACCAGCAGGCGCCGCTCGCGCTCGGACAGCTCCGGCGCGGCCTCGGCCAGCCGGTGCGGCTTCGCGTACAGGTCCGCGACGAGCTTCTCGGGCGTGATCGGCAGCCAGGCGAGGTTGAGCGCCACCCGGACGTCGCGGTCGGAGCGCAGGTCCTCGGTCACCGACGCGCGGTCCTCGGACGACAACGGGGCGCCGTCGAAGTCGCGGTACTGGTCGGCCAGCCGGCCGAGCATGTCGCGCACGAACGACGCGCGGGCCAGGTTGTGCGGCTTGTGCGTGCGGCGGGCGCGGGCGATCGCGTCGGCGACGTCGCGCGGGCGGATCACGAAGTCGTGCCCCTCGACCCGCACCTCGACGTCGTGCCGCGGCACGCGCTCGCGCGCCCGCACGGCCCGGCGGATCACCTTGCGCCAGAGCAGCAGGCCCTTGAGCCGGGCCACCTGGCCCTCGTCCACGGCGGTCGCCCGGACCCCCGGGACGAGGTCGCCGATGGTGGTGGACACCACGCCCGTCTCGCCCAGCGAGGGGAGCACCTGGTCGATGTACCGCAGGAACGCGCTCGACGGCCCGACCACCAGCACGCCGGAGCGCTCCAGCAGGCGCCGGTGCGCGTACAGCAGGTAGGCCGCGCGGTGCAGCGCCACCGCGGTCTTGCCGGTGCCGGGACCGCCCTGGACCACCAGCGCCCCGGTGAGGTCGGAGCGGATGATGCGGTCCTGCTCGGCCTGGATGGTCGCGACGATGTCCGTCATCCGGCCGGTCCGGCCCTGTGCCATCGCCGCCAGCAGCGCGCCCTCGCCGGACAGCGCGTCCGCGTCGATGTCGCCGTCGAGGTCGAGGACCTCGTCCTCCAGGCCCGTGACCGAACGGCCCTTGGTCACCAGGTGCCGCCGCCGCCGCACGTCGCCCGGGTGCAGCGCCGTGGCCCGGTAGAAGGCCTCGGCGGCCGGGGCGCGCCAGTCGGTCAGCATGGACCGGTGCTCGGCGTCGGTCAGCCCGATGCGCCCGACGTACCGGGTCGCCGTCCCGTCCCCGGACCCCTCGGCGAGGTCGAGCCGGCCGAAGACCAGCCGGTCCTCGACGGCGTCGAGCTGCGCGGCCCGGTCCTCGTACAGCGTCGCGAACGCGTCCCGCTCGGAACGGTTCTGGTGCGTGCCCGAGGCACCCGCCAGGCGCACGTCCCGCAGGCGGTTCGCGGTGGTGCCGCGCAGGGTGTCCAAGCGGACGTACATCGTGTCGACGACTGCTTGCTCGTGGGCGAGCTCGCCCGCGATTCCCGTCACGCCCTACCTCCGTGTTCCACCAGCGAGAAAACTCCGGTCGTTATCAACCGGCCGACCATTATCGCCCAACCGTCGGCCTGTCCGCTGACACGGCGTCATCTCGCTGGATAGGATCGCCGCCATGGCACTGGGCGGAGCGGGATCGGCGAGGCCCGGAGGCGGGTCCGGACCCGATGCGCGCCCGGCCCGGCTCGACGGCCCCATCTCGGTGCTCCTGGTCGAGGACGACGACGCCGACGCGTTCCTCGTGAGCGAGCTGCTGGCCGACGCGGACGTCGAGGCCGACCTCCGCGCGGACCTGCACCGCGCCCGCTCCGTGGACGAGGCGCTCGGCATCCTGTCCATGGTCTCGGTGGACTGCCTGCTGCTGGACCTGGGCCTGCCCGACGCCGAGGGGCTGGAGGCCCTGCGCCGCGTCATCGAGGGCATCGAGGTGCTGCCCGTGCAGCCCGCCGTCGTGGTGCTGACCGGGAACACGTCGAACGACCTGGGCTCCGCCGCCGTCGCGAACGGCGCCGACGACTACCTGGTCAAGGGCGACGTCGACGGCGACGGGCTCGCCCGCTGCCTGCGCTACGCGACGCTGCGCCGCCGGTCCGCCGCCCAGCAGATCGCGCTGTTCCGCAGCGAGGTGCGCGCCGCCGAGACCACGCGGCTGGAGCGCGCGCTGCTGCCCAAGGAGCTCGTCACCGACGAGCGGGTCTCGGTCATGGTCGGCTACCTGCCGGGCGGCAACGGCCTGCTCGGCGGCGACTTCTTCGACACGGTCGAACGCCCCGACGGCACCCTGGTCACGGTCATCGGCGACGTCGCCGGGCACGGCCCGGACGAGGCCGCCCTCGGCGCCGCCATGCGGACGGCGTGGCGCACCCTCGTGCTGGCCGACACGCCCGCGGACGACGTCCTGCCCCTGCTGGAGCGCGTGCTCCTGGCCGAGCGCGGCCGCCCCGAGGTGTTCGTCACGATCTGCCAGGCCGTGATCTCGGCGGACCGCGCGCACATGGACGTCTACCTCGCCGGGCACCTCCCGCCGCTGCTCGTGGTGCCGCAGACGCCGGCCGGCGAGGCCACCGCCAGCCACCGCTGCGAGGAGCTGCCCTCGTCCGACCGCGGCCGCGCGCTCGGCATCCCCGTCGAGGGCACCTGGACCGCGCACCGCGTCCGCCTGCCGGAGGTGTGGACCGCGGTGCTCTACACGGACGGGCTCGTGGAGGCGGCCGTCGGCGCCGACCCCGGGGGCACGCCCGTGCTGCCGCCCAGCGCCCACGGCCGGATGCCGCGCCTCGGCGCGCACGGCCTGCGCAGCGTCGTGGAGCACGAGATGGACCAGGGCACCGACGAGGTCGTGACCCGGGTGCTGCGCCGGGTGCGCGCGCTGCACGGCGGCCCGCTGGTCGACGACGCCGCGCTGCTCTTCGTCGGCTGGGCCGGCGCCGGCGCCACGGAGCCCGGTGAACGCACCTCGACCCTGGCCGACTCGGTGGAGTGGTCGCGGGCATGACTCTGGTGCCGGACGAGCACCGGTTCACCGGTGTGTCGATGCGTCGCCGCCTCGCGCGGCTGCTCGGCGCGGTCGCCGCCATGCTCGTGCTCGCGCTCGCCGTCGCCGTGCTCGCCCTGGTCCAGTCCCGCGGCCTGGACGCCCGGGCCGACGGCCCGTACTACCGGGCCCTGGTCGACGGCGAGCGGGCCTCCCTGGCGCTCGCCGACGCCGACTCGTCGCTGCGCGCCTACCGCGCCACGTGCGACGAGGCCGCCCTCGAGCCCTGGACGCGCGCCGTCGGGTCGAGCGGCCGCATCATGCTCCTGGCCGACGTCGAGCGGCGCGCCCTGCAGTCGGACGCCGAGGTGGCGCTGGCCTACGAGGAGGCGGTGCGGCGCACCGACGCGTGGTTCGACGAGTACGCCGAACCCGTGGTGGCGGCCGTCCAGGCGGCGCCGGCGGGCCAGGTGGCCTGCCGCATGGAGCTGCTCAGCACGGCCCCGCCGACGGCCGAGGGCGACGCCCTGTACGAGGCCGCCAACACCGCCGTCGTCCACTACCTGGCCGAGCTGGGGGCGCAGCGCGACGCGATCGTGGCCACCCGGACGGTCTGGGAGCGGCTGCTGCTGGGGGCGGTGGCGACGCTCGTGCTCGTGGTCGTGCTGATGGGCACGATGATGTGGCTCGCCCTGGAGTCCTGGGTGATCCGGCCGCTGACCGAGCTGACGGCCGCCGTCCGGGTGGTGAGCAGCGGCGTGCTCGGGCGCGAGATCCGGCCCGCCGGCACGGGCGAGGTGGCCCTGCTCGCCATGCACGTGGAGACGATGCGCCGCGAGCTGGTGCACCAGGTGGAGGAGATCCGCCTGTCGCACCAGGAGGTGGAGAACGCGCACACCCTGCTCAGCGAGCAGGCGCGCGAGCTGGAGCGGTCCAACCGCGACCTGGAGCAGTTCGCCTACGTGGCCTCGCACGACCTTCAGGAGCCCCTGCGCAAGGTGGCCAGCTTCACGCAGCTCCTGCAGAAGCGGTACGGCGACTCGCTCGACGACCGCGCCGACCAGTACATCGAGTTCGCCGTGGACGGCGCCAAGCGCATGCAGCGGCTCATCCAGGACCTGCTGAGCTTCTCGCGCGTGGGCCGCACGGGCGTGCCGCGCGAGGACGTGGAGCTGGAGGGCGTGCTCACGGCGGCGCTGACCGAGCTGTCGGAGCGGATCGCGGAGTCGGGGGCCGAGATCGTCCACGACCCGATGCCCGTGGTGCACGGCGAACGCGCCCTGCTGCAGCAGATCTTCGTCAACCTGATCGGCAACTCGCTCAAGTTCCGCGACCCCGAGCGCACGCCGAACGTCCGGATCGAGGTGCGCAGCATGCGGGCGCACTGGGAGATCTCGGTGGTGGACAACGGCATCGGCATCGACGCCCAGTACGCGGAGCGGGTGTTCGTCATCTTCCAGCGGCTGCACTCGCGCGAGCAGTACGCGGGCACAGGCATCGGCCTCTCGCTGGTGAAACGGATCGTGGAGTACCACAAGGGCCGCATCTGGATCGAGCCGGCGGACGGCGGCGGCACCATCGTGCGGTTCACCCTGGCCCGGCGGCAGGGGCAACCTGCCACGGGGCGCCTTTCGACCGAACGGGCCCAGTCGACTACGCTTCAATGAAACGGCCTGACCAGGGCCGACGGCGGGGCGCGACGAAGGGGCCCGCCGGTGTGGACTCCATGGGACAGGTACGGGCCGGGTGGTCAACGTGAGCGGTCAGAAGGTGATGGAGATCCTCCTCGTGGAGGACGACCCGGGCGACGTCCTGATGACGCGCGAGGCGTTCGAGGACCACCGGGTCGCCAACAACGTCTCGGTGGTCGGCGACGGCGTGAGCGCGCTGGAGTTCCTGCGCAAGCAGGGGCAGTACGCCAAGGTGCCGACCCCTGACCTGGTGCTGCTCGACCTCAACCTGCCGAAGATGGACGGCCTCGAGGTGCTCGCCGTCGCCAAGGGTGACCCGATGCTGCGGCACATCCCCGTGGTGGTGCTGACCACGTCGGACGCCCAGGAGGACGTGGTGGGCTCCTACTCGCTGCACGCCAACGCCTACGTGACCAAGCCGGTGGACTTCGACCGGTTCATCGACGTGGTGCGCCAGATCGACGACTTCTTCGTGTCCGTGGTGCGCCTGCCCGGCAGGTGAGGCGGGAGCTGTTCGCGACGCTGTGGGCGTAACGGGAAGACACCCGGCCGTCCTGACGTTGGACCAGAGCAGACACCCTTTCGGATCGGGTGATCGGCAGTACTCCGACGAGCGAGGGAGCGCACGTGCTTGACCCCCAGGGCATCTACGACGTCGACGAGGCAGCGGTCGAGCGCACGCTGGGTCGCAGCGTGCCCGGCAGCTCCGACGGGCCCGTCCTGCTGCACGCCGTCCGCGGTTTCGTGGACGCCGGCAGCGCGGGCGACCTCGCCATCGAGCACCTGATCGACGAGTTCCGCGTGGAGCGTCTGGTGACGTTCGACGTCGACCAGCTGCTCGACTACCGCTCCAAGCGGGCGACCATGACCTTCGACTCCGACCGGTGGGCCGACTACCAGGCCCCCTACCTCGCGGTCGACCACCTGACCGACGCCGAGGGCACGGGCTTCCTGCTGCTGCACGGCGCCGAGCCGGACCTGCAGTGGGAACGCGTCGTGGCCGGGCTGATCCAGCTCGTCGAGCGCTTCGGCGTGAGCCTCGTGGTCGGCATCCAGGGCATCCCGATGGGTTTGCCCCACACCCGCCCCCTGTCGCTGACGGCGCACGCCACCCGGCCCGGGCTGGTCGACGACTACACGTCGTGGTTCGGCAGCGTGAAGGTGCCGGGCTCGCTGTCCGCGCTCCTCGAGTACCGGCTCGGTGAGGCGGGGCACGACGCGCTCGGCTTCACGGTCCACGTGCCGCACTACCTGGCGCAGTCGCAGTACCCGCCGGCCACGGTGGTCGCGCTGCACCACACGGAGCGGGCGACCGGGCTCGACCTGGCGGTCCCTGCCCTGGAGGAGGCGGCCACCGACGCCAAGATCGAGGTGGAGAAGCAGGTCGCGGAGTCGACCGAGATCGCCGCCGTCGTCAAGGCGCTGGAGGAGCAGTACGACGCCTTCGCGCGGTCGATCGGCCGGCCGAGCCTGCTCGCGGAGACCACGCAGATCCCGAGCGCCGAGGAGCTGGGCGCCGAGTTCGAGCGGTTCCTCGCACAGCAGAACGGCGACTGAGCCGGAGCGGGTCCTCGGCCCGGTGTGTCATAGCTGCGGCAGAAATGTGCGTGTTCCATGGCACATTTGAGTGGACCATGCCACACTGGCGCACGTTGCAGTGACGTACCAAGGCCACGTCCGCCGTGTCGTGAGCAAGTCGGGAAAGCATTGCGGCACGGGGGCGGGCAACGGGCTCGCCGTCGGATCCCGGACGGAAGGTCGAAGGACAGCATGGCGCAGGGTTCTGTGAAGTGGTTCAACGCGGAGAAGGGGTACGGGTTCATCGCCCAGGACGGCGGCGGCGCCGACGTCTTCGTGCACTACTCCGCAATCCAGTCCAACGGGTACCGGTCTCTCGAGGAGGCCCAGCGGGTCGAGTTCGAGATCACGCAGGGTCCCAAGGGTCCGCAGGCGGAAGCAGTCGTGCCGCTCTGACGTAACTCGTGAGAAGGCCGTCCTCCCTCCGGGGAGGGCGGCCTTCTTCGCGCGCCGTTCGAGGCGCGGGGCGGGCTCAGGTCGCCGGGTCGGGGGTCGACGTCGCCAGCGGGGCCGCCGTGCCGGCGAACGCCGCCGCGTCGTCGCCGGCCAGGAGGGTGGCGGGCACCGCCAGGGTGCGCAGGGCGCGCCCCAGGCGGGGGTCCCGCAGGTCCGGGCGCTCGACGGCGTCGTGGGCCCCCAGGGGGCCCTGTGGGGCGTCCTGGGCGCCCTCGTGGGCCGGGTCCTCCGGCAGCTCGCGGACGGCCGCGAGGACCAGGTTGCCGTACCGGCGGCCCTTGAGGATCGCGGGCTCGGCGACGGCGGCGAGCCGGCCCTGCGCCGCGGCGTCCGGCCCGAAGGCCTCCGCGAGGCTCGCGACCTCGCGGCGCGCGGTGGTCAGCGGGGGCCGGTCGGCGCAGTTCACCAGGAGGATGCCGCCGGGGCGCAGCACGCGGTGGGCCTGCGCGGCGAACCCCGTGCCCACCAGGTGCTCCGGTGTGCGGTCGCCCGCGAACACGTCCCGGACCACCACGTCGTAGGACGCGTCGTGCGCGGCGGCCAGGGCGCGCCCCGCGTCGTCGGCGCGCAGACGCAGCAGGGGCGAGCGCGGCAGGGCGAACCACTCGCGCACGAGCTCCAGGAGGCGGGGGTCGAGGTCGATGCCGAGCTGGCGGGAGCCGGGCCGCTCGTGCTCCACGTGCCGCGCGAAGGCGCTGCCGGCGGCGCCGAGGTGCAGCACCCGCAGCGGTCCGGGCGGCAGGAGCGCCACGAACGCGGCCATCTGCTGCATGTACTCGAAGTCGAGAAAACCGGGGTCGGCGAGGTCGAGGCTGGAGCTCGGCACGCCGTTGACGTGCAGCGTCACCCGCTGGGGGAAGTCGGGGTCGCGCACCACCTCGGCGGTGCCGGTGCTGATCGGCACGGGGCCGACGGGCAGCTCGGCGGGGAGTGTCAGTGGTGCGGAGGAGGATGGGCGGCGTCGGGCGGAGCGGCGGGCCATGAGCACAGTGTCTCCCGGACCGGCGGTGCGCTTGACAGGATAGAACGTATGTTCGATAGTGTCGCTCAAGGGGTTCGATCGGAGGTTCGAGATGGGCACCATGCAGTCTCAGAGCGGGCGGGACGTGGTCTCTGCACGCATGCTCGTGCCGCGCGCCGTCCCGCCGGGCGTCAGCGCCCTGCTGCGCAAGGCGGACGCGGAGCTCGCCGAGGCCGCGCGTGCGGCTGACCCGGGCGACCGGTTCGTGCACGCGCACCTCGCGGCCATCCGGTCGGCCGCGGCCGTCGTGGCCCTGCGGGGCCGCCCGTCGGCGCGCTCCGGCGCGCGGACCGTGTGGGACATGCTCGCGCACGCCGAACCGGACCTCGCGGCCTGGTCGGGCTACTTCGCGTCCGGCGCGCCCTTGCGGGCCGCGGTGGACGCGGGGCGCGGGGAGCAGGTGGAGCCCGCGCGGGCGGACGAGCTGCTCGCGTGCGCCGAGGACTTCCGGGACGAGGTGGCGATGCTCGTGGACCCGCAGACAGGGTTCGCGACACAGCGCCTGTCCCTGGTGCCCGAGGCGTCCTGACCGCGCCGGCGGGTGCCGGCAGACAAGCACTGGGCGAGAGCGGGAACGGAGCACGTTCGTGAGCAAGGGGCCGCGGTCAGCGGCGGCGAGGCGGGACTGGGGGTCGGACGAGTCCGGCTGCTCGGTGCTGCACCTGGACATGGACGCGTTCTTCGCGTCCTGCGAGCTGGCGCGGCGGCCGGAGCTGCGTGGCCTGCCGGTCATCGTCGGCGCGCAGGAGCGCGGCGTCGTGCTGGCCGCGACCTACGAGGCGCGCGCCTTCGGCGTGCGGTCCGCGATGCCGATGACACGGGCGCGCCTGCTGTGCCCGCAGGCCGTCGTGGTCCGGCCCGACCACGAGCTGTACCGCGACGTGTCCCGCTCGGTCATGGGCCTGCTGCAGGAGGTCACGCCGCTCGTGGAGCAGATCAGCGTGGACGAGGCCTTCCTGGACGTCAGCGGGGCCAGGCGGCGCCTCGGCCCGCCCACGACGATCGGCGCCGAGCTGCGCCGCCGCATCGAGGCCGAGCACGGCGTGACGGCCTCCGTGGGCATCGCCCGGAACAAGTTCGTGGCCAAGCTGGCCTCCACGCACGCCAAGCCGGACGGCCTGATGCTCGTCCCCGTGGACGCCACCGTCGACTTCCTGCACACGCTGCCCGTCGGCGCCCTGTGGGGCGTGGGGGAGAAGACCGAGAAGTCGCTGGCCGCGTGGGGGATCACCACCGTCGCGGAGCTGGCCCGCACGGACCTGCCGAGCCTGCAGGCGGCCGTCGGCCGCGTCAGCGGCGCGCACCTGCACGACCTCTCCTGGGGGCGCGACCCGCGCCCCGTCGTGCCCGAGCACCGCGAGCACAGCATCGGCGCCGAGACCACCTTCGGCACGGACCAGGACGACACCGAGGCCGTGAGCCGGCGGGTCCTGGAACTGTCCGACCGGGTCGCCGCGCGGCTGCGGCACCAGGGCGTGCTGGCCCGCACGGTGTCGGTCAAGGTGCGCTCCAGCGATTTCGCGACGTTCACCCGCTCCCGCACCCTGGACGGGCCCACGGACGTCGCCCGGGACATCTACCTCGTGGCGCGCGAGCTCGTCGCGGCGGTCGATCTGGGTGGACTTCCGGTGCGGCTGGTGGGCGTCCGGGGTGAAAACCTCTTGCAACGCGACGGTTCCACCCAGCAGCTCACTCTGGAGGAAGCGGTCGATCCGCGCTCCGGAGCACAGCGAGAGGCTGAAGTTGCGCTCGACGCTGTGCGCGAAAAGTTCGGGAAAACAGCGATCGACCTGGGTGTACATCGCAAGAACGGCACGCATCTTTACTGATCTGCCCCTATAGTCATGGGTATGCCCGGGATGTCGACTACCACCGACGGCCGGGTGGTCCTATCCTGGAAGGGACACTGTTCCTTTGCGAGATCCGGGGGTCTCGATGCCTCTGTCCGAGTACGAGCAGCGGGTGCTGGAGCAGATGGAGCGTGCTCTGACGTCAGACGACCCGCGGCTGGCGAACACGCTCCAGTCCACAGGCCGTGGTAACGCGCTCCGTTATGTGCTGTCCGGGGCCGGCGTAGTCGTCGGCCTGCTTCTCCTTGTCGTCGGTGCAGCGACGTCGCGTACGTGGCTCGGGGCCATCGGCTTCGTGCTGATGTTCGCGGGTGTGGTCTTCGCGTTCCTCGGACCGCGCAAGAAGCAGCAGGAGGGTCCGGTCGGCGTCGTCGGCGAAGACGGCACCGTCCAGCCCGCGAACGGGGGAGCACGCAAGGCCCGCAAGCGGCAGGGTGGTGGTGGTCGTTCCGGCTTCCTCGCCCGCCTCGAAGAGCGCTGGGAGAACCGGCGCAACCAGGGCGGCCGCTAGCCGGCCAACCGTTCCCGGTGGTCCTGACCGGACGACCGCACATGACAGGAGCCGGGCCCCGAGGGGCCCGGCTCCTGTCTTTCGTCCCGCACTCGACGGGGTCAGGGCTTGCGGGTCAGTACCTCCGTCAGCTCCGCGGTCACCGTGGCCGTGAGCTCCTCGAGCTCGGCGGCCGTCGGCGGCGTCGAGTCGCGGGCGTAGCGCTCGTCCTCGGCGGCGTCGGCCAGTGCGGTGAGCCGTTCGGCGACGTCGTCGGGCAGGGGTGTGCCCGTCCTGGCGCGTACCTGATCGGCGATGACCTCCGGCGCGCGGCGCAGCGTGACCGACGGGCCGAGCCGCACCTCCCGCTCGGCGAGCAGCGCCAGCACGCGGGCCCAGGCCCGCTCGGGGTCGAGCTCCTCGACCTCCGTGCGGCGGCGCAGCAGCAGCCACGCGGCGCCGCCGAGCACCCCGAGGGCGACGATGACCGCGACCACCCAGGCCCAGCCGGGCAGGGTCTGGTCGGACATCTGGCTGCCCGACGACGCGTCGTCCGTGGCGCCTGCCTCTGACTGCTCCGGCCGCTGTGTCGGCTGCTGCGGGGGCACCTCGTTGGCGCGCGACGGCGTGGGCGAGGCACTGGGCGCGGTGCCCGTGCCGGGGTTGGCGTACGAGGGCAGCGGGCCGGTCTGGACCTGCGGCGTCGGCTCGAAGCGGACCCAGCCGACGGACGGGAAGTAGATCTCGGGCCAGGCGTGCGAGTCCTGGCCGGTGACCCGGTAGCTGCCGTCGCCGTCGGGCCGGCCAGGCAGCCAGCCGACGCCGATCCGGGCCGGGATGTCGAGGCTGCGGGCCATCACCATCATCGAGAGGGCGTACTGCGTGCAGTACCCCTCCTTGTTCTGCAGGAAGTCCCAGACCGTGTCCGACGAGCCCCGGTAGTCGGCGTCCGGGTTGTACACGAACCCGGCGCCCGAGCGCAGGTGGTTCTGGAGCGCGACCACCGCGTCGAACCGGGTGGGCGCGTCGCCGGCGACCTCCTGGGCGTAGGCGGCGATGTCGTCCCGGTGCTCGGTGTCCGG
This sequence comes from Promicromonospora sp. NPDC090134, assembly GCF_044746965.1. NCBI lineage: Bacteria > Bacillati > Actinomycetota > Actinomycetes > Micrococcales > Promicromonosporaceae > Promicromonospora > Promicromonospora sp. NPDC090134. The sequence goes on along the minus strand of NZ_JBIVCZ010000010.1, from coordinate 155,478 downwards.
CACCTCCGTGTACCCGGCCGACCGGGGGTCGCCCGCCGTGGGCGTGGCCCGCAGCAGCTCGGGGGTGAGCCCGCGGTCGACGATCTCGACGGTGTACGGGGCACCCTGCTGGGTGCCCTCGCCGCTGCGCACCTCGTCCCGCAGCGGGTCGTAGGCCCAGCCGCCCTGGACGTCGACGGTGCGGGGCTCGAGCGGCAGCGGCAGCTCCGCGCCGTCGAGCTGCCCGATCCGCAGGTCCATCCGGCGGCGCTCGCCGTCGGAGCCCTCGCCGGGCGGCGCGAGGACCGTCGACGGGTCGAACTCGGCCAGGCCGCCGGTGGGCACGTTCCGGTTGGTCTGGACGCCGTCGAAGGCTGTGAGGGTCATGACGCGCAGGGGGCCGGCCGGCTGGCCCTCGGCCATCGTGTACGTCAGCACGGTGTTGGAGGACCGGGCGCTCAGCGGCTGGCGCATGTCCAGCTCGGAGGACAGCTCCACCGTGTCGGACGGCGTGGAGATGAGCTGGTTCCACGTCCCGGCCAGCGCCGGCAGGGCAGCCATGCCGGTCGCGACGCCGAGCGAGGTGGCGGCGACCGCCACCGAGGTCAGGGCCGTGATCCCGGAGCGGAACCGCTGCGCCCGGCGCACCGCCGCGGAGTCGGCGTCGCTGCGCCGTCCCGGCGTCAGCCCCACCGGGTCGACGGTGAGCAGCAGGAGCATCGCGGTGACGCTGATGACGAAGACCTGCCACTGCACGTCCCCGATGAGCGTCAGCGACGGCGTCCACAGGAGCAGCAGCGGCACCCCGGCGAAGCCCGGCATGCGGGCGCCGGCGAGGGAGTCCACCACGAGCAGCACCAGCAGGGTGCCGCCCACGGCGACCATGCTGATGGCCGGGCCCGGGTCCACGGGCGCCACCTGCGTGCTCATCAGCTCGGTGGCCTGGCGGAACCGTTCGAGGGCCTGCTCCACGGAGTCGGGCCCCACGAAGGGCTCGAACCGCTGGCCCGGTCCGCCGTAGCGCGCCAGGACGAACCAGACGGCGACCAGGAGGCCCGCCGTCGTCGCGAAGAACGAGGCGCTGCCGGCCGCGCGATCGGCGGCCCGGTCCGCGCTCGGCCCCTGGCCCGCCGCCCGGCGGGCGGCGGCACGGTCGACGGCGTTGCGCAGCAGCAGGTACCGCACCACGCAGGTGGTGGCCGAGACGAGGACGACGCCGGTGGTGCCTGCGGTGAGCCAGGGCCCGGGGTCGATGACGAGCGTGAGCGCGTGCATGGAGGCGATCACGGCGATCGCGACGAGCACGCCGGACGCGACGGTGCGGACCAGCGGGCCGCGGTGCGCGGGGATCACGGCGCACGCTCCGCGAGCAGGGCCCAGGCGCGCTCCGGGTCGGTGCGGGCCTCACAGGTGCTGACGTGCCAGCCGGAGGCGCGCAGCTCGGCGGCCGTCTGGTCCAGCTCGTGCTGGAACCCGGCGCCGCGCGGCGCCACCAGCAGCCCCCAGCAGGTGCCCTCGGCGCCCAGCGCGGCGAGGTCGTGCCGCGCGTCGGGTCCCTGCGGGCCGAGCACCGCCACGACGATCTCGCCCGGGGCGCGGGCGAGCCGGAGCGCCCGCGCGGTGGTGCTCGTCGCGTGCTGGCCCTCCGACGCGCCGCGGTGCCCGCGGATGTCGACGCAGGCGTCGAGCAGGGCGGACCGGCTGGCGCGGGTGATGGCGAAGCGGACGCCGTCCACGCTGGGCGCCACGCTGGTGGTCACCAGGCGGGACGGGTGGCCGGCGTCGAGGAACGAGGTGGCGATCGACGCGCAGAGCTCGACGGCCCACTCGCCGTCGTCCACCGCCGCCGGACGGCGCAGGCTGCCGGACTCCTGCCAGTGGGGCAGCAGCGAGCGGTCGAGCAGGACGGTCACGGGGCGCACCCCGGCGCTCTCGTCGGCGCGGACCATGAGCTGGCCGCGGCGTGCGGCGCTCGCCCAGTGCACGCGGCGCGGGTCGTCGCCGGCGACGTACTCCCGGAGCACCGAGTCGTCGGTGGACTGCAGGCGCGCGCCCGTGGCGGAGTGGTCGACGTCGCCCACCGACCGGGTGCGCACGGCGAGCTCGACGGTGCGGGGCCACACCGGGACGTGCGTGGCGCTGCCGAGGGGCTGGGTGGCGCGGACCAGGCCGAACACGTCGGTCCGGGTGGTCAGCAGCGGGCCCAGCGACCAGCGCCCGCGCCGCATCGGCGTGAGCGAGTAGTGCACGGTGATCCGGTCGGCGCGCGCGGAGACCCGGGCGCGGATGCCCTGGTGCCCGGCGAGCTCGTGCGCCGCCTGCTCGGACAGGCGCAGGCGGGACAGCCGCTCGTACGCGGCGCCGGAGGCCTGGTGCGCGGCGACCAGGAGGCTCACGTCCGCCGTCCGGTCGCGCACCACGGGGTTGGGCGCGACGGACCGCGTCACGTGCAGGGCGCCCCGGCCGGACTCCAGCCGCTGGGTGCCGATCACCAGCCAGGCCACGGCCACGGCGATGAGCGCCGCGGCGCCCAGGCCGACCAGGTCGGGCAGGGTGAGGACCAGCCCGAGCGGGATCAGCACACCGCCCACGCAGGCCGCCCCGATGCCGCGGGGGGTGAGCCGGACCCGGCTGATCCGGGTGAGCGTGTCGCGCCACTTCATGACGGTGCCGCCCCGGCCGCTCAGAACTGGCGCCGGTCGGCGGGCTCGAGCGCCGGCACCGGTGTGCGCTGCACGATCTCGTCGACGAGCGTCTCGGGGGTCACGCCACCGAGGCGCGCCTCGGTGGTGAGGATGAGGCGGTGGGCCAGCACGGGCCGGGCGAGCCGCTGGATGTCGTCGGGCAGCACGTGGTCGCGGCCCGCCATGGCGGCGATCGCCTTGGCGGCGCGCAGGAGCTGGAGCGAGGCGCGGGGCGAGGCGCCCAGCCGCAGGCCCGGGTGCTCACGCGTGGCGCCGACGAGCCCGACGACGTACCGCTTGACCGAGGGGGACGCGTACAGCGACCGCACGAGCTGCGCGAACCGCAGCAGCGTGTGCCCGTCGGTCACGGCCTCCAGGTGGGCCAGCGGCGTGCTGGCCTCCTGCCGGTCGAGCATGAGCATCTCGGCGTCGATGTCGGGGTATCCCACGGTGATGCGGGCCATGAACCGGTCGCGCTGCGCCTCGGGCAGGGGGTAGGTGCCCTCCATCTCCACCGGGTTCTGGGTGGCGACCACGAGGAACGGCCGGGGGAGCTGGTGGGTGGTGCCGTCGACGGTGGTCTGGCCCTCCTCCATGCACTCCAGCAGCGCGGACTGGGTCTTGGGCGAGGCGCGGTTGATCTCGTCGCCGATCACGATGTTGCTGAACACCGGGCCCGGGCGGAACTCGAACTCGTGGCTGCCGGTGCGGAAGATGTTGACGCCCGTGAGGTCGCTCGGCAGCAGGTCGGGCGTGAACTGGATGCGGCCCACGTGGCAGTCGATGCTGCGCGCGACGGCCTTGGCGAGCGTGGTCTTGCCGACACCGGGCACGTCCTCGACGAGCAGGTGGCCCTCGGCCAGCAGGACGGCGAGGGTGATGTCGGCCAGGCCGGGCCGGCCCGTCACGACGGACTCCACGGCGCCCCGGACGCGGGCCATGGTCTCCACGAGCTCGTCGAGCGTGGCTGGTCCGGGCGCCCCCTGGGGAGCGGGCTCTCCGCCGAACCGAGGATCCGTGAGGCCGGACGTGGCGCGTTCCGTGTGCACTGGGGACCTCCATCGGGCCGGGAGTCAGGCCGGTTTCTCGCGCGTGTACGCGCTGTTCGGAAGCCGGGGCGACTGTCGCTCGCCCGGCTGGACCAGCCTAGTAGAGATGTAAAGCACTCTGTTGTGTGCATCACGCGGTCTTCACACATCCCAGGGCTTGTTTCGCCCTGGTGAAACGACGTCTCGCCCGGTGGGGGACCCGCACGAGACTGCGGACCGGAGGCGCCTACCGGGACATTCCACGCCACGCCGGACATGAATTCACTCCACCTGCTCTTTACCTCTTTGACCTGCGCATTGAGGGCTGGTGGGCAGTTCTCCCCAGGGTTTTTCCGAGTGCGGTGGTGGAAAGTGGAGTAGCGTGGAGTATGCGGGAGCGGAAGGAGGTGTCGGCCCATGACTGCGATGGCAGAAGGTTTCGCAGGTCTGGGTCTGCTCCTCGGCACGTACACCCCGAAGCTCGACGAGAAGGGGCGCCTGATCCTTCCTGCCAAGTTCCGGGGGCGACTGTCCGGCGGTCTGGTGATGACCAAAGGGCAGGAGCGGTGCCTCTTTCTTCTTCCGATGGACGAGTTCCAGCAGATCTACACCCAGATCCGGCAGGCGCCGGTGACGAGCAAGGCAGCACGGGACTACACGCGAAACTTCCTGGCGGGAGCGAGCGACGAGGTCCCGGACAAGCAGGGCCGGGTCTCCATCCCGACGCACCTGCGGGCGTACGCCGGTCTCGACCGCGATGTGGTCGTGATCGGGGTGGGGACCCGCGTGGAGGTGTGGGATGCGCAGGCGTGGGCCACATATCAGGAACAGACCGAACCCGACTACATCGATCAGGCCGAGGAGATCTTCCCCGGGCTGAGCTTCTAGGCAGGGCGAGGGGACGGCCGTACGGCCAGGCCTCCTCCCGCAGGATCCGGCGCACTTCCCCGCCGCCGGAACCGTGCGGAGGGAGACCTGACCGGACGGCGGTACCGGCACCACCGGCACGACGCAGGACGAGCACCACGCAGGAGGGAGACACCGATGAACGCGACCGACGACCGCCCCGGCACCGGCAGTGACGCCGCCGACCGCCACCTCCCGGTGCTGCTCCAGCGCTGCGTCGACCTGCTGGCCCCCGCGCTCGCCGAGCCCGGCTCGGTCCTGGTGGACTGCACGCTCGGCATGGGCGGTCACACCGAGGCCGTGCTCGAGCAGGTCCCGACGGCCCACGTCATCGGCATCGACCGCGACCCCCAGGCCCTCGCCCTCGCGGGCGAGCGGCTCGCCCGGTTCGGCGACCGGTTCACGCCGGTGCACGCGGTGTACGACGAGATCACCGAGGTGGTCGACGCGCACGCCGGCGGCGCCGTGCAGGGCGTGCTCATGGACCTCGGGGTGTCCTCGCTGCAGCTCGACGAGACCGACCGCGGTTTCGCCTACGCGCAGGACGCCCCGCTCGACATGCGCATGGACTCCACCCAGGAGCTGACGGCGGCCGTCGTGCTCAACACGTACGACGAGCGCGACCTCGCGCGGATCCTGCGGGAGTACGGCGAGGAGCGCTTCGCGGGCAAGATCGCGCGGGCGATCGTCCGGCGTCGGGCCGAGCGGGAGTGGGACCGCAGCGGGGAGCTCGTCGACCTGCTGCGCGCCGTCATCCCCGCCGCGACCCGCAAGACCGGCGGCCACCCGGGCAAGCGCACCTTCCAGGCGCTGCGCATCGAGGTGAACGGTGAGCTCGAGGTCCTCGAGCGGGCCGTACCCGCCGCGATCGAGGCGCTCGCGGTGGACGGCCGCATCGTCGTGGAGTCGTACCAGTCGCTCGAGGACCGGATCGTCAAGCGGGCCATCGCGCAGGGCACCACGTCGTCGGCCCCGCCCGGCCTGCCTGTCGAGCCCGAGACCCACCGGCCCTATCTCGAGGCGCTCACCCGGGGCGCGGAGGAGGCGGACGCCGCGGAGCTGGAGCGCAACCCGCGCTCGGCGTCGGTCCGGCTGCGCGCCGCACGGCGCGTGCGCCCCACACCCGAGCACCTGCTGAACCGCACCAACAAGCACCACACAGCGAAGGAGGACCGCCGATGAGTGCTACCAACGCCGCGACGGCCCGCGCAGTCCGTCCGGCCGAGCTGCCCCGCACCCGCAGGGCACCGCTGACCGCGATCTCCGGGGGCGCCGCGCAGCGCGGCCGCCGCCTGGACGTGGTCCGCGCGCCGCTGCACGCGAAGAGCCGGGTGCCCTTCTTCGTGCTGTGCGCCACCCTGATGGTCGGTTCTCTCGTGGCGGTGCTGGTGCTGAACACCACGCTCGCGCGTGGCTCCTACGAGATGTCGCAGCTCCAGGGCGACGTGGCGCAGACCGCCCAGGACGTGCAGGTGCTGCAGGAGGACCTGAGCGCGGCCGAGACGGACCTGGACGATAAGGCCCGCAGCCTCGGCATGGTGCCGGCGGAGAACCCGACCATGGTCAGTGTCCGTACCGGCAAGGTGGTGAAGGGCACGGGCCAGTGACGGGTCCGACGTCGGGCTCGGGCCGGCAGCGCACCCCGTCGGGGCGCGCTGCCGGCTCGCGTTCCGCCCAGCTGCGCCAGGCCAAGAGCAAGGCGCAGCCCGCGAAGGCGCAGCCCGCCAAGCGAGGCTCGGCCAAGGCGCAGCCTGCCAAGGCCCGCACCACGCGAGCCCAACCGGCCAAGGCCCAGCAAGCCAGGACCCGGCCCGCCACGGGCGGCTCCGCGAAGGCCCAGCCCCGTGCCACCAGCACGCGGCTGGGCTTTCAGGCACCCGACGGTCCCCGTGCGGCCGCTACCCAGTCCCGGCCCGCCCGGTCCCGGGTGGTGCGCCCGCTGCCACCGAGGCCGGGCCGGCCGGAGGTGCGGCAGCGCTGGCTGGTCGGCATCGCGGCCGTGGTGGTGCTCGTCTTCCTGGTACGGCTGGTGCACGTGCAGCTCATCGAGGGGCCCAGCCTGGCCGCCAAGGCCGAGGCCGCCCGCACGGCCACCGCGGTCACGCCCGCGCACCGGGGCGACATCACCGACGCGAACGGCGTGGTGCTCGCGACCTCGGTGGACCGCTACACGGTGGTGGGCGACCCGGTGGCGATCGAGGACTTCCGCGGCTCGAGCCGCGGCCTGGACGCCGAGGGCAACAAGGTGCAGGACGGCGCCCTGGGCATCGCCCAGCTCCTCGCGCCGATCCTCGACGAGCCCAAGAACGAGCTGGCGGCCAAGCTCGTGGGCGAGTCCCGCTACAAGGTGCTCGCGAAGAACGTGGTGCCGCAGGTGCAGCGCGCCATCGCGGACCTGCAGATCCGGGCGTACATCCGGACCGACCTCACCTCGCGGCGCACCTACCCGGCCGGGACGGTCGCGGGCTCGCTGGTCGGCTTCGTGGACGACGAGCAGACCGGGCAGGGCGGTATCGAGGCCGCGTACGACGACCTGCTCGCGGGAACCGCGGGCTCGGACACGTACGAGCGCAGCCTTGACGGCCTGCGCATCCCGGCCGCCGGCCAGGAGTCGGTCCCGGCGGTCCCGGGCGACAGCATCCAGCTCTCGCTGGTGCACGACATCCAGTGGAAGGCGCAGGACTCCATCGACGAGGCCAAGCGGACCACCGGCGCGGAGTACGGCATCGCCATCGTGCAGGACGTGCGCACGGGCGAGATCGTGGCGCTCGCGGACTCGGGGTCGGTGAACCCGAACGACCGGTCGACGTCGGCCGTCGCGGGCGGCTCGCGCGCCGTGAAGGACGTGTTCGACCCGGGCTCGACGGGCAAGGTGGTCACCATGGCCGCGGCGCTGGAGGGCGGCTACTGGAACCCGAACAGCAGGTTCACCGTGCCGTACACCTACACGACGCCGAACGGCCAGGCCTTCCGCGACTCGCACGAGCACCCCGTGCAGCGGCTGACGCTGACGGGCGTGCTGGCGCAGTCGTCGAACACGGGCACGGTGCAGGCCGGCGAGAAGATCCCGCTGCAGACGCGGCAGGACTACCTGTACAAGTTCGGGTTCGGGGAGCCGACGGGCCTGGGCCTGCCCGGCGAGTCCGTGGGCCTGATGCCGCCCGCCGACGTCGCGGACTGGGACGGCCGCACGCAGTACGCGGTGCTGTTCGGGCAGGGCCTGTCCGTCAACGCGATGCAGGCCACCAGCGTGTTCTCGACGGTGGCGAACGGCGGCGTGCGGATGACGCCCACGCTCTTCGAGGGCTCCACGAGCCCCGACGGCGTCACGACGCCCGCCGAGCGCGAGCCGGGGGAGCGGGTCATCTCGCAGGAGACCGCGGACACCCTGGTCGAGATGATGGAGACCGTGACCGAGGACGGCGGTACGGGTACCAACGCGGCCGTGCCGGGCTACCGGGTGGCGGGCAAGACCGGTACCGCGCAGATGCCCGCGGGCGGCGGCTGGACGTACATGGCGTCGTTCATCGGTGTCGCGCCGGCCGACGACCCCCGGTACACCGTGGCGGTGTTCCTCAAGAGCCCGCACAGCTCGATCTTCGGCGGCGACGTCGCGGCGCCGGTGTTCAGCGACGTCATGGGCTTCACGTTGCAGAAGATGGACGTGCCGCCGAGCGAGGACCCGAAGCGGCGGCTCAAGACCGAGTGGTGAGGCGGTCGCGGGTCAGCTCGTGATCCGCACCGCGGCGCCCAGGGTGGCGGTCAGGATCGACTCGATGGCGAAGCCCGTCGCCGACGCGAGGTCGACGGCCTCCGGGTCGAGCAGCCACTGGAGCTGGAGGCCGTCCATGACGGCGATCACCGCGGCGGCGGCGCGCTCGGGCTCGCCCTCGGGCAGGGTCACGTCCCGCTCGGCGGCCAGCTCGCGGACGGCCTGGGAGATCTCGCCGCGCAGCACGGAGAAGCGCTCGGCGACCCAGGTGGACGCCGGGTGCCCGTCGGTCACGGACTCGCCGGTGAGCACCGCGTAGGCCTGCACGATGCCGCGCCGGTCGGCGTTCAGCCGCGCGGTGGTGACCAGGTGCCGGAACAGCTCCATGCCGCCCGGGATGTGCTTGCCCTCCAGGTGCTGCACGTCCACGCGGTCGCGGTACTCGAGCACCTCCCACAGCAGCTTGTCCTTGCTGCCGAAGTGGTGCAGCACCCCGGCGTGCGTGATGCCCACCTGCGCGGCGACATCGACGAGCGAGCCCTGGTGGTAGCCCTTGGACCCGAACACGCGCGTGGCGGCGGCGAGGATCTCCTCCCGCCGCTCGTCGCGGGTGGGTCGCTTGGCCTTCGGGGCAGCCTGCCCGGTCGCGTCTGGCATGCCCTCACGATACAGAACTTTGCGGGCTTACTTACCAGTAAGTAAGTGTGGTTGAATGCGGTCAGCCGTCCACCGCCGAACGGAGAAGCACTTGTCATCGCAGGCAGTTACCGCGCAGGTCGTCGCCACGGAGCCCGCGCTGCTCCGGCTCCTCGACGGGCTCTCCGCCGAGGAGAAGGTGTCGCTCGTCGTGGGCGCGTCCATGTGGTCCACCACGGGGGTTCCGCGCATCGGGCTGGAGCCGGTGGTGCTGTCCGACGGGCCGGTCGGCGTGCGCGGTCCGAACGGCGGGACGTCCGCGATGTTCCCCGCGCCGTCGGCCCTGGCCGCGACGTGGGACCTGGAGCTGGCCCGGCGCGCCGGGGCCCTGTTCGCCGCCGAGGCCCGCCGCCACGGCGTCGACGTGGTGCTGGCTCCGCAGGTCAACCTGCAGCGCACCCCCGTGGGCGGCCGGCACTTCGAGTGCTACTCCGAGGACCCGCACCTGACGGCCGAGATCGCGGTGGCGCTCGTGGGCGCCGCGCAGGAGCGGGGTGTCGGGATGTGCGTCAAGCACTACGTCGCCAACGACTCCGAGACCGAGCGCACGCGCTACCTCGCGCGTCTCGACGAGCGGACGCTGCGCGAGGCCTACCTGGCGCCCTTCGAGCGCCTCGTGCGCGACGTCAACCCGTGGTCCGTCATGGGCGCCTACAACGGCGCCGACACCGAGGGACTCGCGGCGCCCCTGCTGGAGCACCGGCCGCTCGTGGTCGACCTGCTCAAGGAGGAGTGGGGCTACGACGGCCTGTTCGTGAGCGACTGGGTCGCCACGCAGTCCGTGGCGCCCGCCGTGCGCGGCGGCCTGGACCTGCAGATGCCCGGGCCCGACGGCGCGTGGGGCGACGGCCTGCTCGACGCCGTCCGCTCCGGCGAGGTCGCCGAGTCGGAGCTGGACGACAAGGTGCTGCGCCTGCTGCGGCTCGCCCGCCGCACCGGCCGGCTCGTGCTGCCCCGGACCGCCGACGGCGGCGCCGCGGGCGCGCACCTCGCGCTCCAGGCCGTTCCGGACCAGGCGGCCGCCGCGACCGCGACGTCGAGCGAGCTGCTGCGCGAGCTCGCCGCCCGCTCCGTCGTGGTGCTCAAGGACGACGCCGGCCTGGTGCCGCTGGTGTCCGACGGCGCCCGGCCCCTGCGGGTCGCGCTGCTCGGGCCCGCCGCGATCGAGCCCTTCTTCCAGGGCGGCGGCTCCTCGTTCGTCCAGCCCGACCACCTCACCTACCCCGCCGACGAGCTGCGCGCCGCGCTGCCGCAGGGCTCCGAGCTGACCGTGCTGGCCGGCGCCCGCGCCCTGCACAACCCGCCGGAGCTCGACGTCGACCGGTGCACCGACCCGGTCACCGCGCAGCACGGCCTGCGCGTCGCCTTCCTGGCCGCCGACGGCAGCACGCTCGAGGAGCGCACCGCCCAGGAGTGGACCGGCTGGCTGGAGGACGTGCGGCCCGACGCCGACGCCGTCCGCCTGCGGGCGACCGTCCGGCTGGACGAGCCGGGCGCCCACGAGCTGGGTGTCGGCACCGTCGGCGTGCACCGGGTGCTCGTCGACGGCGCGGAGGTCGCCACGGGCAGCACGGTCGTGAACGAGGACGTCGTGCTCTCCTCCGGGCACAACCACCCGATCGCGGCCCTTGCGCAGGCGAGCGGCGCCGCCGAGCTGGACGCGACCGTCCAGGTGGTGCACGCCGTGGGCTACGGGCACTTCGTGCGCGCCGCCCTGGTGCACCGGCTGCCCGGCCCCTCGGCCGAGGACGAGCTGGCTGCCGCCGTCGAGGCCGCGGCCGGCGCAGACGTCGCCGTGGTGCTGATCGGCACCACCGCCGAGGTCGAGTCCGAGGGCTACGACCGTCCCGACCTGGACCTGCCCGGCAACCAGGACGAGCTCGTGCGGCGCGTCGCGGCGGCCAACCCGCGCACCGTCGTCGTCGTCAACGCGGGCGCGCCCGTGCTGCTGCCGTGGCTGAACGACGTGCCCACCGCGCTGTGGGGCTGGCTGCCCGGGCAGGAGGCGGGCACGGCGCTCGCCGACGTGCTGACCGGCGCCACCGAGCCGTCCGGCCGCCTGCCCTGGACGCTCCCCGCGCGCTTCGAGGACGTCCCGGTGCCGCACGCGCGGCCGGTGGACGGCGTCGTCGACTACACCGAGGGGACCGACGTCGGCTACCGCGCCTGGGAGCGGCGGCTGGCCGCCGCGCCGGACGCCGCCCCCGCGGGCGGCGGTGCGCCGGTGCCCGCCGCGCCGTTCGGGCACGGCCTGGGCTGGACCACCTGGGAGTACGAGGACGCCGTCCTCGCCTGGGGCCAGTCCCACGACGCCCCCGCGACCCTCACCGCGTACGTGACCGTCCGGAACACCGGGTCCCGCGCGGGCCGCGAGGTGGTCCAGGTCTACGTCGAGGCGCCCGCGGGCGGACCGAGCCGCCCCGTGCGGTGGCTCGGTGGATTCGCGGTGGCGGACGTGCCCGCCATGGGCAGCGCGACCGTCCGTGTACCCGTTCCCACCCGGGCGCTGCAGGTCTGGGACCCGCAGGCCAAGGGCTGGACCACGCCGCCGGGCACCTACCGGCTGCGTACGGGCAGGTCCGTCGCGGACCTGCGCCTGACCAACGAGCTGACCGTCCGGCCCGGGGAGGAACCCGGCGCCGGAACCCAGTGATCAGACCCCATCTGTCCCGTACGGGACGAGTGCAAGGAGGCACACCGTGAGGATTCACAAGCACGTCGCCGTCGTGGCGGCCGCGGCGGCCGTCGCGCTGCTGGCAGCCTGCAGCGGCGGTGGCGGTGGCGGCACCGCCACCCAGGCGGGCGGCGGAGAGACCCTGACCGTCGGCATGCCGAACGGCGTCCAGACCGAGAACCACAGCCCGTTCGCCACGGGCTCGTCCGCCCTCTCGCTGGGCTACGCGTTCACGATCTACGAGCCGCTGATGATGCGCAACCAGGCCCGGCCCTCCGAGGAGCCCGAGCCCTGGCTCGCCGACAGCATCGAGTGGAACGAGGACTTCACCGAGGCCGTCATCACGCCCCGCGAGGGCGTCACCTGGTCGGACGGGGAGGAGTTCACCGCCGACGACGTCGCGTTCTCCATCCAGCTCCGCAAGGACTTCGAGGCGCTCAACACCGGCGCCCTGCCCTACGACTCGGTCGACACCGACGGGTCCACCGTGACGGTCACGTTCACGAGCGGGCAGTTCGTCAACCAGTCCAAGCTGTACGACCTGGTGATGGTGCCCGAGCACATCTGGGCCGACGTGAAGGACCCGACCACCGACACCAACCCCGACCCCGTGGGCACCGGCCCGTACACGCTGGAGTCCTGGACGCCGCAGGCCGCCACGGTCGTGGCCCGTGACGACTACTGGGGCGGCGAGCCCGCCGTCCCCGAGATCCGGTACTCGTCGTACAACGACAACAACGCCCTGACCACGGCCCTGACCACCGGTGAGGCGCAGTGGGGCTGGACGTTCATCGCCGACTACGAGAACGTCTACATCGCCCAGGACCCCGAGCACTACCACCAGTACGCCGCCGGCGGCCTCGGCATCGACGTGCTCTACCTGAACAACGAGACCAAGCCGTTCGACGACAAGGCGTTCCGCCAGGCCCTGAACATGGTCATCGACCGCCAGGAGCTGGTCGACGTCGCCACCTCCGGCGTGAACCCCGCCCTGACCAGCGTCACCGGCCTGCCCCTGCCCGCCGGCGAGGAGTTCCTCTCCGCCGACTACGCCGACCAGGAGTACGCGGTCGACGTCGAGGGCGCCCGCGCCCTGCTGGAGGACGCCGGTTACACCTGGGAGGGCGAGAAGCTCGTCGACCCCGACGGCGACGAGGTGACGTTCGAGCTGGTCAACCCGGCCGGCTGGAACGACTACCTGACCGCCCTGGACCTCATCAAGAACTCCGCCGCCGAGCTCGGCGCCACCGCCACCGTCAACCCCGTCAACCAGGACGGCTGGTTCGCCGACATCATCCCCGGCGGCGACTTCCAGGCCACCCTGCACTGGACCGACGGCGGCGCCACGCCCTGGGACATGTACTCCGACATCCTGGACGGCGCGCAGTACAAGAAGCTGGGCGAGCCGGCCACGTGGAACTTCGGCCGCTTCCAGAACGACGAGGCCACGCAGGCGCTCGCCGACTACGCCGCCGCGCAGGACGACGCCACGCGCACCGAGGCGCTGGACACCATCCAGAAGGTGTTCGTCGAAGAGGTGCCGGGCATCGCCATCTGGACCCGCCCGGCCACCGCGCAGTACTCGACGCAGAACTACGTGGGCTGGCCGTCCGAGGAGGACCCGTACAACCAGCCCCAGCCCACCGGTGTGCAGGCCGCGCAGATCCTGATGCACCTCAAGCCCGCGGAAGGCTGATGAGCGAGACGACACCGGTGCTGGCCGCGCACGGCCTCACCAAGCATTTCCGAGCGGGCGGGCGCCGCGTCAGCGGTAGCTCGCCCGCCCGGGCGATCCACGCCGTGGACGGCGTGGACCTCGAGCTCCACCGCGGCCAGGTCCTGGCCGTGGTGGGGGAGTCGGGCTCCGGCAAGTCCACGGTCGCCCGGCTGCTCGCCGGACTGATCCCGATCACGGGCGGGCAGGTGCTGCTCGACGGCGCCGGCGTCCGCCTGCGGGGCCGGCGGGCGTTCCGCGCGTACGTGCGACGCGTGCAGATGATCTTCCAGGACCCGTTCGGTTCCCTGAACCCGGTGCACCCCGTGCGCTACACCCTGACCAGGGCGCTGCGGCTGCACCGCAAGCAGTCCAGCGGGGGCACGCTGCGCGGGGCCGAGCTGGAGGCGGCACTGACCGAGCTGCTGGAGCGCGTGCACCTCACGCCCGCGACGCGGTACGTGGACAAGTACCCGCACGAGCTGTCCGGCGGGCAGCGGCAGCGCATCGCCATCGCGCGGGCCCTGGCCGCCGACCCGGAGGTGCTGCTCGCCGACGAGCCCGTCTCCATGCTCGACGTCTCGATCCGGCTGGGCATCCTCAACCTGCTGGCCGACCTGCGCGACCGGCTCGGGATCGCCGTCCTATACATCACCCACGACATCGCCTCCGCCCGGTACTTCGCCGACCGCACCACCGTGCTGTACGCGGGGCAGGTCATGGAGACCGGCGACTCCGAGTCCGTGACCCAGGAGCCGCTGCACCCCTACACGCGGCTGCTGATCGCCTCCGCGCCCGACCCCGACGACCTGGCGGGCACCGGCGCCGCGGCCGTGCGGGAGCAGGGGACCGGCGGCGAGCCGCCGAGCCTCGTGGACCCGCCGCCCGGCTGCCGGTTCGCGCCGCGCTGCCCGTACGCGACCGACCTGTGCCGCACCGAGACCCCCGAGCTGATCGAGGTCGCCCCCGGGCGGTCCGCAGCCTGCTGGGGGTACTCCGAGCGGGAGGGGCGGCCCGACGTCGGGCCCGCCGTCCGCCATGCCGGCGGGAGCGGGTCCGGCGCGAACGGCGCCGGCGGGAACGGGGAGGTGGCCGCATGAGGTTCCTGCTGCGCAGGGTCGTGTTCTACGCGCTGACCGCGTGGGCCGCGATCACCATCAACTTCTTCATCCCGCGCATGCTGCCGGGCGACCCCGTGACGGCCCTGCTGGGCCGGATGCAGGGCCGCATCGACAGCAACGCCGAGCACTCGCTGCGCGTGCTGTTCGGCCTGGACCAGGACACCAGCCTCTGGCAGCAGTACGTCGACTACTGGGGACTGCTCCTGCGGGGCGACCTGGGCCTGTCCTTCACACACTTCCCGACGCCCGTGGCCGACATCGTCAACCAGTCGCTGCCGTGGACGGTGGGGCTGGTCGGCGTCGCCACGATCATCGCGTTCGTCATCGGCTCGCTCATCGGCACGTTCCTCGGCTGGCGCCGCGGCACCTGGGCCGACGGGCTGCTGCCCGTGGCGACGTTCTTCCAGGCCGTGCCGTACTTCTGGCTGGGCCTGATCACGATCGCCGTGCTGTCGGTCAACCTCGGCTGGTTCCCGTCCAGCGGCAGCTACGACCGCGGCCTCGTGCCCTCGTTCAGCGGCGAGTTCATCGGCTCCGTCATCTACTACGGGTTCCTGCCCGCGCTCACGGTGGTGCTGTCGTCCGTGGCCGGCTGGGTGCTCGGCATGCGCAACATGATGGTGACCGTCTCCTCCGAGGACTACGTCACCGTGGCGCACGCCAAGGGCCTGCCCGAACGGCAGGTCATGCTCGGCTACGCCGCGCGCAACGCCGTGCTGCCGCAGGTCTCCAGCTTCGCGCTGTCCCTCGGCTTCGTCGTCGGCGGCACGCTGATCATGGAGATGGTCTTCTCCTACCAGGGCATCGGCTACACGCTCTACCAGGCGGTCTCCACCCACGACTACCCGCTGATGCAGGGCTGCTTCCTGGTCATCACGCTGTCCGTCCTCGTGGCGAACATGGTGGCCGACCTCGCCTACGCCCTGCTCGACCCCCGCACCCGGACGGAGGACCGATGAAGAACCAGCTGCTGTTCCTGCGCAACGGCAAGGTCATCACCGGCCTGGTCATCCTCGGCTTCTTCACGCTGCTCGCCCTGGTGGGCCCGTGGCTCTCGCCGTACGACCCCAACCAGGTGAGCGACGCGCTGCTCAGCCCGCCGTCCGCCAGCCACTGGCTCGGCACCGACCACACCGGGCGCGACATCCTGTCCCAGATCATCGTGGGCGCTCGCGGCGTCCTGGTGGTCGGGCTGGTCGCGGGCGTGAGCGCCACCGTGGTGGGCGTGCTCGTGGGCGTGACCGCCGGGTTCGTCGGCGGCATCGGCGACGAGTCGCTGTCCGCGCTGTCGAACATGTTCCTGGTCATCCCGCAGCTGCCGCTGATCATCCTGATCGCCGCGCAGCTGCCGTCCGCCGGCGGGCTCACCGTCGCGCTGGTCATCGGGGCGACCGGCTGGGCCTGGGGCGCTCGCGTGCTGCGCGCCCAGACGCTGTCGCTGCGCAAGCGCGACTTCGTGGAGGCTGCCCGGGCCAACGGGGAGCGCACCTGGCGCCTCGTGCTCGCCGAGGTCATGCCCAACCTGACCGCGGTGATCGCCTCCGGGTTCGTGGGCACCGTGACGTTCGCGGTGCTGTCCCAGGTCACCCTGTCGTTCATCGGCATCACGCCGGTCAGCGACTGGAACTGGGGCACCATCCTGTTCTGGGCGCAGAACAACCTCGCGCTGCAGCGTGGCGCGTGGTGGTGGTTCGTGCCGGCCGGGGCGTGCATCGCGCTGCTCGGCATGGCGCTGACACTGGTCAACTTCGGTATCGACGAGATCGTCAACCCCCGCCTGCGGTCCACCGGCCTGCACGCGCGCTCGCTGCGTCGCCGGGGCATCCGGCCGCGCGTGGGGTTCACGCCGGTGGTGCGGGAGGTGCGGTCATGAGCACGGCCACGAGTCCGGGTATCGATACCGGCACCGGTACGACGACGGCGGAGCCGGTCCTGGAGGTCCGGAACCTGAGCGTCGACTACGGGTTCGGCGACGACCCCACGCACGTGCTGCGCGACGTCTCCCTGACGCTGCGCCGCGGCGAGGTGCTGGGGCTGGCGGGGGAGTCTGGCTGCGGCAAGTCGACCCTTGCTTACGCCGCGACGCGGCTGCTCGCCCCGCCGGGCCTCATCACGGGCGGCGAGGTGTGGCTGACGAACCGCGACGGCAAGCGGGCGGACCTGCTCGCCCTGTCCGACGCCGAGCTGCGGGCCGCCCGCTGGCGCGACATCGCGATCGTGTTCCAGGGTGCCATGAGCTCGCTCAACCCGGTGTTCCGGGTGGAGAAGCAGCTCGTCGACGGCATCCTGGCGCACCGGCCGCGCATGGGGCGCGGGGAGGCCCGGGAGCGGGCGGCGGAGCTGCTGCGGCTCGTGGGCATCTCGGCCGACCGGCTGCGGGCCTACCCGCACCAGCTCTCCGGCGGCATGCGGCAGCGCGTGATGATCGCGATGGCGCTGGCCCTGGAGCCGCAGGTGCTCATCATGGACGAGCCCACCACGGCGCTCGACGTGGTGATGCAGCGGCAGATCCTGGAGAAGGTGATGGAGCTGCGTGAGCGGCTGGGCTTCTCCGTGGTGCTCATCACGCACGACGTGTCCCTGCTGGTCGAGGTGGCCGACCGCATCGCCGTCATGTACGCGGGCGAGATCGTGGAGACGGCGGCGGCGCGCGACGTGTACACGCACCCGCGGCACCCGTACTCCGCGGGCCTGCTCGGGTCGTTCCCTCCGCTGCACGGGCCGCGTCGCGACCTCTCGGGCATCCCCGGCGCCCCGCCGGACCTGTCCCAGCGCGAGCCCGGGTGCCCGTTCGCCCCGCGGTGCCCGCACGTCATGGACGTGTGCCGCACCGAGCTGCCCGTGCTCGGGCGGACGGCGCAGGCCGAGGACGGGCGGCTGGTGGCGTGCCACCTGCACACGTCGGAGTCGGCGACGCTGCCGGACCTGGTGGCGCGATAGATCTGGGGCTGTCGCCGGGGCGCCTGGCCGACTGATCGGCGGTCCAGGTGACCGCCGGGGAAAGTGTTGGTCACCGGGGTGTGTTGCTGTGCGTAGACAACGTCTACGCACAGCAACACACCCCGCACGCGTACGCTCTGTCCGATCATCGTTGTCCTGGGGTAACGGTGCTGAAACCTCGGCAGGGTCGGCTGGAAGGAAGTCGGGGAGGACCTGATCCCCCGCGACGTTGTGGCGGAGAAAATGATTCGAGGTACGGATGAGCCTGATTGATCACTTTGAGCGCCGGCTCGGGACAATCTCTGGCGGCAAGCGGCTCAAGATCGACGGAGTCCAGATAGCTCATTACGAGAACGGTAGGTTCCGTGCCGTCGCGTCATGGTCGACTCTCGGTATGAGCCGCCACGTCCTGACAGTCCGGGGTACGACTGATCGATACGTGCTCGAGGTCTTTCTTGCAATGCGTGAGTTCTCGAATCTGGGAACCGCTGATGTGGGCAGATGTGTCGAGTGGGTTGCGGGCGAGATGATTGGCCGCCACGAGGCACGCATTCGAGGGGATGTGCAGAAACTGCCCTCGCCGATCCATCCAGAATCGCTGCTTGATCACGTGTACTTCGCCAATCCTGTGTACTACGACGAGGATTTCTATAGTGTCGAGCTCGAGCCGAACGGGCAGGCTGCGGGAATCGTCTGGCTTATTCCTATCGGTCCGCATGAAGCTGAGTATGTCCGCGAGCATGGATGGCGGCGGTTCGAGGAACAGCTGGAGCGGGTCGACCCAGACCTCTTCGATCTCACGAGAGATGAGATATTTTGAACCTGCCTCGTCCCGATCAGGCGCATCATCCGTACACATCCGCGAGTGGTGTGATGGTCTTCCCTGGTGAATCGGGTCCATTGAAATCTGACCAGCTCGCGGAGCAGTCCTGATGGCTGAGATCGCGGTCGACGATCTCAAGAGGGCCCTTGATATTCTTCTCGATCGGGTTGCAGTAAATGGCATCGTCCGAGTGGATCGCGACGCATTCTGGGCCGTTCCGTCGCAGGACGCGTACGACATCTACCGTGAACCATCGGAACTGACGATCGGCATGGTGTCCGAGTCGATGGCGAACATCTCTCCGCACTGCTCATGGAGCCCGACCGAGCCATCGACCACGGCCTTGTCTGGTTGGCGGAGGTCTTGCGGGCCGTGGGTGACGAGGTATCGGGAGTCATGCCCTGATGGCCAAGTTCCTGTGCTTGTGCGGTCACGCGATCCGCACCAGCGGCGAGATCCCCCACCCCTACCAGTGGAACGTGCTGTCAGACGTCGACTTCGATCACCACTCCGGGACCGTCGACGCGGACGAGCTCTACCAGCAGGCCACGTTGATGTACCGGTGTCCCCAAAGTGATCACCTGTGGATCTACTGGCGTGGCCTCGACCATCCGCCGTCGTTGTACTCGCCCGGCGACGACCAGACCCGGGTTTGACGCGCACCGCGCCGGTGATCAGGCGTCTGTCGCCCTGTGCGACGGTCTGACCGGTTTCCGGTGGCTCGACGATCAACCTGATGTGGAGGTATCACTTTGGGCGTGTCCAATTTGTTAGTGGAGCGTTGGGACGAGCGTCTCAGCTCAATGCTTCGCGAACGCGGGTGGTTGGCGCTTCGACTCACAGATGTCACGGTCTACGAGCATCGCGCTGGTGAGGGTCACCGCCGCTTCGTTGCCGACTCGATTCGGCAGGCAGATCGAGTTATCCCGCTGCCGAAGGTCGGGGTCCGATATCCCGAGATAGCAGAAGTTGCCAAAGAGATCGGATGGGCAGGCCGCAATGTCACCTCGACTGTCGGCATCGACCTGATCCATCTGATCAGGAAGATCGACAGTGGTTCACGCGCTACTCGCTGGATGCTGAGCGATGTCGGCCAGGTCGACGCAACGGCGGATCAACTTGTTGGAGACCTTGAGGTCTTCGGAGAGTCGTTCTACCACGAGTACTCCACAATCGATGGACTGTTGAATGGCTATGGTGATCTTGTGCTTTCTGCGCCGCAGAAGCTTGAGGTGGCAATTGCTTTTTCCCTGCGTGACGAATTCGAAACGGCGAAGCGAATCGTGGACAGTTTGAAAGTCGATGATTCGATTGTTGACGGTCGCCTGCGCAGCGCGATCGCTGCCTTCGACAAACCATGGGTGCCAATATAGTCTTTAACTGGATTCGGCTCTGCGGCCTGTCTTGGGGAAGTTGGCGCTCGGGATGTTTCTGCAGTTCGGGGAAGGCCGGCTGGTCGCGTGCCACCTGCACATGTCGGGGTCGGTGTGGGAAGCTGCCTGATCTGGTGGCGCGGTAGCTCTGCTCGATCGGCCGGGCCTGCCCCATGAAGAGCGCAGGTCATGACGAGGCCCCAGCCTGACACTCGCCGTCGGGCGAACCACGTCATGCAGCAGGAGAGATCACCCGCTGTTTGGTCAAGGGGTGGTGATTCTCGCCCATAACCTCCTCTCTGTGGATATTCCGGACCTGGGTGGGTTGCGCCGATCTGCGGCGACGGTGTGGGGGCGTGCGGCACGGGGTATCCGGACGCGCGCGGGTGGTGCGGTCGCGGCGGTGACGGCGCTGGTGGTCCTGGCGACAGGCGCCTCCGCCCTCGTCGCGACTGGGGCAGCGGACGGCGTGCTGGCGGCGATGGGGGACGAGCCCGTCCAGGAGTGCCCGGTCGAGGAACCGACGCTGACGGCTGCGCTGGCGACGGCCGCCCGCTGCGGTCACGAGGTCGAGGCACTCGACGAGAAGACCCCCTGGCAGTCGTCCTTCGGGCAGCCGTCAGGCCAGGTGCGGCTGGAGATCGGGAGCAGTGCGGACGCGTCCGACGCCGATGGCGACGGGGTGTTCGAGCCGATCGAGACCGCGGTGGCCGAGGACGAGTCCGGCCGCCTGAGCCCGGCCGCCCCCGCGGTGGCCATGAGCTTCTCCGCGGGTGGCGACGAGGTCACCTCGGAGCCGGACGTCCTCGCGAGGATGACCTCGGCGGACGGCCAGGTGGTGGACGTCGAGGCACCGTTCGAGCTGACCGACCCGGTCGTCGAGGGTGACCGGATCGTGTACGCGGACGTCATGTCGACCGGCGGCGAGCCGTCCGGCGTCGACCTGGTCGTCGCGGTGAACACCGACGGGTCCGGCTTCAGCCAGGTGCTGCGCTTCGCGGACGAGGCGGCGGCACGCAACCCCCACGTCGCTGAGCTCGATGCCGACCTCGGCTTCGACGTGAGCGCCAAGGACGCCTCCGGCACCGGCCTGGAGATCGCACGCGAGCACGGTGCGTTCACCGTCACCGATCCGCACGCGGCTGAGGCGGATGCTGATGGTGATGACCCCGAGGTGTTCCGGTCGTCCCGACCTCTGGTCTGGACGTCCGAGGCGTCCGCGGAGGAGCCCGCCGGCGCGACGGCAGGACGAGCGGCGGTATCGGAGACCGCAGTTCCTTCCGCCTCGGTCACGTCCGACGAGGCGGACCCGCTCACGGGTCCGCTGACCCCCGGCGCGGTGGTCGAGGTGCCCACGGACGACGGCGAGGACACCGAAGAGGGCGCCGTCGGTGCCGCGATCATGGCCGCGGCCGAGAACGAGTCAACGGCGTTCCCGATGTTCGCGGCGCTGGCCGTCTCGGGAACGCTGTCCGAGGTCACGGCGGTGCGGAGTGCCTGGCCGGACAGCGCCTCCTCCTACCAGTTCGACGGTGACGCGGGCCTCGGTCGTTGCTTGGCGCCTGACCCGTACGCCGGCTATCAGTGCGGCCTGACCAGCACCCATCGGATCCTGTACGAGTTCGGCGGCCTGGGCGGAGTGGGGAGCCTTGCGTCTGCGGACGTGACGAAGGCGGTCTTCAACATCAACGCCACCTTCTCCTACAACTGCGACAAGACCGGTGTCTGGGTGTACCAGACCGGCTCGAACGCGGTCAGCAGCGCGACGACGTGGAACAACCGTGGGTCCTGGTCGACGCGCCTTGCCGGGGAGCTGGTGACGCACCGCACGGGTTGCGCCGGGATGGTGCGATCGGTCGGGTTCGACGTCACGGCGGGTGCGAAGAAGGTCGCGTCGTCGAACTGGTCGTCGCTCACCCTGGGCGTGCGGTCGGCGAACGAGTCCACGATGGTCGGCTGGAAGCGGTACATCGGCCGCAACGACGGCAACGGCAGCACCAGCGCGCGCGCCACGCTGTCCGTCACCTACAACCGAGCCCCCGGCATCCCGTCGAGCCTGACGACGTGGCACAGCAAGGAGGACTACTCCTGCAAGACGGGTACGGACCGTCCCGTGCTGCGCACGACCATGCCGCGGCTGTCCGCGTTCATCCGGGACCCGGACGGCAACGCGACCAAGGCGCGGTTCCAGATCTACCGGGTCGACAGTGGCGTCCAGGTCTGGGGCGCCTACATGTCGTCCTACCTGCCGTCGGCGCGCACGCACAAGATCCAGGTGCCGGAGAACGAGCTGTTCTCCAACGTCGTCTACAAGTGGCGCGCCCTGGCCAAGGACTCCACCGGGCGCGAGGGCGTGCCGTCGAAGTGGTGTGAGTTCACCGTGGACATCACCAAGCCCGAGAAGCCGAACATCTACGCCGTGACGAGCGGTGAAGGCGTGGAGGCGGTCTACACCAACGAGAACATCGAGGCCGGCGGCATCGGGCTGACGGGCAAGTTCCGGTTCGGCTGGGCAGGCTCCAAGGACGTGGTCCGGTTCAAGTACGGCTTCACGGACACCTCGACGCCCAAGTCGGTCGCGACCTCCTCGGCGGGAACGGCGGTGGTGTCCTTCACGCCGACCAAGCCGGGACCTGCGACGGTGTACGTACGCTCCGTCGACCGTGCCGGCAACATCTCTGACATGTCGTCGTTCTTCATAGACATTGCTGCTCCCCAGGAGTCACACATCTGGCGGATGGACGAGGGCACCGGTACCAGCGTGGCGGACGGGTCCTGGGTCACGGTCAAGGAACCCTTGGGGATCAAGGACGACGGACTGGGCACCGCCCCGGCGTGGGTGGCCGGCCCGCACGAGCTCTTCGGGTCTCGAGCCGGCGACAAGGCGCTCTCCCTGGACGGTGTGGATGACCGGGCTGCGACTGTCGGGGCGGGCCTCGACACGACCAAGAGCTTCGTCGTGTCGGCTCATGTGCGGCTTCCGCAGGACGCGGATCTCCTGGGGCATGACATCGCGGTCTCGCAGAACGGAACAGTCCAGTCGCCGTTCGCCCTGATGTGGTGGGGATCGTGCAAGACGGACGGTGGCTGCTGGTCGTTCAACCTGTACCAGACGGACGCCCTCAACTCGGGGATCGTGCGTGCCACTCAGTCCTCCGCGGTCACCTACACCCCGGGTGAGTGGGTGCACCTGACGGGCTCGTGGAACAAGGACACGGGGAAGGCGTCCCTGTGGGTCTGTCCGGTCGGAACGCCGGAGAACCCCGCACCCGCGAACCCGATCCGGAGCGATTCCACGGCGACCATCACGTCGATGTGGCGCGCGACGGGCGCAACCGTCATCGGGCGCGGCAAGTGGAACGGCGAGGCCGCCCACTTCTTCGACGGTGAGATCGACAACGTGCGTGTGTTCGAAGGAACGGTCTTCGCCGAGAACAAGGTTCGGCGGCTCTGCCAGGGCGCTGACAGCACCGACTTCGTGACGGGGCTTCCGGCCCTCGACCCGACGGTGGGCGACAAGTCGATCGAGGAGTCGGGCCAGTGACCGTGCGAGCAACGGGTGGCGGTAAGCGGCGACTGACGAACCAGATGGGAACACGAGTGACCGGGTGGGCTGGACGGGTGGGCGGCGGCGTGACCGCAGCGACCCTCAGGACGGCGCGGACGATGAGATCCGCGTGGCGAGCCGGTGCGCGGCGTACGGGCGCGGTTGCCGTCGCGAGCGGCCTGGCACTTGCCCTCGTGGGCCAGCCGGCGCTCGCCGTCGGCCCGATCGTGGGGATCGAGTGCCAGGCTCTGACAGCAGCGGCAACGGCACCGGATCAGGACGCCGCGCTCGACCTGGCACAGTCGTGTGGTCAGGACGTCGAGATCGCCTCGGCCCGCTCGCCGTGGTCGACGTTCACCGCGACCGAGGACGGCACCGTGACCCAGGAGGTCACCGCCACGGCGACGCGTACTGCGGTCAGCGGCGCGTGGGGCCCGGTCTCGAACCGGATCACCGACCCGACGCCGGGCGACGGGACGTTGTCGGTCTCCGCACCGGTGTACCCGATCACGCTCTCGGACGGGACCGCCGGCGTACCGCTGGCGACGATCAACCGCGATGGGCACACCCTGACCTACGACAGCCCGTTCGACCTGACGGATCCCGTGGTCGACGGCGACTCGGTGACCTACCCGGCAGTGGCCGGTGAGGGCGCCGACCTCGTCGTCACGATCAACCCGGACGGTACGGGTATCTCGACCGCACTGCGCCTGGCCGACCGCTCCGCCGCCAAGCGTGCTGACCGAAAGCTCGGCCTGGACGAGCTCACCTTCCCTGTCACCACCTCTGCCGGCCTGACGGTCACCCAGAGCGCCGCCGGCGGGTTCGACGTCGTCGACGCCTTCGGGCAGCCGATCTTCCGCGCGCCGCAGCCGAAGATGTGGGACTCCGCGGCGTCCGGAGGCGCCCCGGCGGACGCCGGAACGTCCGGGTTGTTCAGCACCAGTGGCACTCCGACGACCAAGGACGCGGTCGGGCCTACCAGAGCCAGCCATTGGGATCAGGTCAGCGGCGAGGACGCCACCGACCCGAAGGCCCGGGCGACCGCTCCGCTCCTCGGCGACCAGGAGCTGCCGATGCCGGTGGACCTCGTCCCCGCCAGGGCCCGGCACACCACCGACGCCGCGACCGGTACGACGCCGGGCGCCGTCCCTGGGGTCGACCCGTCGGGCAGCACCGCGCCGGGCGTGGACCTCACGAGCGGGCTCTCCGTCGGTGGTGACCCCCTGGACGCGGCAGGCGGATTCGGCGCCGCAGGCGCCACCGAGTCCTCGACGGTCGGTGTGCGAATCCGACCGGACCGGGACTTCCTGCTCTCGGACCCCGACACGGTCTTTCCCGCGTTGATCGACCCGACCGTGACGTCAGCCGGCAACGAGTGGCTCATGGTGCACGAGGGCACGCCGGATGTCACCAGCGGTTACATGTTCGAGGGGAACCAGGGACTGGGGCTGTGCGACGTCGCCGCGGCCGCTGCCTGCAACGAGACCATCAAGTTCCGCCTGGGCTGGCAGTTCACAGGCCTCGACCACCTCGGTCTCCTCGAGCCGGATGCCATCACGTCGGCGACGTTCAGTGTCTACGGCGACCACAGCTGGGACTGCACCGCACGGACGGTGCGGCTCTTCAGCACGAGGCCGATCGACGCGGCGTCGACCTGGGACACCTGGGGCATCGCACCGTTCGGTACGGAGCTGTCCCGCGTCACGGTCGCGCACAAGGAGTCGTGCGACAACGCCGGATGGGTCGACTTCGACGCGACGACGGGCGCCAAGAACCTCGCTTCGACCGACACCGGCACGCTCAGCCTGGGCCTCGCGGCCCTCAACGAGACCGACATGACGCAGGGGTGGAAGCGGTACCGGCACGACGCCAAGCTCACCGTCGAGTACGAGCCCCCGGCTGCCTCGGCGGATGCCGAGGGCGCCGACCTGGCGGCACGTACGAAGAACCTCGACCCGGCCAAGCAGGCCGCGGATGACGCGGCCCCGGATGCCGCCACGCCGACACCCGTGCCCGTGGCAACTCCGCCGGAGCCCACCGCGGACCCGGCTCTCGTCCCCGTACAGGAGACACCTGAGGCAGCCGAGGCCACCCTGCCTGTGCCCGAGACGCTGACCGCGGTCCCGGAGGGCGCGCTGGGCGGACTCGATCTGAAGATCGGTGCCCCGGCCCCTGCCGCGGGCACGTCGGAGGCCGCCTCAGAGGTGCACGTCGAGGTCGCTGACCAGGCCACGGCCATCGGCTCCGGGATCTCAGGTGTCCTGCTCGACGTCACCGACACCTCGGCAGAGGCCCCGCCGGAGAGTGGAGTGCGGCAGGTCGATGTCCAGGTGAACTACGACGAGTTCACGGACCTGGCGGGCGCCGACTGGTCCGGCCGCCTCGGCATCGTCCGCATCCCGGAGTGCCACGCCACGACCCCGGACCTGGAGGAGTGCTCGCCCACGCCGGTCGAGTCGACGAACGACGTCGAGGCCGGCACCGTCACCGCGACGCTCGACCTGGCGGCCGCCGGAACCCTGGCCGCCGCCGGAGTCACCGCGGAGAAGTCCGCCGACTCGAAGAAGAGCGCGGCCGTCGAGACGCAGGCGAGTGCGCTCGCGGAGGGTGGCGGCGACACGTTCGCCGTCACGGCCGGCACCAGCTCCGGGGCCGGCGACTGGGGTGCCACCCCGCTGTCCTCGGCATCCTCGTGGTCGGTCAGCGGCGGCACGGGCTCGCTGGGTTGGTCGTACCCGATCCAGGTCCCGTCGCCGGCCGCCGGCCCCTCGCCGGAGCTCGCGCTCGGGTACTCGAGCGCCGCCCTGGACGGGCGGGTGTCCAGCACGAACAACCAGTCCTCGTGGGTCGGGGACGGGTGGGACATGACCAGCGGGTTCGTGGAGCGCCGGTACGTACCGTGCTCCGAGGACCGCGACGAGGTGGGCGGGCAGTCGCCGAACAACTCTTCCCGCAAGACGGGCGACCTGTGCTGGGACAGCGACAACGCGTTCCTGGTGTTCAACGGGATGTCTTCGGCCCTGGTGAAGGCCGACGACGCCGCGACGACCGGCGCCATCGAGTGGCGCCCTGAGTCCGACGACGGCACGCTCGTGCAGCAGTACGGGCGACCGACCGGGGACGCCGCCAAGACCGATGCGGGCTGGGCCGGGGAGTACTGGAAGGTCACCACGACCGACGGCACCACCTACTTCTTCGGCAAGGACGAGCGGTACTCCGGCGACACGCTGGCACAGAACTCCCGCTGGACCGTGCCGGTGTACTCCAACCACTCGAGCGAGCCCGGGTACAAGACCGCGTTCAAGGACTCGGGGCAGCAGATGGGGTGGCGGTTCAACCTCGACTACGTCCGTGACACGTCGGACAACACGATGACGTACCGGTACGCGAGCGAGACCAACCGGTACGGCTCCAACAACAACACGGGTGCGACACGTGCCTACACGCGCGGCGGCACGCTGGACTGGATCAGCTACGGCACGCGCGCCGGGTCCGAGCCGGTCGACGCGGGCGGCGCAGGCTCGCCGAACCTGGTCGACTTCGCCGTTGCCGAACGCTGCCTGGTCGCGGCGACGGACTGCGAGATCACCGACCGCGGGACGACGGCGGGCGCGGTGCGCTGGCACGACACGCCGGTGGACCTGGAGTGCTCGTCCAGCACCAGTTGTCCGGACGTGCGGAGCCCGGCGTTCTTCTCGACCAAGCGCCTGACGACCGTGGTGACGAAGGTCAACGTCGGTGGCACGCTGACGGCCAAGGACACGGTCGCACTGACCCAGAAGTGGCGTGACCCGGGCGACGGTACGGGCCGAATCCTCTGGCTGGACGCGATCAAGCGCACCGCTAACGGTCCCAGCAGCGCCACGACGGACGACGTCGTCGTCGACCCCATCAGGTTCACGGCCGGTGATCAGCTCCCGGGTCGTGTCGCGGACACCGTCGCTGACGGTCTGCCTGCCATGAACCGTGCCCGGGTCGAGGAGATTACCACCGAGACCGGTGCGAGGATCTCGATCGAGTACACCCCGACCGAGTGCACGGCCGGCACGCATCCCGCCGTCGCGCAGGGCTATATCCCGATCGCGAACCAGTCGGCGAACGTGTCGCGGTGCTTCCCCGTGGTGTGGCACCCGTGGGGCATGCCCAAGCCGCGCAGCGAGTACTTCCACTCCTACATGGTGTCCAAGGTGACCCAGTCACCGGGCGAGAGCGGCGCGCTCGGCGTTTCTGTCGTCACCTCGTACTCCTACAGCGACGGCATCAAGTGGGCGCGGATCGACGATCCACTCACGCCCAAGAAGGACCGGACGTTCTCGGTCAACCGCGGGTACAAGACCGTGACCACCACGACCGGGACGGGCTCTGTCGCGGCGAAGACCCGGACCCAGTACCTGCAGGGCACGGGTGCGATCCTTGACCTGTCCGTGGACTCGATCACCACCCGTAAGGTCACGGACCACGAGCGGTTCGCCGGGATGCCGGTCGTCAGCTCGGTGCTCAACGGCTCCACCGAGGTCTCCAAGTCCGTCACGATCCCCGAGGCCAAGCAGACGGCGAGCACCGGGAGTGCCGGGACGGACGACCTGCTCGTTGCATCGCGCACTCTCCGTGTGGACACGTACAACGCCTCGTACCTTGCCGACGGGTCGCTTGAGTACGTGACGCGAACTGACACGGACTATGACGCGAACGGTCAGGTCACCGAGGTCGACGACTACGGGGCCTTCTCCGAGTCCGCCGAGGACAACACGACATCGGACGACCTGTGCACCAGGACCACCTACCTGACCAACGGCAACCACCTGGTGGTGCCGAAGGAGACCGAGACCGTCAGCGTGAGCTGCGCGACGACACCGTCCAAGCCTGCCGACCTGGTCGGCGTGTCGCAGATCAGCTACGACGGTCTCGCCTACAACACCGTGCCCACCAGGGGCCTGCCCACGAGCGTGAAGACGAACGACAAGGACGGCGCCCTAAGCGCCGCGTCCCCGGTGGTGGGCACCACCTACGACACCCGCGGCCGGACGACGAGCTCGACCGACCCGCTGGGGCGGGTATCCAAGACCGCGTACACCGAGGCCAACGGGGTGCTCACCCAGGTGACCACCACCAGTCCGGACCCGGACGGAACGGGCGACGGCGACGGTGACGGCGTCACCCTGACCGAGCACGCCTCCACCACCACGCTGCAGCCGCTGCTCGGTGTACCCACCACAGTGAGCGACGCGAACGGCCGCCTCACGACGGCGACGTACGACGCCGCCGGCCGTCTGCTCTCCGTGACGTACCCGGACCGCGAGGGCAAGTCGGCCAACGTCACCTACGCGTACTCGACCTCGCGCAACGGCGTGAACACGGTCACCACCAAGACGCTCGCCGCGGACGGCGCCAGCTATCACACGTCGGTCGCCCTGTACGACGGTCTGCTCCGTCCGGTCCAGACGCAGACGGAGTCCCTGGACGGGGACGACGAGGCCACCCACGGCCGGATCGTCACGGACACGGAGTACGACGCCAACGGGCGGGTCTCGTTCGTCACCTCCGGCTGGTTCGCGACCGGCAACCCGAGCACGACCCTCGTGGGCGCGGCCGTGCAGCCGGACGCCACCACGGTCTACACGTACGACGGCCTGGGGCGGGTCCGGACCGAGGCCCTGTTCACGGGGACGATCACGAACCCGGCCTACGAGCAGTGGCGCACCACCACGTACTACGACGGTGCCACGACCACGGTCATCCCTCCGGACGGCGCGACCCCGACCCAGACCGTGGTCGACGCCCGGGGTCGGACCGTCGCGCTGAGCCAGTTCCTGCGCGACCCGGTCGAGCATGCGGCGGTTCGCTCGCTGGCCGGCGTCCTGGACCTGGACGAGCAGACGACTCGGTACCACTACGACAAGGCCGGGCGACTGGATGAGGTGCTGGACACCGACGGCAACAAGTGGTCCTACGTCTACGACAAGCTTGGCAGGCAGCGCGAGGCCGTCGACCCGGATGCCGGCAAGACGGTCACCGAGTACGACGCCGCGGGCCAGACCACGTCGGTGAGCAACGGCGCGGGCCAGAAGCTCTTCTACACCTACGACAAGCTCGGACGTCGCACGGCCGTCCGGCAGGACTCGACCACGGGCGCAGTCCGGGCCAAGTGGACCTACGACGTCCTCACGCCCTACGCGGGTACGAACCCGCCAAGTGCGAAGGGACAGGTCACCAGCTCCACGCGGGTCGCGACATCGGCTGACGGCGGCGGGGAGTTCGTCACTGCGCTGACCGGTTTCGACAAGGCGTACCGGCCGACCAGCACGGTGACCGTCATCCCGAGCACCACCAAGATGGCCGGCCTGGCAGGCACCTACGAGCAGAAGGCCACCTACACCGCGGACGGCCAGCTCGCGTCGACCACGTACCCGGCGGCTGGCGGTCTGCGCAAGGAGACAGTGACCACCCATTACGACGACGACACGAGCGTCGCCGAGTGGATGGGCGGCGGGTTCGGGTGGGGCACGTATGTCGCGTCCAGCCGCACCGACGTGTTCGGCAGGCTGTCGTACCTCGACCTCGGCAACACCTACGGCACGGTCGTGTCGTACGGGTACGAGACGGGTACCAGCCGGCTGTATCGCGTGAAGCTGGACCGGGAACGGATCGGCGGCACCGAGCTCGATCTGACCTACGCGTATGACGACGCCGGGAACGTGCTCTCGGTCAAGGACCGGCCCACCGCGACGGGCCGTGCGGCGGACCGGCAGTGCTACCAGTACGACGCGCTGCGACGTCTGACCGAGGCATGGACCCCGGCGACCGGCGACTGCGGGCTGACAAGGTCGATCCCCGCGCTGGGCGGAGCCGCACCGTACTGGACCTCGTTCGAGTACGACGCGCTCGGCAACCGCACGAGCGAGATCTACCGCACTCGCGGCCTCGCCGGTGACATCGATGGTGGGCAGACCACCACGATGGACTACTCCTACGCGGGTAGCCGTGACCTCAACGCGGACGGCGACTCCACGGACGCGGGCGAGTTCGCCGGGCCGCATGCGGTCACGTCGATCACGACGGACGGCCCGAGCGGGTCCACGGCGTCGACGTTCACGTACGACAACGCGGGCCGGACGCTGACCCAGACGCAGGACAGCGACTACCTGACCACCAAGCTGTCGCTGGGCTGGGACCACGAGACCGAGCTGGCCTCGACCAGCCTTGCGACCACCGTCTACGCGGAACCCGACCCAGGGTCCGGCGACGACGACACCGACGGTGACCAGTCCTCGGGGACGGGACCGGACCGGGGCACGGGCACGACGACGACCGCCGCCGGCCGCAACCTCTACACCGCTGACGGGGACCGCATCGTGCGGACTGCGCCGGACGGGTCGATCACGGTGTACCTGGGTGGTCAGGAGATCACCAAGGCTGCCAACGGCACGGTCACCGGGGCGCGGTACTACAGCTTCGGCGGGCAGACGGTAGCGATGCGTACCGTCAACGGGCTGGGCGGTGTGACGTCGCTGATCAACGATCCGCATGGCACGCCGCTGGCTTCGGTGCACAACACCAACTGGGCCACCACGAGCGTCGACAAGCACTACACGCTGCCGTTCGGCGAGCAGCGCGGTGGGGTCTCGGCGCCCGGTGACCACGAGTTCCTGGGCAAGGTTCGAGATGAGGGCACTGGTCTGACGTTGGTGGGGGCGCGATGGTACGACGAGACCACTGGTCGGTTCCTGACCGTGGATCCGGTGATGGATCTGACCGACCCACAGCAGTGGAATGCGTACGCCTACGCCAACAACAACCCGATCACGTATTCCGACCCGACGGGGCTGTGGTGGGAAGCGCTGCCGGTCTCCAACATGGTCCAGAACAGCGGGACCGTTGCCTCTGCAGGCACTTCCAACGGCATCGCAGGTGGGCCATCGTGTCGATATGCGTCATGCGATGGGACCAACACGGGAGGTGAGTTTGAGGATCCCTACTTCCGGGATGGTGCCGGATTCCGGCTCGCCGAAGCCGTAAAGGCAGAACGGACGGCCCAGTACTGGGCGGGCCTTACTCCCGAGGGGCGGGCGCTAGAAGAAGCTGTGGCGGCCGGCCAGGGGCAGATACTTCCGGACTGGGCGCACACAGTGCTCGACTTTATAGGCCTTGCGCCGGTCGTCGGTGAGCCAGCCGATGCACTTAACTGCGCTGCCTACGGTCTCGAAGGCGATGCGCTCAATGCAGGCCTCTCCTGTGGGGCAACAATCCCTGTCGTAGGCTCTGCCTTCACTATTGCGAAGGGCGCGAAGGGTGCGGTCGATGTCGCCACAACAGAGAAAGCACTCGTAGCGGCACGTGATACCGCGGATGCGGCGTCTACGGCCACTTCGCGTAAACTTAGGCCCGGTGCTGGCGAAGCCTTGATCACTCCTACAGGGGGACTGTACACGCACGCTAGTGTTACCGGCCAAAAGGTTCCTGAAATACACCCAAGAGTCCAGGAAATGCTGGGTACCGTGACGTCTCCGGGAAATGGCCATGGTCGTTGCGGGCTGGTCTTTTGTCTCTCTAACGCCCTGGCGCAAGGTGACGATCCGACTAACGGCGTCGCGGCGGCAATCATGGTTCGCTCACCGAATCACAGGGACTACGGTAAGGGGATTGGGCCGTGCGACAGTTGTAAGGTTCTCAGCGAGGGATTCAATTTGACATTTGTGACAGGAAGGAGGGAATAGTGTTCGACGAAATCACTGATGCGACACTTGCGAAGGCCGGCTGGTTTCCTGGCCGATCAGTGTCTATCGACTCCTGGGTAGCGCTTCTAAGTGCCGAGGGGATTGAAGTGCATCGGGCGGCTGCTGAGTTTCTCGCGGAGTTTGGCGGCCTGGTGGCAGAGCATGAAGGTCCAGGAATCTCTCGTGCCCGTGAGTCTTTCGACTTTGATCCTGAGGCCTGCGTGGGTGAGGGTGACAGGTTTATTGAATGGTCGCAGGATCTTGGTCGCGAGATCGTTCCGGTTGGGTCGCTAGACGACGGAAGATTTTTCCTGGGCTTGGATGAAAATTCCGAACTCTACTCCGTGGAGGCTTTCGTGGCGAGCTTCGGTCGAATGCCGTCTGGCATGATCAATTTGGTTCGGGGCGTGATGCCTGAAGTTGTTGATGAAACGGAAGTTTGAGGACTCAATTTCTGCTTGGCCTGGTTGCCGGTGCGGTCCGGGGTATATCTGGGTCGTGTCGGGAGCGATTTGTTCGCTCGGACCGCGTAGCCAGCTGCGTTGACACGCCTGGTTGTGGTGTCACACCTGACTTGTCCACCGACCGGACCGCCCCACAACCACCACCCAAGGCCCACACCCAGGACGAGACCCCGTCCCCAGAGACGGTAGGTTCTTCTCCGTGACATCCCCGATCGACCGGATCCGACCGGCCGCCACGACAGCGCGCCAGGTCTCGGACCTCGCCGTCGCGTTCGGTCTCACCATCGCCCCAGGTCAGCCCGCTGACGCCGCGGTCACCTGCGTCGCCTCGGACAACCGGGTCGCGCAGCCGGGGGACCTGTTCGTGGCCCTGCCCGGCGCCCGGGCACACGGTGCGCAGTTCGCCGCGGACGCCGTCAGGCGGGGGGCCACCGCCGTGCTCACGGACGCCCGCGGGGCCGAGCTGCTCGCGACCAGCAGCACAGTTCCGGTCATCGTCGCCGACGACCCCCGCGCCATCCTCGGCCAGGTCGCCGGCTGGGTGCTCGGGAACCCGGCCGAGGACCTGATGACCTTCGGCGTCACCGGCACCAACGGCAAGACCACCACGACCTACCAGCTCGACCACCTGCTGCGGGCCCTGGGCTGGACGGGCGGCCTGATCGGCACCGTCGAGACGCGCTCCGGCGACCGGGTGATCGCCAGCACGCTCACCACGCCCGAGGCCGCCGACCTCCAGGCGCTGCTTGCCGCGATGCGCGAGGACCACGTGCGCACGCTGGCCATGGAGGTCTCCTCCCACGCCCTGGCGCAGCACCGCGTGGACGGCATCGTGTTCGGCGTGGCCGGGTTCACCAACCTGACGCAGGACCACCTGGACTTCCACGGCGACTTCGAGTCGTACTTCAACACCAAGGCCGACCTGTTCACGCCCGCCCGTGCCCGCCGCGGCGTCGTCACCGTCGACGACGCCTGGGGCGAGCGCATGGCCCGGGCCGCGCAGATCCCCGTCGCCACCCTGACCACGCTGCCGGACAAGGCTGCCGACTGGGTCGTGACCGACGTCGCGCCCCACGGCACGGGGTCCGCCTTCACGCTGACGCATCACGACGGGCGCACGCTGCGCACCTCCACCTCGCTGCCGGGCGGCTACAACGTGGCCAACGCGGCCCTCGCCGTCGCGATGGTGCTGGAGGGCGGCTCGGACATCCGCGACGTCGTCGAGGCACTGGCGACCGCCGACGGCCTGAGCGCCACGGTGCCCGGCCGCATGGAGGTGCTGGCCACGGCCCCGCGCGTCGTCGTGGACTTCGCGCACAACACCGAGGCCCTGGAGCTCTCCCTCGCGGCCCTGCGCCCGACGACGTCGGGCCGGCTCGCCGTCGTCTTCGGCGCCACGGGCGATCGCGACCCCGGCAAGCGCCCCTTCATGGGCGCAGCGGCGGTGCACGGCGCCGACGTCGTCTACGTCACGGACGACGACCCCCACGACGAGGACCCCGCGAAGGTGCGGACCGAGGTGCTCGCCGGCACCGGCGTCGCCGCGCCGGGCGGCACCGTCGAGACCGTGGACGACGGCGGCTCGCGTACGGTGGAGGTCCACGAGGTCGCCCCGCGCGCGGACGCCATCCGCACCGCGATCCTGGCGGCCCGCCCGGACGACACCGTGCTGGTGGCGGGTCGCGGGCACGAGACGATCCAGGAGATCGCCGGCGTGGACCACGTGCTCGACGACCGGGTCGAGGCGCGCGCCGCACTGGCGGCCCGCGGCGCGTGACCCGGCAGACAGAGCAGCACCCAGCACGCGCAACCCCAGCAGGACCCACGCAGGAGAGGACGACACAGGCATGATCGAGCTGACTGCGGCACAGGTCGCCGCAGCCACCGGCGGGCGGCTGCACGCCGACCCGGACGTCACGGTCACGGGAGCGGTGATCATCGACTCGCGCGACACCGGGCCGGGTGCCCTGTTCGTGGCCCTGCCGGGGGAGCGGGTGGACGGGCACGACTTCGCGGCCCGGGCCGTCGCTGCGGGTGCCGCGCTGGTGCTGGCGGGCCGCGAGCTCGACGGCCTGCCGACCGTCGTGGTGGACGACCCGCAGGAGGCCCTGGGCGAGCTCGCCCGGTACGTGCTGGCGACGGTCCGCGAGGCGGCCGCCGACGGCGAGGCGCCCCGGGTGATCGGCGTGACCGGCTCGGTCGGCAAGACCACCACCAAGGACCTGCTGGGCCAGCTCCTGGCCCCGGAAGCGGGCGAGGACGCGATCATCGTCCCCACGGGCTCGTTCAACAACGAGATCGGCCTGCCGCTGACCGTCCTGCGGGTCACCCCGGCCACGCGCTACCTGGTGGCCGAGATGGGCGCCGACCGCATCGGCAACATCGCCTACCTGACGCGCATCGCGCCGCCCGACGTCGGCGTCGTGCTCGCCGTGGGCGTGGCGCACGTGGGCCACTTCGGCAGCGTCGAGGCCATCGCGAAGACCAAGGCCGAGATGGTCTCGGGCGTGGTCGACGGCGGCACGGTCGTGCTGAACGCCGACGACCTGCGGGTCGCAGCCATGGCCGGCCAGGCCGCCCCCGGCACGACCCTGCAGACCTTCGGCACCATCCCGTCCGCCGACGTCCGCGCCGAGGACATCACGGTCGACGCCACGGGCCGCGCGAGCTTCACGCTCCGCGTCGCGGGGAGCACAGCGCAGGACGGCGCCACGGGCGAGCAGCGCGCCGACGTCGCCCTCCAGCTCGTCGGCCCCCACCACGTGAGCAACGCGCTCGCCGCGGCGACGGTGGCCCTGCGCCTCGGGGTGTCCGTGCCCGACGTCGCGCAGCGGCTCTCGGCCGCCACCGCCCGCAGCCCGCACCGCATGGCCGTCACCGAGCGGCCGGACGGCGTCACCGTGATCGACGATGCGTACAACGCGAACCCGGACTCGATGAAGGCCGCCCTGCGCACCCTCGCCGTCATGTCCGGCCGCACCCGCCGCTCCGTCGCAGTGCTCGGCGAGATGCGTGAGCTCGGTGAAGGCGCGCGCGCCGCGCACGACGAGATCGGCCGCCTCGTGGTACGGCTGAACATCAAGCAGCTCGTCGTGGTGGGCGACGGCGCCTATCACATCCATGAGGGCGCCATGCAGGAGGGGTCCTGGGGGTCGGAGTCGATCTTCGTGCCCGACCTGGACGCCGCCCGCGCAATGCTGGACGAGTCGCTGGAGCCCGGCGACGTCGTGCTCGTGAAGTCCTCGCTCGGCTCCGGACTCTGGGAGCTCGGCGACCACCTGTCGATGGCTCTGACCGCTAAGGACAACAACAAGTGATCGCGATCCTGGTCAGCGCCGCGGTGGCGCTGCTCGTGGCCCTGCTGGGCACGCCGGTCTTCATCCGGTTCCTGGTCCACAAGAACTACGGCCAGTTCGTCCGCGAGGACGGCCCCACGGGGCACTTCACCAAGCGCGGTACCCCCACCATGGGCGGCGTCGTCATGATCGCGGCCACCCTGGTGGGTGTCGCGGCCTCCATGCTGGTGTCGGGGCGGCTGCCGAGCGTGTCGGCGCTGCTCGCGCTGTACCTCATGGCGGGCCTCGGCCTGGTCGGGTTCCTTGACGACTTCACCAAGATCCGCAAGCAGCGGTCGCTCGGCCTGACGGCGCGCGCCAAGCTGATCGGCCAGGGCATCGTCGGCATCTCGTTCGCCGTGCTCGCGCTGCAGTTCCCCAACGAGAACTCGCGCACCCCGGCTTCCACCAAGATCTCGTTCCTGCGCGACACCGAGTTCGACCTGGCGTTCGCCGGCGCGACCGTGGGCCTGATCCTCTTCGTGATCTGGGCCAACCTGCTGGTCTCCGCCTGGTCCAACGCGGTGAACCTGACCGACGGTCTGGACGGCCTGGCCACCGGCGTCTCGATCATCACGTTCGGCGCCTACGTGCTGGTCGGCATCTGGCAGCTCAACCAGTCCTGCCAGTTCCTGGCCACGGCCGGCCCACGCTGCTACGAGGTGCGCGACCCGCAGGACCTCGCCATCGTCGCGGCCGCCGTCACGGGCGCCTGCGTCGGCTTCCTGTGGTGGAACGCCAACCCCGCCAAGATCTTCATGGGCGACACCGGCTCGCTCGCCCTGGGCGGCGCCCTGGCCGGCCTGTCGATCCTGAGCCGCACCGAGCTGCTGGCCGTGCTCATCGGCGGCATGTTCGTGCTGATCGTCTCGTCCGTGGTGATCCAGGTCGGCTTCTTCAAGATGACCGGCAAGCGCGTGTTCAAGATGGCGCCGCTGCAGCACCACTTCGAGCTCTCGGGCTGGGGCGAGGTCACCATCGTGATCCGGTTCTGGCTCATCGCCGGCCTGCTCGCGGGCCTCGGCATGGGCATCTTCTACGCCGAGTGGGTGGCCTCGTGACCGAGGCCCCCGGCCCGGCCGGACCGCAGGGCGACACCTACGGCACGGTCGAGCCCCGCGTCCCCCTGGCTGACGCCCGCGTCGTCCTGGCGGGCCTCGGCGTCACCGGACGCTCGCTCCAGCGGGTGCTCGAACCGCGCGTGGCTTCCCTGGTCACCGTGGACGACAAGGCGCACGACGCCGACCACGGCGCGCTCGACGCCGACGGCGCGGCCGCCGTGCTCGCCTCGGCGGACCTGCTCGTCGCCTCGCCGGGCTTCCCGCCGCACCACCCCCTCGTCGCCGCGGCTCTCGCCGCGGGCGTGCCCGTGTGGAGCGAGGTCGAGCTCGCCTGGCGCCTGCGCGCGAACCGTCTCGGCACCGACGAGCCGGCCGCGTGGCTCGGGATCACCGGCTCCAACGGCAAGACGACCACCGTCGAGATGCTGGCCGCGATCCTGCGGGCCGCGGGCCTGCGCACCGCCGCCGTCGGGAACGTGGGCCGCTCGCTGGTGGAAGCGGCCCTCGATCCGGCGCTCGACGTGATCGCCGTCGAGCTGTCCAGCTTCCAGCTCCACTTCACGCACACGATGTCGCTCCAGGCCGGCGCCGTGCTGAACGTGTCGGCCGACCACCTCGACTGGCACGGCTCGCTCGAGGCCTACACGCGCGACAAGGGCCGCATCTTCGAGCGCGTCCAGGTCGCCTGTGTCTACAACGTCGCGGACCCGACGACCGAGGACCTGGTGCGCGAGGCCGACGTGGTCGAGGGCGCCCGCGCCGTCGGCTTCGCGGTGGGCACGCCCGGCCCGGGCGACGTCGGCCTGGTCGACGACGTCCTCGTGGACCGCGCCTTCCACGCCGAGCACGACGACCCGGACCGCCGCAAGAGCGCCGCGGAGCTCGGCACCCTGGCCGACCTGAAGCAGCTCGGCGACCACAACGGCGTCGTGCCCACACACATCGTGGCGGACGCCCTGGCCGCCGCCGCGCTGGCCCGGGCGCACGGCGTGCCCGCGGCCGCCGTCCGCGACGGCCTGCGGTCCTTCGGACCCAGCGAGCACCGCATCCAGCGGGTCGCGGAGGCGGGCGGCGTCACCTATGTGAACGACTCCAAGGCGACGAACGCGCACTCCGCGGCCGCGTCCCTGGCAGGCTTCGCGCACGGCACCGTCGTGTGGATCGCCGGCGGCCTGGCCAAGGGCGCCACGTTCGACGACCTCGTGTCGTCGCGCGCGGACCGGATGCGCGCCGCCGTCGTGATCGGGGCCGACCCGGGCCCGCTGGCCGACACGCTGGCCCGACACGCGCCCAAGGTCCCGGTTGTGGTGATCGATCCCGGTGACACTGAGACCGTGATGCGCCGGGCGGTGACGGCCGCACGCGACCTCGCCCAGGCGGGGGACACCGTGCTGCTGGCCCCGGCGGGCGCGTCGCAGGACCAGTTCGTCTCGTACGCCCAGCGCGGCGAGGAGTTCGTCCGCGTGGTGCGTGACCTCACCACCACGCGCTGAGCGCGGGAGGGGGCAGGGGATGGCCACGACGACCACGAGCCGCAAGGCACCCGACCGCAAGGCACCCGACCGCCCGTGGCTCGGTCAGTGGAACGCGACGGTGACCAGCTACTACCTCCTGGTGGGTACCACCGGCCTGCTGACCGTGATCGGCCTGATCATGGTGCTCTCCAGCTCGACGGTGACCTCCATCGCGGAGGGCCAGTCACCGTACGCGGCGTTCCTGGTCCAGGCGCAATACGCCCTGATGGGCCTGCCCGTGCTGCTGGTCGCCGCCCACCTGCCGATCCGTTGGTACAAGCGGCTCGCGCTGCCCGCCCTCCTGGTCGCGCTCACCCTGCTCGTCGCGGTGATCTTCCTGGGCTCCATCCGCAACGGCCAGCAGAACTGGCTGGAGCTCGGCCCGTTCTCGTTCCAGCCCTCGGAGCTGGCCAAGCTCGCGCTCGCGGTCTGGCTCGGCACCGTGCTGGGCCGCAAGCAGGCACTGCTCGGGAGCTGGTCGCACTCGATCCTGCCCGCGGTGCCCGGCGCCGTCGCCGTCATGGGCCTGGTGCTCGCCGGAGGCGACCTCGGCACGGCCCTGGTGATGGGCCTGCTCGTGGCCGGCGCCTTCCTGGTCGCGGGCGTGCCCCTGTCGCTGATGGGGCTCGGCAGCGCCCTGGCGGCGTTCGTGGTCGGGTACGTCTTCATCCTGCAGCAGGGGTCGGGGGACCGGCTCCAGCGCATCATCGCGACCTACGGCGCCGAGTGCGACGAGACCTCGGAGTGCTACCAGTCCTTGCACGGCCTGTTCGGCCTGGGCACCGGCGGCCTGTGGGGCGTGGGCCTGGGCGGCAGCCGCGAGAAGTGGAACTACCTGCCCGAGGCGCACAACGACTTCATCTTCGCCGTGATCGGCGAGGAGCTCGGCCTGTTCGGCACGGTGCTGGTCCTGGCGCTGTTTGCCGTGCTGGGCCTGGCGATGAGCCGCGTGATCCAGCGGCACAAGGACCCGTTCGTCAAGGTGACCACGGCCGCCGTCGGCTGCTGGATCGTGGGCCAGGCGTTCGTGAACATCGGCGTGGTCATCGGGGTGCTGCCGGTGATCGGCGTGCCGCTGCCGCTGGTGTCCGCCGGCGGCTCGGCGCTGATCACCACGATGGCCGCGCTCGGGATGGTCATATCGTTCGCCCGGACGGAGCCGGGGGCTGCCAAGGCACTCGCTGCACGCGGTAGCGTCGTCCGCAAGTCACTGGCCGTGCTGGGCGGCGCGGTCCGGAGACGGTAGAAATGTGCACGGCGGCCTGATCTGTGACCAGATCCTGCACGGCAGGCCGCGTCGCGATCGATTCGCCCGGGCCCGGGCGACGACGAGAAGGTGATGATGAGCTCAGCAGTTGTGTCGGTGGTGCTTGCCGGAGGCGGCACCGCGGGACACGTGAACCCCCTGCTCGCGGTGGCCGACGAGGTGCGGCGCCGGGAGCCCGGCGCGCGCGTGCTCGCGCTCGGCACCACCACCGGCCTGGAGGCCGACCTCGTGCCGTCGCGCGGCTACGAGCTGCGCCCGATCCCGCGCGTGCCGCTGCCGCGCCGCCCCAGCCCCGAGCTGCTGCGGCTGCCCGGCCGGCTGACGGCCGCCGTGCGCGCCGCGGAGGACGCGATCGACGAGATCGGCGCGCAGGCCGTGATCGGCTTCGGCGGGTACGTCGCCACCCCGGCCTACCTCGCGGCCAAGCGCAAGGGTGTGCCCATCGTGATCCACGAGCAGAACGCCCGGCCGGGCCTCGCCAACCGGCTCGGCGCCCGGTGGGCGTCGCGGGTGGGCGTCACCTTCGCCGGCACGCCGCTGCGCGGCGGCATCCTCACGGGCCTGCCGCTGCGGCAGGCCATCGCGGGCCTGGTCCAGGCGCGCGAGGCCGACGCCGCGGGCGTGCGCGCCCGGGCCGCCGCCGAGCTCGGCCTCGACCCCGCGCTGCCGACCCTCGTGGTCACGGGGGGCTCGCTGGGCGCCCAGAGCCTGAACCGTGCCGTCTCGGGCGCCGCCGCCCAGATCCTCGCGGCGGGCGCGCAGGTGCTGCACCTGACGGGCAAGGGCAAGGCCGACGAGGTGCGTGAAACCGTGGCCGGCGTGGACGCCGCGCGCTACCAGGTGCGCGAGTACCTCGAGCAGATGGAGCACGCCTACGCCGTCGCCGACCTCGTCGTCTGCCGCTCCGGCGCCGGCTCCGTCGCCGAGCTGGCCGCGCTGGGCGTCCCCGCCGTCTACGTGCCGCTGCCGATCGGCAACGGCGAGCAGCGGCTGAACGCCGCCCCGCTGGTCGAGGCCGGTGGCGGCCTCCTGGTGGACGACGCCGACGTCACGCCCGCCTGGGTGGCCCAGAACGTTCCCACGCTGCTCGCGGACCGCGAGCGGCTCGGTGTCATGGCGAAGGCCGCGGGGTCGGCCGGCACCAGCGACGGCGCGGCACGTGTCGTCGATCTCGTCGAGCAAGCCGTACGGTCAGCAGGTACCGACACCACGGAGGTCAGGTCATGAGCACCACGGTCACGGATCAGATGGCGGATCAGGTCGCGAAGCTCGGCCGCGTCCACATGATCGGCATCGGCGGGGCGGGCATGTCCGTCGTCGCCCGGCTGCTCGCCGGGCGCGGGGTGTCGGTGCAGGGCTCCGACGCCGCCGAGTCGGACACCCTCGCGGCCCTGCGCGCCGAGGGCGTCCAGGTGTGGGTCGGTCATGACCCGGCCCACCTGAGCGGTGTGGACACCGTGGTGATCTCCAGCGCGGTGCACGAGGACAACCCGGAGCTCTCCGCCGCCCGGTCCCGCCGTCTCAACGTGTTGCACCGCTCGCAGGCCCTGGCCGCGCTGATGGAGGGGTCGCGCGGCGTCGCCGTCGCCGGCGCGCACGGCAAGACGACCACCTCGGCCATGGTCGCCACCATCCTGCGCGAGGCGGGGCTGGACCCGTCGTACGCGATCGGCAGCACGGTGCGCACCGCCAACGGCTCGACGCCGGGCGGCCACCTGGGCTCGTCCGACGTGCTCGTGGCGGAGGCCGACGAGTCGGACGGCTCGTTCCTCAACTACACGCCGACCATCGCTGTGGTGACCAACGTCGAGGCCGACCACCTGGACCACTACGGCACCCCGGAGGCGTTCAACGGCGCGTTCATCCGGTTCGCGCGCCGCCTGGTGCCCGAGGGCTGGCTCATCGCCTGCGCCGACGACGAGGGCTCGCTGTCCGTGGGTGCCACGATCTGCGCCACCGGTGGCCACGTCATCACCTACGGCACCAACGACACGGCCCGCGTGCGGGTCACCGACATCTCCACGACGCCGGAGGGCACCACTGCCGTGCTGCGCGGCGACGTGCTGGGCACCAACGAGCAGGTGGCCGACGGCGCCGGCGTGTCCGGCACCGTGCCTGGCATCCCGATGCGCCTGTCGGTCCCCGGCAAGCACAACGTGCTCAACGCGACGGCCGCCGTCATCGCGTCGGTGCTGCTGGGCGTGCCCGCCGAGCAGGCGGTCGCCGGGGTCGAGGCATTCGTCGGCACGGGCCGCCGCTTCGAGGAGAAGGGCCGGGCCGACGGCGTACGCGTCGTCGACGACTACGCCCACCACCCCACGGAGATCAAGGCCGTGCTGACCGCTGCCCGCGAGATCGCCGACGGCGGCCGCGTGCTCGTGCTGTTCCAGCCGCACCTGTACTCGCGCACCAAGACGTTCGCCGACCGGTTCGCGCAGGAGCT
This sequence comes from Promicromonospora sp. NPDC090134, assembly GCF_044746965.1. NCBI lineage: Bacteria > Bacillati > Actinomycetota > Actinomycetes > Micrococcales > Promicromonosporaceae > Promicromonospora > Promicromonospora sp. NPDC090134. Next base: position 113,480 of record NZ_JBIVCZ010000010.1, on the reverse strand, counting down.
GTCCGCCGCCGACGAGGTGGTGGTCACGGACATCTACGGGGCGCGCGAGGAGCTCGACCCGACGGTCACGCCGAACACGATCGTCGACCTCATGACCGACCACGGCGCCGCCTACGCGGTGCCGGACCGCCTCGACGCCGCGCACGTGATCGCCGACCTCGCCCGGCCGGGCGACGTGGTGCTCACGGTGGGCGCCGGCGACGTCACCCAGCTCGGACCTGCCGTCCTGGCGCGCCTCGCGGGCCGCGTGGCGACCGGTACGCCGGGGCTGGGCGAGGACTGATGCGCCCGCCCGCGCGCCCTCGCGCCGCGGGCACGGCACGGCCGCGCCCGGCGGACCAGGGCGCGGCCGCACAGGACCAGGCCCGGGAGGACCGGACCGCGGCCGGGCCGCGGCCGGGCCCGGCGCGCTCGGCTCGGCCGCGGCAGGCCGAGGAGCGCCGGACCGACGAGCACCAGGCCGAGCAGCGCGAGGCCCAGCCGGCCCGGCCCCGCGCGCAGGCTGCTCGCCCCGAGGCCGGCCGCGCGCCGTCGTCGGAGGGCCGGCCCGGCGTGGTCTCGGACCAGCTCGCCGACCGCCTCGCGGAGCGCACCGCGATGGCGCGCTACCGCGTGTGGCGCCGGATCGGCTGGACCGCGTTGGTGGTCGCGGTGGCGGCGGGCCTCGGGTGGGCGACGTTCTTCTCGCCGTTGTTCGCGCTCGACGCGGAGCAGGTCCGGGTCACGGGGGAGGGCACCACGGTCGACGTCGGCGAGGTGCGCGAGGCCGTGACGGGCGAGGCGGGCGTGCCGCTGCCGCGCCTGGACACCGTGGGCCTGCGCGAGGAGATCCTCGCGATGAACGCGGTGAAGAACGTGCGGATCACGCGGGCCTGGCCGGACGGGCTCACGGTGGAGCTCACCTCGCGCGAGCCGGTCGCCGCGGTGCCGCAGCCGGGCGACGTGTACGCCCTGATGGACGCCGAGGGCGTCCGCGTCGCGACCGCCGAGGAGGTACCCGAGGGCCTGCCCTCGATCGTGACCTCGCTGTCCGACGCCGGGGCCGGCCGCCGTGCCCTGGACGCGGCCCTCGCGGTGCTCGGCGCGTTGCCGCCGAAGCTGGCGGCCGACATCACGACGGTGAGCGCGGCCACGCAGGACGACGTGCGGACCACGCTGTCCGACGGGCGCGTGATCCTGTGGGGGAGCGGCGCGGACGTGCCGCTCAAGACGAAGGTCGCGCAGACGCTGCTGCGGGCGGAGCCCACGGCGACCACCGTCGACGTGTCGTCGCCCGGACTGCCGGTCACGCACTGACCAGGTCACCTGCCGAGCGGGTCGCGCACCGACTCACGCACCGACCAGGAATAACATCGCTGTGATTTCTCGCGTGCATCGTTGCGCGACACGCGCAACGATGTCTTCGACACACCCCGGCGGCGCACCTACCGTCGAACTCAGCAGCAACCTGACATAACTCTAACCCTCTACCTCAACCTGAGACTTTGGGAGGGATGAGAGTCGGGACTCGGGACCCGAATCGAAAGGCGACGACGTGGCAACTCCGCAGAACTACCTGGCAGTAATCAAGGTGGTCGGTATCGGCGGCGGTGGTGTGAACGCCGTCAACCGCATGATCGAGGTCGGCCTCAAGGGCGTCGAGTTCATCGCGATCAACACCGACGCGCAGGCACTCCTGATGTCGGACGCCGACGTCAAGCTCGACGTCGGGCGCGAGCTCACGCGCGGCCTCGGCGCCGGCGCGGACCCCGAGGTCGGCAAGAAGGCCGCCGAGGACCACGCCGAGGAGATCGAGGACGTCCTGCGCGGCGCCGACATGGTCTTCGTCACCGCGGGCGAGGGCGGTGGCACCGGTACGGGCGGTGCCCCGGTCGTGGCACGCATCGCGCGCTCGCTCGGCGCGCTGACCGTCGGCGTGGTGACGCGCCCGTTCACGTTCGAGGGCCGGCGCCGCGCGGTCCAGGCCGAGAGCGGCATCGAGAACCTCCGCGACGAGGTCGACACGCTGATCGTGATCCCGAACGACCGGCTCCTGTCGATGTCCGACCGGAACGTGTCCGCCATCGCGGCGTTCCACTCGGCGGACCAGGTGCTGCACTCCGGCGTGCAGGGCATCACCGACCTCATCACCACGCCCGGCCTGATCAACCTGGACTTCGCCGACGTGAAGTCGGTCATGCAGGGTGCGGGCTCGGCGCTCATGGGCATCGGCTCGGCGCGCGGCGAGGACCGCGCGGTGCAGGCCGCCGAGCTGGCGATCTCGTCGCCGCTGCTCGAGGCCTCGATCGACGGCGCGCACGGCGTGCTGCTCTCGATCCAGGGTGGCAGCGACCTCGGACTGTTCGAGGTGCACGAGGCTGCGCGCCTGGTGCAGGAGGCCGCGCACCCGGAGGCGAACATCATCTTCGGTACGGTGATCGACGACGCGCTGGGCGACGAGGTGCGGGTCACCGTCATCGCGGCCGGCTTCGACGGCGGCCTGCCCAAGGAGCGCAAGGACAACCGGGCGCTCGGCCAGGTCGCCGGTGCGGTCGGCGCGGGCTCGCGCAGCCCCGCGACGGCTCCGGTCCCGCTGCCCGACGTGTCGGACGCCGCTCGTCGCGCGCCCGAGTACACCGGGGTGAACGGCATGCCGCCGTCGGTGCCGCCGGCGCACCAGCCCGCGCCTGTCTCGACGCTGCCGCGCGTGATCGACGACGAGGGCTCGGACGACGTGCCGCGCACGCTGGACGAGCCGGCGGTCGTGGTGCAGGGCTCGTTCAACCGGCAGGACGTGAACCGCGAGCAGGGCGAGCGCGTCGAGGTCCCGCCGCTGTACGACGAGAACCCGCGCCGTACGGCGGAGGACCTGGACGTCCCCGACTTCCTGAAGTGACCGGCCGGGTAACCTCACACCCGTGAGCGAAACCCGGACTCTTGCAGGCGTGCACCCCGTCGACCTGGGCGACGGGGTGCACGCCTTCTTCACGTCCAGCGCGGGCGGCGTCTCGCCCGCTCCGTGGGCGGCGGCGGACGGCGGCGGCGGCCTCAACCTGGGCCTGAACGTGTCCGACGACGACGCGCGGGTCGCCGTCAACCGGTCCCGTGCCGCCGAGCGCCTCGGCGCGCCGGTCGCGTTCGCCACCCAGGTGCACGGTGACGCGGTGCTGGAGCTCGGCGCGGCCGAGCGCGCGCTGTGGGCCGCACCCCGGCCGCCGGCCTCTGTGGGGGAGGGCGACGCGCTCGTCACCTCCGAGCGCGGGCTGGGCCTCGGGGTGCTGGTCGCGGACTGCGTCCCGGTGCTGCTCGCCGACCCGGTCGCCCGGGTGGTCGCCGTCGCGCACGCCGGGCGCAAGGGGGTGCTGGCCGGCGTGGTGCACCGGGCGCTGGACTCGCTGGTCGCCCGGGGCGCGGACCCCGCGCGCGTGCGCGCCGCCGTCGGGCCCGCGGTGTGCGGGCGGTGCTACGAGGTGCCCGCCGCGATGCGCGACGAGGTGGCCGCCGCCGTACCGGAGACCTTCGCGACCACGAGCGACGGCACGCCGGGCCTCGACCTGCCCGCCGGTGTTGTCGCCCAGCTCGCCGCCCGGGGAGTGGCGGCGACGCGGGTCGAGCGCTGCACGCGGGAGGACCCCGAGCTGTTCTCGCACCGCCGGGCGAGCGTGACCGGCGTCACGACCGGCCGTCAGGCGGGCGTCGTGGCGCTGTTCTGAGTCGCTGTGGCGGATTCCGGCCAGATCCGCGACACGCCGATCACAGTGCCCTGACCTGCGAAATCACACGGATGTCGTTTTTAGCGAGCAATCGCTGAACAACTTTGGCAAAGTTGTTCGTGGCACGGCGTGTCGCACTTCCGGGTCGGATTGCGCCGGGCTACTTTTGTCAAGACGACCTCGGTCGGAGGTCAAGGTCGGACCTGTTGTACGGGCCCGCTGGGACACAGACAGAAGGACGCACAGCAGGCGACGAACGGAGAGTGAGCGATGGCCGGAGCGCTTCGCAAGACCATGCTGTATCTGGGCCTCGCCGACGATCAGGGCGAGCAGGAGTACCTCGACGAGTACGACGAGGGCCTGGAGGAGAACGTGGAGGACCACCGACACGCGCAGGTCACGCCGCTGCACCGCGATGGCGTGCCCCACCAGGCGCTCTCCACCGGGGAGCTGCGCCGCATCACGACCGTGCACCCGCGCTCGTACAACGACGCACGGAGCATCGGCGAGGCTTTCCGCGCCGGCACTCCCGTCATCATGAACCTCTCCGACATGGACGACGCCGACGCGAAGCGCCTGGTCGACTTCTCGGCCGGCCTCATCTTCGGTCTGCACGGCTCGATCGAGCGGGTGACCAACAAGGTCTTCCTGCTCTCTCCCGAGCACGTGGAGATCGCGGCCGAGGAGCAGGTCGCCACCGAGAAGCCGAACGGACGCGGCGGCTTCTACAACCAGAGCTGATCACCACGAGACCTGAGCGGGGGGCGGTCGCCACACGGCGAACGTCCCCCGCTCATGTCTGTTCCCGCACCGCATCCGCGCAGGTTCATGGGATCCGGGGTGCGAACACGTTAAGTTGTGCGTGTGACTCTGATCCTGCAGTTCATCGGCTTCCTGCTGTGGCTCTTCATCCTGTTCCTCATTGGACGGCTGATCTTCGACTGGGTGCAGTTCTTTGCCCGGGACTGGCGGCCGCGTGGTGTTCTGCTCGTGGTCGCCGAGGCGGTCTACACGGTCACGGACCCGCCGCTGCGGTTCCTGCGCCGGCTGATCCCGCCGCTGCGGCTGGGCCAGATCCAGCTCGACCTGGCCTTCATCGTCCTGTTCTTCGGCGTCTCGATCCTCTCCCAGCTCGTCGGTTCCTGGGCCAGGATGCTCTGACGCCACCGAAAAAGTGGTGGAGATGTGCCGGTTCTTGTCGGGGTGGCGCACGATTCATCGAGGTGAGGCACAAGAACATTGACCGATGCATGGATCCGGGCTGGGGTGACACGGCACACTCTGTGAGGAAATCGTGCCCGGGGGTGCTCCCGGTGTCCCGGGCCGATGTCGTCCGCTACCGTGGGCTTCGGCGAAGGGCGCGCCGCTTGCTAGCGCCGACGTCCGAGTTCAGCGTTCCTACGTTCTAACTTTCGAGGTGACACGATGGCACTGCTTACAGCAGAGGACATCCTCAACAAGAAGTTCTCCGCGACGAAGTTCCGCGAGGGCTACGACGTCGAGGAGGTCGACGACTTCCTCGACGAGGTCGTGCGGACGCTGACCAACGTCCAGGAGGAGAACGAAGGCCTGCGGCAGAAGGTCGCGGCCGCCGAGCGGCGCATCGCGGAGCTGTCGCGCAGCGACGCCGCCGCCCCCGCTCGCGCGCAGGCCGCGCCGGTCGCGGCGCCCGTCATGCCGACCGGCCCTGCCGGCCCCAAGGGCAACGGCCCGGAGCCCGAGTCGGCGACCGGCATGCTCCAGCTGGCCCAGAAGCTGCACGACGACTACGTGCGCTCCGGCCAGGAGGAGGGCGACCGCCTCATCACGGAGGCCAAGACCGAGGGTGCGCGGATCGTGCGCGACGCCGAGGAGACGTCGCACCGCACGCTCTCCCAGCTCGAGCAGGAGCGTTCGCTGCTGGAGCGCAAGATCGACGAGCTGCGCCTGTTCGAGCGCGACTACCGCACGCGCCTGAAGAGCTTCCTGCAGAACCTGCTGGGCGACCTGGACGCGCGGGGCTCGGCCCTGCCGCCGCGGAACAACCAGCAGTCCGGCCGGCCGGCCGAGATGGCCCAGGGCATCTGACGGCGATCTGACAGCAGAGCACTGCTCGACACGCACGGCGGCCCGGACGTCCCCACCTCACGTCCGGCCGCCGTGCGAGTTGTGCGGCACACGCTCATCATGGGGGCGCGCCACAACGGCGCGCCCCGTTGTGCGTCTGGCCGCTTGTGCTTACGCTTCGTGCACTTGACCACCGGGGGCGACCGCGAAGGGGAACCCATGACCAAGATCTCGACTGCGACGCGAGCGGCGATCAAGCAGGAGTTCCCGAACCTGACACGAGACGTGAAGAAGTTTCCCGTCCGTGACGGTGAAGAACCCTGGACCGTCCGTGAGGCGGAGGAGCTGGCCGCGCTGCTCCTCGAGGACAAGGAGCGGCTGGAGCGCGAGCTGCACGTCGCCGACCGTGAGCTGTCGGACCTGCTCCGCAACTCGGGTGACGGCGCCGGCGACGACCAGGCCGACTACGGCTCGAGCGCCCTGGAGCGCGAGCAGGAGCTGACGCTCGTCAACAACATGCGTGACCTCCTGGACCAGACGAACCACGCGCTCGACCGGATCCGGAAGGGCACCTACGCCACGTGCGAGCTCACGGACCTGCCGATCGGCAAGGCTCGGCTGCAGGCTTTCCCGAGGGCCACGCTGTCGGTCGAGGCGAAGGCGCGCGAGGAGCGCCGCGGGGCCTGAGCGGCCGGCGTGACGACGAGGCCGCGCCGGACCTTGCACTGGATCCTGCACCGGATATCAACGCTGTGATGTCTGAGTTACGTGCATACCTGATGCATTGCCATGGAGTTCGATCCTGGAATGTCGCATTTCCTTCTCCAGGCGCCCCGTGCGGCACGTCACGTTCCGATTGACAGGGTGAATTTCACCCCGGATGCTCGTCCAGGTGAATCACACACGTGTGGTTCACCGCTATTTCGACGGACGCTATTCGAGGGGGAAACACAATGATCCGAGGATTCCGTGCAACGTGTCGTGCGGGTGCGGCCGTGGCAATGTCGGCCGGTCTGGTCGTCGCCGCGGCGACGGGCGCCAGCGCGCTGACCCAGGGCGACTCGCCCGAGGCGCACGTGATCAGCTCGGCCGAGACCAGCGAGGTGCTCGGCGGGATCGACGGTGCCGTCGGCGTCGTCGGTGCCGACGGTGCGCTCGACGTGCTCGGTGCGACCCAGAACGCGGAGCTCCCCGAGGGGATCGACGGCGTGATGGTCCCCGAGGAGGTCGCCACGGCTGGTGACGTCGTCGAGATCGGTGGCGACGGCAGCTTCAACGCCCTGAACAACGTCTGCGTCGCTCCCTGGTACTGGGAGGGTCCGGGCAACGTGGGCAGCACCGCGAACCTGACCGACTACATGGCCTGCGACGACGGCGACGCCGTCATCGGTGGCGACGGCTCGGTCAACGTCCTGAACAACGTGTGCGTCGCGCCGTGGCACTGGGACGGCCCGCTGAACCTGTTCCAGACCGGCAACGTGACCGGCTACGCCGCTTGCTGACGCTCTGACGTCAATGGACTGTCGCCGCGCGGTGACGCGGTGACGTCGCATCAGGCGAGGCCCTTTCCCGGATCTCCGGGAAAGGGCCTCGCTGCTTGTGTGCGCCGTCATTGCGCATTTGCGGATCTTTGTCCATAGGCTCCGTTTTTCGAGGTGCGCGGCGCATGATGTTTCCGCACCCTTCCGCGGTTCTCCGGCGCGGCGCCGGACGCTGGGTCGGGCAGGGCTCGCGGCATGGGAGACTTTGCCTGATGTCTACTCCCGCTGAACCCTCCGCCGTGGCCGGCGACGAGACGAGTCCCGCAGCCACGCCCTCGCCGTCAGGCAGCCGCGTGCTCGTTGCCTGGACCGGCGTGCTCGCGGCCCTCGTCCTGGCCGCCGACCAGCTCACGAAGTGGTGGGCCGAGTCCGCGCTGACGCCGAACGCCGAGCCGATCCCGCTCGTGGGTGACCTGCTCGGCCTGCGCCTGATCTACAACCCGGGCGCCGCGCTGTCGATCGCCTCGGGCTACACCTGGATCCTGACCATCGTCGTGACGGTCGTCGTGGTCTTCATCGTCCGGGCGATCGGCCGCCTCGGGTCGCGCGGTTGGGCCGTCGCGCTCGGCCTGCTGCTCGGTGGCGCCGTGGGCAACCTCATCGACCGCCTGGCGCGCGAGCCCGGGTTCGCGCGCGGGCACGTCGTGGACTTCATCGACTATGCCGGCTTCTTCGTGGGCAACGTGGCCGACATCGCCGTCGTCGCCGCGGCCGTGCTGATCGCGCTGCTCTCCCTGCGCGGGATCGGCCTGGACGGCAAGCGGCACACGGGTGACGAGGCGGACGAGGCGTCCGCGGACGAAGTGGCGTCCGACGCGCCGGGTGAGCCGTCCGGCACGCCCTCCCCGAAGCCGGCCGGCGAGCAGGGCGACCCCGCCTGATGGCGCTGCGCACCCTGCCCGTCCCTGACGGGCTCGCGGGCGACCGCGTCGACGCGGCGCTGGCCCGCATGCTCGGCTTCTCGCGGACGCGCGCCGCGGAGCTCGCCGAGGCGGGCGCCGTGTCGCTCGACGGACGCCAGGTGGGCAAGTCGGACCGCGTGGTCGCGGGTGGCTGGCTCGAGGTGGACATGCCGGAGGAGCGGCCCGCCGTCGAGGTCGTGGCGGAGCCCGTGCCCGGCATGGGCATCGTGTACGACGACGACGACCTGGTCGTGATCGACAAGCCCGTCGGCGTGGCGGCGCACCCGTCGCCGGGCTGGACCGGGCCCACCGTCGTCGGCGCGCTGATCGCCGCGGGCTACCGCGTCTCCACGTCGGGCGCGGCGGAGCGGCAGGGGATCGTGCACCGGCTCGACGTCGGCACCTCCGGCCTCATGGTCGTGGCGAAGTCGGAGGTCGCGTACACGGGCCTCAAGCGTGCCTTCAAGGAGCGCACGGTCGACAAGGTCTACCACGCGCTCGCCCAGGGCCACCCCGACCCGACGGCGGGCACGATCGACGCGCCGATCGGCCGGCACCCCAACTCGGACTGGAAGTTCGCGGTCACGGCGGACGGCAAGCCGTCGGTGACGCACTACGAGACGCTCGAGATGCTGTCCGCGGCGTCGCTGCTGGAGGTGCACCTGGAGACCGGGCGCACCCACCAGATCCGGGTGCACTTCGCGGCGCTGCGCCACCCGCTCGTGGGCGACCTGACCTACGGCGCCGACCCCGTGCTGGCCTCCAAGGTGGGGCTGACGCGGCAGTGGCTGCACGCGCACCGGCTGGGTTTCGAGCACCCGGTCACCGGTCGTTGGGTCGAGGTCGAGTCCCCGTACCCGGCCGACCTGGAGGCCGCGCTCGACGTGGTGCGGGGCGCGTACACGTGATGTGAGAAGTGGCTCGGCGTTGCTGGGCCGGAGTGTCGGAGAGCCGTCCTAAGATCGTGGACATGCCCTCCGCCACCGCTTCGAAGAGCGACGACTTCGTCCACCTCCACGTGCACACCGAGTTCTCGATGCTGGACGGCGCGGCGAGAATCGGCGACCTCATGGAGGAGGTCGGGCGGCAGGGGCAGCACGCCATCGCGACGACGGACCACGGATACCTGTTCGGCGCGCACGAGTTCTGGGCGCAGGCGCAGAAGGCGGGCATCAAGCCGATCATCGGCGTCGAGGCGTACATCACGCCGGGCACCAGCCGGTTCGACCAGACCCGTGTGCGCTACGGCGAGGCGGGCCAGGAGTCGGACGACGTCTCGGCGCGCGGTGCATACACGCACATGACGCTGCTGAGCAAGAACAACACGGGCATGCACAACCTGTTCCGGGCGTCCTCCCTGGCCTCCCTGGAGGGCCAGATGGGCAAGTGGCCCCGGATGGACCGGGATCTGCTGGAGCGCTACTCCGACGGGCTCATCGCGACGACCGGCTGCCCGTCGGGCGAGATCCAGACGCGGCTGCGGCTGGGCCAGTGGGACGAGGCGGTCCGGCAGGCCGGAGAGCTGCAGGACATCTTCGGCAAGGAGAACTACTACGTCGAGCTGATGGACCACGGGCTCGACATCGAGACCCGGGTGACCAAGGAGCTTCTCGAGCTGTCCAAGGTGATCGGCGCCAAGCTCGTGGCCACGAACGACCTGCACTACGTGCGTGAGGAGGACTCGACCAGCCAGGAGGCGCTGCTGGCGATCAACTCCGGCTCCACGCTGGACGACCCGAACCGCTTCAAGTTCGACGGCTCGGGCTACTACGTGAAGTCCGCCGCGGAGATGCGCAAGGTCTTCAAGGAGCTGCCCGAGGCGTGCGACAACACGCTGCTCATCGCCGAGCAGTGCGAGGTCTCGTTCGACACCTCGGCCAACTACATGCCACGCTTCCCCGTGCCGGACGGCGAGGACGAGATCTCCTGGTTCATCAAGGAGGTCGAGGCGGGCCTGCTGCGCCGCTACCCGAACGGCTACTCGGACGCGGTGCGCACGCAGGCCGACAAGGAAGTCGAGATCATCATCCAGATGGGCTTCCCGGGGTACTTCCTCGTGGTCGCCGACTTCATCAACTGGTCCAAGGACCAGGGCATCCGGGTGGGACCCGGGCGTGGTTCGGCCGCCGGGTCGATGGTGTCCTACCTGATGGGCATCACCGAGCTGGACCCGCTGGAGCACGGCCTGATCTTCGAGCGCTTCCTCAACCCGGAGCGCGTCTCCATGCCCGACGTCGACGTCGACTTCGACGAGCGTCGGCGCGGTGAGGCCATCCGGTACGTCACCGAGAAGTACGGCGACGACCGCGTGGCCCAGATCGTCACCTACGGCACCATCAAGGCCAAGCAGGCCCTCAAGGACTCCGCGCGGCTGCTCGGCATGCCGTACGCCATGGGGGAGAAGCTCACCAAGGCCATGCCGCCCGCCGTCATGGGCAAGGACATCTCGCTGAGCGGCATCTTCGACCCCAAGGACAAGCGGTACTCGGAGGCGGCGGAGTTCCGCCAGGTGCACGAGGCCGCCCCCGAGGCGCAGCGCGTGGTCGAGCTCGCCCGCGGTATCGAGGGCCTGAAGCGGCAGTGGGGCGTGCACGCGGCCGGCGTCATCATGTCGAGCGAGCCGCTGATCGACATCATCCCGATCATGAAGCGCCCGCAGGACGGCGCGGTGATCACGCAGTTCGACTACCCGACGTCCGAGGGCCTCGGCCTGATCAAGATGGACTTCCTGGGTCTGCGCAACCTCACGATCCTCGACGACGCGCTCGAGAACATCGTGATGAACGGCCAGGACCCGATCGACATCGAGAAGGTGGCGCTCGACGACAAGCCCACCTACGACCTGCTGGCCAGCGGCAACACGCTCGGCGTGTTCCAGCTCGACGGCGGCGCGATGCGCGCGCTGCTGCGGCAGATGCGGCCCGACAACTTCGAGGACGTCTCCGCCGTCATCGCCCTGTACCGGCCCGGGCCCATGGGCATGAACTCGCACATCAACTATGCGATGCGCAAGAACGGCCAGCAGCAGATCGAGGCGATCCACCAGGAGGTCGTCGAGCCGTTCGCGGAGATCCTCGACGAGACCTACGGCCTGATCGTCTACCAGGAGCAGGTGCAGCGCGCCGCCCAGATCATGGCCGGCTACTCGCTCGGACAGGCCGACCTGCTGCGCCGCGCCATGGGCAAGAAGAAGCCCGAGGTGCTGGCCAAGGAGTACGTCAACTTCGAGAAGGGCGCCAAGGAGAAGGGGTACAGCGCCGGAGCGATCAAGGCGGTCTGGGACACCCTGGTCCCGTTCGCCGGCTACGCCTTCAACAAGGCGCACTCCGCAGGCTACGGCCTCGTCGCATACTGGACCGCGTACCTCAAGGCGAACTACCCCGCCGAGTACATGGCCGGCCTGCTGCAGTCGGTGGGTGACAACAAGGACAAGATGGCGCTCTACCTCAACGAGTGCCGTCGCATGGGCATCACGGTGCTCCCGCCGGACGTCAACGACTCCGCCGCGAAGTTCACGGCCGTGGGCGGTGACATCCGGTTCGGGCTCACCGGTGTGCGCAACGTGGGCCGCAACGTCGTGGACGCGATCGTCGAGGCACGCGAGGAGAAGGGCACCTACACGTCCTTCCAGGACTTCCTGGACAAGGTCCCGGCGCCCGTCTGCAACAAGCGCACCATCGAGTCGCTCATCAAGGCCGGTGCGTTCGACTCGCTCGGCCACACGCGGCGCTCGCTGCTGGTGATCCACGAGCAGGCCGTGGACTCCGTGATCGGCGTGAAGCGCAAGGAGGCCGAGGGCCAGTTCGACCTCTTCGCCGACTTCGGCGGTAGCGGCGACGACGAGGGCATGGGTTTCTCGGTCGACGTGCCCGACCTGCCGGACTGGGAGAAGAAGCAGAAGCTGCAGTTCGAGCGCGAGATGCTCGGCCTGTACGTGAGCGACCACCCGCTGTCGGGCCTGGAGCACGTGCTCCAGCGGGCGGCCGACACCTCGGTCGCCTCGCTGCTCGCCGACGAGAGCCGGCCGGACGGCTCGGTGGTGACCGTGGCGGGTCTGCTCACCTCCGTGCAGCGCAAGATGAGCAAGAACGGCAACCCGTGGGCGGCCGTGACCGTCGAGGACCTGGAGGGTGCCGTCGAGGTCATGTTCTTCGGCGAGACCTATCTCGCCTACTCGACGATGCTGGCCGAGGACCAGGTGGTCGTGCTGCGCGGCAGGGTGCGACGCCGTGACGAGTCCATGCAGCTGCAGGCCATGGAGGTGGCCCTGCCGGACATCACAGCGAGCTCCGACTCGCCGTTGTCCGTGACCATGCCGCACACGCGCGCGATCGAGTCGGTCGTGGTCCGGCTGCGCGAGGTGCTCGCGACTCATCCCGGATCGGCGGAGGTGCACATCGCCGTGGCAGAGCCCGGCAAGCGGACCGTGATCCGCGCCGCCGACACCCTGCGGGTCGAGAAGTCGCCCGCGCTGTTCGGCGACCTCAAGGCGCTGCTCGGCCAGGGCTGCCTCTCGTGACCGAGGCCCCCGACGCGGCGCCGACCGAGACAGACCGTTACGACGAGCGCGACCACGAGCGGTTCACACTCGTGCCCGCCGCCTACCTCTACTTCCGGCGCGAGGGCCAGGTGCTGCTCCAGCTGCGGCAGGGCACCGGATATCGTGACGGCTTCTGGGCCTGCGCGGCCGCGGGACACGTCGAGGAGGGCGAGTCGGTGGTCGACGCCGCCGTGCGCGAGGCCCGCGAGGAGCTCGGCGTGGAGGTTGCGCCCGGCGACGTCCGGCCGCTCACCGTGCTGCACCGCGGCGAGCCGGGCGGGCCCGCGATCGAGCAGCGTGTCGACTTCATGTTCGAGGTGACCCGCTGGACCGGGACGCCGTCGATCCAGGAGCTCGACAAGGCCGCCGACCTGGCGTGGTTCCCGTTCGTGGGGCTGCCGGACCCGGTCGTGCCGCACGAGCTCGCTGTGCTGCGGGCGGTGCACGACGCGGGCCGGCATGGCACGGAGATGCCGCGGCTCATGACGTTCGGCTTCTGACCCTCAAGGTGTCACAGGCGAGGATCTTTGCAGCCAGCTTCAGCAAGCGGTCGACCGGGTTGGCCAAGGCAAAACGCCACCATCCTCCTTCAAGCACCACGTGATCGCGGCCGGCTCGGATCGCGTAGTCCAGCGCATTCTCTGAGCTGGGTTGGCGGTAACCGCACCATAAAATGTCGTCGCTGCGGTCGTGAGATCGGGCGGCAGGTCAAATGACTTGCCGCCCGATCTGAATTAAGAGGCGTTGCGTTCCGTTTTCAGATCGGCACGGCGCCTAGCACGGATCGCGAAGAACGATCCGAGCAACAACCCGACGGCCCACGCGGAACTCATGTCGAGACGGGAAGCAGCAGTGCTCACGATGTTGACCGCAACTAGGTAGATGATTCCTGCGACGGCAAGCAGGGGCAGCCCGAAGGCCAGACGGAGTCTCAGAACCTGAGCCATGGCGAACCCGTATACTGCGGCGGCCACGAGCCAGAACGGGTCGGACAAACTTACGCTCCTATCTGCACCATGAGTTCCTGTAAATGAGGACATCCCAGCGTCTATTGGTTGCCCATGCGTTAAGCAAGAAGCAGTATCCATTGCGCTGTACTGTGTTGTCGAGAGTGACAGCAGCCGTGCAGACTGCACCCACGATTGCAGCGGCAACGGGCCCGGCAAGTAGCGCGGCTGTAGTGATGCCCGCGCAAACTATCAGCTTGCCGTCGGCGAAGTCTGCGGTGCGCGCCTTGTTCATATACACCTGAACCAAGGGGGTGTAGGCCCAAACTACTCGGAATCCACCTCTGGACCATACAGGATCAGCGACGATCGGATACGTGTACGCGCCCTTGTGAGAAACCTCCATGCGTATTGTGTCCGCGCCGACAACGTACTTCACAGGTACTTCGCGGCCCTCTGCGTCGTAGGCCCAAGGTGCGCTGATTACGCCACTGACCTCCATGACTCGCTCGATATCATTGGGCTCGCCAATTTCGGGATCGTCGACAGGGGTGCATGGAGTGGGCTGACCGTCATCGGTTTCGCAGTCGGTCGCTTCATCGACTGGGACTTCGTTGCCGATCAGAATTGAGCCGTCTTCTTGTACCTCGACCTGTGTTCCGTCGGGGACGTCGATCCTATACTTGTAGAGCTCAGGTGCTGCCGAGTCGCGGATTACCTCTACGATTCGGCCACCACTGGGGTCTGACTGGACGACCGTGTCGCCCAAGACCTTCGTAGACGTCGCACTCGTCCCCTCGAACGTCGTCGATCCCTCATTGACTGTGACGCTCTGCCCGGGATCGCCGAGTCGGGTCATCGAGAACTGCCCGGAGCCGAGGTCGGAATCCGTGAACCCGGGACTCTCGATGTGGTTTGCGATTGCTGGATCACCAACGGCATCGGCTGCCAGGTTCATCGGGTTTGCGCTGATGATCTGCTCGGCCTCCGTCACTGGCTGCCACGCTGCTGCAGACGCTTGGTCTGCAGGCTGAGGCTCAGCGGCAATGGCTGTCGTGAGTGGGGAAACGACAAGTGCTATGGAGAGCATGAGCGCGACGCCAGCTGGGCGCACTCTAGGTCTGGGCTGCAAGTGTTCTCCTTGGGTATCCGGATAGCTTGGCCTGCGGTCCGCCGGACGGCTGGCTGCCCTAGCATTTCGCAGCACGTGGTAGAAAGCAAGCAAAACGGGCAAAACGGGCAAAGTGTGCGTAGCGTGGGCATTGGCCGCGTCGCATGCGAGCTGGGTCAGACGTTGCGGTGCTTCGAGCAGCTCGAGTTAGAGCGGTTTGCTGAATCGATCGCGAGTGTGCGGCCTGAGACATCACGCTCGTCTCTCGCGCTCGCATCCACCCGGCAATGGCTGCCCACGTAGCCGGGACGCTTCGTTCGGACAGGCGGAGTTTGCAGTATCCGTCTGAGGCCGACACGACGCAGGCCTGCGCTGCCATAGCTGAGCGTGCGGTTGTTCGGCGCTTGAAACCCGCCCCAACGTGTCAGACGCTCAGGTCACCAGGGTGACCTGAGCGTCTGACACCTTCGGGGCGGTCTAGATCAGCAGATGCCTACCTTCTGCCAGGGGCCCCACGGGATGCCCGGCTCCTGGCTGCGGGTCCAGTACTTGGCCCGCCAGAGCTTGCCCTCGTGCTCGACGGTCTCACCGCCGGTGTAGATCCACGAGTTCGTCCAGGCCTGGTAGGTCTCGTCGCCGCAGACGACGTCGGCCCCGACCTTGGCCCACGGGCCCCACGGTGTGGCGCCCGGCTTCTGGCCCTTGGTCCACCACTGCGCGACCCACACGGAGCCGTCGTAGAGGACTTCGTCACCAGCGGTGTAGATCGCCTTGCGGTCCCAGGCGGGGACGTCCGGCACACCCGTCACGTCGACGTCGACCTCGGTCACGGCCGGTTCGTCGAACGGGTTGTCGGTGACGTGCTCGGCGGAGTTGGTGTACGTGCCCGTCACCGCGTCCGGGGCTACCGTGACCTCGTACGACAGGGCGACCGGGTCGAGATCCGGCGCCACGTAGTCGAGGCAGATCGAGCCACCCTCGGTCAGGACCGACGACGGGTCGCCCGCGTTCACGACGGCGGTGCCAGCCGTGCCCGCGAGGTTCTCGATCCCGATCGTGGCCAGGTCGGGCAGCGCGCCGACGTCGCCGTACTCGAAGGTGATCTCGGGCCGGTCATCGGACACCGAGTTGTAGATCCAGGTCTGGAACGTGCCCACGGAGTTGGACAGGTCGGCCGGGTCAGCACCCCAAGGGAACGGGTCGTCCCACTGGACCACCGCGACCTCGCCGCCGGACGTCGCCAGCCGTACTCCGCGGTCGTTCGCGAGCGAGAGCTGCAGGTCGGACCAGAGCGGCGCGATGACGCCGTTCGGGCCGTCCGTGGCCGGGATCTCCTGCGGCTCCCACGGCTTGCCGATGTAGCCGCCCGCGATCGTGACCAGGCCGTCGTCGGAGACGATGAGGCCCGGCGACTGGTCGCCGTAGTGCGGGAACGGCCCGATGTTCGAGAACGCGTTCACGGCCGCGCTGTCGCCGTCGAGCGTGCTGAACCCGACGCCGACCGTGCCGAGGTCCAGGAACCCGGCCCACGCCGCACACTGCGGGCTGTCCGCCGGCGTCGACGCCACGTACGAGCCCACCGCGCCCACCTGGGTGGGCAGTTCGACCTCCCAGGTGATGGTCTGCCCGTCGACGACGCCGTCACCGGTCACCGACGCCTCGTCGATGCTCAGCCCGTCCGGCACCGTGTCCGTGATCGTGTAGGTGAGGTCGTCGGGGGTCACGTTGGGCTGGACGGTGATGTCGTACCCGATGGTGTCGCCGATCCCGGCGGCGTCGACCGAGGCCGTCTTGGTCACGTCGTCGGCGACTCGGGAGATGCGGACCGGGATCTCGCCGATGTCGCCCGGGCTGTCGGGCGACGTGCCGAGCACCGCGGTGCCGAAGTACAGGTCACCCTCGTCGGCCGTGGGCAGGTCCCAGTGCAGCCGCACGTCGTACGGCTCGCCCACCGGCACCTCGCCGTCGGGTCCGGCCACCCCGGCGTTGCCGAGGTCCTCGGTCGGGACGACGGCGGTCGCCAGCGTGTGCGCGTCCGGCTGGTCGCCGGTGCCGGTCCAGTTCTGCACCAGCACCCACCACGTCCCGGACTCCGGGTCCGGGATGTCGCACGCCTCGGCGGCGGACGACGTCGTGGACGCGCAGACCTGGGTCGCCGGGCTCGGCGTGTCACCGGTGCCGACGAACATGTCGAGGTCCGGCGCCTCGGCGGCGGTGATCTCGGCCACGAGCCGCGCGGCGCCGTCGGGCACCTCCAGCGTGGTGACCTCGACCTGGCTCAGGTCGTCGAACGCGTCGGCGTTGGTCGGGTCCTGGCTGAGCGAACCCTCGTGCAGGTCCGCCTCGACGAGACCCTTCACCGAGCCGGTGAAGTCGCTGACCGCGATGGACTTCAGGCCGGTCACGGCCTGCGAGCCGGTGTCCCGGCGCGTGGTGACGTCGATCTCGCTCGGCAGGATCGCGCCGGACGGGACGACGGCGACCGGCAGGGTCACCGCGGGCAGGTCCTCGTTGCTCGGGGTGAGCGTGATGCGCCCGAACAGGGTCTCGCCGTCAGGGGCGCCGTCGACGTCCGCGGTGACCGAGATGCCGAGCGAGTCGCCGGGGGACACGGTGTCCGCCGACAGGTCCACCGACAGGGTCAGGGCGTCGTCGGACTCCACCGACGCCGTCCACGTGACGCCGGCCGGGGCCGACGGCGGCGCGACCGCCGTCCGCTCCCAGGAGCAGGTGGCGAGGCACTGGGTGTCGGCGAAGGACGGCAGGTTGAGCGTGCTCGGGTCGCCGCCCTGCTCCGGGTCGGCGGCCAGGTAGTTCGCGCCGGTCTCGTCGAACAGCAGGCCCGCCTGGACGGCGGCCCCGATGTCCATGTGCCCGCTGCCCTGCTCGTACGGCGTGGCGGGCGAGCCGTCGAAGTCCTTGACGGTGGTGCGCGCCGTGGTCATGAGTGCCGACTGCTGCTGCGCCGGGGTCCACTCCGGCCGCGCCTGTGTGAGCAGGGCACCCGCGCCGGCCACGTGCGGGCTCGACATCGAGGTGCCCGAGATGATGCCGTACTCGACGTGGTCGTACGCGCCGTCGGCGACGCCGTAGGCGGCGAGGATGTCGACGCCCGGGGCGGTGATGGACGGCACGATCGTGTCGACGGCCCGGTTGGGGCCGCGCGAGGAGAAGCTGGACATGGTGTCGCCCAGCGCGTCGTCCGTGATGAACGTGGTGCCGGCGATCGTGCCGGTGTGGTCCGAGCCCTCCGCCAGCCAGGCCCGCAGGGTCTCGCCGTCGGCGTAGCTGATGGCGACACCCGGGACGGCGAACGCGTCACCGAGCAGCGACCCGCCGTTGACCTCGTCGTTCGTCAGCACGAAGCCGGTGGCGCCCTGCGCCGCGACGTTGGAGGACTTCTCCACGCGGCCGTTGCCGCCACGGGCGCAGACCACGATCTTGTCGGCGTAGTCCGCCTCGTGGCCCGTGGTCGTGGTGCACTGCGGGTCGCCCACGGATCCCGCGTCGATGATCCCGGTCGCGGGCAGCGACCCGGTCAGGGACTTGCCGGTGAGGTCGGCCAGGTCGCCCGCGCTGCTGGTCAGGTCGCCCAGGGCGTTGAGCATGTGCCGGTTGTGCGTCGAGGCGCCCACCGACGTGATCCACGGTGCGTCGGCCGGGGAGCCCATCGTGGCGAACCCGGGGCCGTCGTTGCCGTTGGAGGTGGCGACGAAGATGCCCGCGGCGCGCGCGTTGAGGAACCCGAGCGCGTCGAAGTCGTTCCACAGGTCCGACGGCGACGAGGAGCCGATCGAGTAGTTGATGACGTCGACACCGTCGGCGATGGCCTGGTCGATCGAGGCCGTCAGGCCCGCGGTGGTGCAGCAGCCGCGGTAGCTGATGACGTTCGCGTGCGGGGCCACGCCCGAGACGTCGAACGTCGGCGGGTTCGTGCCCTCCGGCGCCGTCGGCGTCACGTCGTCGACCACGTTGCCGCCCGAGGTGGAGGCCGTGTGCGAACCGTGCCCGTCCTCGTCCAGCGCGCTGCGGTCGGCGGCGCTCAGGAACCCGTAGGCGCCGATGAGCTTGCCGTTGCAGGGGAAGTCGGGGTCGTACTGGTCGGTGTTCGCCGGGTCGCAGACGCCCAGGTAGTTGCCCGCGCCGAGCGGGTTGGTGTGGGTGTAGCCGTCGTCGCCGGTCTCGGCGAACGAGGGGCTGGAGGGGTGGATGCCCGTGTCGATGGTGCCGATCACGACACCCTCGCCCTTGTAGTCCTCCGGCAGGTCGAGCTCCTCGACGGCGTTCCACAGCGCGTCGGCGTTGCTCCAGGCCGGACCGGCGTCCGTGTGCAGCTCGTGCTCCTTGTCGAGCGCGATGTGCGCGACGGCGGGGTCCTTGGCGACCTCCGCGGCCTCCTGCGGCGTCAGGACGGCGGACAGGCCGTTGGCGGCGAACTGGTACGTGAACGGCACCTCGACGTCGTGGCCGACCTTCCGCTCCATGCGGGTGACGAAGTCGTCCTGCTCCGCCTCGAGGAACTCCGTGTACTCGCGCACCCGGGTGGTCGACGGGTCGAGCGTCCGGCCCGCGCGGGGTGCCGTGGCGGCCAGCCCCTCGACGCCACCGGCGTAGGTGGGCACGGCGGCGTCGGCCAGCCGGATGAGGTAGGTGCGCTCCGCCTTGCCGCGGCCGAGGGCGAACTTCTGGATGCCCGCGTCCCGCTCGACCCCGGCCTGCGGGGTGGTCTCCGCCGGCACGAGGTTCTCGGCCAGGGCGTCCCGGGGGTCGACCTTGTCGGCGGACGGTGGGGCGGAGGGGACCACGGCGGCGGCCGCGGGCGTGAACGCCGCCGCCAGTGCCGTGACCGCGGCCACGGCGAGCAGGGGCGTTCTGGACCTGTATGACATGGAGGCTCCCTCGGTACGGCAGCGATGGAACGAGCAACGTGCAGGTGTGCGACATTCCTCGCTTACCGCCTGGTGCCATGTCAATGCTTCTGTACAGGATTCACCCAGTCACAGATCAGGAGGGTGCGCGGTCGAGACGTCGAGACGAACACGACGAAAGGCGCAGCACCATGACTGAGAACCACGCGGAGCACCTGCACCAGGCCGGCGAGCACTCCGGGCCGGTGGCGAGCTGGATGACGGCGGCCACGATGCTGCAGGACGCGTCGCCGATCACGATCCCCGAGGGCGCCTCGGCGATGACCGTGCACGTCCAGTGGGAGCCGGGCGACGCGGGCACCCCGCCGCACCGGCACTCCGGGCCCGCCTTCGGGTACGTCATCCAGGGCGCGGTCCGGTTCGAGCTGGAGGGCGAGCCCGAGCGGGTCGTCGAGGCCGGCGGGACGTTCTGGGAGCCGGGCGGCGACGTCATCCACTACCAGGACGGCAACGCCCTGGACGACGCCCGGACCGAGTTCGTGGTGACCATGATGTGCGCCCCGGGCAAGCCGATGCTGGAGCTGGTGGCCGAGTCGGAGCTGGCGCAGCGCGCGCACCTGCGCGCGCCGCGCCCGGGGGCCTGACCTGACGAGCTAGTGGAACCGTCCGCGCACGGCCTCGCCGTGCGCGGGCAGGTCCTCGTCGTTGGCCACGGCCACGATGCGGTCGGCGAGCTCCTCGAGCGCGTCGCGCGTGTACTCGATCTGCTGCACCGACTTGAGGAAGGCGTGCACGCCCAGGCCGCTCGCGAAGTGCGCGGTGCCGCCGGTCGGCAGCACGTGGTTGGACCCGGCCATGTAGTCACCCAGCGACACCGGCGACCACGGGCCCACGAAGATCGCGCCCGCGCTGTGTACGCGCGACGCCACCCGGGCGGCGTCAGCCGTCTGGATCTCCAGGTGCTCCGCGCCGTACGCGTTCACCACGGCGAGCCCCGCGTCGATGTCGTCCACCAGGACGATCGCCGACTGCGGGCCGTCCAGGGCACGCGCCACGCGAGTGGCGTGCTTGGTGGCCGACGCGAGGTCCTGGACCCGCGCCTCGACGGCGGAGGCGAGCTCCACCGAGTCGGTGACCAGCACGGACGCCGCCATGGGGTCGTGCTCGGCCTGGCTGATGAGGTCGAGGGCCACGTGCCCGGCGTCGGCGGTGCCGTCGGCGAGGACGGCGATCTCCGTGGGCCCGGCCTCGGCGTCGATGCCCACGACGCCGCGCACCAGCCGCTTGGCCGCGGCGACGTACACATTGCCCGGGCCGGTGATGACATCCACGGGCTCGCACAGGGTCGTGCCGTCCTGCTCCGTGCTGCCCGCGGCGCCGTACGCGAACATCGCGACCGCCTGCGCGCCGCCCACGGCGTAGACCTCGTCGACGCCGAGCAGGGCGCAGGCCGCGAGGATGGTCGGGTGGGGCAGGCCCCCGTTGTCTTTCTGGGGCGGGGACGCCACGGCCAGGCCGGGCACGCCCGCCTCCTGCGCGGCGACGACGTTCATCACCACCGACGACGGGTATACGGCCAGGCCGCCCGGCGCGTACAGGCCGACCCGCTGCACGGGGATCCAGCGCTGCCGCACGACGGCGCCCGGCGCGAGCTCCGTCACGTGGTTGGCCGGAAGCTGCTCCGCGTGCACCCGGCGCACGCGGCGGATCGACTCCTCCAGGCCGGCGCGGACCAGCGGGGTAATGCTGTCGAGCGCGTCGGCCAGGGCGGACGCGGGGACCCGCAGGTGCTCGGGCGCGATCCCGTCGAACCGCAGCGCGATCTCGCGCAGGGCGGCCGCGCCGCCCTCCCGGACCTGGCGCAGCAGGGGCTCGACCACATGGACGGCCTCGTCCACCCCGACCTCGGCTCTGGGCAGGACGTCGAGGAGGGCGCGGCGGCCCAGGGACCGGCCGCGCAGGTCGATACGTTGGATCACCCGGCCAGTCTATGGCGGCAGGCGGGAGACAATGATGTGGTGTCCAACTCTGAGTCGAACGTCCCCGAGGTCCCGATCCGTGACGACGTCATCCGCCTGGGTCAGTTCCTGAAGCTCGCCGACCTCGCCGAGGACGGCGCGCAGGCCCGCGACCTGATCGCCGACGGCGAGGTGCGGGTCAACGGCGAGGTCGAGACGCGCCGCGGCCGCCAGCTCGTGCGCGGCGACCGCGTCAGCGTGCTGATGCCGGCGGGCGAGGTGGCAGCGGTCGTCGGCTGAGCGTCAGGACGCCATGTACGTCGACGCCATCACCTTGTCGACCGTCACGCGCAGCACGATGCGCTCCGGGTTCGGCCCCAGCTCGCGGTAGCGGCGCGCGTAGCGGGCGACGGCGTCGGCGATCTCGGCCTCGTCCTCGCTGACGGCGATCGTGCCCTCCAGCGTGATCCACCGGCCGCCGGAGACCTGGCACAGGGCGGCGCGGGGCTCCCCGCCGTCGGGCCCCGGGGCGGAGTGGCGCGCCTTGAACGACGCGCGGTTCGTGGTGATGCGCGCGACCCCGGCGTCGGCGTCCCAGGTGAAGGCCACCGGGACCACGTGCGGCGTCCCGTCGGGGCGCAGGGTGGTGAGGGTCGCGAGGTGGCGCTCGGTGACGAAGACGAGCTGCTCGGGGTTGAGTCGGATCACGCCGCGAGTCTAGGTCGGGGCGGGTGAGTGCCCGGCGTCGCCGTGTGGTCGGGGTGTGGGTTCCCCGTATTCCCGGGGGTCCGGCATTTGGCTAGCGTTCCTGACAAATGCCACGGCGACACACCACGGTCCTGAGGAGTGCCATGAGACGGCGTACATCGTTCCTGGCGGCGGGAGTCACCGCCCTGCTGGTCACCGGACTCGCCATACCGGTCGTCGTCGCGCAGGCCGGGCCGGTGGCCCAGGCCGCGGCCGCCGACTGCGCGGCGTCCGCCTGGGCGGAGGGCAGCTCCTATGCCGCCGGCGCGCACGTGACGCACCGCGGCCGGGCCTACACGGCCCTCGTGGCGCACACCGCGTACGTGGGCGCGGGCTGGAGCCCGGACACCACGCCCAGCCTCTGGTCGGACGACGGCGCGTGCGCCACGCAGCCCGACCCTGACCCGACCGATCCCACGCCCGACCCCACGCCCGACCCCACCGACCCGACGCCCGACCCCGAGCCGACGCCGACGGACTGCAGCCAGCGCCCGCGCCCGTCGGGCAAGGTGCTGCAGGGCTACTGGGAGAACTGGGACGGCGCGAGCAACGGCGTGCACCCCGGCCTCGGCTGGATCCCGGTCACCGACTCGCGCATCACGCAGCACGGCTACAACGTGGCCACCCTGGCGTTCCCGGTGATCCGCTCCGACGGAACGGTGCTGTGGGAGGACGGCATGGACTCCGGCGTCCAGGTGCCCAGCCCCGAGGAGATGTGCGCCGCCAAGGAGGCCGGCCTGACGATCCTGATGTCGATCGGCGGCGCCACCGCGGGTATCGACCTGTCCTCCCAGGCCGTGGCCGACCGGTTCGTCGCCACCATCGTGCCGATCCTGCGGGAGTACAACTTCGACGGCATCGACATCGACATCGAGACGGGCCTGACGGGCAGCGGCTCCATCACGCAGCTCTCGACGTCGCAGGCCAACCTCATCCGGATCATCGACGGGGTGCTCGCCGGGATGCCGGCCGGGTTCGGCCTGACGATGGCGCCCGAGACCGCGTACGTGACCGGCGGCAGCGTCACCTACGGCTCGATCTGGGGCTCCTACCTGCCGATCATCAAGAAGTACGCCGACAACGGGCGCCTCTGGTGGCTCAACATGCAGTACTACAACGGCTCGATGTACGACTGCTCCGGCAACTCGTACGCGGCCGGGACCGTGGCCGGCTTCCAGGCCCAGACCGACTGCCTCGACGACGGGCTCGTCATCCAGGGCACCACGATCCGCGTGCCGTACGAGAAGCAGGTGCCCGGGCTGCCCGCCCAGCAGGGCGCGGGCGGCGGGTACATGGCGCCCGCGCTCGTCTCGCAGGCGTACGGCTCGTACAACGGGGCGCTCAAGGGCCTCATGACGTGGTCCATCAACTGGGACGGGTCGCGCGGCTGGACCTTCGCCGACAACGTCAAGGCCCTGCAGGGCCGGTAGGGACGACGGCGCCGGGCGGGCGGACCTGGGGGTCCGCCCGCCCGGCGCCGTCCGTGCGCCGTCCGGGCGCGGGTGTCAGGCGCCGATCGCGTCCAGCACGGCCACCTCGTCGGCGGGCAGCGGGAGCCCGGCCGCCGCGACGTTCTCGCGCAGGTGGGCCACCGACGACGTCCCGGGGATCAGCAGGATGTTCGGCGAGCGCTGCAGCAGCCAGGCCTGCGCGACGGCGGCCGGGGTGCTGCCCAGCCGGGCCGCCACGGCGTTCAGCTCCGCCGACTGGAGCGGCGAGAAGCCGCCGAGCGGGAAGTACGGCACGTAGGCGATGCCCTGCTCGGCCAGCGAGTCGATCAGCGCGTCGTCGTGCCGGTTGGCAATGTTGTACATGTTCTGCACGCCCACGACCGGCGCGATCGTCTGCGCCTCGGCGACCTGCTCCGCCGTGACGGTGCTGACGCCCAGGTGGCTGATCAGGCCCTCGTCCCGCATCGCGGCCAGGGCGGCGAACTGCGGCGCCAGCGACCCGGGCTCCGGGGCCTCGAACCCGCCGACGCGCAGGTTCACGACGTCGAGCCGGTCCAGGCCGAGGTGCTCGAGGTTCTGCTCGACCTGACGCCGGAGCTCGTCCGGCTCGCGGCGGAACACCCAGTGCCCCTCGGCGTCGCGCACGGCGCCCACCTTGGTGACGATGTGCAGGTCCGCCGCGTAGGGGTGCAGGGCCTCGCGGATGATCTCGTTGGTGACGTGCGGGCCGTAGAAGTCGGCGGTGTCGATGTGGTTGACGCCGAGCGCGACGGCCTCGCGCAGGACGGCGACGGCCGCCGCGCGGTCTGCGGGCGGGCCGAAGACACCGGGGCCGGCGAGCTGCATGGCGCCGTAGCCGACGCGGTTGAGGGTCAGGTGGTCGGCGAGCGTGAAGGTGCCGCCGGGGAGTGTCTGTGTGCTCATGGCTCCACCGTGCGGCGGCCCGGCGCGGACAGGCAGTGCCCGGACGATCCTGGGAGTACGGGGACCAGGCACGCGCGTGCCGCCCGGCCTACGGTGGTGGGCATGAGCAGGGAGACCCAGCTGAGCGAGTACTTGCGGGCGCGCCGCGAGCTGGTGCGGCCCGCCGACGTCGGGCTGCCGGAGGGCGGCGTGCGGCGCGTGGCGGGCCTGCGCCGCGAGGAGGTGGCGCTGCTCGCGGGCATCAGCGCCGACTACTACCTGCGGCTGGAGCAGGGCCGCGACCGCAACCCGTCGGCGCAGGTGCTGGAGTCGCTGGCCCGCGTGCTGCTCCTGGACGAACCGGCCACGCGGCACCTGCTGGACCTGGCGGCACCCGCGCCGCGCAGGCGGCGTCGTCGGCCGCGCCGCGAGGTGGTGCCCGCCGGGACGCTGCGGCTCCTGGAGCGGGTGGGCATCCCGGGGTACGTCGAGGGGCGCTACTTCGACGTGCTCGCGGTGAACCGGCTCGCGGAGGCCCTGTCGCCCACCCTCCGGGTGGGCCGCAACCGGCTCCGCGACCTGTTCCTCGACCCCGCCGAGCAGGCGATGCACCCGGACTGGCCCGACGTGGCGCCCAAGATCGTCGCCCGGTTCCGCGAGGCGGTCGGCACGGACACGGACGACGAGCGCCCCGAACGGCTCGTCGGGGAGCTCTCGCTCGCCTCGGAGCGGTTCCGCACGCTCTGGGCGCGGCACGACGTGAACCTCGGGAGGCCGCACGTCACGCGCATGCTGCACCCCCAGGTCGGGGAGCTGGAGCTCGACATGGAGAAGCTGTCGATCACGGGCACCGACCGGCAGATGGTCGTGCTGCTGCACGCCGCCCCGGACTCGCCGAGCGGCGAGCGGCTGGCGCTGCTCGCGTCGCTCGCGGCGTCGGTGGGTTCGACGGGGATGCCGGACGACGCGGCGGCGCGCGCGGAGACGACGTCGGGATCGTCGGTCGAATAGTGTGCCGAGCGCGGCGGCTGTGGATAACCGGCTCGCGGTGTCGGTGGCTGCTCCTAGGATCGATGACGTGACCAAGGACCCCTTCGCAGACCTCCCCTTCGCCATGGAGGAGCCGCCCGACGACGCCCACCTGACCGACATCGGTGACCCGGGGCTGCCCCCGTCGGCACGCAACACCCCGGAGGCACAGGCGGCGAAGCTGCAGATGCTGCGGGGCCTGCTGCCCGACGGCGGCGTCGCGGCCGCGGCGCCCGTCCGCCGGTGGCCGCCCGCCGAGCCGGACGTGGCCGCGCCGGAGGCGGCGGAGCCGGGCGAGCACGCACCGGTTGTGGACGAGGCCGATGCCGCGGAGGCCGCCCCGGCCGCCCGCGCGGTCCCGGCCGCCTCGCCCGGCGCCTCGCTGCGCGAGGAGGCAGAGGCCGCGCTGCGCGAGCTGGTGGGCCGCGACGACGCGCGGCTGCGCGACGACCAGTGGACGGCGATCGAGGCGCTCGCGGCGTTCCACCGGCGGGCGCTCGTGGTGCAGCGCACCGGGTGGGGCAAGTCGGCCGTGTACTTCGTGGCGACCCGCCTGCTCCGGGCCCGGGGTGCCGGCCCCACCGTGATCGTCTCGCCGCTGCTGGCGCTCATGCGCGACCAGATCGCCGCCGCCTCGCGCGCGGGCATCCGGGCCGTGACGATCAACTCGGCCAACATGACCGAGTGGGACGAGGTGCACGCCTCGATCGCGCGCGGCGAGGTCGACGTGCTGCTGTGCTCGCCGGAGCGCCTGAACAACCCCGGCTTCCGCGACGAGGTGCTGCCGCGCCTGGCGGCCGACGCCGGCCTGGTGGTCATCGACGAGGCGCACTGCATCTCGGACTGGGGCCACGACTTCCGCCCCGACTACCGGCGCATCCGCACGCTCCTGGCCGACCTGCCCGCTGGCATCCCCGTGCTGGCCACCACGGCGACCGCGAACGAGCGCGTCACGGCCGACGTGGCCGAGCAGCTCGCCGTGCACGGCGACGCGGACGCCGGCGAGGACGTGCTGGTGCTCCGGGGCGGGCTCGACCGCGAGTCGCTGCACCTGGCGGTCCTCGAGCTCGGCGACCAGCCCACCCGGGTGGCCTGGCTGGCCGAGGCGCTGCAGGACATCGAGGGGTCGGGCATCGTCTACTGCCTCACGGTCTCGGCCGCGGAGCAGGTGGCCGAGCAGCTGCGCGGCTACGGCCTCGCGGTGGCCGCGTACACCGGCCGCACCGAGCCGGCGCAGCGCGAGCAGCTCGAGGCCGACCTCAAGAACGACGACGTCAAGGCGCTCGTCGCGACGTCCGCGCTGGGCATGGGCTTCGACAAGCCGGACCTGGCGTTCGTGGTGCACCTCGGCGCGCCGTCGTCGCCCATCGCGTACTACCAGCAGGTGGGCCGCGCGGGCCGTGGCGTCGACCAGGCGCTGGTGGTGCTGCTGCCCGGCACCGAGGACAAGGCGATCTGGGAGTGGTTCGGCGAGCAGGCGTTCCCCGCCGAGGGACAGGTGCGGGCCACGCTCGACGCCCTGGCCGGCGGCGGCACCATGTCCACGGCCGTGCTGGAGACACAGGTGGACCTGCGCCGTTCCCGCCTGGAGACCATGCTCAAGGTGCTGGACGTCGACGGCGCGGTCCGGCGGGTGAAGGGCGGCTGGGAGGCGACCGGGCAGCCCTGGTCGTACGACGCCGAACGGTACGCGCGCGTCGCGGCGACCCGGGCCGCCGAGCAGCAGGCGATGGTCGACTACGTGAACACCCCGGGCTGCCGCATGGCCTACCTGCGCGCCCAGCTCGACGACCCCGACCTGACCCCGGGCTGGGAGTGCGGGCGCTGCGACCGCTGCGGCACCATGGCGCTGCCCGAGGCGCCCGACGCCGAGGCCGTCGCCGCCGCGCGGGCCGAGATGGACCGTCCGGGCATGGAGGTCGAGCCCCGCAAGATGTGGCCCACGGGCCTGGCCTCGATCGGTCTGGACCTCAAGGGCAAGATCCCGCCCGCCGAGCTCCCTGAGCCCGGCCGGGCCGTCGCGCGGCTCGACGGCCTCGGCTGGTCCGGACCGCTGCGGGACCTGCTCGCCCCGAACGCGAACGACGCCGAGCTGCCCGTGCCGCTGCGCCGGGCCGCCGCACGAGTCCTGGACGAGTGGCCCGCGCTGCGCCTGCCCGTGGAGAACGGCGAGGCCGACGGCGGCGACGCCCCGGGCGGGGCCGAGCCCGGCCCGCTCGTGATCGAGGCCGTCGTTGCGGTCCGTTCGATCCGGCGGCCCCAGCTCTCCTTCCACCTGGCCACCGGGTTGGCCAAGTACCTGGGCGTGCCGATGATCGGTGCCGTCGGCCCGGTCGCGGGGCAGGAGGAGCCGGGCCGGCACGACGTGAACTCCGCGATGCGGCTCGCCGGCGTGGCCCGGCGCCTGCAGCTCCAGCTCGGCGAGGGTGCGCTGCGGGGTCTGCCGGGCCGGTCCGTGCTGCTCGTGGACGACTACACCGACTCGGGCTGGACCCTCACGGTGGCGTCCCGGCTGCTGCGCCAGGCCGGCGCGGCGGCGGTGTACCCGTTCGTGCTGGGCGTGCGGTGACCAGCGCCACCCGCCCGGTGGGCGGACGGGTGCCGGGTCCGCGTCGTGCGGTTCGTAGACTGGTGCGGTGATGACCAACACCGTCGACCAGCAGGGCGCGGGGGGCAGCGCCACGGCGTCCTCGGTGCGGCTGCCGCTGCGCCCGGAGCTGGCGGACGAGGAGCCGTACGGCGCGCCGCAGCTCGACGTCCCGGTGCTGCTGAACGTCAACGAGAACCCGTACCCGCCCAGCGAGGACGTGGTCGCGACCATCGCCGAGGACGTGGCCCGCGCCGCCCGCGGGATGAACCGCTACCCGGACCGGGACGCCACGGTCCTGCGCCAGGACCTGGCGGACTACCTCACCCTGGAGACGGGGGTGCGCCTCGACCACTGCGACGTCTGGGCGGCCAACGGGTCCAACGAGGTCATGCTGCACGTGCTGCAGGCCTTCGGCGGCCCGGGCCGCACCGCGCTGTCGTTCGCGCCCACGTACTCGATGTACCCGGAGTACGCGCGCGACACGCACACCACCTGGGTGGTCGGCCGTCGCGAGGACGACTTCACGCTCGACCCGGCGCACGCCGCCGCGAAGATCCGCGAGGTGCGCCCGTCGGTGATTCTGCTGGCCAGCCCGAACAACCCGACCGGCACGGCGCTGCCGACGGCCACCGTCGAGGCGATCTGCGAGGCGGCGCTCGGTGTCGACCTCGACGGCGCGCGCCCGGTCGTCGTGGTCGACGAGGCCTACGCGGAGTTCCGGCGCCCCGGGACGCCGTCGGCGGTCGCGCTGCTGGAGCGGTACCCGAACCTGGCCGTCTCGCGCACGATGTCCAAGGCGTTCGCCGCGGCCGGTGCGCGGCTCGGCTACCTGGTCGCGTCGCCCGACTTCGTGAACGCCCTGCGGATCGTGCGCCTGCCGTACCACCTGAGCGCCATCACGCAGGCCGCCGCCGGCGCTGCGCTGCGCCACCGCGAGTCGCTGATGGCACAGGTCGCCACGCTGCGCGCCGAACGGGACGCCACGGTCGCCTGGCTGCGCGAGCAGCGGCTCCCCGACGGCCTCCCGTTCGACGTCGCGGACACCGACGCCAACTTCGTGCTGTTCGGCACGTTCGGCGACCGGCACGCCGTGTGGCAGGGTCTGCTGGACCGCGGGGTCCTCATCCGCGAGACCGGCCCGGACGGCTGGCTGCGGGTGTCGATCGGCACGTCGTCCGAGATGGCCGCGTTCCGCGCGGCGCTCACCGAGGTACTGCGGGAGCAGGGGGAGGAACAGGCATGAGCAGGACAGCCCGCGTGGAGCGCGCCACGTCCGAGTCGAAGGTGCTGGTCGAGCTCGACCTCGACGGCACCGGGCGCACCGACATCAGCACGAGCGTGCCGTTCTACGACCACATGCTGACGGCGCTCGGCAAGCACTCGCTGATCGACCTCACCGTGCAGGCGACCGGCGACACCCACATCGACGCCCACCACACGGTGGAGGACGTCGCGATCAGCATCGGCGAGGCGCTGCGCCTGGCGCTCGGCGACAAGGCCGGCATCTCCCGGTTCGGCGACGCGCTCGTGCCGCTCGACGAGGCGCTCGCCCAGGCGGTCGTGGACGTCTCCGGCCGGCCGTACCTGGTGCACGAGGGCGAGCCCGCGGGCCAGGAGTACCACCTCATCGGCGGTCACTTCACGGGGTCGCTGACGCGGCACGTGCTGGAGTCCATCGCGCACCACGCGGGCATCTGCCTCCACGTGCGCGTGCTTTCCGGACGCGACCCCCACCACATCGTCGAAGCTCAGTTCAAGGCGCTGGCGCGTGCGCTACGCGCCGCCGTGGCCGTCGACCCCCGCGTCGACGGCATCCCGTCCACGAAGGGTGCGCTCTAGCAGCCATGTCCGAAAGCCCCAGGCCCGCGAACGACGGGTCCGACAGCAGCACGCCGGCCGGCGACGACCTGCCCGACTTCGACCTCGACAACCTCGAGATCCCCGACGACCTGTCCTCCCTGACCGGCACCGGGGAGCCCGAGTTCGCCGCGATCATCACCCAGATCGCCGGCGCCGAGCCGCTCGCGGCGGCCAGCTCCCTGGCCCAGCTCGACCTGGACGCGGTGCCGACCTCGGTCGGCGCGGTCGGCGTGCTGCGGGACCGGTCGGGCGACGCGCCCGAGCAGGCCGCCGCGGCGATCTCGCAGCTCGTGCGGGGTGTCCCGCTCGTGCTGGTCACCCGCACGGGCGAGCAGATGACGGCGGTCCGGTTCGCCGACGGCGTCCGCGGCGACGAGCTCGCGCCGGGGCTCGTGCTGGGCGGTGCGCCCGAGAACGTCGTCGACCTGCTGACCGGTGCTACGGCCGTGGCCGACATCGAGGGCGTCGTCGGCTCGGACTCGATCAGCAAGTTCAAGGCGATGCGGATGCTGACCGCCGCCGCACGCAAGGCCCGTAAGAGCATGGGCAAGGGCGAGACGGGTCCGGACAGCAAGGACGGGATCTGACCGTGGGCGCGCGCGTCGTCGTCCTCGACTACGGCTTCGGCAACGTCCGGTCCGCCGTCCGGGCCCTGGAGCGGGTGGGCGCCGAGGTGACGCTGACCGCGGACCGGGCCCTCGCGCAGGACGCGGACGGCCTGGTCGTGCCCGGCGTCGGCGCGTTCGCCGCCTGCATGGCGGGTCTGACGGCGGTGCGCGGCCACGAGGTCGTCGGCCGGCGCCTGGCCGGCAACCGTCCCGTGCTCGGCATCTGCGTGGGCATGCAGGTCATGTTCGACGCCGGGGTGGAGCACGGCGAGCGCACCGACGGCATTGGCGAGTGGCCCGGCGTCGTCGAGCGGCTGCACGCCGACGTGGTGCCCCACATGGGCTGGTCGCCGGTCGAGGCGCCGGAGGGCTCCGCCCTCTTTGCCGGGATCGCCGACGAGCGCTTCTACTTCGTGCACTCGTACGCAGCCCAGACGTTTACCAAGGGGTACGACGAGAACGCGGTGGGCCGGTTCACGCCCCCGAGGGTCACCTGGGCCGACCACGGCGGCCGGTTCGTCGCGGCGGTCGAGGACGGGCCCCTGGCGGCGACGCAGTTCCACCCCGAGAAGTCCGGCGACGCGGGAGCCCAGCTCCTGGAGAACTGGCTCACCTCCCTCGCCTAGCCCCACCCGTCGGGTGCTGGGTATGGGTTGCGCAGACACCGCTCAGCCCACCGATACCCAGCACCCGACGCAGACAGAAACTCAGACTTGGAGAGACATGACCGACCGACTCGTGCTGCTGCCCGCCGTCGACGTGGCCGACGGCCAGGCCGTCCGCCTCGTCCAGGGGGAGGCCGGCTCGGAGACCTCGTACGGGGACCCGCTGACCGCCGCCCTGGACTGGCAGTCCGGCGGCGCAGAGTGGGTCCACCTCGTGGACCTCGACGCCGCCTTCGGGCGCGGGTCCAACGCCGAGCTGCTCGCCCGGGTGGTCGGTGAGCTGGACGTGCAGGTCGAGCTGTCGGGCGGCATCCGCGACGACGAGTCGCTGGAGCGCGCGCTGGCCACCGGCGCCCGCCGCGTCAACCTCGGCACCGCCGCCCTGGAGGACCCGGCCTGGACGGCCAAGGTCATCGCCGAGCACGGCGACCGCGTCGCCGTCGGCCTCGACGTGCGCGGCACCACCCTCGCCGCGCGCGGCTGGACCAAGGAGGGCGGCGACCTCTGGGAGGTCCTCGGCCGCCTCGACGAGGCCGGCTGCGCCCGCTACGTGGTCACCGACGTGACCAAGGACGGCACGCTGCGCGGCCCCAACGTCGACCTCCTGTCCGACGTCGCCGCGCGCACCCCCGCGCACGTCGTCGCCTCGGGCGGCATCTCCTCGCTCGACGACCTGCGGGCGCTGCGCGCCCTGGGCACCATCGAGGGCGCCGTGGTCGGCAAGGCCCTGTACGCGGGCGCCTTCACGCTCCCCGAGGCGCTCGACGTCGCGGGGCGGCCGGGGGCCGCCGAGTGAAGTCCATCCAGCCGTCCAGCCAGTTCGCGGGCGACGACGGCTCGGCCGACGCCGAGCTGACCCGCCTGCTGGAGGGCCACTCGACCGGGACGGTCCCGCTGCGCGACGTCGTCGCCCGGCTGGCCGAGACCCGCGTGCTCGTGCCGGTGCTGGCCGAGGCCGGCGCCGTCGAGCAGAACCCGGACGGGCTGACCGTCGACAAGGAGGCGTCCTCCGGCGTCGTGGCCCTGGAGGCCCCGGACGGCCGCCGCGCCCTGCCGGTCTTCACCTCCGTGGCGACCATGCAGGCGTGGCGTGCCGACGCCCGGCCGGTCCCGGTCGAGGCGGCCCGCGCCGCCCTGTCGGCCGTCAACGAGAACTGGGCGCTGATCGTCGTGGACCCCGCCGGGCCGGTGACGGCGCTGGTCCCGCGCCCGGCCGTGTGGGCGCTGGCGCAGGGCAAGCCCTGGCAGCCCGCCCTGGTGCCGCACGAGGACGGGCTCGCCGTCGACCCCGAGGTCGCGTCCGAGGTGGCGGTCGCCGCCGCACCCGTGCAGCACGTCGTGCGGGCGCACGCCGAGCCCGGCCGCAAGGCCGAGGTCGCCGTGGTGCTCGCCCTGGACCCGGGCCTCGACCGGGCCGGGCTCGACGCGGTGCTGGGTCAGGTCAACGCCCGCCTGGCGGCGTCCGAGGTGATCTCCGCACGCGTGGACTCCCTGGAGCTCCGCATCGGCGCGGCCCGCTGAGCAGCCCGCTCAGCAGCCCTTGGCCGGCGTGAACGCCGTGTCGTCGGCCAGCATGTCCTGGAGGGTCGACAGCGGCACCAGCAGGCTGTTGTCGTCGGCCGTCTTGGCATAGACGACGCCGATCACCCGGCCCTGGTCGTCCAGCGCCGCCGACCCGGACGACCCGGGCTCGACCGGGGCGTCCGTGAGCAGCACCTCGCCGAGGTTGGCGTTCAGCGGGTCCCGCGTGGTGCCCATGACCTCGCCCTCGGTGACGGTGAGCTCGCCGCCCGCGGGGTAGCCCACCACGGTCACGGGGTCGCCGCGCTCCGGGTCGGCCTCCGCGAGCTCCGGGTGCGACGGCAGCGGGTCGGTCGTGCGGACCACCGCGAGGTCCGCGAGGCCCGCGGTCGACGTGGCGCCGACGGTGATGTCGTGCCCGTCGTAGGTGCTGACCTCGAGGTCCTTCGAGTCCGCGACCACGTGCTTGTTGGTGATCAGCGTGTGCTCGTCGATCGCGAAGCCCGAACCGGTCGACAGCTCCTCGCATCCCACGTTGCGGATCCGGACCGCCATCCGCTCGACGGCGTCGAACCCGTCCGGGCTCAGCGCGTCCCCGCCGGCCGCGGGGGACAGGTCCACCGGCGTGGACGGCACGATGTCGCTCGGCACGGGGTCCGGCAGGGGCGGCAGCACGCCGCACCCGCCCAGCGCCCCGGTCAGGACGAGCCCCGCGAGGAAGGCGCGCGAACGGGCGCTCCACCTCACTGGCGCAGCTCCCGCTGCAGGGCCTCGTTGGCGTCCTCCGCATCGGCGCACAGCGCGTTGACCTCCCGCTCGTAGCGGGCCAGGTCCGCGGGCTCGTACTGGTCGGCCTCCTTGAGGTAGCCGACGAGCTGCTCCTGCCCCGACACGCACTGCCCCAGCGCCGAGGCCACCGTGGCGGCGGCCGCGCTGACCTCTGTCTGGTAGTCGAGGTACTGCTGCGAGGCGACGTTCTCGTCACCGAGCTGCGCCTTCTCGTTCGCGAGGTCCGTGATCCGCGACGTCGCCGTGGAGAGCTGGTCCCGCGCGGCCTTCAGCTCGGCGTTCGCGCCGTCGAGCTGCATCCGCAGCGAGGCGACCTCGTCGGCGTAGCCGTGCGCCTCGGCCTCCCAGTCGGAGGCCGTGCGCTGCCAGCGGACCGTCGTCAGCCACAGATAGGCGCCGACGGCGATCGTCGCCACCAGCACGATGGCGAGCACCCGAGAACCACCCCGACGGGGCCGCGGCGCCCGCCCCGGTTCCGGTACCGCCTCGACGGGAGCCTCGGTCATCAGACGACGGAACCCGTGTACTTCTCGCCCGGACCCTCGCCCGGCGCGTCGGGGATCACCGACGCCTCCCGGAACGCGAGCTGGAGGCTGCGCAGGCCGTCACGCAGCGAGCGGGCGTGCTGGTTGCCGATGTCGGGCGCGCTCGCGACCACGAGCGCGGCCAGCGCCGTGATCAGCTTGCGCGCCTCGTCGAGGTCCTTGAGCTCCTCGGCGTCGTCGCCCTCGGCCAGCCCGCACTTGACCGCCGCGGCGCTCATCAGGTGGACGGCGGCGGTCGTGATGACCTCGACCGCGGCGACCTCCGCGATGTCCCGCGTGGCCTGGTCGGAACCCACCGGGGCGTCGGTTCCGGTGAGTGTCTCGTCGCTCGTGCTCATGGGCACCATCCTTTCATCCCCCCGGGGGTGCGGACGCCCACCGGATGCGGCGTCCGACACCTGCCGAACGCCCTCCGGACGACGGCGTGAGTCTGGGTTAGCCTGCGTGCGTTCAACGGTGAAACACGGGAGGCCCTTTCGATGCACGACGACATCACACTGACCACCGGGCGCGCGCACCGGGTGCTGACCGAACGGATCTGGCCCGCGGTCCACGAGACGTCGGTCCCGCTCGAGGTCGAGTGGCACGCCCTGCCGGGGGAGCCGATCCCGCCGGCCGAGGGCCTGGCCCTCGCGATGCAGCCGTACGAGCTGGGCACCCCGTGGGGCCCGGCCTGGGGCACCACCTGGTTCCGGCTGACGGGCACGGTGCCCGCCGAGTGGGCCGGGCGCACCGTCGAGGCCGTGGTGGACCTCGGCTTCGACGTCGACCGGACCGGGTTCCAGGCCGAGGCGCTGGTCTACACGCCGGACGGCAGCCCGGTGAAGTCGATCAACCCCCGTAACCAGCACGTGCCCGTGGCCGACGCCGCGGCCGGCGGCGAGCGGGTCGAGCTCTACCTGGAGGCGGCGTCCAACCCCGTGCTGCTGGGGCACAACGTGTTCGAGCGGACGACGGAGGGCGACACCGCCACCTCGTCCCCGCACCCCCTGTACACGACCCGGCGCATCGACCTGGCGATCTTCGAGTCCGAGGTGCACGACCTCGCCCTCGACGTCGAGGTGCTGCTGGAGCTGCAGGCCGAGCTGCCCACCGGACCGCGCCGCATGCGCGTGCTCCAGGCCCTCGACGACGCCCTCGACGTGCTCGACCTGCAGCGCATCCCCGAGACCGCCGCCGCGGCCCGGGCGGCGCTCGCGGACGTGCTCGCCAGCCCCGCCGAGCACAGCGCCCACGAGATCTCCGCCGTCGGCCACGCCCACATCGACTCCGCCTGGCTGTGGCCCGTGCGCGAGACGATCCGCAAGGTCGCGCGCACGACGTCGTCCATGGCCGACCTCATCGGCCGCACCGACGACTTCGTGTACGGCATGTCGTCCGCGCAGCAGTACGCGTGGGTCAAGGAGCACCGGCCCGAGGTGTGGGCCCGGGTCAAGGAGGCCGTGGCGTCCGGCCGGTTCCTGCCGCTGGGCGGCATGTGGGTCGAGTCCGACACGGTGATGCCGTCGGGCGAGGCGCTGGTGCGCCAGTTCTCGCAGGGGCAGCGGTTCTTCGAGCGGGAGTTCGGCCGGCGGTCGCACGGCGTGTGGCTGCCGGACTCGTTCGGCTACTCGCCGGCCCTGCCGCAGCTCGTCCGCCGCGCCGGGTTCGACTGGTTCTTCACGCAGAAGATCTCCTGGAACCAGGTCAACGTCTTCCCGCACCACACGTTCTGGTGGGAGGGCATCGACGGGTCGCGCGTGCTGACGCACTTCCCGCCGATGGACACCTACAACTCGCAGCTCTCGGGCGAGGAGCTCGCCAAGGCGACCCGCCAGTTCCGCGAGTCGCGGCGCGCCACGGGTTCGATCGCGCCCGTCGGCTACGGCGACGGCGGCGGCGGCACCACCCGCGAGATGACCGGCCGGGCCAAGCGGCTCGCGAGCCTCGAGGGCAGCGCGAAGGTGCGCTGGGAGC
The DNA here is from genome assembly GCF_044746965.1 of Promicromonospora sp. NPDC090134. NCBI lineage: Bacteria > Bacillati > Actinomycetota > Actinomycetes > Micrococcales > Promicromonosporaceae > Promicromonospora > Promicromonospora sp. NPDC090134. Next base: position 77,211 of record NZ_JBIVCZ010000010.1, on the reverse strand, counting down.
ACCCGGACGCGTTCTTCGAGCGCGCCCGCGCGGAGCTGGTCGCGTCGGGGACGGATGACAGCGCTGTCTGGGTGGGCGAGCTCTACCTGGAGCTGCACCGGGCGACGCTGACCTCGCAGCACCGGACCAAGCAGGGCAACCGCCGCAACGAGCAGCTCCTGGTCGAGGCCGAGGCCTGGGCGGCCACGGCGTCGGCCCGGACCGGGGCGGACTACCCCTACGACGAGCTCGACTCGCTGTGGCAGCAGGTCCTGCTGCTCCAGTTCCACGACATCCTGCCCGGCACGTCCATCGCCTGGGTGCACCGCGAGGCGGTGGCCCAGCACGCGGCGATCACGGAGGGGGCGCAGGCGATCATCGAGCGTTCCCTGCGGACGCTGGTCGGCGACGGCGAGGTGGCCCTGCGGGCCAACCCCGCGGTGTTCGCGCAGGCGGGCGTGCCGGCCCTCGGCGTGGCCCCGGCGTCCGCCCCGGAGGCGGCGTCGAGCACCCTGAGCGAGCTGCCCGACGGCGGGTACGTGCTGGCGAACGAGCTGGTCCGGATCACGCTGGACGTCGCGGGCCACGTGACGTCCGCCGTCGACCTGGCCTCCGGCCGCGACGCGGTGGCGCCCGGTCGCGAGGCGAACGTGCTGCAGCTGCACCAGGACTTCCCGAACAAGTGGGACGCCTGGGACGTGGACCGGTTCTACCGCAACTCGGTGACCGACCTGCGCGAGGCCGAGAAGGTCACCGGCGCCGTGGAGGACGGCGTGGCCGTGGTGACGGTGCACCGGCAGTTCTCGGCGTCCAGCCTGGACCAGGTGATCACGCTCGCGCCGGGCAGCCGCACCCTCGAGGTGGACCTGCGGACCGACTGGCACGAGACCGAGAAGTTCCTCAAGGTCGCCTTCCCGCTCGACGTGCGCGCTGAGCACGTGGCCGCCGAGACCCAGTTCGGCTTCCACAAGCGGGTCACGCACACCAACACGAGCTGGGAGGCCGCCAAGTTCGAGACCTCCATGCACAAGTGGCTGCTCGCGCAGGAGCCGGGCTTCGGCGTCGGGCTCGTCAACGACTCGTCGTACGCCTACGACGTGACACGCGAGGTGTCCGAGCAGGGCGTGGCACCGGCGCCGGGCGTGCCGGAGGTGACGACGACCGTGCGGCTCTCGCTGCTGCGGGCGCCGCGGTTCCCCGACCCCGAGACCGACCAGGGCCTCCAGACGCACCGGTACGGCCTGGTCGTCGGCGCGGACACCGCCGTGGCGACCGAGGCGGGCGCGACCTTCGGCGCGCGGCCGCGGGAGCTGCGCGGGGCGGCGGGCTTCGAGCCGCTGGTCGGTGTGTCCGGCGGCGCGACGCTGTCGGCCGTCAAGCTGGCCGACGACCGGTCGGGCGACCTCGTGGTGCGCGTCTACGAGGCCCACGGCCGCCGCGCGTCGGGCACCGTGACGGTGGCGGCACCGGTGAGCGGTGCCCGGACGGTCAGCCTCATCGAGGACGACGTGGACGGCGGCGCCGTCGACGTCACGGCGGACGGCGCCGTGACCGTCGAGCTGAGCCCGTTCGAGGTGCGCACGCTGCGCTTCGCCCTGGCGTAGCACCCGCCTGGCCGGGCCGGCAGTTCACCCGGGTGAGCTGCCGGCCCGGCACGTCCGGGCACCCTGCCGCCCGTAGGCTCGGCAGCGGCGACATCGACCCCAGACGCGACGAAGCCTCTGCCGGAAGGAACTGTCCATGATCATCACGAGGTTCGGGGTCGCGGGAGCGGCCCTGGCCGTACTGGCCGCCCTGGGCGGCTGCACCCTCGACGGCGGGGGTGCGGCGGATCCGGACGGTGGCGCGCAGGACGTGACGGGCGAGGTCACGCTGCAGACCTGGTCGCTCAAGCCCCGCTTCACCGGGTACGTCGAGGGCGTCATCGCCGACTTCGAACGGGAGTACCCGGGTACCGAGGTGACGTGGCTCGACCAGCCCGGCGACGGCTACTCGAAGACGGTGCTCGCACAGGCCGCCGCGGGCGAGCTGCCCGACGTCACGAACCTGCCCCCCGACTTCGCGCTGGCGCTGGCCCGGGAGGGCCTGCTCACCGACCTGACGACGGTCGACGACACGCTCGAGGACACCTACGTGCCCGGTGCGCTGGCCGCCTACCGGTACGCGGGCCTCGAGGGCACGTTCGGCTTCCCGTGGTACCTGACCACGGACCTGAACTACTGGAACAGCGCGATGTTCCAGGACGCGGGGCTCGACGCGGCCGCGCCGCCGACCAGCCTCGACGAGCTCGTCACCCAGGCGCGGATCATGCACCACGCGACCGGCGGGTACCTCATGAGCCGCAAGCCCGGCGTGGGCGACTTCGCGGCTGCCGGCATCCCCGTGCTGTCCGACGACGGCACCAAGTTCACGTTCAACACCCCCGAGGCGGCCGCTCTGCTCGACGTCTACCGGGACGCGTACGCCGAGGGCCTCATGCCCGACGACGTGCTCACGGACGCCTACCTGGGCAACAGCCAGCTCTTCGCCGAGGGCAAGGTGGCCTGGTCGACGGGCGGCGGCAACTTCATCAACAGCGTGCTGGAGAACAACCCGGAGCTGGAGGGCAAGATCGCCTCCTCGCCGTACATGGGCGCCACGCCGCTGTACGTCCAGGGCCTGTCGGTCTCGAGCACGTCCACGAACCTGCCGGCAGCGGTGGCACTGGCCCGGTTCGTCACGAACGCCGTCAACCAGGAGGCGTTCTCGGCCGAGGTGCCGGGCGTCTTCCCGTCCACCGCGGCCTCGCAGGAGAACCCGGACCTCGCGCAGAGCGACGGCACGCCGCAGGGCGACGCCAAGGCGATCGCGTTCAGCAACCTCACCACGGCGCGGGTCCTGCAGCCGGTCGAGATCAGCGAGGCGATGACCACCGTCATCAACCAGCAGCTCGCGGCCGCGATCACGGGCGACAAGACGTCGCCGGAGGCCCTCGATGCCGCCGTCGGCGAGTGCAACAAGCTGCTCGCCGACCAGTGACCGGGCTCACCGTGCACGTGGCTACGCTGCTGACCATCACCACGGTGCCGACGGACCTCCCGCAGGGTGAGGCCGCGGCAGCAACCAGGGCGCTCCTCGCCCGCGACGAAAGGCCAACTGCAATCGTCTACGACTCCGACGTCGCCGCGCCCGCTGTGACGACAGCGCTGTCAACGGTCCGCGCATGACCGGGCCCGCACACGTCCCCGCCGGCCGCCCCGGCGCCGGCCTGACCAGCGAGCACGCCACCCGCGTGCGGCACCGCGGCGAGGGCCGCACCGTGCTGCTCGACGGGCTGGACGTGCCGGTCGAGGCCGGCACCGAGCTGCGCTACGCCGTGCTGCCCGTGCTCGACGAGAAGCTCACCTACCGCTCCACCCACGTGGCGCTCGACCTGCTGCTCGACGACGGCACGTGGCTCTCGCTCACCGACCCCGGGCGCGACCTGCTGGACCAGCACGGGATGCCCGCGACCGCCGTCGGGCAGGGGGAGGCCCGGATCCTGGTGCCCGATCACTGGAACCTGGTCCGCGTGGACCTGGGCCCCGTGGCCCGGGTGCTGCCGGGCCGCCGGGTGCGCGCGGCCGCCGCCGTGACCGCCGCGCCCGACGGCGGGCGCGCCGAGGCGTGGTTCGACACGGTGTCGGTGGGGCCGCGCGTCGCGCGCACGGTCACCGGCCGCACGGACCTCGTGGACACCCGGCGCGGCACCCACTCCTCGGGCGCCTACTCGCGGGGCAACAACGTGCCCGCGGCCGCGGTGCCGAACGGCTTCACGATGTGGGTCCCGCTCACCGACGCCGCCTCCGAGCGCTGGCTGTACTCCTGGGCCGCGCACAACGGCCCGGACAACCGGCCGCGCCTGCAGGGCGTGGGCATCTCGCACGAGCCGAGCCCGTGGATGGGGGACCGCGACCAGCTTGCGTTCCACCTCGTGCCCGCCTCACGCGACGGCGACGACGTGCCCGACGCCGGCCTCGACGCCCGCTCGGTCGGCTTCTCGCACGACGACGAGACCGCCCGGCCGCACCGGTACGACGTCGGCCTGGACGACGGCGCGCGCGTGGCCGTCGCGGCGTCCGACCACGGCGGCGTGCTCCGCCTCACGTTCCCGGACGGTGCCACGGCGGGACACCTGCTGATCGACGCCGTGGGCGACTCCGGCGCGGACGGCCCGCCCGTCTCCGTCACCGTGCACGACGACGGCACGCTCACCGGCTGGAGCGACCACGGCAGCCCGCTGTCGGTGGGCCGCAGCCGCATGTACGTCGTGGGGCGCATCTCCCGGCCGGTCCTGCGCACGGGTCGCGCCCGCGGGCGGGACCACGCGACGTACGCCACGGTCGCGCTCGACCCGGCCGCCGGGGCGGGCGTGGCCGACGCCGCGGCGGGCCGCACGGTCGAGGTGCGCGTGGCGACGTCGTACATCAGCGAGGAGCTGGCCTGGCTCGCGCTGGAGCGCGAGGTGTCCGGGACCTTCGACGAGGTCGCCGACGCCGCCCGCGCGCAGTGGGAGGAGCGGCTCGGCGTGCTCGACGTCGACGGCGCCTCCGAGGAGCAGCAGGTCACGCTCTACTCGAACCTGTACCGGCTGAACCTGTACCCGTCGTCGTACACCGAGGTCGGGGCCGACGGCACGCCCGTGCACGCCTCGCCCGTGCTCGACGGCGCCCCGGTGGTGCCCGGCGAGATGTTCGTGAACCACGGGTTCTGGGACACCTACCGCACCTGCTGGCCGGCGTACGCCCTGCTGTACCCGCAGGTCGCGGCCCGGCTCGCCGACGGGTTCGTGCAGCAGTACCGGGAGGGCGGCTGGGTCGCCCGCTGGTCGTCGCCGGGCTACGCCGACCTGATGACGGGCACGTCGTCCGACGTCGCCTTCGCCGACCTGTACCTGCGCGGCGTGGACCTGCCCGACCCGCTGGCGACCTACGACGCCGGGCTGCGCAACGCCACGGCGCTGCCCACCCGGTCCGGCGTGGGACGCAAGGGCCAGGACTTCGCGCTCACGCACGGCTGGGTGCCGCGCGACGTCGAGGAGTCGGTGTCGTGGAGCCTGGAGGGCTACATCAACGACGCCGGGCTCGCGCGGATGGCGCAGGCGCTCGCGGACGCGCCCGGGACCCCGGACGAGCGCCGTCGGGCCCTGCGCGACGAGGCCGCCTACCTGCGGCAGAGCGCGCTCGGGTACGTGCACCTCTTCGACGCCGCCACGGGGTTCTTCCGCGGGCGCGCCCGGGACGGGGCGTTCGACCCGGCGCCGTTCGACCCGGACGCGTGGGGCGGCGACTACACCGAGTCCGACGCCTGGAACTTCCTGTTCCACCCCGTGCACGACGGCGCGGGGCTGGCCGCCCTGCACGGCGGGCGCGCGGGGCTGGAGCAGCTGCTGGAACGGTTCTTCGCCGCGCCGGAGCGGGCGGACAAGCCTGGCTCGTACGGCAACCCCATCCACGAGATGTTCGAGGCGCGCGACGTGCGCCTGGGCCAGCTCGGCCAGTCGAACCAGGTGTCGCACCACATCGCGTGGACGTGGTCGGTCGCCGGGCGGCCCGACCGCACCCAGGAGGTCGTGCGCGAGATCCTGACCCGGCTGTGGACCGGCAACGACATCGGTCAGGGCTACCACGGCGACGAGGACAACGGCGAGATGTCGGCCTGGTACGTGCTGGCCGCGCTCGGGCTGTACCCGCTGGAGATCGGCTCGCCGCGCTGGGCGGTCACGTCGCCGCTGTTCGACCGGGCGGTGGTGCACCGGCCCGACGGCGACCTCGTGATCGAGGCCCCCGGGGCGGCCGGTCGGCAGTACGTGGCGGGGCTGGACGTAGCTCGGCCGGATGTGGCGGGCGGTGCCGGCGCGGCTGCGGCGGGGTCGGACGCGGCCGCGGCCCGGGTGATCACGACGCCGTCGATCGACAACGTCGACCTGGTCGGGGGAGCGACCCTGCGCTTCGCGCTGTCGGAGATCCCGACCCGGTGGGGCGTGCCGTCGGACGACGAGGCTGGTGCTGGTGCTGGTGCTGGTGCTGGTGCTGGTGGTGGTGCTGGCGCTGCTGGCGCCGCGGGGATCGGCGACGACTCGGCGCCCGAGCGGCCGTGGCGGCGAGCCGATGGCGGCTGGCGCAGTGCCGAGGGTGCGCTGCCGCACCTGACCGACGGCGACCTGACGACGTCGGCCGCGGTGGACGGCGCGCTCAACTGGGCTCCCGGTGCGGACGTCCCGGCCGGATCGATGCTGCGCGCCTACACGTTGACCTCGGGCCCGACGTCCGAGCCGGCGTCGGCCAACGGCGCGCCCGGGCTGTCCTCTGCGGAGGTGCCCGGGTCGTCGACCGTCGAGAGGGTGTCCGGACCGCCGTCGGCCTGGCGCCTGGTCGCGGCCGACGGGCGGGTGCTGGACGAGCGGTCCGGCGAGGCGTGGCGCTGGCCGAACCAGCTCCGCCCCTTCGTGCTCGACGAGCCGGTGCCGCTCACGGGTCTCCGGCTGGAGCTGGCCGAGCCCGGCGCCCTCGCCCAGATCGAGCTCCTCCTGGGCTGACCCGAGAGTGCGCTTCTACCCAGTCATTGGGCCCGGAATCACCCCGATTCCGGGCCCAATGACTGGGTAGAAGCGCACTTCTGCGTCGTGGGGGCCGGGGCTCGACGGCGTCGGTCTATCGCAGATCGGCTGATCGCTCGGCCCGTCTCGTGACTGCGTCCGCCTGCCGACGCCGGCGCGTGACCCCGGCCTCTTGCCGAGGTCGGCGCGTGAGCGAGCGAACGGACCAGGCGAGAGTGCGCTTCTACCCAGTCATCTGGCCCGGAATCGGGGTGATTCCGGGCCCAGTGACTGGGTAGAAGCGCACCTTGCTGGTCCGGGGCCGCGCGGTGTCGGTTCGGGGGCGCGCCTTGCGGGGCCGGGTCCGGGTCCGCGCCGTGTCGGTCCGGGCGTACCTCGCCCGGCCGGCGCGTGCCGTGTCCCGGCCGGCGTCCACCAGCGCGCACCCCCGAGCCGCGGCGAGACCTTGGTCCCGGGATGTGAGATCTGCGCAAGGATCATTGACTTCTATGGGTTCCATTCGTATCTTCTGTGACATCGAGACCAACCGCACTTATCCGATCGGAGAGATGTAGAAAGCCTCGACAGGTCATGAGTTCCGACGCGAAGCCCCGGCTGGTCGGACGGCAACCCCCCGCGCGGGTGGGTGCCCCGGGTGAGGACCAGGTCCACCGCCGCCGGCGGATGACAACACGCGTCGCTCGCCGCTGGGCGAGCAGGTGAGGAGAACGACGATGACCCGGAGCGCTGCCCCCGCCGTCCACGTGTCCCTGCCGTCCCGGAACGTCACCGTGCGGGCTGGTGCTGCCCCGCGCGAGCACATGTCGCGCGAGCACATGTGTTGTCACTGTTCCTGTCGCTGACGGCGACAGCCGGACAGTGACCGTCCCGACGCGCTGACCGGTCGCCACAGCCGCCACCGGTCCGCCGCCCGGAACTCCTCTCGGCGTCGCACGCCGAGCCCTGGCCGTATCCGGCCCTCACGTCCCTGACCGGACGTCCCACTCCTGCCCTCTGGCAGCCACGCTCCCGGGTGACCCCTGGACGCCGTCGCGCACCCTGCGCGCGCCGGCCGGGTCCTCCGGGCGCCGTCGCGCAGCCGCAGCCCGAACGGAGCCCCGCCGTGCCGTACCCGTCGCAGCCCACGTCCCTCGCCCCCACCTCCTCCCGTCCCGTCGTGCTCGGCGTGGATCTCACCTCCGCCGGTGCCCGTCCGGGCGCCCACCGGGCACGTGGCCCGGTGGCTCCGCGCCCGTTCGACGGCGAGCGGTTCCTGCACCTCGTGCGGACCGCCGACCGCGGCCTGCTCGACTTCGTCAGCCTCGACGAGGGATTCCTGCTCCACCCCGGCCGCAGCCAGGTCACGGGGCGGCTGGACACGGCCGTCGCCGCGGCCCGGGCCGCGCGGGTCACGGCCGGCATCGGGCTGGTCGCCGCCGTCGACACGGTGCACGTCGAGGCGGCCCACGCCGCCGTCGCGCTGAGCAGCATCGACCGCGCGAGCAGCGGCCGGGCCGGCTGGCAGGCGGTGCGGCAGAGCAAGCTCCCCGAGGCCGACGACGCGTGGGCCGGCAGGGTCGAGCTGGGCATCCGGTCCGTGACGCAGGTGTGGACGGGCCGACCCGGCAGCGGGGCGGGCGCGGTCGAGCTCGACGCCGAGGGCCGGTTCCGCGTGGACCACGACGGCATCCGGTTCGCCGTCCGGGGCCGCCCGGCAGCCGGCACGGACGACGTCCTGCCGCAGACGCCCCCGCCCGTCGTCGTCCGCGTGCGCTCCGAGGCCAGCGCCGCGCTGGCCGGCCGCACCGCCGACGTCGCGCGGATCACCGTCACCGACGCCGCGCACGCGGTACGGCTGCGCCGGCTCGTGCGGGACGCCGCACTGTCCGCCGGGCGCGACCCCGAGGAGCTCCGCGTGCTCGCCGAGGTCTACGTGGTGCTCGCGCAGGAGCGGGCCAGCGCCCGGGCCCGGCTCGAGCTCGTCGAGGCGCTGGAGGGCACGGCGGTCATGGGCGACGGGCTGGTCGTCGCCGACACGCCGGACGAGCTCGCCACCCTGATCGCCGACTGGACCACCGTCGGCGCCGTCGACGGGTTCCTGCTGCAGCCGTCCTCGCTCAGCTCCGACCTCGACGCGATCACCGACCACCTGGTGCCCGCGCTCCAGCAGGCGGGCCTGTTCCGCACCGAACGGACGGCGACGTCGCTGCGCGGCTCGCTCGGGCTGTCGGACGCAGGGGCCGCCGAGCGGGCGCTGCCCACGGGCCGGCTCCTGAGCGCCTGACCACCCGACGAACCACCGTCCACCCGGAGGAGACCACCATGACCACCCCTGAGCTGCAGACCCCCGGCGCCGCGGGCGCCAAGGTCGCCGGCGGCGCCCTGCTGATCGACGTCCGTTCCGCCGCGGGCCGCGCCTCGGCGGGCGAGATCCCGGGCGCCACGCTCGCGGACCGCAACAACCTCGACGCGCTGTTCGGGCCGTCCGACAACCCGGCGATCACCCTCGACACGCCCGTCGTGGTCGTGTGCGGCTCCGTCGACGGCTCCGGCCCGGTCGCGGAGGCGCTCGCGGCCCGCGGCTACACCGACGTCTCGCACGTCGACGGCGGGTTCCCCGCCTGGAAGGAGGCCGGGCTGCCCGCGGCGGAGGCCGAGCCGAGCGCGGCGCCATGACCGGCTTCGCCACCCGGCAGGTGCACGCGCGCAGCACGGGGCGGGACGACGCCGGGCGCGCTACCGGCGCGCCCGACACCACGCCATCGGCCCGCGCGGTCCCGCGGGCCACGCCCGTCTACCTGACCGCCGGGTTCGAGTTCGAGGAGTGGGAGCAGGCCGCCGGGCACTTCGGCGCGGGCGAGGGCTTCGCCTACACGCGCACCGGCAACCCGACCACGGCCGCCGTCGAGCAGCGGATCGCGGCCCTGGAGGGCGGCACCGACGCGCTGTTCCTGGCCAGCGGCCAGGCGGCCGTCACGGTCGCCCTGCTCGGCCTGGTCGAGGCCGGGCAGCGCGTGCTCGCCGCGTCCAGCATCTACGAGGGCACGCGCGGGCTGCTCCTGGAGAACCTGCCGCGCCTCGGCATCGAGGCCGACTTCGTGGACGACGCCGCCGACCCCGCCGCCTGGGAGCGTGCGATCCGCCCCGAGACGCGCGTGCTGTTCCTGGAGTCGATCCCGAACGCGCGCAACGACCTGCCGGACCTCGCGGCCGTGGCCGACGTCGCGCACGCGCACGGGCTGGTGCTCGTCGTGGACAACACGCTGGCCACGCCGTACCTGCTTCGGCCCATCGAGCACGGCGCCGACGTCGTGGTGCACTCCGCCAGCAAGTTCCTGGCGGGGCACGGCTCGGTGCTGGGCGGCGTCGTCGTCGACTCCGGGACGTTCGATCCGCGCGCCGCGGGCGCGCTCTACCCGCACCTCGTGGCGCCGAGCCGCACGGGCGGGCCGAGCGTGGCCGACCGGCACGGCGGGAACGCACGCCTCGCGTACCTGCGCGAGACGGTGGCGCCGCGCTTCGGCCCGACGCCGTCGCCGCTGAACGCGTTCCTCGTGGGCCAGGGCATCGAGACGCTGTCGCTGCGGGTTGCGCGGCAGAGCGCCGCGGCGCTGGAGGTCGCGCGCTGGCTGGCGTTCCGGCCGGAGGTGGCGTCGGTGGACTACTCCGGGCTGGACTCCAGCCCGTCGCACGCGCTGGCCAAGCGGTACCTGCCGGACGGCCAGGGCTCCGTGTTCACCTTCACGCTGCACGGCGGCGCTCCCGCGGCACGCGCGCTGGTCGAGGCCGTGGAGGTCTTCACGCACATGACCCACATCGGCGACGTGCGCTCGCTCGTGCTGCACCCCGCGAGCACCAGCCATGTGCTGCGCACCCCCGAGGAACGGGCCGCCTCGGGCATCCACCCGGGCACCCTGCGCCTCTCGGTCGGCATCGAGGACCTGCCCGACCTCATCGCGGACCTCGACCGCGGGCTGGCCGCCGCCCGCACCCCACGCAAGGAGACACCATGACCCGCCGGCAGCACCTCGGCTGGTTCCTGGCCCGCGGCTTCGGGCCGCACGGCTGGGGCCACGACTACCTGGACTGGAACTACGACTGGACCCGGCCCGACCTCTACGTCGAGTCCGCCCGCGCCCTGGAGCAGGCGGGCGTGGACCTGCTGATCATCGAGGACGCCCCGTCGCTCGGCAGCCCCGAGACCATCGACCTGCGCGTGCGACAGGCGTTCGGCGGCCCCAAGCACGACCCGCTGCTGCTGGCCCCGTACCTGTTCGCCGCGACCCAGCACCTCGGGATCGTGCCGACGGTCAACCCGGCCGCCGTGCTGCCCTACACCGGGGCGCGGCAGCTCGCGACGCTCCAGCACCTGTCGGGCGGTCGGTTCGGCCTCAACCTCGTGACCGACACCGGCAGCGCGCGGCACTTCTCGGCCGCGCCGCCGCTGGGGCACGACGCCGCGTACGACCGCGCCGAGGAGTGGCTCGACGGCGTCCGCGCGCTGTGGCGCTCCTGGGACGACGGCGCGCTGATCGCCGACCCGGGCGCCGTCGGGCCCGGCGGTGTGCGGACCGGCGGCCGGTACGCCGACGGGCGCCTGCTGCGCCCGGTGCGGCACCGCGGCGAGCACTTCGCGTTCGACGGCCCGCTCAACGCCCTCCCGTTCGACGGCGGGGCCGACGGCGAGCCCGTGATCGTCTCGCCCGGCGGGTCGGGGCGCGGGCTGGCGTTCGCCGGCGCGAACAGCGACGTCCAGCTCGCGCTCGCGCCGCTGCACGAGAAGAGCGTTCGCGACTACCGGGCCCGCGTCCACGCGTCGGCCCGCGCGGCCGGGCGAGCCCTGGAGCACGTCAAGGTGCTGTTCGCGATCAAGCCGGTGCTGGTCGCCAGCCCGCAGGAGGCCGACCGGCTGGTCGCGGCGTCGGCGAACCCGGACGACGCGACGCTGCTGCGGATCGCCGAGCAGCAGTCCAGCGACCTGGAGACCGACCTGACGGCGCTCGACCTCGACAAGCCGCTGCCCACGGGCCTGTTCGGCGACCACGTCTCGCACGGCTCGATCAAGCGGCTCGTGGGCGACCACGACCTCGCCACCACGCCGCTGCGCGTGCTGCTCGGCGGGCTCGCCCGCCTGGGCCGCATCGCCGACCGCACGGGCTGGGTCGGCACCGCCGGGGAGCTCGCCGACCTCATCGAGGAGCTGGGGGAGTGGGGCAACGACGGCGTGCTGCTGTGGGGCGACCTGCACCCCGTCACGGTGCACCGCACGCTCGACGAGCTGGTCCCGATCCTGCGCCGCCGCGGCATCCTGCGCACGGAGTGGGCCGACGGCGGCCTGCGGGCCAACCTCCGGGCGTTCTGAGCGCGCCCCGGGGCCGGCGCGCGGTAGCGTCAGCGACGTGAACTCCGAGGCCTGGCGGCGCATCGTGGCGTGGCTCGTCGACTGGCTCTGCTTCCTCGTGTGGCTCGCGGCGCTCGCGGCGATCGGCATCCCGCTGTACCTCTCCGGCGTGACGGGCGAGTGGTCCGCCGCGACCACGAACGTGGTCTCCGCGCTCGTCACGGCGGTGCCGCTGACGATCTTCCTCGCCGTCCTCGAGTCGGGCACCCGGCAGGCGACGGTCGGCAAGCGCGTACTGGGACTGAAGGTGGTGGGCGCCAGGGACGGCGGGCGGCTCTCGTTCGCCTCGGCGCTGCTCCGGAACGCGCTCAAGGTCGCCGTGCCGTGGACCATCGGGCACGCCGCGGCGATCGGCCTCGTCGGGTCGTCGGAGGTCGGACCGGGCCTCATGATCCTCACCGCGGCGGCCTACGTGCTGCCGGTCGTCTACGTGGTCACGCTGTTCGTCGGCGAGGGGCGCACGCCGTACGACCGGGCCGGGGGAGACAGGGTCGTCCGCGCTTGAGCGCGGGTCTCCGCGGGCGGCAGCGGCGCTGAGGGTCGGCAGTCCGCCAACTGCCGAGCACGGCGCCAAGGCGCGGCGTCCGGCCGCCTCCCTACGCCGCGCCGACGGCGGCCGCGCGGCGGGTGAGCGGGGCGCGCAGGCCCAGGTGCTCGCGCAGGGTGGTCCCCGTGTACGACGTCGGGTAGGCGCCCCGCTCCTGCAGCTCGGGGACCACCCGGTCGACGATGTCGTCCAGGCCTGACGGCACGATCCACGGGCTGATGTTGAAGCCGTCGACGGCGCCGGTGCGCACCCAGCGGATCAGGTCCTCGGCCACGGCGGACGGCGTGCCCTGGAACCCGCGCTCGCTGCTGTTGCGGACCACGAGCTCGCGGATCGACAGGTGCTCGGCCTCCGCCAGCGCCCGCCACCGCGCCGCGATCTCGCGGGTCCGCGCCCCCGTGGTGGCCGAGCCGCGCTCGCCGCCGAGCTCCTCGACCACCGGGTCGTGCGCGGGCAGCGGGCCGTCCGGGTCGTAGCCGGACAGGTCCTCGCCCCAGATGTTGCCGACGATCGAGAGCGCCGTGGCCGGGGTGACCTGGTTCCAGCGGACCCAGCGGGCCTTCTCCTCGGCGTCGGCGGGCGTGTCGCCCACGATGACGCCGGTGCCCGGGAAGATCTTGACGTCGTCCTCGGGGCGGCCGGCGGTCACGGCCCGGCGGCGGATGTCGGCGGCGAACTCCAGCGCCTCGGCCAGCACCGAGCCGTGGCGGGAGAAGATCACGTCCGCGTTGGCCGCCGCGAAGTCCCGGCCCTGCGGCGAGTCGCCCGCCTGGAAGATGATCGGGTGCCCCTGCGGGCTGCGCGGCGTGGTGGGGTCGAGCTCGACGTCGAACAGGGCGCCGTGCTCGGAGACGTGTGCGACCGTCCCGCTGAACGCGTCGCTGCCGCCCGTGTCCGGGAAGGCGTCCCAGATCTGGCGGGCGACGTCGAGCTGCCCCTGCGCCCGGTCGTAGCGCAGGGCGTGGTCGAGGTAGCCGCCACGGCGGAAGTTGGCCCCGGTCCAGGCGTTGTCCGTGGTCACGACGTTCCACGCGGCCCGGCCGCCGGACAGCACGTCGAGGCTCTGCAGGCGCCGGGCCAGGTCGGCCGGGTCGTTGTACGTGGTGTTCTGGGTGGCGACCAGGCCGATGTGCGTGGTGATCGCGGCCAGCGCGGCGAGCTGGGTGATGGCGTCCGGGCGGCCCACCACGTCGAGGTCGTGCAGGGCGCCGCGCGACTCGCGCAGCCGCAGGCCCTCGCCGAGGAAGAACGCGTCGAACAGCCCGCGCTCCGCCGTGCGGATCACGCGCTCGAAGGTGGCGAAGTCGGTCTGCGACCCGGACTCCGGGTCGGACCAGATCGTGGTGTGGTTGACGCCCTGGAAGAAGACGCCGAAGTGCACCTGGGCGTCGGGGCGGGTCACGGGGAGGCCGGTCATGGCGGTCTCCTCAGGCGTTCGGCGCGTCGGCGAGGACACGCGTGTCGTAGCGGTTGGCGGGGCGCGGCAGCCCGAGGGACTCGCGCAGCGTGGCACCGGGGCGCGGCGCCGCGGTGAGGCGGGCGGCGCGCAGGGCGGGCAGGACGTCGCGGGCGAGCACGGGCAGGTCGACGTCGAGCACGGCGGGCAGCAGCCGCACGCCGTCGACCGGCCGGCGTCCGTCCGGTCCCGGGGTGGCGAGCTCGGTGAGCAGGGCGACCAGCCCGGCGGCGTCGCCCGCATAGCGCAGGGCGCGCGTGTCCCACGGCGAGCGGACGCCGGCGGGCGTGCTGGCGTCCAGCACCGCGAGCCGGTCCGCGCCGGTGCGGCCGCCGGCGTCGAGCACCACCTCGAGGTCGACGCCGGCCAGCGGCGAGTGCTCGCGCGCGGCGGTCGCGTCGCCGCGGGCCGCGCCCACGCCGGCGCCGCCGACCAGCGTGACGTCGACGAGGCGCTCCGCGCCGCCGGGACGGCCGCCGGTGCCGTCGAGCGCCGGCGGCACGTCGCCGTCGGCGGCCAGCACCACGAGCTGCCCCTGGGGCGGCCGGGGCGTGATGAGCGGGCCCTTCACCGAGAAGGTCTCGCCCACGAAGTCGACGTGGTGGATCCGGTCGCGGTCGACGTACCGGCCGGTGGGGACGTCGCGGATCACGGCGTCGTCCTCCCACGAGTCCCACAGGTCCCGGACCACCCGCACGACGTCGCGCGCCTCGCGGGTCACGTCGCCCACCACGGGGCGGCCGTAGGCATCGGCCGTCGCGGCGTCCCGGGTCACCGCCGCGATCCAGCCGGCGCGGCCGGCCGCCGCGATGTCCAGCGACGCGAGCTGCGCCGCGACGTGGAAGGGCTCCGGGTAGGTGGTCGGTACCTGCGGGACCAGGCCGATCGCCGTCGTCGTGCGGGACACGAAGGCGGCGCGGGTGACGGACTCCAGCCGGGCCGACGCCGGCGAACCGGGTACCGCCGGGAGCAGCGCGTCCGTGAAGGAGACGAAGGTGAGGCCGGCGTGCTCGGCCTGCCGGACCGTGCGGGCCAGCCGGACGCCGGACACGAGGTCGGCGCCCGCGAGGCGCGCGACGACGGCGGCCGCCGGGTGCGCGCCCGCGCCGTCGGCGTCGAGCCCGACGAAGAAGGGCGAAAGGGGCTGTGGAGCGGACAAGAGAACCTCCGATGTCGTCGCGGCGCACCCCCGCGGACCTGCCGCGGACGCCGACCGCGCGCAACATAGCCCCGCCCCGGCCGGACGCAATGGCCGGGCCGGATCGTCTCGCCATCCGGTCGCTGCGACGCGCCGGCCGCCTCTCCACCGCCCGGACGCCGTGGTTGACCACAGCGGTTGCTGCCAGAGAACGCCCCTCTCTGGCAGCAACCGCTGTGGTCAACACCGACCGGGTCCGGCACGGCGGGGCCGGGCGGGGGTCAGCCGACGCGGCCCGGGCCGCCCGTGAGGGTGCCCGGGAGCAGCGCGCGGAGCTCCTGCTCCTCCTCCGGGGTGGGGACCCAGCGGGTGGCCAGCAGGTTCTCGTCGAGCTGCTCCGGCACCGTGATGCCGGTGATCACGCTGGTCACCGTGGGCTGCGCCAGGAGCCAGCCCAGGGCGAGCGCGCTCGGCGTGACGCCCCGGTCGGCGGCGAACCGCTCGAACCTCTCCAGCGCGTCCCACGGGGCCTCGCCGAGCAGGTACGTCTTGAGGTTGGTGATCTTGGCGCCCTCCGGCGCGTTGTCCCGCGAGTACTTGCCGGTCAGCAGCCCGTTCTGGAGCGGGAAGTACGGCAGGAACCCGAGGCCGAAGTGCTCCAGCGCCCCGATCAGCTCCTCCTCGGGCCTGCGCCACAGCAGGCTGTACTCGTCGGTCGTGGAGACGAACCGGCCGTAGCCGCGGGCCGCGGCCACGCGGTCGGCGTCGGCGAGCTGCCAGGCCTTGAAGTTGGACGCGCCCACGTACCGCACCTTGCCGTCGCGCACCAGGGTGTCGAGCGCGGAGAGGGTCTCCTCGATCGGGGTGAACGGGTCCGGGAAGTGGATCTGGTACAGGTCGATGTAGTCGGTGCCGAGCCGGCGCAGGCTGTCCTCGACGGCGGCCAGGACGTACTTGCGCGCCCCGGTCCGGCTGTACGAGGGACCGCGGTCCGCCGCCAGCGACCGGCCGAACTTGGTGCCGATCACCACCTGGTCGCGCCGCCCGGCCAGCGCCGTGCCGAACAGCTCCTCGGACAGGCCGGTGCGGTCGCCGTACCCCTCGGCGACGTCGAAGTAGGTCACGCCCAGGTCGATGGCGCGGTCCACGATCCGGTTGACCTGCTCCTGCCCGACGGCGCGCATGCCGCTGCGGCCGAACGTGCTGGCGCCCACGCCGAGCTCGGACAGGACCAGGCCGGAGCGGCCGAGCGCGCGGTACCCCGCGGGGAGCGTCATGCTCGCGCCTCCTGCCCGGCGGGCTCCGGCTGCTCGGACGACGGCGCCGCGAACTGGTTGGGCGGCACCGGCAGCCCGAAGTGCCCGCGGAACGTGTCCGCCTCGTACTCGGTGCGGAACACCCCCTTGTCCTGGAGGATCGGCACCACCTGCGAGGTGAACCGCTCGAGCTGGTCGAGCATGGCCGGCGACTGGATGTTGAAGCCGTCGGCGGCGCCCTGCTCGAACCACTCGATGAGCGTGCCCGCGACGTCGTCCGCCGTGCCGATGGCGAGCGGGAAGCCGCCCCCGATGGAGTTGTGCAGCAGGTCCCGGCCGCGCACCGTGCCGGCCTCGACGGTGCGGCCCGTGCGGTCGGCGATGGTGCGCAGCAGCTTCTGCCCGACGTCGTTCAGCTCGGCGGCGAGCGACGGCGTCAGCACGCCGTCCAGGCCCAGTGGGCGCAGGTCGGCGCCGGTGCGCTCACCGATCGAGCGCAGGCTGCGCGCGCCCATCGGCAGGGGCGCCCGCCCCCGCTGAGCCGCCTGGAACGCCTCGCTCGTGTAGTAGTCGTCCGCCTGGTCCCCGGCCACGGGGTCGTCGTCGACCGGGAGGCCCGCGTTCAGCCGGTCGAAGAGCTCGATCGCCTCCTCGCGCGTGTCGCCGATGACGGGTGTGATGCCCGGCAGGAAGAAGATGGGCTCCTCGCGGCCGCGCAGGCGCAGCGCCCGCTCGCGCACGTCGGCGTTGAACTCCGCCGAGACCTCCAGGGTGGGCGGGCCGGTGAAGTTGATGTCGCAGTACCGCGCCGTGAGCTCGCGCGACAGCTCGGAGCCGCCCGCGTACAGGAGCGGCACGTGGCCCTGCGGCGGGCGCAGCATCGGCAGCGTGCCCGCCACGGAGAAGAACTCGCCCTGGTGCTCCAGCCGGTGGATCCTGCTCGGGTCGAGGTACTCGCCGGACTCCTTGTCCTGGAGGTAGGCGCCGTCCTCGACGCTGTCCCAGAGCTTGCGGATGACGTCGATGAACTCGGCCGCCCGGCGGTAGCGGCTCTCGCCGCCCAGGTCGGGCAGGCTGAAGTTCTTGGCCGCGAGGTCGTTCGCGCCGAGCACCACGTTCCAGGCCAGGCGTCCGCCGCTGAGGTGGTCCAGCGACGCCGTCAGCCGCGCCAGGATGTACGGCTCGTAGAAGGTCGGGTGGGCGGTCACCGCGAGCCCGATCCTCGACGACTGCAGGGCGAGCTGCGAGGCCAGCGTGAACGGTTCGAGGCGCCCGGCGTTGTGCGTGGTCCCGTAGTGCTCGCGGTAGACGTCGCCCGGAAGCGTGTCGCCGAGGAAGAAGAAGTCGAACTTGGCGTCCTCGACCAGCTTGAGCACGTGGGCGGGGTAGGCGAGGCCGAAGGGGTCGGGCGCGGCCGACTCCGGCAGCCGCCAGCCGCCCCAGTGGGTCCCGTTCAGCCAGTACATGTATCCGAGGTGCAGCTGGCGCTGTGCCGGCTCGCCCATGGCGGAGTCCTTTCGTTCGGTGCGGTGGTGCGTCGTTCTTGTCGTAGCGCGGGGGTCACGGCGTGGGGGTCACGGCGTGCTCGTCGCCGTGGCGGCGGCCGGGGCCGCCCCCGGGATGGAGGCCAGCAGCCGGCGGACGTAGTCCGTCCCGGGCCGGGAGATGATGTCGGACGCGGGGCCGTGCTCGACGACGTCGCCGTGCCGGAGCACGAGGACCACGTCGGACAGCTCCGCGACGACGCCGAGGTCGTGCGACACGAACAGGTACGTCAGCGAGAGCCGGTCCTGGAGGTCGAGCAGCAGGTCGAGGATCTGCCGCCGCACGGTGACGTCGAGCGCGGAGACGGGCTCGTCGAGCACCAGCACCTCGGGGTGCGGCGCGAGCGCGCGGGCGATCGCGACCCGCTGCCGCTGGCCGCCGGAGAGCTCGGCCGTGTAGCGGTCGGCGACCGACGCCGGGAGTCCCGTCTGCTCCAGGAGCTCGGCGACCCGCCGCGCGCGCCGGGCGGCGCCGCCGATCCGGTGGCCGGTCAGCGGCTCCTCCAGGATCGACCGCACGGTGGTGCGCGGGTTCAGGGAGGCGAACGGGTCCTGGTAGACCATCTGGACCTTGCGGTACAGCGCCGCCTGGCCGGCGCCCCGGCGGTGGTGGACCACGGGGGCGCCGTCCACCGTGACGCTGCCCGCGCTGGGTGGCGTCAGGCCCGCCAGCAGCCGCACCAGCGTGGTCTTGCCCGACCCGGACTCGCCCACGATGCCCAGCGTGGTGCCCCGCCGCACCTCGAAGCTCGCCCCGGCGACGGCGGTGACCGCCGTCCGGCCGCGGTGGGCGCGGAACGTCTTGGCGACGTCGCGGGCCCGGACCACCACGGGGGCGTCGGCCGGGACGCGGGCGGCGGTGCGCTCCTGCCGGTCCGCGGCGGCGTCGGCCCCGGAGAAGCCGAGCGAGGACGACCGCAGGAGCTGCTCCGTGTAGGCGTCCCCGGGGTCGGCCACGACCTCGCGCGTGCGGCCGGAGCGCACCAGCACGCCGTCCTTGAGCACGGCGATCTCGTCGGCCCGTTCGGCCGCGACCCCGAGGTCGTGCGTGACGAGCAGGACGGCGAGGCCGTCCTCCGCGACCAGGCCGCCCAGCAGGTCCAGGATCGTCTTCTGGACGGTGACGTCCAGGGCGGTGGTCGGCTCGTCCGCGACGAGCAGCCGTGGCCCCGTGGACATCGCCGCGGCGATCAGCACGCGCTGGCACATACCGCCGGACAGCTCGTGCGGGTAGGCGCCGTAGATCTTCTCGGGATCGCGCAGCCCCACCTTGCCGAACAGCTCGAGCACACGCTCGCGGCGCTCCGCCTTGCCCGCCAGCCCGTGGGCGCGCAGCGGCTCGCCCGCCTGGACGCCCACGGGCAGGAGCGGGTTGAGGCCGAGCAGGGCGTCCTGCGGGATGTACCCGATGTCCTTGCCGCGGATCGCGCGGCGCTCCCGCTCGGCCAGGCCCGTCAGCTCCCGGCCGGCGAAGGTCACGCGGCCGGCGGTCACGCGGCCGTTCTCGGGCAGGGTGCCGGTGACGGTCCGGCCCAGGGTCGACTTGCCCGAGCCGGACTCGCCGACCAGCGCCAGCACCTGGCCGGGACGCAGCGAGAGGCTCACGCCGTCGAGCACGCGGACCGGGGGACGGCCGGGCAGCGCGAACTGGGCGCTGACGCCGTCGAGGGTGAGCAGGGGTTCAGGCGACGACACGGGTTCTCCCTCGGTCGATCGACCGGCCGATGCGGTACACGGCCAGCACGGAGACGACGATCACGAGGCCGGGCAGCAGGCTCAGCCACCACTGCGCGGCGATGAAGGTGCGGCCCTCGGCCACGAGCAGGCCCCACTCGGGCGTGGGCGGCGGGGCGCCGAGGCCGAGGAAGCTCAGCGAGGCGACGGTGAGGATGGCGCTGCCGATCTCCATCGTGGCGTAGGCCAGCACCGACCGGGTGGCGTTCGGCACGACGTGCCGGAACAGCCGGTACGCGTAGCCGTGGCCGGCGAACACCGACGCCTCGACGTACCGGGCGCCCGCGACCTTCAGCACCTCCGACCGCATGAGGCGGGCGAACGTCGCGGTGCTGTTGATCCCGATGGCCACGGCGATGTTGAGGGTGCCGTGGCCCAGCGCCGAGATGATCGCCAGCGACACGATCAGGCTCGGCACCGCGAGCATGACGTCGACGACGCGCATCAGCACGCTGTCGAGCCAGCCGCGCACGGCGCCCGCGACGAGCCCGATCAGCGACCCGCTCACCAGCCCGATCAGCACCGCGATCACGGCGGCCTGCAGCGAGAGCCGGGTACCGTGCACGGCGCGCGTGAACTGGTCGCGGCCCAGGTCGTCGGTACCGAACAGGTGGTCGGGCCCGGGCGGGAGCAGCATGGCGTCGCCGCTCTGCGCCAGCGGGTCGCCCGGCGCGAACAGCGTCGGGGCGAGCGCCGCCGTGACGATCAGCACGAGCCACACGTACGACACCAGCAGGCTGGGCGTGCGCGCGACGTCCAGCAGCCGGGCGAGCCACCTGCGGCGTCGTCCCGCGCCCGGCCGGGCCGGGGACGGCGCGGCCGGCCCCGCCGGACCCGCGGCGACCGCCGCCCTGGTCTCCGTGACGCTCATCAGCCCTCCAGCCGGATGCGCTTGTCGACCAGGGGGTAGACCAGGTCGACGACGAAGTTGACGGTCACGAAGATCAGCGCGCTCACGGTGACGGCGACCAGCACCACCGGCATGTCGCGGCCGTTGACGGAGTCCACGACGAGCCGGCCGATGCCGGGCCGCGAGAACACCGTCTCCGTGAGCACGGTGCCGCCGACCATGACGCCGATGAGCGTCCCGAGCGCCGTGATCACGGGCAGCGACGCGTTGCGCAGGGCGTGCCGCACCACGACGTCGAACCGGCTGAGCCCCCAGCTCCGCGCCGTCTCGATGTACGGCGAGGTCAGCGCGCCGCGCAGGTTGGCCGTCAGGAGCTGGGAGATGGTCCCGCCGCCGGCCACGGCGATCGACAGCGAGGCCACCAGCAGGCCGAGGAACGTCCGGTCGCCGAACGCGTCGATCCAGCCGAGCCGGAACGCGACGAGCTGCACCAGCACGAGCGCCACCAGGAACGGCGGGAGCGAGACGGCGACCGGCGGCAGCGAGACGAGCAGCTCGCGCAGCCACCGCCAGTCGGTCAGCTCGATGACCACGGACAGCGCGACCCCCAGCAGCACCGCCAGCGCCAGGCCCAGGAACGCGAGCTGGAGCGTGGCCGGGAAGGCCTCGAAGAACACCTCGACGGCGGGCCGGCGCTGGTAGAGGCTGTCCCCGAAGTCCCCGAGGACGGCACCCGACAGCGCGTCCCCGTACTGCACCAGGACCGGGCGGTCCAGGCCGAGCAGCTCGCGCTGCTCGGCCAGGAGCTGCTCGACGTCGCCGCCGGAGGCGCCCATCGTGAGGCCGCCCGCCGCGTCGCCGGGCACGATGTAGAGCAGGAAGAACGCCCCGGTGAACGCGCCCCACACCACGATCGCGGCGTAGGCCAGGCGCCGGAGCCCGTACCTCAGCACCTCACTTCTCCGACAGCCAGGCGTTGTAGAGGTACTGGTCCAGGCCCACGGACTGGATGTCGTGCACCGTCGGCTGGAAGGCCCAGATGTCGGTGTCGTTCACGATCGGCAGCACGTAGGCGTCCTCGACCAGGAGCTGGGCGGCCTCGTCGACGATCTTCTGCCGCGCCTCCGGCTCGATCACGGTGTTCTGCTCCTGGAGCAGGTCGTCGAGCCTCTGACCGGTCTCGTCGTCGTCCGCGATGAAGGAGCGGTTCGAGCCCGTCTCGACGCCGTAGTTGGCGCGCAGCACGTCGGGGTCCGGCGTGGAGTGGTACCAGTAGGCGATGTCGTACTCGCCCGAGAGCAGCTTCTCGTTCGCCTCGGCGTCCAGCGGCGGGTCGAGGACCAGCTCGATGCCGAGCTCCTTCCACTGCGCCTGCACCACCTGCTCGGCCGCGCCGTCCCGCGGGAAGCGGAAGGAGAGGCGGTCGCCGTCGGCGTTGACGCGGATGCCGTCGGACCCGGTCTCGGACCAGCCGGCCTCGTCCAGGAGCCGCTTCGACAGCTCCGGGTCGTACGTGAGGTACTCGCTCTGGTCGGAGTAGAACGGGTTCGCCTCGCTGAGCGGGCCCGTCGCGGCCTGGTCGTAGCCGCCGGAGACCAGCTTCGTGAACTCCGCGCGGTCGATGCCGTGCTGGAGCGCCTGGCGCACCCGGACGTCCCCCAGGATCTTCGACGAGGTGTTGACCGGCCACTCCGTGCCCGTCGCCGGGTTGGTGGTCTCGGTGATGGTCAGCCCGGCGGCCTCGAGCTGGTCCACGTACTTCGCGTTGACCCAGTAGACGAACTGGAGCTCCTCGCCGCCGATGACGGCGCCGTTGCGCACGGAGTCCTCGGGGATGATCTTGTAGACCACCTCGTCGAGGTACGCCGGCCCGGAGCGCCCGAAGTACTCGGGCGCCCAGTCGTAGTCCGCGCGCTTCTTCAGCACGATGCGCTGGTTGGGCGTGTACTCCTCCAGGTAGAACGGGCCGGAGCCGTCCAGGAACTTCTGGCGCTCCTCGACCGGGAGCGCGGCAGTCCTCGCCGACACGATGCCCGCGTGCGCACGCGACAGGCTCACGAGGAACGCGGCGTTCGGCTTGGCGAACTCCACCTCGACCACGTGCTCGGACGGCGTCCGGATCTCCTTGATGCCCTCGACGATGGTCTTGGCGCTGGAGTGGATGCCGGGTCGGTCGAGGCTCTCGAAGTTCTGCTTGACGACCTCGGACGTGAGCGCGGTGCCGTCGTGGAACGTCACGTCGTCGCGCAGCGTGAACGTGTAGACGCGGGCGTCCTCGACGGTCCAGTCGGTGGCCAGCCAGGGCTCGATCTCCTTGGTCTCCGGGTTGAAGAAGACCAGCGAGTCCGTCAGCGCGCGGGCGACGGTGCGCCACACCTGGTTGACGACGGCGGCGTCGACGCCGTTGGGCTCGGCGGCCAGCCCGATGTTGAGGGTGCCCCCGGGGCGGTCCTCCTCGGGGACCGGCGCAGACGCCGTGCCGGAGCCGGTGCTGCAGGCGGAGACCACCAGGGACACCAGCACGGCCGCGGTGGCGGCGACGCGCCACCGTCCGGGCCTGTTCGTGGTGGGCCTTCTCGTCGTGGCCACGGTCTTCCTCCTCGGATCGGGAACGTAGGTGACACCGCCCCTTGCAGTGCGGCGGGAATGAGACGGGAAAAAATCCGACGAGTCAACCAATCCGGCAAAGAGTCCATATAGTGGGCGGATGGCATCCGCAGCCCTGTCACCAGGCGCGACAGAGCCGCGCGACTCCTGTCCGGAGAATGAGACGGCGAACTGGGGCATTGACGAAGAGCCCCCGACATGAGTGTCTGGCCTTCCGTCCACCCCACGGAGCACTCATGACAGCCATCGACGCCTTTCTGGTCACCACCCCGACCGAGACAGCTCCCGCACCGCCGGCCCGCAGGCCGACCCGGATCCCCCGAGCACCGCGGGCGCACCAGCCCGGTACCACGCCCGAGATCGCGCGCGACGAAGCGCACGACTCCCCGCGCGACCTCTCCGAGCCCTCCGAATCGCCCGAGCACGCCGGCCGCCTCGCCGCCGCCCGCGTGCAGGTCGCCGCCCGCTACGGCGTGAGCGCGCGGCGCGCCGACACCGCGGCCCCGCAGGTGTCCGCGACCGTCGCCGCCGCGGCGGACCTCCCGCGCTCCGTGCTGGACGTCCAGCTCGCGCACCGCTCGGTCCGGCGGTTCCTGCCCGGACCGCTGCCGCCCTCCGTGCTGCCCACCCTGGTGGCGGCCGCGCAGTCCGCGCCCACGACGTCGAACCTCCAGCTCTGGAGCGTCGTGGCCGTCACCGACCCGGCGCGCCTCGCCCGCGTCGCCGGCCTGTCCGGCGAGCAGGAGCACGTCCGGGACGCGCCGCTCCTGCTGGTGTGGGTGGCCGACGTCGCCCGCGTCCGCGCCCTCGCCGAACGGCGGAACACGTCCGTGCACGCGACGGGTTACCTGGAGACCACGGTCACCGCGTACCTCGACACGGCGCTCGCGGCCCAGAACGCCATGGTGGCCGCCGAGTCGCTGGGGCTGGGCACCGTCTACCTCGGCGGGGTCCGCGACCGGCCGGAGGAGCTCGCGGCCGAGCTGCGGCTGCCCCGCGGCACCGCGCCGGTGGTGGGTCTCGTCGTCGGGCGCCCCGACCCGGCCCGCCCGGGACGGGTCAAGCCGCGGCTGCCGCAGGCCGTGGTGCTGCACCACGAGACCTATGACACGGCGCGGCAGCTGCGTCCGCTGGCGGCCTACGAGAAACGTATGACCGACTTCTACCGCGAGGAGGGGCTCGACGGCGGCTGGATCGGGCGCACCCTGACCCGGCTGCGCGGGCCCGGAGCCCTGCGCGGGCGGGAACGGCTGCGGTCGGCGCTGACCGCGCTGGGCCTGCCGTCCTGGTGACGGACCGTCGCGCCGCGTCGGCGGCGAGGCTGCCGTCTCGCCATGCGAGAGCATGCTGGCGCCCCTTGCCGACGGCGCGGCGGGGTGGTCGGCTGCGGGCATGACCACTGCCGGCAGTCCCATCCCGCCCGTCCCCACCCGCACGCTGGGCTCCGGCCCGCACGCCCTGACCGTCTCGGCGGTCGGGTTCGGCGGCATGTCCGTCGCCGACTCGTACGGTCCGGCCGACGCCGCCGAGGCCGAGGCGGTGCTGCTGCGCGCGCTCGACCTCGGCGTCACCCTGATCGACACCGCCGACGTCTACGGCCACGGCCGCAACGAGGAGCTGATCGGCCGCGTGCTGGGCCCGCAGCGCGACCGGATCGTGCTGGCGAGCAAGCTCGGCCTGCCCCCGGTGGGCGGCCACCCCGACGGCCGGCCCGTCGACGGGCGCCCCGAGTACGTGCGCCACGCGATCGACCGGTCGCTGGCCCGCCTGGGCACCGACCACCTCGACCTGTACTACCTGCACCGGGTGGACCCGCAGGTCCCGGTCGAGGAGACCGTCGGCGCGCTGGGCGAGCTCGTCACGGCGGGCAAGGTGCGGGCCGTCGGGCTGTCGGAGGCCGGTGCCGAGACCGTGCGCCGCGCCCACGCGGTGCACCCGATCACCGCCGTGCAGAGCGAGTACTCGCTGTGGACCCGCGACCCGGAGGACGCCGTGCTGCCCGCGCTGCGCGAGCTCGGCATCGGCTTCGTGCCGTTCTCCCCGCTGGGCCGCGGCATCCTCACCGGCACCGTCGACTCGACCGACACGCTCGCCGCCGACGACGTCCGCCGCAGCCACGCCCGCTACGCCGGTGAGGCGTTCGAGCACAACCGTGCGCTGGTGCGCTCCCTGGAGTCGCTGGCGGCCGAGCGCGACGTGACCACGGCCCAGCTCGCCCTGGCGTGGCTGCTCGCGCAGGGCGACGACGTCGTGCCCATCCCCGGCACCAAGCGGCTGCGGTACCTGGAGCAGAACGTCGCGGCGGCATCGCTGGCCCTGTCGGCGGACGACGTCGCGGCGATCGGTGCCGTCATCCCGCGCGACGCCGTCCAGGGCGTCCGCCACCCCCGCCCGGACCTCCTGGAGGCGTGAGCCAGGGGCGGGGCCGCCCGGCGGCCCCGCCCCCTCGGTCAGATCGCCGTGTCGTCGCCGATGCGGTGGTAGCCGCGGTTCTTGTACACCAGGGGAGACGCGGCGGGCTCCCCGCCGGCCTCGGTGAGGCTGGACGCCAGCGCGCGCAGCGAGACGAGATAGCTGTCGCCGATCGGCGTGCGCTGCACCACCCGGGCCCGGAACCAGGACACGGCGCCGTCGATGACGGGCTCGCCCGTGGGCAGCGGCGTCCAGCCGCCGTCGGCGAACCGGTCGATGCCGCTCGTGGCGAACCGGGCGGAGACGTCGTCCTGGTGGTCGGCGAGGAAGCTGACCGCGAGGGTGCTGGCCTCGGAGACCGCGGGCCAGGACGACGAGGTCGAGGCGAGCGAGAACGCGAGCAGCGGAGGCGCCGCGGAGACCGAGATGACAGACGTGGCGGTGAAACCGACGGGCCGGTCCTCGTGCAGCAGCGCGACGACGGCGACGCCGGCGGGGTGGTTGCGGAAGACCGTCTTGAACTCGTCGGGGCTGAGCTGGGGCTCGTCCTGCTGGGCCAAGAGCTCCTCCAGGGCGGACAGGTCGATGTTCTCGGCGGTCATCGCACGACCTCCTCGACACGGGCGAGGCTCGTGGCCCGCCGCAGCGGCTCGCCCGCCCTGTCCAGCCAGGCCTCGATCACGCCGTCGAGGTCGGCGAGCTGACTCTCCGTGACGGTCAGCGAGCGGGCCGGCACCACGGCGCCCAGCTCGACGAGCACGGGCCGCAGGTGCACCTCCCCGGCCAGCGCGTGCGCGGGGTTGCCGGAGACCACGAGCGGGACGGCGACCACGCCGGCCAGGCCGTCGTTGCCGTACAGGTCGAGGAAGGCCTTGAGCAGGCCGGTGTAGGCCGCCT
Source organism: Promicromonospora sp. NPDC090134 (assembly GCF_044746965.1). NCBI lineage: Bacteria > Bacillati > Actinomycetota > Actinomycetes > Micrococcales > Promicromonosporaceae > Promicromonospora > Promicromonospora sp. NPDC090134. The sequence continues at coordinate 50,834 of NZ_JBIVCZ010000010.1, read as the reverse complement.
TGTAGACGGGCGTGGCGATCACGGCGACGGTGGCGCCGGCGAGACGCTCCTTCGCGGCGTCGGCCTCGGGGTGCTCGGTGGCGAGGACCTGGCCGGCGAACGCGGCCAGGTCGATCGTCGCGACGTCGTCGATGCCCAGGTGCGCGGCGATCCGGTGCGCCGCCGCCTCGGCGGCGCGCAGGGTGCGCGACCCGGGACGGGGGTTCCCGGAGACGACCACGACGGTGGGTGCGGGCGGGGTGATGGTCGGTGCGGTCGGTGCGGTCGGTGCGGTCGGTGAGGTCATGGGAGGGCTCCTCGCAACGTGTTGAGCTCGGTGGTCGCGCGGTGGGCGGTTGACCGTGAGGGAGGTATAGGCGGCCAATCGGAAGATGACCAGGAGGAGACCCGGACTTCTCACTATCCGGACCCCGACCTGGACGGAACGTCAGCCGAAGGCGCGCGCCAGCCCCTTCCCGTCACGATGGAACTCGCCCTGCCGGTCGTCGATTCCCACGGTGCCCGCGTCCCGGGGCTGACCCGAACGGTCGACAAAACGTCAGGTGGTCGGCAGCACGAGCTGCCGACCACCTGACGAGCTACCGACCGTCTGACGTCCTACCGACCACCCACCACGTCCGCCACGTGCGAGAACCAGGACTCGCGGCCGCCGCCGTCGTACCCCACGGAGTTGAAGTACTCCCAGCCGAAGACGCCGCCGAAGTCCGGGTGCCGGTCCACCAGGGTGCCGACCGTGGCGTCGAAGGTGTGCGGGTCCACGTACCCGCTGCAGTTGCCGGGGTTGGTCACGGTGCCCGCCACGACGCGGCCCGGCGTGAAGCCGTTGGCGAGGATCTGGTCGTACACCGTCGTGGTGCGCAGGTCGCCCCAGCCGCAGTAGAACTGGGTGTTGTACCAGTCGATCCGGTCACCGGCCTGCCGCTCCAGCTCCGCGTAGGAGAACCCGCCCGAGAAGCTGCTGCGGCCCGCCATGTCGGTGGCGACGGGTGTCAGGGTCACCACGAAGTCCGGCCCGAAGTCGGCCCGCAGCGTGTCGACCAGGTGGATCGTGTCCGCCAGCGAGAACGTCTCCTCGATGTCGAGGTCCACGCCGTCGAGGTCGTAGGCGCGCAGGAAGTCGCGCAGCACCGGGTAGAACCGGTCGAAGTCCTCCCGCAGGTAGCGGTAGGTGCCGGGGGCGGCGCCGCCGAGGAACGCGCTGACCGTGACCCCCTGGTCCTGCATGGTCGCGAGGTCGTCCCACATGACGCCGAGCTCTGCGTGGTCGGCCGGGATGTCGTTCACCGTGAGGGACGCGTCGGCGTTCAGGTGGATCGCGCCCACGTTGACGTCCGTGACCGAGCCGAGCAGCGGCTTGGGGTCCACGTAGCGGCGGACGCCGTCCGAGCCGGTCTCGTAGATCGTCTGGTAGAAGGCGATGACCCGGTGGTCGGCGGCTGCGGATGCCGGTTCCTGCGCTGGTCCCTGGGCTGGTTCCGGCCCCAGGGCCACGGCGGCGGGGCCCGCCGCCGCGATCAGTGCCAGCAGGCCGGCCGTCAGCGCGGCGCCGAGTCGGACGAGCGAACGGGACATCGGTGGCTCCCTCTCTCCAGGCGGTCTCGGGCGGTGCCCCGCCGAAGCGCTGCGGAGCACCCCTGGGACCGTAGGCGGCGCCTCCGCCGTCGGACAAGGAGGGCCGGCGGACCATGGGGAAATCCCTCATGCCGGTACGGCAGAGGCCGGGCCCCTCGTGGGGAGCCCGGCCTCGGCGTCGTACGGGAGCGTCAGGAGGCGACGGCGGCGCGCAGCTTGGCGCCCAGCTCCTCGTCCACGTTCGTCCAGTACTGGAAGAAGCGCTCACGGATCTCGTCGATCGTGATCGACTGGCCCTGGCCGGTCAGAGTCTCCAGCAGGCGGGCCTTGGCGCCGTCGTCGTAGACCTCGCGGTAGAGCGTGCCCGGCTGGACGAAGTCGCCGTCCTCGCTGTGCAGCGTGGCGGCGGTGCGCACCAGCTCGCCGTCCGACTCCCAGGCGCCGTCGTGCCCGCGGGCCGGGTCGGCCACGGGGCCGCCGAACGAGTTCGGCGCGTAGTTCGGCGTGCCCACCTCGTTGAAGTGGTGGCGCTGCGAGCCGTCCTGCGAGTAGTTGTGCACCGGCGCGGCGTGCGGCTGGTTCACCGGCACCGACTGGTAGTTGGTGCCCACGCGGTAGCGCTGCGCGTCCGGGTAGGAGAACACGCGGGCCATCAGCATCTTGTCGGGCGAGATGTCGGTGCCCGGGACCTGGTTGGCCGGGGACAGCGCGATCTGCTCGATCTCCGCGAAGTGGTTCTTCGGGTTGCGGTTCAGCGTGAAGTGGCCGAAGTGGATCAGCGGGTAGTCCGCGTGCGGCCAGACCTTGGTCAGGTCGAACGGGTTGAAGCGGTACGTCTTCGCGTCGTCGTACGGCATGACCTGGACCTTGATGTCCCAGACCGGGTTGTCGCCGCGCTCGATGGCCTCGTAGAGGTCGCGACGGTAGTAGTCGGCGTCGGCGCCGGCGATCTTGGCCGCCTCGTCGTTGTCGAGGAACTTGACGCCCTGGCGGGAGATGAAGTGGTACTTGACCCAGAACTTCTCGCCCGCGTCGTTGGTCCACAGGTAGGTGTGCGACCCGTAGCCGTTCAGCTCGCGCCACGAGGACGGCAGGCCGCGGTCGCCCATGAGGTAGGTGACCTGGTGCGCCGACTCCGGCGACAGGGTCCAGAAGTCCCACTGCATGTCGGCGTCGCGCAGGCCCGACCACGGCAGGCGCTTCTGGCTGTGGATGAAGTCCGGGAACTTGATCGCGTCGCGGATGAAGAACACCGGCGTGTTGTTGCCGACGATGTCGAGGTTGCCCTCGGTCGTGTAGAAGCGCAGCGCGAAACCGCGCACGTCGCGCCAGGTGTCGGGGGAGCCCATCTCGCCGGCGACGGACGAGAAGCGCAGCGCGACCTCGCCCTTCGCGCCCGGCTGGAAGGCCGCCGCACGCGTGTACTGCGACACGTCACCGGTGATCTCCCACTCGCCGAAGGCGCCGCCGCCCTTGGCGTGCACGATCCGCTCCGGGATGCGCTCGCGGTTGAACTGGGCGAGCTTCTCGACCAGGTAGCGGTCGTGGAGGACCGTGGCGCCGTCGGCGCCGACGGTCAGCGAGTGCGCGTCACTGGCGACCGGGGTACCGGTCTGCGTGGTGGTGTAGGGAGTAGTCATTCAGACGTGCCTTCCTCTGCTGCTGCTTGCGGGGGTTCTTGCGGGGTTCCAGCGGGGCTGGAAGGTCTGTGCGGTCAGGGCTGCGTGGTGGGGTCCGCGGCGGAGCCCCGGTCGCGGCAGTCGGGACACAGCCCCCAGTACGTCACCTCGGCGGTCTCGACCACGAACCCGTGGTCGTCGCTTGGGGTGAGGCAGGGCGCGTGGCCCACCGTGCAGTCCACGTCGCCGATGGCGCCGCAGGAGCGGCAGACGATGTGGTGGTGGTTGTCGCCGGTGCGGCGCTCGTAGCGGGCGGGGTGCCCGGCGGGCTCGATGCGGCGCAGGAGCCCGGCGTCGGTCAGCGCGTGCAGGAGGTCGTAGACCGCCTGCACGGAGACGGTGCCGAGCTCGGAGCGGACCGAGCCCAGGACGGCGTCGGCCGTGGCGTGCTGGTTCTCGCCCACCGCGCGCAACGCCGCCACGCGGGCGGCGGTCACGCGCAGGCCGGCGCCCCGGAGGAGCTCCTCGGGCGACGCGGCGGGGGCGGTGGACGTCATGACCAGCAGCCTAGGCCCTAGACTGGAATCGTTCCAGTTGAGTGGGGCAACGGGTTTCGCCCGCCGGAAAGAGGGCGGTCGACCTCACACCTGGCCGCGTGGCGGCGGCTCTCCTCCTGCTGGTATCGTGTAGGTACGACCGACCCGGTGCGAACCGGGTGCGCAAAGTGGATTCCATCCCACCCGAGTCACGACGGTGCACCGCAAGGTGCCGACAGAGGCCGGGTCCTTGGTCGGGTACGAAGGTCCGGCGGTGCTGTTGCCGGGTCGGCGTGTCCTTTCCTCGTGATGGCCTCCACCTGTGTTCAGGGCGGGGGCCATTTCCCGTTCCTGGTGGTCCATCAACGACTTCTTAGGAGCATCACCATCACCGAGCCTCGCATCAACGACCGGATCCGTGTCCCCGAGGTCCGACTCATCGGTCCTGGCGGGGAGCAGGTCGGCGTGGTTGCCACGGCGGTCGCCCTGAAGCTCGCCCAGGACGCTGACCTCGACCTCGTCGAGGTCGCGCCGGACGCCCGCCCGCCCGTCGCCAAGCTCATGGACTTCGGCAAGTTCAAGTACGAGTCCGACATGAAGGCGCGTGAGGCCCGGCGCAACCAGGCGAACACGGTCCTCAAGGAGATCCGTTTCCGCCTCAAGATCGACCCGCACGACTACGGCACCAAGAAGGGCCACGTCGAGCGGTTCCTCTCGGCCGGCGACAAGGTCAAGGTCATGATCATGTTCCGTGGCCGCGAGCAGTCGCGCCCGGAGATGGGTCGTCGCCTGCTGGAGCGCCTGGCGGAGGATGTCGCCGATCTCGGTTTCGTCGAGTCCATGCCCAAGCAGGACGGCCGCAACATGACCATGGTCCTCGGGCCGGTCAAGAAGAAGGCTGACGCCAAGGTCGAGCAGCGCAAGCGCGCTACGGAGATCAACGCGGGCCGGATGACCAAGTCCGAGGCCAAGGCCCAGGCACGTGCGGTCGACGAGGTCGACGACGTGGAGCCCGCCGAGGACCAGGTCGACGAGACGGTCGAGACCGTGGTCGAGGAGCCCGCGGTCGCGGCTGCTCCGGAGCCCGCCGAGGCGCCGGTCGTCGAGCCCGAGCCCGAGCCGGAGTCGGAGCCCGTCGTCGAGGCGGAGCCCGAGCCGGTCGCCGAGGCCGAGCCGGTCGTCGAGGCCGAGCCGGTCGTCGAGCCCGAGCCCGCCGCCGAGGCGCCTGCCCCGGCAGCGCCGAAGCCGGCCGTCAAGCCCGCGGCAAGGACTGCCTCCAAGCCGGCAGCGAAGCCCGCCGCCAAGGCAGCTCCCAAGCCGACCCCGGCCCCCAAGCCGGTGCCGAAGCCCGTGGCCCCCAAGCCGCGTGCGCCGCGCCAGGCCGGCTGAGACCGAGGTCCTCAAGACCACCACGACACCGGGCCGGCTGACCGGCCCAGGTACACGTCGCCGTTCCAGCAACGGTCGACCGACATGAGGAGAGACGGCAGTCATGCCGAAGAACAAGACGCACTCCGGCTCCAAGAAGCGGTTCCGGGTCACGGGTAGCGGCAAGGTCATGCGCGAGCAGACCAACGCCCGCCACTACCTCGAGCACAAGTCCAGCCGTCGTACGCGTCGTCTGGCCGTGGACCAGGTCGTCGCGCCTGCCGACGTCAAGAAGATCAAGAAGCTGCTCGGTAAGTGATCCCCGTGGCGCGCGCCTGACGCGCGCCGCCCGGAACCCTTCCAGCCCCGAAGTAACAAGGAGTCTCACGTGGCACGCGTGAAGCGGGCAGTCAATGCCCAGAAGAAGCGCCGTACGACCCTCGAGCGCGCCGCCGGTTACCGCGGCCAGCGCTCGCGCCTCTACCGGAAGGCGAAGGAGCAGGTCACCCACTCGCTCGTCTACGCCTACCGTGACCGGAAGGCGCGCAAGGGCGACTTCCGCAAGCTGTGGATCCAGCGCATCAACGCTGCGTCCCGCGCGGAGGGCCTGACCTACAACCGCCTCATCCAGGGCCTCAAGGCCGCTGGTGTCGAGGTCGACCGCCGCATGCTCGCCGAGCTCGCGGTCAACGACGTGGCGGCGTTCAACGCCCTCGTCCAGGTCGCCAAGGACGCGCTGCCGGCGGACGTCAACGCCCCGGCCGCTGCCTGAGGTTGAGCATCTCACCGGACGCCCGGACAGTGTCCTCCTCGGAGGCATCCGTGCCGCTTGACGTGACGCTCGCGAATCCGCGAGCCGACCGGGTCAAGCAGGTGCGGTCACTGGCCGGGCGTTCGGCACGTTCCCGGCACGGTCTGTACCTGGTCGAGGGCCCCCAGGGGGTCCGCGAGGTCGTCCGGCACGCCGCGTCGTCGGTCCGGGACGTCTACCTGACGCCGTCGGCCGCGTCGCGTTACACCGAGATCGTCGACGACGGGCGCGCGGCCGGGGTGTTCCTGCACGTCGGCACCCCGGAGGTGCTCGACGGGATGAGCGCGGACGCCCAGGGTGTGCTCGCCGTCGTCCGCTCCACCGCGCCCACGCTGCGCGAGGCGCTCGACGCGCGGGACCCGGAGCGCGCCGGCCGGCCGCTCCTGGTCGCGGTGCTGGCCACCGTTCGTGACCCGGGGAACGCCGGCACCGTGATCCGTGCCGCGGACGCCGCGGGAGCGGACCTCGTGGTGCTCGCGGGGGAGAGCGTGGACGTGCACAACCCCAAGGTGGTGCGCTCCACCGCGGGGTCGCTGTTCCACCTGCCCGTGGTGACGGGCCTCCCGCTGGACGGCGCGCTGGCGGAGCTGCGTGCCGCCGGGTGCCAGGTCCTCGCCGCGGACGGCACCGGCCCGTTCGACCTGGACGACCTGCTCGACGATGCCGGCAGCGGTACCGCCCCGGACCTCGCCGGGCCGACGGCCTGGGTCTTCGGCAACGAGGCCTGGGGACTGCCGGAGGCCGACCGGGCTCTGGCTGACGCCGTGGTGCGCGTGCCGATCCGCGGCCGGGCGGAGTCGCTCAACCTGGCGACCGCGGCGACGGTCTGCCTGTACGCGAGCGGCAGGGCGCAGCGCTGAGGCTGCCCGAGGCCGCCGCCGACGTCTGGGGCGCCTGGGGCCACGTGCTGCGGCCCGCCGCCCTGGCGCTGGTCGTCGCCGTCCTGGCGATCCGCCTGCTCGTGCGGGTCCGGCGCCTGCGGGGAGTCCCGCACGCCCGCGCCTGGCGGCACTCCGTCGCCGAGGTCGGCATGGTCGTGGGCACGGCGCCGTGGGTGTGGATGATCCTCACGCCCCAGCCCGGTGAGCGCGGCCTCTCGCTCGTCCCCTTGCGGGACCTCGCCGACCAGCTCTCGGGGCCGGTCCCCGCGGCGGTGGTGCAGGTGGGCGGCAACCTCCTGGTCCTCGCCGCGCTCGGCTTCTTCCTGCCGGTGCGGTTCGAGCTGGTCGCCGGGGCTGGTGCTGGTGCCAGGGCTGGCCTTCCGTCAGGCGCGCGGTCCGTCCCCGCGTCCGGGTCCGCTCGGCGCACCGTGGCGGTGCTCGCCCGGGTCGCGGTCGTCCTCGTGGGGGTCGCCGCGACCGTGGAGGTGCTCCAGTACGTGCTGCGGCTCGGTCGGGTGACCTCCGTGGACGACGTGCTGGTGAACGTCGCGGGCGGCCTGTTCGCGGCGCTGTGCTCCCGCAGGTGGTGGGCGGACCGTGCGCCGCTCGGCGGGCGCTGAGGACGCCCGGGCGGGTGACTCTTGCGCCCTGGCGTATCGCGTCGCGACGCGGTCACCTACCGTGGGCAGATGAGGTACATGCCTGATCTGAACCGCATCAGCGAGGCCCTGACCGGAGCGTTCGGCGTGCGGCAGGTGTACGGAGAGCCGATCGAACGTGATGGGACCCTCGTGATCCCGGCCGCCCGGGTGGCGACCGGCGGGGGCTCAGGTGGCGGAGGCGGCAGCGAGCCGGGTGGCCACCACGCCACGGGCGGCGACGCCGAGGGTGGGGCCGGGGCGGCCCCCGATGCCGACGCCGAGGCGGACGGCGAGACAGGCGCCCTCGGGGAGGGTGGCGGCGGCGGGTTCGGCTTCGGCCGCCGCGCCGAGCCGGCGGGCGCCATCGTCGTGGACGACCAGGGCGTGCGCTGGGTACCGGCGGTCGACGTGAACCGGATCGTCCTCGGGGGCCAGATCGCGTTCGTGGTCGCGGCCGCCGTGGTCGCGTGGGCCGTGACGCGCCGCCGCCGTCGTCGGTGAGAAATGGGCTCCCCGCAGGGTGGGCCCGCCCCTAGGATCGTCAGGTGCGGTTGTTCACGGCGGTCATCCCGCCCCAGAGCGTCCTTGACCATCTCGGGCTCGCGATCGATGGCGTACCTGCCTCTCCGCGGTGGGTACCCCGCGAGAGCCTCCACATCACGCTCGCGTTCTACGCCGACCTCCCGGAGGGGACGGTTCCTGAGCTGCGCGACGACCTGTCCGACGTCGCGCGCAAGCACGGGCCCGTCGACCTCCGGCTGCGCGGCGCCGGGTCGTTCGGGGCGCGGGTCCTGTGGATCGGCATCGACGGCGGCACCGAGGCCCTGAAGGACCTGGCGGCCGACTGCCTGTCCGCGTCCCCGCGCGAGGTGCCCGACGACGTGAAGCCGCACCGGGCGCACGTCACCGTGGCGCGCGCCCGCGCCGGGCAGGTGAAGCCGCCGCGCGGCCGGGACCGCTGGGGCAAGCGAGCCGGTGCCGAGCCGCGGTCGGCGCTGGAGCCCGCCGCCCAGGCGCTCTCCGTGTACGCCGGACCGCAGTGGACGGCCGACTCGTTCGCGCTCGTCGAGTCCCACCCGGGGGAGGGGCCCCAGGGTGGCCCGCGGTACGAGGTCGTGGAGACCTGGGCGCTCGAGGGCTGACCGGCCCCGGTCGGGTCGGGCGCCGTCTCCACGGCCGGGACCAGGGCCGCCCCGGCCGTGGAGACATGGCTGTTCGAGGTGCCGACGCTCGGTGAACCGGACGCGCCAGGGAAGAGGCCGTGGCAACGGCCCGCGCGTCCCGCTCCGCCTGCCTCCGCATTCGAACATGTGTTCCACACTAACGCACTGTTTCGCGATGCGCCACCGATCGTGGTCAAGGACGTTCGCGTGTGGTTTTCCGAGAGCAAACGCCCTAAACGGGCAGGACTGCGCGCGGTGTGGTGCGAGGCTATGCCCGCTCACCGACACGAAGAAAAAGTGTGCCAAGCGCCACGACGTGGGGCCCGTGAATCGCGTTGCCCGGTCGCGGCGAGGCATGGAATGATGGCGCCATGCAGCTACTGACCCGCCGATTTATGCGGCCCGCCACGGGCCGTGCGGCGAGCGCTGCGCGCGGGCACTGAGCTGCCCTGTGGACAACGCGTCCTGAGCCCTGGCGGGCACCTAGACTTCAGATGCCGGTACGGGTCCCCACGCAGGGACCGGACCGGCTCCCGAATCCGCCAGGAAGGCAAGCATGTCCACGCCCGATGAGAAGGCACCCATCGATCCGCTCGACGAGGCGGCACTCGACGCCGCGGTCAAGACCGCTCTCGACGACATCGCGAAGGCCGGCGACCTCGACGCGCTGAAGGCCGTCCGCACGCTGCACACGGGGGACCGCAGCGCCCTGGCCCTCGCCAACCGGGGGATCGGCGCACTGCCGGGACCCGACAAGGCGAAGGCCGGCAAGCTCGTGGGCCCGCGTCGCGGCCGGATCAACCAGGCGATCGCCGCCCGCCAGTCGGAGCTCGAGGCCGAGCGCGACGCGCACGTGCTGCTGGAGGAGACGGTCGACGTCACCCTCCCGGTGCGGCGTGCGACGGCCGGCGCCCGGCACCCGATCGAGCTGGTCCAGGAGCGCATCGCCGACTTCTTCGTGGGCCTCGGCTGGGAGATCGCCGACGGCCCCGAGGTCGAGGCCGAGTGGTTCAACTTCGACGCCCTGAACTTCGGCCCGGACCACCCCGCCCGCCAGATGCAGGACACGTTCTACGTTGCGGGGCAGGACGGCGCCGACTCGAACCTCGTGCTGCGCACGCACACCTCACCGGTCCAGGCGCGCTCCCTGCTGGAGCGTGGCGTGCCCCTGTACATCGCGTGCCCCGGCAAGACGTTCCGCACCGATGCGCTCGACCAGACCCACACGCCGGTGTTCCACCAGGTCGAGGGCCTCGCCGTCGACAAGGGGCTCACGATGGCCAACCTCGTGGGCACCCTGGACGCCTTCGCCCGGGCGATGTTCGGGCCGGAGGCCAGGACGCGCCTGCGCCCGGCGTTCTTCCCGTTCACCGAGCCGTCCGCCGAGATGGACCTCTGGTTCCCGCAGAAGAAGGGCGGCGCCGGCTGGATCGAGTGGGGCGGCTGCGGCATGGTCAACCCGAACGTGCTGCGCGCCGCGGGCGTGGACCCGGACGAGTACACGGGCTTCGCGTTCGGCATGGGCATCGAGCGCACGCTCATGCTGCGCCACTCGATCGCGGACATGCACGACATCGTGGAGGGCGACGTGCGCTTCTCCACCCAGTTCGGGACGGAGATCTGAAGTGCCCCTCATCGTGAAGGACTGGCTCGCGGACCACGTCGAGCTGCCCGCGGACCTGACCGCCGAGCAGCTCGCAGCCGACCTGGTGAAGGTCGGCCTGGAGGAAGAGGCGATCCACGGGGCGGCCGTGACCGGCCCTCTGGTGGTGGGCCGCGTCCTCGAGATGACCCCCGAGCCGCAGAAGAACGGCAAGACCATCAACTGGTGCCGGGTCGACGTCGGGCCCGAGCACAACGACGACGAGGGCGCGCGCGGCATCGTCTGCGGCGCGCACAACTTCGGCGTGGGCGACTACGTCGCGGTCTCGCTGCCCGGCACTGTGCTGCCCGGCCCGTTCCCGATCGCCGCTCGCAAGACCTACGGGCACGTGTCCGACGGCATGATCTGCTCGGTCCGGGAGCTCGGGATCGGCGAGGACCACGATGGGATCCTGGTGCTGACACGGCACGGGTTCACCGAAGAGGACCTCACTCCGGGCCAGGACGCGATCGTGCTCCTGGGCCTCGGGGACGAGGTCCTCGAGATCAACGTGACCCCCGACCGCGGCTACGCGTTCAGCTACCGCGGCGTGGCGCGCGAGTATGCCCACTCCACGGGTGCCAAGTTCACCGACCACGGCCTGGCCACCGGCGCCGAGCCCGCGGCCACCCCGGACGGGTTCGAGGTGCGGGTGCAGGACGACGCGCCGATCAACGGCGTCGTGGGCTGCGACCGCTTCGTGACGCGCGTCGTGCGGGGCATCGACCCGTCCGCGCCCACGCCCGCCTGGATGAAGCACCGCCTCGAGGGCTCCGGCATGCGGTCCATCTCCCTGGCGGTCGACATCACTAACTACGTGATGCTCGACCTCGGGCAGCCGCTGCACGCCTACGACCTGGCGCAGGTCTCGGCACCGATCGTGGTCCGCCGGGCGACCGCCGGCGAGCGCCTGACCACCCTCGACGACGTCGACCGGGCCCTGGACACCGAGGACCTGCTGATCACCGACTCGCCCGACGGCGCGGGCAGCCGCGTGCTCGGCCTGGCGGGCGTCATGGGCGGAGCGTCGTCCGAGGTCAGCGCGACCACCACCGACGTGCTCGTCGAGGCGGCGCACTTCGACCAGATCACGGTCGCCCGCACCGCCCGCCGGCACAAGCTCCCGAGCGAGGCTGCCAAGCGGTTCGAGCGTGGTGTCGACCCGCTGCTGCCCGCCGTCGCGGCGCAGCGCGTGGTCGACCTGCTGGTCGAGCTCGGCGGCGGTACGGCCGACGCCGCGGTGAGCGACCTCGACGAGACCGGGACGCCCGCCCAGATCGCGCTCAAGGTCACCGAGCCCACCCGGCTGTCGGGTGTCGAGTACACCCCGGAGCAGGTGCGCAGCACGCTCGAGGAGATCGGCGCCGGCGTCGGGACCGCCGGCGAGGGGGTGCTCACGGTCACGCCGCCGTCCTGGCGGCCCGACCTGACCGAGCCCGCCGACCTGGTCGAGGAGGTCGTGCGCATCCAGGGCTACGACGAGATCCCGTCGGTGCTCCCCGCGGCCACAGGGGGCCGGGGGCTCACCACCGAGCAGCGCACGCGGCGCTCGGTCGCGCGCGCCCTGGCCGAGGCCGGATTCGTCGAGACCCTCAGCTACCCGTTCGTGGGCACGCCCGAGTACGACGCCCTCGGCCTGCCGGCCGACGACCAGCGCCGTGTCTCGCTCCGCCTCGTCAACCCGATGGCGGACGACAGGCCGCTGATGCGGTCCAACCTGCTGGTCACGCTGCTGGAGACCGTGCGGCGCAACGTGTCGCGCGGGCTCACCGACCTCGCGGTCTACGAGATCGGGCTGGTCACCACGCCGGCGGAGGGCGCCCCCGTGGCGCCGACGCTGCCCGGCGGTGTGCGGCCCAGCGACGAGCAGCTCGCGGCGCTCGCGGCGGCGGTCCCCGACCAGCCGCGCCGGGTCGCCGGTGTGCTGACCGGCAAGCGCGAGCTCGCCGGATGGTGGGGCTCGGGCCGTGCCGCCGGCTGGGCGGACGCCCTGGAGGCGGCGCGCCTCGTGACCGAGCGCGCGGGGGTCGACGTCGTCGTCTCCGGCGATCCCGACCGGATGCCGTGGCACCCGGGGCGCTGCGCGCGTCTTGAGCTCGCGGACGGGACGCTCGTCGGTCACGCCGGTGAGCTGCACCCCAAGGTCGTCGAGGCGCTGGGGCTGCCCGCGCGGGCGGCGGCGTTCGAGGTGGACCTGACGGTCCTGGTCGGCGCGGCGTCGGGCGAGCCTGTCGTCGCGGCGCCGGTGTCCGCGTTCCCCGCGGCCAAGGAGGACTTCGCCTTCGTGGTCGACGGCGGCGTGCCCGCCGAGGTCGTGCGGTCGGCGATCGTGGCCGGGGCCGGCGACCTCCTGGAGGACATCGCCCTGTTCGACGTCTTCACCGGGGAGCAGGTGGGCGAGGGCAAGAAGTCGCTCGCGTACTCGCTGCGCCTGCGCGCGGCGGACCGCACCCTGTCCGCCAAGGAGGTCCGCGCGGTGCGCGACGCCGTTGTGGAGTCGGCGTCGGCCGCGGCCGGCGCGGTGCTGCGTGGCTGACGCGCCCGCTGCGGGCGCCGCTCCGGCGGCGGGCACCCCTTCGGGGGCGCCCGCCGCCGTCCCGCCGGCACGGACGGCGCTGGTCACGGGCGCCTCGCGCGGCATCGGCCGCGAGATCGCACTGGGTCTCGCGCGAGCAGGGGTGCACGTCGCCCTGCTCGCGCGAGACGCGGCGCGGCTTGAGGCCGTGGCCGCCGAGGTCCGGGCCGCCGGGGTGGACGCCGTGGTGCTCGCTGCCGACGTGTCCGACCCGGCGGCGGTGCGCACCGCCGTCGAGCAGGCGCAGGACGCGCTCGGCTCGGTCGACCTGCTGGTCAACAACGCCGGCGCCATCGAGTCCGAGCACCCGCTGTGGGAGGCTGACCCCGACGAGTGGTGGTCGGTCTTCGAGACCAACGTGCGCGGCCCGTTCCTGTTCAGCCGCTGGACGGTCCCGGGCATGATCGCGCGCGGCGGGGGCCGGGTCGTCGACCTGGCCTCGGGCGCGAGCTCGCACGAGATGCGGGGCGGCAGCTCGGCGTACAACGCGAGCAAGACCGCCCTGCTGCGGATGGGCGCCAACCTGCACGACGACGGTTTCTGCCACGGGATCCGCGTCTTCGAGCTGGCACCCGGCGTCGTGAAGACGGACATGTCCACGGGTATGACGCTCCACGAGGGCCGCACCGAGTGGACCCCCGTCGAGCGCGTGACCGACGTGGTCAACGCGATCGCGGCCGGCGAGCTCGACATGTGCTCGGGCTGGTTCCTGCGGGTCTCGGACGACACGCCCGAGTCGCTGCGGGCGCGGGCGGCCGAGGCCGCCGAGCAAGGCGCCGAGGGCACCGCGCGCCGCCTGCGCGTGCTCCCGGCGGGTAGCGGCGACCCGCTGACGCGCGCCCTCACGGGCCGCTGACCCAGCACTCCCTCATGCCTCGCTGACGCGGCCCTCACGACCCGCTGAAGCGAGCCCTGACAACCCGCTGACGCGGGCCCTGAGAACCCGCTGACCGGGGCACGCGGCTGGCTGACCCGGTCGCGTCTTCTCCTTCGAGGCCCGGGTTTCTTCGCTTTGAGCCAGCTCAAAGCGAAGAAACCCGGGCCTCGAAGGTGATCGAGAGTGACGGCGACGGTGACGGTGACGGTGACGGCGACGGTGACGGCGAGGACGACGGGGGCGGGCCCGCGACTGCCGGGCCCGCCTCCGTCAGCGGGCCGAGCGGGCCGAGCGCGCCGCGCGCGCCGCGCGCGCCGCGCGCGAGAGACGGTCCAGCGGCACCGACCGGGCGATCGCCGACTGACCCGCGATGTTCGCGTGGACCCCGTCTCCGCTGTCGTACGGCGGGTAGATGGAGTTTGGGTTGTTCGGGTCGCGCAGCACGGCGTCGAAGTCGAACACCCCGTCGCAGGTTCCTGAGCAGTTGCCGCCTGCCCGGACGAAGTCGTTCACGACCGCGCGCCGCGCGTTCTGCTCGGCCGTGTAGCCGGGACGCGGCGTGATCGGCGTGACGAAGACCTTGATCCCGGCCGCCCGCAGGCGGGCGAACGTGTCCCGGTAGGCCGCCAGGATCGTCTCGGCGCTGCAGTTGTTCGCGAGGTCGTTGGTGCCGTAGTAGTAGATGACCGCCCGGACGCGGTGCAGCGCGAGCACGTCTCGGTCCAGGCGCGAGACGCCGTCCAGGCCGCCGGCTCCGCACGCGGGCGCCGCCGTGGTCCCGGCGATCCCCTCGTTGACCACGGCGACCTGACGGTCGGCGGGCAGCTCGTCCACGACCCGCCGCGCGAGCGTGTCGGTCCAGCGCTGGAAGACGGCCGGCGGCGGGCAGCCGGTACCGCAGTTGTCCGCGCCCACGCCGTCGACCACCGAGCTGCCGTAGGCGACCACCGTGCCGGCGACGTCGGGGCCGAGCACGTCCACGGCGCTGACCAGGTAGGTCCAGCCGTGCGTGTCGGGGAAGCCGGCGCCCGAGGTGTCGGCGGTCGTGTTGCCGCCGCCCGCCGCCGAGAAGTAGTTGGTGCGGCCGGCCAGGTCGTGGAGCATCATCCGGGTCGGGTTCGCGAGGTAGAAGCTCACGGCCAGGTCGTCCATGGCGGACGTGGCCAGGTTCACCGGGTCGCTCCAGACCTCGCCGCCGGCCGGGACCGACACCGTGGGCGAGCCGCCGAAGGTGACGGTGCGCAGGCTCTCCGGCCGCACGGCCGCGCCACCGGCGCTCAGTCCCGCGGTGGTCGCGTTCACCACCAGGGGTGCCGTGCCGAACTGGTTCTGCAGCCGCACGCGCAGCGCGGAACCGCCCTGCGTCAGCCGGGTCACGACCCGGACCGACCGGTTCTGGAACGTCTCCGGGCTCAGCCCGGAGCTGCGCTGCTGCGACTGCGTCCACGACGTCGACCACTCGTCGGCATCGGGCGCGGACGCGCCGGCGGTGACACCGCCGCCGACGGCGATCCCGGCCGCCGTGACGAGCGTGATCAAGGTACGTGCAAGGTCTCGGAACACCATCGGTCCACCCGCTTCGTTGCTCGAGTCGTCGCTGATCGAGTACGTGACGTGGCACCGAGCGCCCCGCCAGGCGGAACACCCGCCAGACGGAACGTATGACCCGGGCACCCGACTGTCAACGCTGTCATCGCCGACCGGGTGACTTTTTTGCTGGCGAGCGGGCGCGCCCGCTCCTACGGTGTGCAGGCAACCGTCCCCTCGTGCAAGGAGACCATCATGCGCCGTCGTCGCCGCTCCGCACTCGCCGTCGCGAGCCTCGGGCTGGCCGCCCTGCTCGCCACCGCGGGCCAGGCCACAGCAAGTCAGGCCACCGCGAACCTGACCCCGTCCGGGCAGTCCGAACAGGCCGGGCAGTCGGAACAGGCCGACCAGGCCGCCCTGGCGGCCGGCGCGACCCCGCTCACCGCGAGCAACTTCCGTTACACGCTGTCGCAGACGTCGTCGTCGCTGGTCAGCGCGCTCGACTCCGCGCTGCCGAACGTGACCATGGGCGCGGTGGCCGACGATGCGAACCGCACCCCGAGCTGCGGCAGCGCCCCCTCGGTCACGAACCGCACCGCGTACTACTGCTGGAACGCAGGCGACCAGGACACGGACGCCTGGTATCCGCAGGGCATCACCACCAGCTCGGACGCGTACGCCGAGGGCACCTACGACGGCAAGCGGATCAACCTGGTGAGCTGGTACGACCACGCCGAGGACGGGATCGACAAGGGCGTCCGCATCAGCGTGTCGAACCTGTCGGCGAGCGCCTCCGCCCCGCCGTACCGGCACATCCTGCTGGTCGAGCCGAGCGGGACGGCGAGCGCGCCGTCGTTCAAGGCCGTGAACGTCCACGCGGGCGGCATCATGTGGTACGGGAACCTGCTGTACGTGGCGGACACGAGCGGTGGCTTCCGGGTGTTCGACCTGAACCACCTGTGGCAGGTCTCGACGGGCGACTCGTCGGCGATCGGGCGGCAGTCGGACGGCTCGTACCAGGCCTTCGACTACAAGTACGTGCTGCCGCAGACGGCGAAGTTCACCGACTCCACGGCGGGCGGGTACGCGCAGCTCCAGCACTCCTCGGTCTCGCTGGACCGGACGAGCACGCCGGACTCGGTGGTCGTCAGCGAGTATCGCAGTGCGGCCGACGTCGACGCGGGCGCGCAGGTCAGGACGATCCGGGTGCCGATCGACTACACGAACCGGTACCTGAAGCCGGCGTCGGACGGGATCATCAAGGCGACCGAGGCCTACCGGACGGACCTGGAGAGCGTGCAGGGTTCGACGGCGATCAACGGTGAGTTCTTCTTCTCGCAGAGCGACGGCTCCGACCACTCGGACCCGAACTCGGACGGTGACCTGCACACCTTCGTGGCGCCGTCGGGTTCGATCGTGCGGCACGGGAACGCGCTGACCGTGGGGGCGGAGGACCTGTCCTACGACCCGACGCGGGACTATCTGTGGTCGCTCGGTGAGTACCCGGGCTACCGGTGGGTGTACGCGGCGGACGCGTCGTCGTTCTGAGCCTCGCCCGCGACACGTCGGGTGGGCGAGCCTGACCCGACGTGTCGCCTGGTGAGCGGGCCGCGCGGTCCCTAGTCTGATGGTGTGGCGCGTCGCATCGAGGACTACGGGATGGTCGGTGATCTCCAGACCGCCGCGTTGATCGGCCGGGACGGATCGATCGACTGGATGTGCCTGCCGCGTTTCGACTCGCCGGCGTGCTTCGCCGCGCTGCTCGGGGACGAGCGGCACGGGTCGTGGCGCCTGGGCCCGACGTCGGGCGGCGACTGCACGAGCCGGCGCTACCGGGACGGCACGCTGGTCCTCGAGACGGAGTGGGACCTGCCCGAGGGCCGGGTCCGGGTGATCGACCTGATGCCGCCGCGCGGTGACGAGGCCGATCTGGTCCGGATCGTCGAGGGCGTCAGCGGCAGCGTCCCGATGACCACCGAGCTCCGCCTCCGGTTCGACTACGGGAACATCGTGCCCTGGATCACCCAGGACGGGGACGCGCTGCGCGCCGTGGCGGGCCCGGACTCGGTGCGCATCGACTCGGCGGTACCGATGACGCGGGAGGGCGTGAGCGACGGGTCGGTGCTGCGGGCCGAGTTCACCGTGGGGCCTGGTGAGCGGGTGTCGTTCGTCCTGAACTATCACGCGTCCCACCTGGAGACCGCCGATCCCGTGGAGCCGTACGGCGCGCTGCGCGACACCGAGGACTTCTGGCAGGCCTGGCTCACCGGGTGCTCGTACGACGGGCCGTGGGTCGATGCCGTCCACCGGTCGCTGATCACGCTGAAGGCCCTGACCTACGCGCCGACGGGCGCGATCGCGGCGGCGGCCACGACGTCGTTGCCCGAGCAGCTCGGCGGCACCCGTAACTGGGACTACCGGTACTGCTGGCTGCGCGACGCCGGGCTGACCCTGCAGGCCCTGATCGGCACGGGCTTCATCGACGAGGCGCGCGAGTGGCGGGCGTGGCTGCTGCGCGCGGTGGCGGGGGACCCGGCGGACCTGCAGATCATGTACGGGCTCGACGGCCGGCGGCGGCTGCCGGAGTACACGCTCGACTGGCTGCCCGGCTTCGAGGGTTCCGCACCGGTGCGGATCGGCAACGACGCGGCGAGCCAGCTCCAGATCGACGTGTGGGGCGAGACGCTGGACGCCCTGCACCATGCGCGCGAGGCGGGGCTGGAGCAGGACGAGGACGTGTGGCGGCTGCAGCGGGCGCTGCTGGAGCACCTCGAGGAGCACTGGGACGACCTCGACAACGGGCTCTGGGAGGTGCGCGGCCCCCGGCGCGCCTTCGTGCACTCGCGCGTCATGGCCTGGGCGGGTTTCGACCGAGCCGTGCGGGCGGTCGAGAAGTACGGCCTGGCGGACGAGCCCGTCGAGCGCTGGCGCGCCGTGCGCGACCGGATCCACGACGACGTGTGCACCCACGGGTTCGACGCAGAGCGGAACACGTTCACGCAGTTCTACGGCTCGGACGGGCTCGACGCCGCGCTGCTGCTGATCGGCCAGGTCGGCTTCCTGCCCTGGGACGATCCCCGGGTCGTCGGCACCGTGGACGCCGTGCAGCGCGAGCTCGGCCAGGACGGGCTGCTGCGGCGGTACCACAACGAGGCCGACGACCAGGTGGACGGCCTGCCCGGCGCCGAGGCGACGTTCCTGGTGTGCAACTTCTGGCTGGTCGACGCGCTGCACGGCATCGGCCGGGTCGACGAGTCCGTCGCCCTGTTCGAGCGGCTGCTCGCCGTGCGCAACGACCTGGGGCTGCTCAGCGAGGAGTACGACCCCGCCACGGGCCGGCACCTCGGCAACACGCCTCAGGCGTTCAGCCACCTGGGCCTGGTGAACAGCGCGCTGCGGCTGGGTCAGCCCCGCGAGTCGCGCCAGGCGACCCAGTCCGTGACGGTCGACAGGTCGTAGTCCGGCCCGGTCACCCCGACGGTGAACAGGGTGACCCCCGCCGCGACGAACGCCTCGCCGGTCGTACCGGGCGCGCCCTTGGCCTCCACCGAGCGTTCGACCAGCGCGGCGGTGTCGCGCCCGACGGCGGCCCCGTGCTCGTCGAGGATCGCCGACTTGCTCGTCAGGGTCGGCAGGTCGCCGAACGAGTGCCAGATGTCGGCGTGCTCGGCCACGATCCGCAGCGTCTTGCGCACGCCACCGCCGCCGATCAGGACCGGGATCTCGCGCGACGGCGCCGGGTTGCCGGCTGCCAGCCGGGCCTTGATGCGCGGCATCGCGTCGCCCAGGCTCGCGATGCGCGAACCCGCCGTGCCGAACTCGTAGCCGAACTGGTCGTAGTCCTTCTCGAACCAGCCGGCGCCCAGGCCCAGGATCAGCCGCCCGCCCGAGATGTGGTCGACCGTGCGGGCCATGTCCGCCAGCAGGTCGGGGTTGCGGTAGCCGATGCCGCTCACGAGGGCGCCGATCTCCACGCGCTCGGTCTGCTCGGCCCACGCGCCGAGCATGGTCCAGCACTCGAAGTGCTTGCCGTCGGGGTTGCCCCGCAGCGGGAAGAAGTGGTCCCAGTTGAAGATGACGTCCACCCCGGCATCCTCGGCGCGGAGCACCGCGTCGCGGATCGCGGAGTAGTCGGCGTGCTGGGGCTGGAGCTGGACACCGATGCGGATCGGGCGGTCTGTCATGGCGGCAGCCTACGACCCGCCGGATCCGATAGCCTCTGCCGCACGTGACACGGGGTGCCCTGCCAGGGCTGAGACCACACCCGTCGAACCTGATCCAGATCATGCTGGCGAAGGGATGTCCACCGTGACTTCTTCTGCTGTCCCCGTTTCCGCCGGGCCGTCCGGCACCGCCGCGCCGTCCGGCCCCGCCGCCGTCCGCCCCTTCACCGAGGAGGCCTGGGAACGCATCGCGGGCTGGCGCGACGCCGTCGAGCACATGCCGTTCGTCCGGGCGCTCGCGGACGGCTCGCTGCCCGCCGGGTCCTTCGCGTTCTACCTCGCCCAGGACGCCGCCTACCTGCGCGAGTACTCGCGCGTCCTGGCGGGCGCCGCGCGGGTGGCGCCCAACCCGGCCGCGCAGGGCTTCCTCGCGCGGTCGTCGGTGACGGCGCTGGAGGTCGAGACGGCGCTCCACCGCGACTGGCTGGGCGCCCATGCCGGACTGGTGGCGGGCGACGTCGCCGCGGTCGAGCCGTCCCCCGTCACCGCGGCCTACACGGGACACCTGCACGCCGCGGCGTCGGGCAGCTACGCGGAGACGGTCGCCGCGCTCCTGCCCTGCTACTGGCTCTACGCGCACGTCGGGAGCGTGCTCGTGGACCTCGCCGGACGCCGCCCCGGCGGCCTGGCGGGCCACCCGTACGGGGCCTGGATCGGCACCTACGGCGACGAGGCCTTCCAGGAGTCGACCCGCCAGGCCCGTCGCCTGGCCGACGATGCCGCCCGCTGGGTCTCCCCGGACGAGCGCGAGCGCATGCTGCGGGCGTTCGAGATCTCGTCGGTGCACGAGTACCTCTTCTTCGAGCAGGGCTTGACCGCCCCCACCTGGCCGACGCCGCCCATGTGGGCCGAGACTAGGGGGTGACGCCGTCGACGGCGCCGACCAGAGGACAGGAGCACCGATGCCGAACTACAGCACCTCCGCCGAGATCGACGCGACACCCGAGGAGGTGTGGGCGGTCCTGTCCGACGTCGAGCACATGCCCGACTGGACGTCGTCCATGAAGTCGGTCGAGATCATCGACGGGCCCAACCCGCCCGACGTCGGCACCCAGGTGCGGATCGAGCAGCCGGAGCTGCCGCTCGCGGTCTGGCTGATGGACGAGTGGGACCCGCCGCGGCACTTCGCGTGGATCACCGAGGCGCCGGGCGTGACCACGCAGGCGGAGCACCTCGTCGAGCCGCTGCCGGATGGCCGCTCCAAGGTGACGCTCGCGATCACGCAGACCGGCTCGCTGGCGTGGCTGGTCGGCGGCCTGGTGGGCAAGCGGACCCGGGAGTACGTCGACACCGAGCTGGCCGGGCTCGAGGTCCGCGTCACCCAGCAGGGCTGAGGCCGGGGCGGCCCACTCCGCTTGGCGCGCCCTCGTCGCCCGGGGTCTCAGGCGCGGGTGGCCACCGCGAACACCCGGCGGAACGCCAGCGGGGTGCCGTGCGCCCGCTCGGGGTAGGCCTCCCGGAGCGCCGCGCCGAACTCCTCCTCGAACCGGGCGCGCAGGCCCGGGTCCTTTGCCTCCAGCGCCTGGAGCGTGGGCTGGGCACCGGTCGCCGAGATCCAGCGCAGCACCGGGTCCGGCCCCTGCAGCACGTGCGTGTAGGTGGTCTCCCACGTGTCGACGGCCCAGCCCGGCCGGGCCAGGATCTCCAGGTACTCGGCCGGGTCGGCGGTGGCCCGCCGCTCGACCGGCCCGACGACGTCGGCGTACGGCGCGCGGGTGGCGACCTCCCGCAGGAGCCGGTGGCTGGGCGCGTCGTGGTTGCCCGGCACCTGGAACGCGAAGGTCTGCGCGGCCCGGTCGGCGAGCGTCGTGAGGAGCTCGCGGTGCCCCGGGACCCACTGGAGTGCCGCGTTGCTGATGACGAGGTCGGCGGTGTGGTCGTCGGTGCTCAGGTCGGCCAGCACGTACTCGGTCGCCGGGTCGGCGGCGCGGGCCTCGGCGATCATGGCGGGGGAGGCGTCCACCCCGGTGACGCGCGCCTCGGGCCAGCGCGCGCGGAGCACGGGGGTGAGGTGACCCGGGCCGCAGCCGAGATCCACGATCGTGCCCGGCGCGGCTGCCACGCGGGCGACCAGCTCCGTGAACGGCCGCGACCGCTCGTCCGTGTACTGCAGGTAGGCGCCGGGGTTCCAGTCGGCCATCACAACTCCTCGCCGTCGAGTATCTTGATGTCAAGATACATCACGGCGGGCCGGGCCGCGGCGTCCGCCGGGCTCGCGCCGGGCGGACGCCGTCCGCCCTACGCGACCTCGATGTAGTCCAGCTCGGTGAACGCCGTCCCCTTGCCCAGCCGGATGGTGTTCCAGCCGGCCTGCAGCGTGATGTCCTTGCCGGCCTGCTGCCAGTTGTCCCAGCCGGTGATCGGGTAGCTGATGGACCCGGCCGACGCCCCGTTGACCGTGACCGTGTGCGACGCCGTCACGGCCGAACCGTTGGCGTAGCCCACGTGCAGCGTGTAGCTGCCGGACGTCGGCACGTAGATCGACCCGACGTCGACCCAGCTGTCGGCGTGGTCGATGTACGCGGCGACCTTGCCGTCCGACGCGCCGGCCGCGTTCTCGCGGACCGTGCAGTTGTTCAGGGTGCCGCGCTCGGCCTCGTAGCGCACCCGGCTGCCGCGCACCACCGGGTTCGAGTTCGCCCAGCCGAGGTCGGCGACGTACATGCCGCGCCCGCCCGCGTCCCGGTGCCCGTGGAAGATCAGCTTGTCGCCCCCGGCGTCCCGCAGCACGTCGGCGCCGCCGGGGCCGGACACCGCGCCGTCGAGCGAGTCCGTGGTCATGAGGAACCGGAACGCCTTGGTGTAGGGGCCGGTGATCGAGTCGGCCACCGCGTAGCTGGTGCCGTACGAGTTGGTGCTGTACGGGCCCGCCGAGTAGAAGAGCACGTACTTGCCGCCCACCCTGGTCACGACGGGCGCCTCGATGATGCCGGCCTCGTCGGCCCGGTCGTTGCGCAGCACCTGGGTGGCGCCGCCCTGGAACGTGATGCCGTCCGCGGCCACGCGCTGCACGTGGATCCAGGTGGTGGCGCCGATGGCGTTGCCGTCGTTCTTCCACAGGATGTACCGGGTGCCGTCGGTGTCGACGAAGCTCGACGCGTCGATCGCGCCGCCCGCCTCCAGCGGGCAGATGAGCGGCTCGCTGCCGACCGGGGCGAACGGGCCGCCGGGGGAGTCGGCCAGCGCCGCGCCGATGCACTGCCGCCCCGACGCGGTGTGCCACGCCGTGTAGTAGAGGAGGTACTTGCCGTCGGCGCGCTGCGAGACGTCGGGCGCCCAGGTGCGCCCGGTCTTGGCCCACGCGCCGAGGGTCGGCAGGGCGTCGGCGGACTGGAAGGTCCACGGCCCGTCCGGGTCGGGCGCGGTGGCCCAGGGCAGGTTCTTGCCCTGGTTGGTGGCGTACGCGTAGTAGGTGCTCCCGAACTTCGACACGTCGGGGTCGGGGAAGTCGCGGTCGAGCACGAGGCTCGGCCCCACCGTCGTCAGGACGGAGACGTCGTCCGCAGTTGCGTCTTCTGCGTCGGCGTCGGCGCCGGTGTTGAGCGGGTCGGCGCCGGGCGCTGCGTCTGCGGGAGCTGCGACGGCGGGAACGCCGTCGTCGGCCGGTGCCGCAACCGCGGGGGCAACCGCGAGGACACCTGCGGCGAGGGCAGCGGCCGCCGCGCCGGCGACAAGCTTGAGCGGGCTGAAGCGAGGAAGTACCACGTTGAACCTCCGGGCGAGAGAAACTCGACGGGTGAATTGTCGCTATCTCGCGGCTCTGTGTAAAGGGCCTGGCCCGTGCCGGGCTGCTCGCGAGTGATTCCGGTCCAACGTTGGATCGGTTCGGTGCCGGTGCCCGGACCGTCCGCGCCGGTTGGGTGCGGACCCGTCCGGAGGTCGGGTGCCGACGCCGTCCGGCTGCCGCTGGCGCGCTGTGGGTAGCCGCGCCGTCGGCAGTTTGCAGCGCTGTCGGCAGTTTGCACCACAGACTCGGCACTTTGCATCGAGGTCGGCACAGGCCTGTGCCGACCTCGATGCAAACTGCCGACTCCACTGCAGCCTGCCGACTCCACTGCAGCCTGCCGACTCCACTGCAGCCTGCCGACTCCACTGCAGCCTGCCGACATCCGGGACCTCAGGGGACCAGCAGCACCTTGCCCGTCGTCGCGCGGGACTCCAGCGCCTGGTGCGCCTCGCCGGCGTCGGCGAGCGGGTAGGTGGCCCCGATGCGGACGTCCAGGTCGCCCGACGCCGCGGACGACAGCACCTCCGACGTGCGCCACTCCAGCTCCGCGCGCGTGAGGGCGTAGTGCGCGATCGTCGGCCGGGTGAGGTACAGCGAGCCGCCCCGGTTGAGGCGCTGCGGGTCGAACGGCGGCACCTGGCCCGACGACCCGCCGAACAGCACGAGCATCCCGCGGGGGCGCAGCGAGGCGAGCGACGCGTCGAAGGTGGTCCGGCCCACGCCGTCGTACACCACGTGCATGCCCTGGCCGTCGGTCAGCTCGCGCACGAGCGCGGGCAGCTCGGCGGTGATGTCGTCCATCGTGGCGTAGTCGATGGTGTGCGCCGCGCCGGCCGCGGCGGACAGCGCCGCCTTCTCCGGCGTCGAGACCGTGGTCACGACCCGCCCGCCGCGCGCGACGGCGAGCTGGGTGGCCAGCAGCCCGACGCCGCCCGCGCCCGCGTGCATCAGCACGTCGTGCCCGGGCTGCACCTCGAACGTGGACCGCACGAGGTAGTGCGCCGTGATGCCCTGCAGGGGGAGCGCGGCGGCGGTGGTCAGGTCGAGCCCGTCGGGCACGTGCACCACGCCGGAGGCGTTCACGGCGACCAGCTCCGCGTACGAGCCGGGCCCGTCGTGCCATGCCACGCGGTCGCCGACGGCGAATCCCGCGACGCCCTCGCCCAGCGCCTCCACGGTGCCCGCGCCCTCGGCGCCCACCACGTGCGGGTACTCCATCGGGTACACGCCCGCACGGCGGTAGGTGTCGATGAAGTTGACACCGGCCGCGGCGACGCGGAGCAGGAGCTGCCCCGGCCCGGGTTCCGGGTCGGGGAACTCGGTGTACGACAGGACCTCGGGGCCGCCCGCCTCACGGGCTACGACTGCGCGCATGGGCCGAGCCTACGTCGCGTGCTCCGGGGTCCGAGGACGGGCCGCCCGTCCGCCGTCCGGCACGGGTTTCGCCCTCGCTGCATAACTATGTACACTACCGAATATGTCCAGCAGCCAGCTCATCCGAGTCGCCGTCGCGGGCGCTTCCGGCTATGCGGGCGGGGAGGTCCTGCGCCTCCTCGCGGCCCACCCGTTCGTCGAGATCGGCACCCTGACCGCGCACGCGAGCGCCGGGTCGAGCCTCGGCGAGGTCCAGCCGCACCTGCGCGGCCTCGCGCACCGCATCCTGGAGCCCACCACGCCCGAGACGCTCGCCGGCCATGACGTCGTGGTGCTCGGCCTGCCGCACGGCGCGTCGGGCCAGGTCGCCGCCCAGCTCCCCGACGACGTCCTGGTCATCGACCTGGGTGCCGACCACCGGCTGGAGTCCGCGAGCGACTGGGAGCAGTTCTACGGCTCGACGCACGCGGGGACCTGGCCGTACGGCATGCCCGAGCTGATCCACGCCGAGACGCCGGGCACCGACCTGGCCACGACCGACCTGACCGCCGCCGCCCGCCAGCGGGACAAGCTGCCCGGCGCGCGCCGCATCGCCGTGCCCGGCTGCAACGTCACCGCGGTGACCCTGGGCCTGCAGCCGGGGGTAGCGGCGGGCGTGGTCGAGCCCACGGACATCGTCGCGGTGCTGGCCAACGGCTACTCCGGCGCGGGCAAGGCGCTCAAGCCGCACCTGCTGGCGAGCGAGGCCCTCGGTTCGGCCCAGCCGTACGGGGTGGGCGGCACGCACCGGCACATCCCGGAGATCCAGCAGAACCTGCGGGCCGCCGGCGCGCCCGAGGTGGGCATCAGCTTCACGCCCACCCTGGTGCCGATGGCGCGCGGCATCCTCGCGACCGCGACCGCCCGGCTGGCCCGGGGCGCCGACCCGGAGCAGGTCAGGGCCGCCTGGGAGGCCGCCTACGCCGACGAGCCGTTCGTGCACCTGCTGCCCGAGGGTCAGTGGCCCAGCACCGCGATGACGCTCGGCGCCAACACGGCCGTCGTGCAGGTCGCCGTCGACGCGGCCGCCCGCCGGGTCGTCACGGTCACGGCCATCGACAACCTGGTCAAGGGGACTGCGGGCGCCGCGGTCCAGTCCATGAACCTCGCCCTCGGCCTGCGGGAGACCGCCGGCCTCATCACCGAAGGAGTCGCACCATGACGGTGACCTCCCCGCAAGGGTTCCGCGCCGCCGGGGTCACGGCGGGCCTCAAGGCCTCCGGCAGGCCGGACCTGGCGCTGGTCGTCAACGACGGCCCCGAGTTCGCCGCCGCCGCGGTGTTCACGAGCAACCGCGTCGTCGGCGCGCCGGTGCTGTGGTCGCGACAGGCCGTGAAGGACGGCGTCGCCCGCGCGGTGGTGTTCAACTCCGGCGGGGCGAACGTGTGCACCGGGCCGGGCGGGTTCCAGGACGCGCACGCCACCGCCGAGAAGGTGGCCGACGAGCTCGGCATCGGCGCCATCGACGTGCTGGTGGGCTCGACCGGCCTGATCGGCGTGCGGCTCGCCGCCGACAAGCTGCTCGCCGGCATCCCCGTCGCGGTCGGCGCGCTCGCGGCCGACGACGCCGCCGGGCAGGCCGCCGCCACATCGATCATGACCACGGACACCGTGGCCAAGACGGCGGTGCGCACCGTCGAGACGCCGTCGGGCACCTTCACCGTGGGCGGCATGGCCAAGGGCGCGGGCATGCTCGCGCCCGCCCTGGCGACGATGCTGTGCGTGGTGACCACGGACGCCGTCGTCCCCGCCGCGGACGCCGACGCCGCCCTGCGGGCCGCCACACGCGTCACCTTCGACCGCGTCGACTCCGACGGCGCCATGTCCACCTCCGACACCGTGGTGCTCATGGCGTCGGGCGCCTCCGGCGTGCCGACCGACCTGGCCACCCTCACCGAGGCCGTCACCGCGATCTGCGCGGACCTCGCGCGGCAGCTCGTGGCCGACGCCGAGGGCGCGTCCCACGACATCGCCATCACCGTCACGAACGCGACCACCGAGGACGCCGCCCTGGCCGTGGCCCGCGCCGTGAGCCGGTCCAACCTGGTCAAGGCCGCCGTGTTCGGCAACGACCCCAACTGGGGCCGCATCCTGTCCCAGGTCGGCACCGTGCCCGAGGAGGTCGCGCCGTTCGACCCCGCCGAGCTCGACGTGAGCGTCAACGGCGTCATGGTCTGCAAGGCCGGCGGCGCCCACGAGCCGCCCGAGAAGGTCGACATGGCCGCGGCCCGCGAGGTCACGTTCACCATCGACCTGCACGCCGGCGACGCCGAGATCACGCTGTGGACCAACGACCTGACGCACGACTACGTCCACGAGAACAGCGCGTACAGCACATGAGCAGCGACATCGTGAACGGGCTGCGGCCCGACCAGAAGGCCGAGGTGCTCATCGAGGCCCTGCCCTGGCTGCAGGAGTTCTCCGGCGCGCTCGTCGTGGTCAAGTATGGCGGCAACGCCATGATCGACGCCGAGCTCAAGGCCGCCTTCGCGCAGGACATGGTGTTCCTGCGCCAGGTGGGGCTGCGGCCCGTCGTCGTGCACGGCGGGGGACCGCAGATCAACGCCATGCTCGACCGCCTCGGCATCGAGTCGGAGTTCAAGGGCGGCCTGCGTGTCACCACGCCGGAGGCCATGGAGATCGTGCGCATGGTGCTGACCGGCCAGGTCAGCCGGGAGCTCGTGGGCCTGATCAACGCCCACGGCCCCGTCGCCGTGGGCCTCTCCGGGGAGGACGGCGGACTGCTCGGCGCCCAGCGCCGGCACGCGATCGTCGAGGGCGTGCCCGTCGACGTCGGCCTCGTGGGCGACGTCGTCCAGGTGGACCCGCGCGCCGTGGAGGACCTGCTGGAGGCCGGGCGTATCCCCGTGGTGTCCACCATCGCGCCCGACAAGGACGACCCGACCCAGGTGCTCAACGTCAACGCGGACACCGCGGCGTCGGCGCTCGCGGTGGCGCTGGGCGCCAAGAAGCTCATCGTGCTGACCGACGTCGAGGGCCTCTACACGGACTGGCCCGACAAGGGCTCGCTCGTCGAGCGGATCACGGCGCCCGAGCTGGCCGAGCTGCTGCCTACCCTCCAGGCGGGGATGGTGCCCAAGATGGAGGCGTGCCTGCGCGCGGTCGAGGGTGGCGTGGGCGCGGCGACGGTCATCGACGGACGGCAGCCGCACAGCGCGCTGCTGGAGGTCTTCACCACGCGGGGCAACGGCACGATGGTGGTCGCGGGGCCCGCACCGGCCGAGCCGGCCGAGGCAGCCTTCGAGGCACAGGAAGGAACGGACGCATGAGCACGGTCATCCCGGCCGACGAGGCCGCGGCCCTGACGGCCGACGGCTCCGCCGCAGCATGGACCCAGCGGTACACGGGCGCGGTGATGGACACGTTCGGCCCGCCGCAGCGCGTGCTGGTGCGCGGCGAGGGCGCCTACGTGTGGGACGCCGACGGCAAGCGCTACCTCGACCTGCTCGCGGGCATCGCGGTGAACGCGCTGGGCCACGCGCACCCGACGCTGACGGCCGCGATCAGCGCCCAGCTCGGCACGCTCGGGCACGTCTCCAACTTCTTCGGCACGCCCGCCCAGATCGCGCTCGCCGAGACGCTGCTGCGCGTGGCCGAGGCGCCGGAGGGCTCGCGCGTGTTCCTCACCAACTCGGGCACCGAGGCGGTCGAGGCGGCGTTCAAGATGACGCGCCGGGTCGCGACGTCGTCCGGCGTGGGCACGCGCACGCGCGTGCTGGCCCTGGAGGGCGGCTTCCACGGCCGGTCCATGGGCGCGCTCGCGCTGACCGCGAAGGCCGCGTACCGCGAGCCGTTCGAGCCGCTCCCGGGCGGCGTCGAGCACCTGCCGTTCGGCGACCTGGCCGCCCTGGAGGCCGCGTTCACGCCGCAGTCCGTGGCCGAGCACGGCGAGGTCGCGGCCCTGGTGGTCGAGCCCGTGCAGGGCGAGGCCGGTGTGCGGCCCCTGCCGCCGGGCTACCTCGCGGCCGCCCGCCGCCTGACCCGGGCGCACGGCGCGCTGCTCGTGCTGGACGAGGTCCAGACGGGTGTCGGCCGGTGCGGTTCGTGGTTCGCCTACCAGCAGCCGGAGATCGGCGGCGGCATCGTGCCCGACGTCGTCACGGTCGCCAAGGGCCTCGGCGGCGGCTTCCCCGTGGGCGCGGTGATCGCGTACGGCGAGGCGGCCCGCCTGCTGGGCCGCGGCCAGCACGGCAGCACGTTCGGCGGCAACCCCGTGGCCTCGGCCGCGGCGCTCGCGACGCTGGGCGTGATCGAGCGTGACGGTCTGCTGACCAACGTGCGCGAGGTCGGGGCCCTGCTGCGCCAGGAGATCGAGATGTGCGGCAGCCCGCTCGTCAAGGAGGTCCGCGGGCGCGGCCTGCTGCTCGCCGTCGTGCTCAACGAGCCGGTGGCGCCCCAGGTCGCCACCGCCGCCCTGGAGGCCGGACTGATCGTCAACGCGGTGGCGCCCGACGCGATCCGGCTCGCTCCGCCGCTCATCCTGACCGCGGAGCAGGCCACGGAGGCCGCCCGCTTCTTCGCCTCGCTCGCCGAGCACGTCGAGACCACGGAGGACCCCGCATGACCCGCCACTTCCTGCGCGACGACGACCTGACGCCCGTCGAGCAGAAGGCCGTCCTGGAGCTCGGCCTCGCCCTCCGCGCCGACCGGTACGCGAAGCGCCCGCTGGAGGGCCCGCGGGCCGTCGCGTTCATCACCGACAAGCCGACGCTGCGCACCCAGGTGTCGTTCGCCGCCGGGATCGCCGAGCTCGGCGGGTTCCCGCTCGTGGTGGACGGCCGGCTCGCGCAGATCGGCGTCCGCGAGTCCGTCGCGGACACCACCCGCGTGCTCGACCGGCAGGTGTCCGCCATCGCGTGGCGCACGTTCGGGCAGGACCGCATCGAGGAGATGGCGTCCGTCTCGCGCGTGCCCGTGGTCAACGCCCTGACCGACGACTTCCACCCCTGCCAGATCCTCGCGGACCTGCTCACGGTGGCGCAGCACCGGGGGCTGGAGAGCCTGCCCGGCACCACGTTCGCCTACGTGGGCGACGCCGCGAACAACATGGGCAACTCCTACCTGCTGGGCGGTGCGACGGCCGGCCTGCACGTGCGGATCGCCGGCCCGGAGGGCTACCTGCCCGACGCCGCCATGGTCGCCCGGGCGACCGAGATCGCCGCGACCACGGGCGGCTCGGTGACCGTGACGACGTCGGCCAAGGAGGCCGTTGCCGGGGCGGACGTCGTGGCCACCGACACCTGGGTGTCGATGGGCGACGAGGCCGAGGCCGAGGCGCGGTCCAAGCCGTTCTGGGACTACCAGGTCAACGCGGAGCTGCTCGCGGGCGCCGCCCCGGACGCGCTCGTGCTGCACTGCCTGCCGGCCTACCGCGGCAAGGAGATCACCGCCGACGTCATCGACGGGCCGCAGTCCGTGGTCTTCGACGAGGCCGAGAACCGCCTGCACGCGCAGAAGGCGCTGCTGGCCTGGCTGCTGGAGCAGGGCTGATGGTCGCCCGGCAGACCGCGACGACGGCGACGACCAAGGCGGCCCGGCACGCCCGGATCACGGCGATCGTCACGCGTAACGCGATCCACTCGCAGGCCGAGCTGGCCGACGCGCTGGCGGCGGACGGCGTGAGCGTCACGCAGGGCACGCTGTCGCGCGACCTGATCGAGCTGCAGGCCGAGAAGGTACGCGGCTCGGACGGCACGCTCGTCTACGCGGTCCCGGGCGAGGGCGGCGACCGCAGCGCCCAGTCCGACGCGAGCGAGGAGTACCTGTCCGCGCGGCTGGCCCGGCTCGCCAAGGAGCTGCTGGTCTCGGCCGAGTCGTCGGGCAACCTCGTGGTGCTCCGCACCCCGCCGGGGGCGGCCAACCTGCTGGCCTCGGCCATCGACCACTCCGTCTTCCCCGGGATGCTGGGGACGATCGCGGGGGACGACACGATCCTCGTGATCGCGCGCGACGCCGACGGCGCCGCACTCGCGGGCCGCTTCCTCGCGCTCAGCGCCTGAGAACCCACAAGAATTGCACCTGAACACCACCACCGGAAAGAGAACGTCAATCATGACTGAACGCGTCGTGCTCGCCTACTCGGGCGGCCTGGACACCTCCGTCGCCATCGGCTGGATCGCCGAGGCCACCGGGGCCGAGGTGGTCGCCGTGGCCGTCGACGTCGGCCAGGGCGGCGAGGACATGAACGTCATCCGCCAGCGCGCGCTGGACTGCGGCGCCGTCGAGGCGTACGTCGCCGACGCGCGCGACGAGTTCGCCGCCGAGTACTGCATGCCCGCGCTGCGGGCCAACGGCATGTACCTCGACCGCTACCCGCTGGTCTCCGCCATCTCGCGCCCCGTGATCGTCAAGCACATGGTGCGCGCCGCCCGCGAGTTCGGTGCCTCGACCGTGGCCCACGGCTGCACCGGCAAGGGCAACGACCAGGTCCGGTTCGAGGTGGCCACCACGTCGCTCGCGCCCGACCTCAAGTCGATCGCGCCGGTGCGGGACCTCGCGCTGACCCGCGAGAAGGCCATCGACTACGCAGAGAAGCACGACCTGCCGATCGCGACCACGAAGAAGAACCCGTTCTCGATCGACCAGAACGTGTGGGGCCGCGCCGTCGAGACAGGCTTCCTCGAGGACATCTGGAACGAGCCCACCAAGGACGTCTACTCCTACACGGACGACCCGACGTTCCCGCCGGTGGCCGACGAGGTCATCCTCACCTTCGAGCAGGGCATCCCCGTGGCGATCGACGGTGTGCCCGTCACCCCGCTGCAGGCCATCCAGGAGATGAACCGCCGCGCGGGCGCGCAGGGTGTCGGCCGCATCGACATCGTGGAGGACCGGCTCGTGGGCATCAAGTCCCGCGAGATCTACGAGGCCCCGGGTGCGATCGCGCTGATCGCGGCCCACCAGGAGCTGGAGAACGTCACGCTCGAGCGCGAGCAGGCCCGGTTCAAGCGCCAGGTCGAGCAGCGCTGGAGCGAGCTCGTCTACGACGGCATGTGGTTCTCGCCGCTGAAGAAGTCGCTGGACGTCTTCGTCGACGACACCCAGAAGTACGTCTCGGGCGACATCCGCATGGTGCTGCACGGCGGCCGGGCCACCGTGACCGGACGCCGCTCGGAGCAGTCGCTGTACGACTTCAACCTCGCCACCTACGACGAGGGCGACGCGTTCGACCAGTCGCAGGCCCGCGGCTTCATCGAGATCTACGGCCTCACCGCCAAGCTCGCCGCCGCGCGCGACGAGAAGTTCGGCAACGGCGTGGACCTCGGTGCCAGGGCGAACCTGACGGCGGGCGCGCTGTGAGCGAGCACGACGGCAAGGATGTCGAGTCCGCGACCTCGCGGACCGTCGGCGCGCACACCGGCCCGAAGGTCGCCCTCTGGGGCGGCCGGTTCGCCGGCGGGCCGTCGCCGGAGCTGTCCGCGCTGTCGCAGTCGACGCACTTCGACTGGCGGCTCGCGCAGTACGACATCGCCGGGTCGCGGGCGCACGCCCGCGCCCTGGCGGCGGCCGGTCTGCTCACCGGGCCGGAGCTCGCGCGCATGATCGACGCGCTGGACGTGCTGGAGCAGGACGTCGTCTCGGGCGCCTTCCTGCCGGTGCTCGACGACGAGGACGTGCACACGGCGCTGGAGCGCGGCCTGCTGGAGCGCGCCGGCGACGAGCTGGGCGGCAAGCTGCGCGCCGGCCGGTCCCGCAACGACCAGATCGCCACGCTGGTGCGGCTGTACCTGCGCGACCAGGCCCGCACCGTGGGCACGCAGGTGCTCGACCTCGTGGACGAGCTCATCGTCCAGGCGGCCGCGGCCGGGAGCGCCCCCATGCCGGGACGCACCCACCTGCAGCACGCCCAGCCGGTGCTGCTGGCGCACCACCTGCTGGCGCACGCGTGGCCGCTGCTGCGCGACGTGGACCGGTTCCTCGACTGGGACGTGCGCGCCTCGAAGTCGCCCTACGGGTCCGGCGCGCTCGCGGGCTCCTCGCTGGGCCTGGACCCGGCGGCCGTGGCCGCCGACCTGGGCCTGGAGGGCGGTCCCGTCGAGAACTCGATCGACGGCACGGCCTCGCGCGACGTGGCGGCCGAGTTCGCCTTCGTCGCGGCGATGATCGCGGTGGACCTGTCGCGCATCGCGGAGGAGGTCATCCTCTGGAACACCAAGGAGTTCGGGTTCGTCCGGCTGGACGACGCGTACTCCACGGGCTCGTCGATCATGCCGCAGAAGAAGAACCCGGACATCGCCGAGCTCGCGCGTGGCAAGGCCGGGCGCGTGATCGGTGACCTCACCGGCCTGCTCACCACGCTCAAGGGTCTGCCGCTCGCGTACAACCGCGACCTGCAGGAGGACAAGGAGCCGGTGTTCGACCAGGTGGCGACCCTCACGGCGGTGCTGCCCGCGTTCACGGGCATGGTGCGCACCATGGTGTTCGACACCGACCGCATGGCCGAGCTCGCGCCGCAGGGCTTCTCGCTCGCGACCGACATCGCCGAGTGGCTCGTCAAGCAGGGTGTGCCGTTCCGGGTGGCGCACGAGGTGGCCGGCTCCTGCGTGCAGGAGTGCGAGGCGCGCGGCATCGAGTTGTGGGACCTGTCCGACGAGGACCTGGCCAAGATCTCGGAGCACCTCACCCCCGAGGTGCGCTCCGTGCTGTCGGTCGAGGGCTCGCTCGCCTCGCGCGACAACGTGGGCGGCACCGCCCCGGCGCGGGTCGCGGAGCAGATCGAGGCGGCCAAGGAGCGCGCCACGGAGTTCCGCTTCTGGGCCCAGCCGAGCTAGGACCACCCAGCGATCGTGCCCGGATCTCACGTGGATTCCGGGCACAATCGCTGGGTAGACCTATGAGGGGAGTGGTATGACCGTCACGCCGGGAGTGCTGGGTGAGGTGCTGGGGCGGATCCGGGTGGTCGACGCGCGTCTGGTGTGCGTCGACGGGCCCGCCGGGTCGGGCAAGACGACGCTGGCCGCGCAGCTCGCGGACGCGCTGGAGGCCCCGGTGATCCACATGGACGACCTCTACGAGGGCTGGGCGGCCGGGCCCGACGGCGGCGCCGAGAACCTGCGCCGCTGGGTCCTGGACCCGCTGGCCGCGGGGGATCGGGTGCGTTACCGGCGCTACGACTGGGTCGAGGGCGACTGGGCCGAGTGGCACGACGTCCCGCCGTCGGCCCACCTGGTGGTGGAGGGCTGCGGCGCGGGCGCGCGCCAGGTGGACGCCTTGGGGGCGTTCCGCATCTGGGTCCAGGCGGACGACGCCGAGCGGCTGCGCCGCGGCCTGGCCCGCGACGGTGAGGACGCGCGCGAGCACTGGCTGCGCTGGATGGCCGACGAGGCCGAGCACTACGCGCGCGAGCGCACCCGCGAGCGGGCCGACCTGCATGTGGACGGGGTCGGCGCGCTGATCTGATGGAGCGGACATCCCAGGAGCGAACCCGAGTGACGCACCCATGACCGTGCCCGCCCGCCAGTTCTTCGACCGGCCCGTGGTCGACGTCGCGCGCGACCTGCTCGGCGCTGCCCTGGCCCGCAGCACCGTCGACGGTGCTGTGACCCTGCGGATCACCGAGGTCGAGGCCTACGACGGGACGAACGACCCCGGATCGCACGCCTTCCGCGGCCCGAGCCGGCGCAACGAGACCATGTTCGGCGAGCCCGGACGGTTCTACGTGTACCGGCACCTGGGGCTGCACTACTGCGCCAACGTGGTCTGCGGCCCGGCCGGGACGGCGTCCGCGGTGCTGCTGCGCGCCGGCGAGGTGACGGGCTCCGGACCTGAGGGACTTGCGCTCGCGCGGACCCGGCGCCTCGCGTCGGGTGTGGCGCGCACCGACCGCGACCTGGCCCGGGGACCGGCCCGGCTCGCCGTCGCGCTCGGCCTCGACCTGTCCGATGACGGCGCGGACGTGACCGACCCGGCGGGTGCGGTGGTGCTGGAGGTGCCCGAGGCGCCGTCGGGCACCGTGCTGTCCGGGCCCCGCGTGGGCGTGAGCGGCGACGGCGGCCGCGCCGACCTGTATCCGTGGCGCTTCTGGCTCGACGGCGAGCCGACGGTGTCGGTCTATCGGCCTGCCACGAAAAGGCCCGCGAAACGGCCCGCGACGCAACGTCCCGCACGAACCTAGTTCTCCTATGCCTAGTGCTGCTAGGGTAGGCATCCCTAGCAGCACTAGGCATAGGAGTGCAGGTGCACATCGACAAGGATCTGGTCGCGGCGTCCGCGACGCCGCTCGTCCTCGGCATCCTGTCCGACGGCGAGTCGTACGGCTACGCGATCCTCAAGCGCGTCAACGAGCTCTCCGGCGGCCGCATGGAATGGACCGACGGCATGCTCTACCCCCTGCTCCACCGGCTCGAACGCCTGGAGTACGTCAAGGCGACGTGGGGCACGTCCGACGTCGGACGGCGGCGCAAGCACTACGCGATCACCGCGTCCGGCCAGGAGGCGCTCGCGGAGCGGCGGCAGCAGTGGGCGGTCGTGTCCGACGCGCTCAAGCAGGTCTGGCAGGACGTCCAGCCCGGCCCTGCCGTCGCGGAGGGGTGGGCCTGATGAGCGACCAGAACGCGAACGGTCCCGCCCAGCAGACCGGGCCGGCCGAGCACGTCGTGCTGGAAGAACAGATTGACCTGTGGCGCGGCTACGTCCAGCGCCGTCGGGCCATCTCCGCGGCCGACGTCGACGAGATGGAGGACCACCTGCGCGGCCAGGTCAGCGACCTGACGGCCAGCGGGCTGGAGGACGAGGAGGCCTTCCTCGTGGCGGTCAAGCGCATGGGCAACCTCGACGAGGTGTCTCGCGAGTTCGCGCGTGAGCACTCCGACAGGCTCTGGAAGCAGCTCGTGCTGGTCCCCGAGGAGCCGAGCGACGGTGGGCGCTGGCGCGAGCTGGCCGTGGTCCTGGCGCTCGCGGTCGGCGCGGGGATCGCGCTCAAGGTGCTGCTCGCCGCCACGACTGGCAACGAGCTGGTGCTCGTGCGCAACGCCGTCTTCGCCGTCCTGCCGTTCCTGGCCGGGTACTTCGTGTGGAAGCGGCGCGTCCCGTGGCGCGTGGGCGCCACCCTGCTCGCCATCACAACGGCGCTCGCACTGGTGGTCAATCTCTACCCGTTCGAGTCCGGGCCGTACGACGAGCCCGGCATGACCGAGTTCCTCGCGATCAGCCACACCCCCGTGGTGCTCTGGCTGCTCCTCGGAGTCGTGTACGCGGGCGGCGCGTGGCGGTCGGGCGCGCGGCGCATGGACTTCGTGCGGTTCACCGGCGAGCTCGTCATCTACCTGGCGCTCATCGCGCTCGGCGGCGGGCTGCTCATCGGGCTCACGTTCGGCTCGCTCAGCCTGGTCGGGGCCGACTTCGAGCCCTTCCTCGGCGACTGGCTCCTGCCGTTCGCCCTCCCCGGTGCCCTCCTGGTCGGCGCATGGCTGGTCGAGGCCAAGAAGAACGTCGTCGAGAACATCGCCCCGGTGCTGACCCGCGTGTTCACGCCCCTGACGATCGTCATGCTGGTCGCGATCTTCGTCGTGCTGGTGGTGAACGGCCCGCTCACCTCGGTCGACCGCGAGCTGCTCATCCTCATGGACGCGATCCTCGTGCTGGTCCTGTTCCTGCTGCTGTACTCGATCTCGGCCCGCGACCCGCTCGCCCCGCCCGGGATCTTCGACTGGCTGCAGCTCGTCCTGGTCGGCGCGGCGCTCGCGGTGGACGCCGTGGCGCTGACCGCGATGCTCACCCGGATCGCCGAGTTCGGCTTCACCGCCAACAAGGTCGCGGCGCTCGGGCTCAACCTGGTGCTGCTGGTCCACCTTGCGTGGGCGGCGTGGCTGGCGACCGGCTTCGTCCGGGGGCAGCGTAATTTCGGTGCGATCGAGCGCTGGCAGACGGCGTACCTGCCGGTCTACGCGGTGTGGGCGACGATCGTCGTGGTCGCCTTCGGCCCGATCTTCGGCTTCGCCTGACGGTCCAGGGCGAGATCGGTCGGTTGACCTGAGATCGGTCGGGCGACCCCCCCGGCACCCGGGAACCCCCCCCCACCCGGCCCCCCCGGCGGCGGGGCGGCCCCCCCGGGGGGGTGCCCCCCCCCCCCCCCC
>NZ_JBIVCZ010000010.1:0-14154 GCF_044746965.1 Promicromonospora sp. NPDC090134 | reverse complement strand
TCGCGGCGGCGCGCGGCGCTCCGGGTGCTGTGGCGCGTGTCGCCCGCGCGGGGGGGGGCCGCCCCCCCATAACCCACCCCCCCCCCCCTTACCCGCGCCCCGGAGGCGGCGGTCAGGCCTCCGGGTAGGTCTCCCGCAGCACCCGCGCCAGGTGCCGCACGATCTCCCGCGGCCCCGACTTCGCCGTGTCGCGCTCGACGTCGCTGTTGTAGTTCGTGTTGGTGTTCACGTCGTACGTCAGCACCCGGCCGTCGGCCGTCCGGATGTTCTCGATGCCCGCCACCTCGATGCCGTGCCGCTGCGTGAACGCCAGGTACTGGGCCACCACCGGGTCGTTGTAGCCCTCGCGCTCCGAGAACAGCCCCCACTCGTCGTCGGGCGCCATGGAGATGGTCGCGCCGACCGGCGGGATCGGGCGGCCCGTGACCGGGTCGACGGCGCACGCGTCGGCCGGGCAGAGCTGGAACCCGCCGCGCTCCGTGTCGCCGCGGACGGCGTAGACCATCTCGCCGCCCACGATCTCGACGCGCGTGATGCCGCCGTCGGCCGCCACGACGTACTCCTGGATCAGCGTGATGCCGTCCACGGGCTCCTCGTACTCGTCGGACCCGACGTAGTCGGCGAGGTCCTCGAACGAGTCGAACTTGCGCACGCCCAGGCCCTTGCCGCCCTGGTTGTGCTTGGTGACGAACGGCGTGGGGAAGCCCTGCGCCGCCTTGAGCACCTGGTCGCGCCCGACGGCGGCCACGGTGCGCGGGGTGTCGATGCCCGCGGCGCGCAGCGCGGTGAGCTGGTCCACCTTGCTGACCTCGAGCTC
The DNA here is from genome assembly GCF_044746965.1 of Promicromonospora sp. NPDC090134. Taxonomy (NCBI): domain Bacteria; kingdom Bacillati; phylum Actinomycetota; class Actinomycetes; order Micrococcales; family Promicromonosporaceae; genus Promicromonospora; species Promicromonospora sp. NPDC090134. Next base: position 13,337 of record NZ_JBIVCZ010000010.1, on the reverse strand, counting down.
CAGCACGCGCCGACCGTTGACCGTGCGGCGGCCGTACGCCTCCAGCCAGGACAGCACGGCGCGTGAGTAGTCCTTGGACAGGCCGTGGTCGCGGGTGTGGCTGCTCGCCGAGATGCGCGACCAGAAGATCCCCTCGGGCGGCGCCTCGTCCAGGTCCAGGACGCCGTCGGTCAGCACCCACTCGACATAGTCGACGCCTTCGGCCGCGAAGGCATCGGCGAACGGGGGGAACCACTCGGGGTTCTCGTGCAGGGCATAGATCTTCGGGGCGCTCACAGGAACCTTCCGCACACATGGCTGACGGCTATGGGACCCAGCAATACTTTCACGCCGTCAGCGCAGGTCGGCTGTGTCCTGCGGCACAGCCGCCGTGGGCTCCTGCGACCCTTCCGACGCCGCGGCAGGTGCCTCCGGCGCCGCGTCGACCTGCGCGAGCGAACGCCGTGCCCCGGGGAACGCGAGGATCGCGCCCAGCACCGCGACCAGCAGCACACCGGCCAGGACCAGCAGCGCCTCCACGGAGAACTGGTCGGCCAGCGGGCCGAACACCACCATGGACAGCGGCATCGCGACAGTCATGACGATCCCGACGAAGCCGAAGACCCGGCCCTGCATCTCGGGTTCGACCCGCTCCTGGATGATCGTCAGCGCGGGGGTGTTGAGCGCCGCGAACATGATGCCGATGATCAGGCCGATGGTGAAGAACACCCACATGTTCGTGGACACCCCCAGCCCGGCGACCAGCACCCCGGTGGCCAGCACCGACCCGACCATGAGGCGCACCCGGCGCGTGATCCTGGGCCCGACCGAGGCCATGATGATGCCGCCGAGCAGCATGCCGCCGCCCCAGAACAGCTCGTTGGCGGTCAGCTTCCACACCTCGTCGCCGAACGTTCGGGTCACCATGAGCGGCGTGAGATAGCTCGGGGCGCCCACCAGGAACATCACCAGCGCGAACAGCGTGATGAGCCAGCGCACCGGGGCGTTCGCCCGGATGTACCGCACGCCGGCCGCGAGGTCGCCGAAGTAGCTGACCGGCTCGCCGGCGTCGGACCGCACCAGGCGCGGCACCGCGACCAGCGCGAGCATCCCGACGCCGAGCAGGGCGGTCACCACGTCCACGAAGAAGACGGCGACGATGTCGAACGAGGCGTAGATGACGGCGGCCAGGGCGGGCGCGAGCAGCATCATGCCCGACTGGATGGACTGGAAGAGGCCGTTGACGCGCATGAGCTGGTCGGTCGGCGTGATCTGCGGGATCATCGCGCTCACGGCCGGCGTCTGGATGCCCGCGAAGACCGAGCGCACGGCCAGCGCCGCGTAGATGACCCAGAGCGAGTCGACGCCGCTGACCATGAGCAGCGCGAGCCCGAGGGTCGCCAGGGCGATGACGGTGTCCGAGCCCATGATGAGGAACTTGCGGTGGTGCCGGTCCGCCCAGACGCCGCCGAAGATCGACACGAACGCCTGCGGCAGCATGCCGAACACGATGCTCAGCATGAGCACCGACCCGGACCGGGTCTCGATGGTCAGGTGCCACATCACCGCGTACATGACCACCATGGACCCGAACAGGGAGATGGTCTGGCCGGCGAGGAACAGCCCGACGTTGCGCTTCCAACGGGGCATGTCGACGTCGCTCATGGCTCAACCCTGCCTGACGAGAGGGCGGAGCGCCGATGCTTTTTCGTTTCCATGCCACGTCCGACGACGGGGCACGCCCGAACTCATCGCAGGAACAGCTCGACCACCGCCCCGGCGGCGTCGGGCCGCGCCGTGGGCAGGTGCAGCGTCAGGGTGCCGGGCGGCTGCCCGCCGGGCGTGGTGTTCCACGCCTTCTGGTCCGGGTCGGTGCGGGTGGTGCGCAGCTCGGAACCGTCGTGCAGCAGCTGCGCGTACCGGACCCGGTCGGCGAGCCCGCGCAGGTGCACGTGCGCGAACGGCCACGCGAACATGTGCAGGTACAGCCGGTCGGCGCGCTGCGTGAGCACGACGCCGGGCGGCAGACCGGGCACGAGGGTCTCGGCCAGCGCGGGCTCCGCGGGGCCCGCCCCGTGGACCGACCGGCCGTGCAACCGGGTCCACGTGCCGAGCGCGGCAAGCGTGGTGGCGTCGCGGGCCGGGACGGCACCGCGCCCGTCCGGGCCGATGTTGAGCAGGAGGTTGCCGCCCTTGGACACCGTGTCGACGAGCATGCGGACCAGCAGGTCCGGGTCCTTGAACCGCGTGTTGTGAAGTCGGGGTGGTGCCAGTCGATGAGCGAGTGGTACAGCCCCAGGCGCAGCCCCTCGGCGCGCACGGCCTCGGCGAGCTCCGCGACCAGGTCGCGCCCGCGCGTGCGCGCGACGGAGTAGTCGCTCACGGCGGAGTCCCACAGGGCGAAGCCGTCGTGGTGCTTGGTGGTCAGCACCACGTAGCGCATCCCGGCGTCCTTGGCGGCGCGGGCGATCGCGCGGGCGTCGAACAGGTCGGGGTCGAACACCTCGGCGTAGCGCGCGTACTGCTCGGCGGTCTGCCGCTCGTTGCTCAGCACCCATTCGTGCCGGGCGGCGGCCGAGTAGAGCCCGAAGTGCACGAACAGGCCGAACCTGGCCTCGGTGAACCAGGCCCGGTCCGGGTGCGGCGGCGGGGCGGAGTGGACCGGCTGGGACATGGGCGGAGCACTCCTCGTCGAGCGGAAGGTCCCGGAGCGGGGGAGAGGTATGACGTATCGCTCCGGTGGGCCGATCCTATCGGGTCCGATGGGTGATCTGCCCCTTCGGCCCCCGACGGATCGGTGCTATAGATTGGATGAATCGCCATCGCAGCCGCTTCCCAGGAGGAACACCCGTGACCACATCCCTTGAGTTCGACGGCGTCCGCGCCATCGTCACGGGAGGGGCGTCCGGCATCGGCGCCGCCGTCGTGACCGCACTGCTGGAGCGCGGCGCCCAGGTCGTCGCGATCGACCGCGCGTCCGACGGCGTGCCCGAGGGCGCCTCCGGCGAGGTCGCCGACGTGACCGACGACGCCGCCGTCCGCCGCGCGGTGGAGGTCGCCGCCCAGCGCCTGGGCGGCATCGACGTCGTCGTCAACAACGCCGGCATCGGCGCCCAGGGCACCGTCGCGGACAACGACGACGCCGAGTGGCTGCGCGTGCTCGACGTGAACGTGCTCGGCATCGTGCGGGTCACCCGCGCCGCCCTGCCGTACCTGCGCGCCTCGGACCACGCCGCCGTGGTCAACACCGCGTCGATCGCCTCGTGGACCGGGCTGCCGCAGCGCGCCCTGTACTCGGCCAGCAAGGGCGCCGTGCAGGCGCTCACGCTCGCGATGGCCGCCGACCACGTGCGCGAGGGCATCCGCGTGACCTGCGTGAACCCCGGCACCGTCGACACGCCCTGGGTGGGCCGGCTGCTCGACGCCGCGGCCGACCCCGAGGCCGAGCGCGCGGCCCTCGAGGCGCGCCAGCCCACGGGCCGCCTCGTGAGCCCCGAGGCCGTGGCGCACGCCGTCTGCTACCTCGCCAGCCCGCTCGCCACGGCGACCACGGGCACGGCGCTCGCGGTCGACGGCGGCATGCACGAGCTGCGCGTCCGCCCGCCCGAGCAGTCCTGACCCCACCCGCACACCCGATCCGAGAACGAGGACACGATGCACCTGCTCCGCCTGGGCCCCGTCGGCCAGGAGATCCCCGCCGTCACCTCCGACGACGTCACCTACGACCTGCGCCCGCTGACCGCCGACGTCGACGGCGCGTTCCTCGCCGCCGACGGCGTGGCGCGCACGCGGGCCGCGCTGGCGGCGGGGGAGCTGCCCGTGCTCGACGGCGCCGGCGAGCTGCGCCGCGGGGCGCCGATCGCGCGGCCGGCCGCCGTCGTCTGCATCGGGCAGAACTACGCCGCGCACGCGCGGGAGTCCGGCGCGGAACCGCCGCGGCTGCCGATCATCTTCTTCAAGCATCCCAACACCGTCGCCGGGCCGGACGACGCCGTTCCGCTGCCGCCCGGCGCCGAGAAGGTCGACTGGGAGGTGGAGCTGGCGGTCGTGATCGGCCGGCGCGCGAGCTACCTGCCGTCCGTCGAGGCCGCCCGCGACCACGTCGCGGGATACACCGTGGTGGACGACGTGAGCGAGCGGGCGTGGCAGCTCGACGACTCCCTGGGCCAGTGGTCCAAGGGCAAGTGCGGGCCGGGGTTCCTGCCCACCGGCCCGGCCCTCGTGCCGGCCGACGAGGTGGACCCGGCCGCCCTGCGGCTGCGCTCCTTCGTCAACGGGGAGCCGCGCCAGGACTCGTCGACGGCGGACATGATCTTCGACGTCGCCGCGATCGTGCACCACCTGTCGCAGTACATGGCGCTGGAGCCGGGCGACCTGATCTGCACGGGCACGCCCGAGGGCGTCGCCCTGTCGGGACGGTTCCCGTACCTGACGGACGGCGACGTGGTCACCCTGGAGATCGAGAACCTGGGCCGCCAGAACCACACCTTCACCTCCCTCTCCTGATCCGGTTCCGACGTGTCAGACGCTCAGGTCACGGGGGTGACCCGAGCGTCTGACACGTCCGCGGTCAGCTCGTGGGGAGATGCTCATCTCGCCCGCCGGGAACGTCGATCATGAAGACGTCGGGCTTCCATTGCTGCATCTCGATGACGTCCTCCTGAGGACCACCAGTACCCGGAGCTGCTGTTGGTCCACACCGGGTTGCCCGCGGTCTTCGAGCGCCCCGAGAACCCGAACCAGCCGCCGTTGAAGTCGCCGAACGACGTGTCGAACCGGTCATGGACTGCGGGTCGTGGAGGCGTTCGGGCGCCGCTGCGCCCGGTACCGTCGGACCCGTTCATCACACGAGGGAGTGCTCCATGACCAGCAGCGGTATCACCAGCGGACAGGCCGCCGAACGACTCGTCTTCGTCGGGGACTCGATCACCGACGCCGGCCGTGACCGCGCGGACACCGGGTCGCTCGGCGACGGCTACGTGAGCCTCGTCGCGGGCGACCTGCCCGGCGCCCAGGTACGCAACGTCGGCATCGGCGGCGACCGTGCCGTCGACCTGGAGGCCCGCTGGGACCGCGACGTCGCGGGCACCGCGCCCGACGTGCTCAGCGTGTACGTGGGGGTCAACGACACGTGGCGCCGCTTCGACAACGACGACCCGACGAGCGCCGAGGACTTCGAGGCCACCTACCTGCGGCTCCTGGACCGGGTGCCCGGCAGCCCGCGCCTGGTCCTCGTGGAGCCGTTCCTCCTGCCGGTGCGGCTGGAGCAGCGCGACTGGCTCGACGACCTCGCGGGCAAGCGGGAGGTCGTCGCGCGCCTCGCGGAGCAGGCGGGCGCCGCCCTCGTGCCCCTGCACTCCTTGCTCACCGCCGCCGCGGACACACTCGGCGGGACGGAGGGCGCCGTCGCCCTCGCTCCCGACGGCGTGCACCCCACGCCCGCGGGGTCGCGGATCATCGCGGACGCCTGGCTCGCGGCCTACCGCTCCGGTGCACAAACGATTGTCGATAATGCCGCGAGGCTGGGCGGATGACTGATGCGTTGAGCGGGATCTCGGGCCTCGAGCGCGGGCTGCTGTCCGACCAGATCTACGACCTGGTCAAGTCGATGATCAAGTCGTCGCAGCTCGCCCCGGGCGAGCAGCTCGTGGAGTCACAGCTGGCCCGCCGCCTGCGCGTGAGCCAGGCCCCCGTGCGCGACGCGCTCAAGCAGCTCGCGCACGAGGGCCTGGTGACGCACGTGCGGCACCAGGGCAACTTCGTGACCAAGCACTCCGACGAGGAGGCCCAGCAGGCCAAGCAGGCCCGCGTGGCGCTGGAGGCGCTCGCGGGCCGGCTGGCCTGCGGGCGGCTCACGGCCGAGACCCGGGCGCGGCTCGAGGAGGTCATCGTCGCCATGCACGGCACGGTCGACGCGCAGGACCTGCCCGCGTTCCGCGAGCTCGACTTCGGGTTCCACCGCGCCGTCATCGAGGCCAGCGGCAACACCTACCTGCCGCGCATGTGGGACATCATCGAGCCGAGCCTGCGCTCCATGCACCTGCTCGGCGACCCCGAGTTCACCGGCGACTGGCACCAGGTGGCCGACTGGCACCGCAGCCTGCTCGACGTCCTCGACGGGGGTGACGCCGACGCCGCCTCGGCGCTCTTCGAGGCGCATGCGGCAGGGACCCTGCTCGACGCCGCCGGCTGAGGCGGATGCCAGAACAAAACAGGACAAGCCAGGCTCACCCCCTCCAATGGCTAGCCCGGCGAGGCATTCTCGCTACGATTCCCATGTGAAATCGGGGTGGTTCGAAGAGGCGACGGCACGCAGCGCCGTCGGCCACGAGGCCCGGACCGTCGCGTGGGAGGCCACGCCGCTCGGTCCGCCGGACGCCTGGCCGGAGTCGCTGCGCCACGCCGTCCGGCTGTGCTTCTCGACGCGGTTCGCGGTGATGATGGTCTGGGGCCCGGACCTGACGCTGATCTACAACGACGGCTACCGGGAGATGCTTGGCACGCACAAGCACCCCGCCGCGCTGGGCGCGTCCGCCCGGGTCGTCTGGGCGGACATCTGGGACGACATCGGCCCGCTGTTCGACACCGTGCTCACCACGGGGCGGCCGACGCTCAGCCGTGACATGTACCTGCTCATGAACCGGTCGGGGTACGCCGAGGAGACCTACTTCACCTTCTCCTACAGCCCGCTGGTGGACGACGACGGCCGGGTCGTGGGCGTGCTGGACATCGCGACCGAGACCACGCGCGAGGTCGTGAACCAGCGGCGGCTGGCCGTGCTCGGCGAGGTGCACGCGGCCCTGCCCGCGACGTTCACCGACCTGCGGTCCTTCGCCCTGCCCGTGGTCGCCGTGCTGGCCGCCAGCGCGGACGTCGCGCGGGTCGCCGTCTACGCCGCGAGCGGTCCCGAGGCGGTCCTGGAGGCCGGGGACACCCGGAACCAGGGCGAGCTGCGCCTCGTGGTCCGTGCGCTCGGTTCTGGCCGGCGCCAGGTCGTCCCCGGCATGGTGGTCACGCCCGTGCGGTCCGGCCAGGGGAGCGGCGTCATCGCCGCGCTCGTCCTGCGCGGAACCATGGTGCGACCGTGGGACGCGGACTACGCCCGCTTCATGGTGGTCCTGTCGACGACGGTCGCCTCCGCGCTGCGTGACGTCGTCCGGCGCCGGGTGCACGACGACGCGCTGCGGCTGAGGGCCGTGCACTCGGAGGAGGAGCGGGCCCGGGCCACCGAGGTGTCCCTGGCGCTGCAGCAGGCCGTGCTGACCGACCCGCCGCAGATCGACGACCTGGAGGTGGTCGTGCACTATCAGCCGGCCGCGGTCGAGCGGGACATCGGGGGCGACTGGTACGACGCGTTCACGAGGCGTGACGGTGCGACCACGGTGGTGATCGGCGACGTGATCGGCCACGATCTCGACGCCGCCGTCGCGATGGGGCAGATCCGCTCCCTGGTGCGCGCCATCGGCTACGACAGCCAGGAGACGCCCGCGCGGGTGCTGGAGCGGGTCGACGCGGCGATCGACGGGCTCGCCCTCGGGAGCTCCGCGACGGCCACGGCGCTCGTGGCGTGCGTCGAGCGGCCGGTCGGACCGCCCGGGGACCAGACGCGGACGGTGCGCTGGTCCAGCGCCGGCCACCTGCCGCCGATCCTGGTCCGGGCCGACGGCACGAGCGAGATCCTCCGCGTCCGGAACGACCTGCTGCTCGGCATGGACCCGGGAGCGCCGCGCCGGGACCATGCGGTCGAGGTCCGGCCCGGCGACACGCTGGTGCTGTACACCGACGGGCTGATCGAGACGCGGTACGACCGTCTGCGGAACCGTATGGAGAAGCTTGCCAAGGTGCTCGAGGGGACCCACACCGCGGACCTGGGGACCGTGGTCGAGACGGCCCTGAGCGGCATGCTCTCGGGCACGGCCGACGACGACCTCGCGATCGTGATGGTGCGGGCCCACCTTCCCGGAGGCGGAGGCACCCCGGTCAGGCGGTGACGGGTTGCCGCAGCGTTCCAGGGGGTGCTGTGCGTGGGCCTGCGGCGTACGGCCTACGACTGTGGAGTGACGTCTCGGGGAGAGTGATCGATAATCGTTGGATTGGGAAGGAGGGGGGGTCCGGTCCCCGTGCCGCATAGGCTCGCGGGGTGAACCGGACCGACCGTCTGTACGCGATCGTGGAGGAGCTGCGGGCCGTCTCCCCGCGTCCGCGGAGCGCGTCGTGGCTGGCCGGCCGGTTCGAGGTCAGCCGGCGCACCATCGAGCGCGACATCAGCGCCCTGCAGCAGACCGGCGTGCCCGTCTGGGCCGAGCCCGGCCGCACCGGGGGCTACTGCCTCGACCGCGCCAGGACGCTGCCGCCGGTGAACTTCAGCCCCGACGAGGCGGTCGCCGTCGCCGTCGCGCTGGGCGGCCTGGCGGGGACGCCCTTCGCGGGCGCGGGCTCGACGGCGCTCCGCAAGATCCTCGCGGCCATGCGGGACGACGACGCGACCGCCGCCCACGACCTCGCCGCCCGCGTCCACCTCCTCGGGACGCCGCCGCAGGAGCCGCCCGTCCCCGCCGTCCTCACCGACGCGATCTCCGCGCGCCGCGTCCTGCGCCTGCGGTACACCGACCGTGCGGGCACCGCGACGACGCGCGACGTCGAGCCGCTCGGCTTCGTCGGGTCGTCCACGGGCTGGTACCTGCTGGCCTGGTGCCGGCTGCGTGACGAGATCCGCGCCTTCCGCCTCGACCGCGTCGACCAGGTCACGGCCACCAGCGAGCGCGCGCCCCGCCGGGTGGTCCGTCCGGAGGACGTCCAGGTGCCCGACGGCGACCTGCGCACCCTGACGCTCCTGGGCTGACCGCGCGCGTCCCGGCCCGCTTGCGGAGACACCGCCGCGGAAACACCGACACAGGGGTGTCGCCGAGCGGGCGGAGGCTGGTCGCGAGCCACGGAGAGACCGTGGCACGTGACCGGGAGGTCCACCACCATGCACCACGCCACCCTCGCCTCCGTGCGCCTCATCACCGACGACGTCGACAAGCTGACGGCCTTCTACGAACGCGTCACCGGCACCGTGGCGCAGCGGCCGTCGCCCGACTTCGCCGAGCTGCGCACCGACCGGGGCACCCTCGCCATCGGCAGCACGCGGACGGTCCAGCTCTTCGGCCCGGGCTCCGCCGCCCCGGCGGACAACCGCACGGCGATCGTCGAGTTCCTCGTCGACGACGTCGACGCGCTGTTCGCCGGCCTCGACGACACGGTCGAGACCGTGACCCCGCCGACCACCATGCCGTGGGGCAACCGGTCGTTGCTCGTCCGCGACCCCGACGGCACCCTGGTGAACCTGTTCACGCCCGTGAGCCCGGAGGCGCGGGCGCGCAACGGGATGGAATGAGGGCGAGCCCCGCGCCGCCGTCGGGCAGACTATGACGTGCGGGCCCACGACGAGCCCGCCGAGCGGTCCGCCCGGGCCGCGCACCACGAAGCAGTCCCACGAAAGCAAGGAGCACCCACGGTGACCGACATCCTCGACGAGCTGCAATGGCGAGGCCTGGTGGCACAGTCCACCGACGAGGCCGCGCTGCGTTCTGCACTGTCGGAGGGCACCGTGGACTATTACGTGGGCTTCGACCCCACGGCCCCGTCGCTGCACATCGGCAACCTCGTGCAGATCCTCACCGCACGCAGGCTGCAGGACGCCGGCCACCGGCCCTACCTGCTGGTCGGCGGCGCGACGGGCCTCATCGGCGACCCCCGCGACTCGGGCGAGCGCACGCTCAACTCGCCCGAGGTGGTCGCCGGCTGGGTGGAGCGCATCCGCGCCCAGATCGAGCCGCACCTGTCCTTCGAGGGCGACAACGCCGCGAGCATGGTGAACAACCTCGACTGGACCGCCCCGATGTCCGCGATCGAGTTCCTGCGCGACATCGGCAAGCACTTCCGGATGGGCACCATGCTGTCCAAGGACATCGTGGCCCGGCGGCTCGCCTCGGACGAGGGCATCAGCTTCACCGAGTTCAGCTACCAGGTGCTGCAGGGCATGGACTACCGCGAGCTCTACCGGCGGCACGGCATCACCCTGCAGCTCGGTGGCAACGACCAGTGGGGCAACCTGCTGGCCGGCGTCGAGCTGATCCGCAAGGCCGAGGGCGTGAGCGCGCACGCGCTCACCACGCCGCTCATCACCAAGGCGGACGGGACCAAGTTCGGCAAGTCCGAGGGCGGCTCGATCTGGCTCGACCCGGAGATGACCAGCCCCTACGCCTTCTACCAGTTCTGGCTCAACCAGGCCGACGCCGACGTCGTGAACTACCTCAGGGTGTTCACGTTCCGCTCCCGCGAGGAGATCGCGGAGCTCGAGCGCGAGGTGGCCGACCGGCCGTTCGCGCGCGAGGCCCAGAAGGCGCTCGCGGGCGACGTGACCACGCTGGTGCACGGCGCCGGCGCGACGGAGGCGGTCATCGCGGCGAGCCAGGCGCTGTTCGGTCGCGGCTCGCTCGACGACCTCGACGCCCGGACGCTCGCGGGCGCGGTGGCCGAGCTGCCGCGCGTGACGGCCAAGGCCGGCGACCTGGTCGCCGACCTGCTGGTGGGCTCGGGGCTCGTGGCGTCCAAGGGTGCCGCGCGCCGCGCGATCGCCGAGGGTGGCGCCTACGTGAACAACGTGAAGGTGACGTCGGACGACGCCGCGCTCGCCGGCGAGGACCTGCTCCACGGGCGGTACGCGGTGCTGCGCCGGGGCAAGAAGACCCTGGCGGTCGCCGCCTCGGAGTGACCTCCTGACCGACGGCCCACCCGGCCTCTTCACCGGCACTGCCGGTGCACGACGGCGGCCGCCCGCTCACCAGCGGGCGGCCGCCGTCTCGTCTGCCCGGACACTTTTCGCCCGCCTGACCCGTCAGGGAGCCAGCTCTTGCCCGATTCCGGGCAAGAAGTTGTCGTTCGCTACCCGGATGGGCGATGCTCGGCGGCATGACGACGTCACCTGATCTCGTCGCCCAGGTGGCGGCGACCACCGGGCTCACGCCCGCCGAGGCGGCGCGCGTGGTCGGCGACGTCGTCGCGTACTTCGCCGAACCGGTGGAGGACGTCGTCCGGCGCCGGCACGCCGAGCTGAAGACCCACGGCGCGAAGAACCCCGAGATCTTCGCGCTCATCGCCACCGAGCTCGAGCAGCGGGTCGTCGCGGCGCCGCGGCTCAGCGAGCGGCAGCTGCGCCGGATGATCTACGGCTGAGCAGGCGCCTCCCGCGGGCCGCACCGCCCGCCCCCTCCGTCCCTCCTGAAGGAGCACCATCATGTGTGGAATCGTCGGTTACGTCGGCGGCCAGAACGCCGCCCCCCTGCTCGTCGAGGCCCTCGGCCGGCTGGAGCACCGGGGGTACGACTCGGCCGGCGTCGCCGTCGTCGGTTCCCAGCTCAAGGTCACCAAGCGCGCCGGCCGGGTCCGCGACCTGGCCGAGGTGCTGCCCAAGCGGATGACGGGACGTGTGGGGATCGGCCACACCCGGTGGGCGACGCACGGCCCCGCGACCGACGTGAACGCCCACCCGCACACGGACGCGACCGGCACGGTGGCGGTGGTGCACAACGGCATCATCGACAACGCCGCCGCCCTGCGCGCCCGCCTCACCGACCAGGGCGTGGAGCTCGCGAGCGACACCGACACGGAGGTGTTCGCCCACCTCGTCGCCCTGTCGGCCGCGGACACGCTGGAGGGCAAGGTGATCGATGCGCTGGACGCCGTGGAGGGCACCTACGGGCTCGCCGTCGTGCACGCGGACTTCCCGGACCGGGTGGTGGTGGCGCGCAACGGCAGCCCGCTGCTGGTCGGCGTGGGGGAGAAGGAGATGTTCGTGGCCTCCGACCTGGCCGCGCTCGTGCGCCACACCACCACGGTGGCGCACCTGGCCGACGGCGAGCTGGCCACTGTCACGGCGGCGGGCTTCACCACCTTCCGCCGGGACCTGACGCGCACGCAGACGACGGCGCGCGAGGTCGACGTCGACCCCAGCGCCTACGAGCACGGCCAGATCGACGGCCGCCCGCGCATGTACACCGAGATGCTGGAGCAGCCGGCCAGCGTGGAGCGCGCCCTGCGCGGCCGGCTGGACGAGCGGTTCGCGACCGCGCACCTGGGTGGGCTCGAGATGGACGCCCGCGCGCTGCGCGCCGTGCGCCGCGTCAAGATCCTGGGCTGCGGCTCGGCGTACTACGTGGGACAGATGGGCGCGTCCCTGGTCGAGGAGCTGGCTCGCGTCCCCGCCGACGCCGAGGCCGCGAGCGAGTTCCGCTACCGCGACCCCGTCATCGAGCCCGACACCCTCTACGTCGCGGTGAGCCAGTCCGGCGAGACGATCGACACGTTGCTCGCGGTCGAGGAGATCCGCCGCAAGGGCGGCCGCGTCATCGGCCTGGTCAACGTCGTCGGCTCCGCGATCGCCCGGGCCTGCGACGGCGGGATCTACCTGCACGCGGGACCCGAGATCGCGGTCGCCTCCACCAAGGCGCTCACCACGATGTTCGTGGGCTTCGCCCTGCTGGCCCTCCAGCTCGGGCGGGTGCGCGACCTCTCGGTCGCGGACGGGCGCCGCCTCGTGGCCGGGCTGCAGAGCCTGCCGGCCCAGATCGAGCAGGTGCTCGACGGCGAGGAGCGGATCGCGCAGGCCGCGAAGGCGCTCGCCACGGCCGAGAGCCTGTTCTTCGTGGGCCGCGTCCGGGGATACCCGGTGGCGCGGGAGGGCGCGCAGAAGTTCAAGGAGATCAGCTACCGGCACGCGGAGGCGTACCAGATGTCCGAGCTGAAGCACGGTCCGCTGGCGCTCATCTCGCCCGAGGTCCCGACGGTCGCGATCGTGCCGGACGACGAGCTGACCGACCGGAACGTGGCCGCCCTGCACGAGATCGCCGCGCGCGGCGGCCCCCTCGTCGTCGTCACGCACCCCGGTGTGGACCTGGGCGAGCTGAAGGCGGAGCGGATCGACGTACCGCGCAACGAGCGGGAGCTGGACCCGCTGCTCCTGACCGTGCCGCTGCAGCTGCTGGCGTACCACGCGGCGCTCTCCCTCGGGCACGACGTGGACAAGCCGCGGAACCTGGCGAAGTCCGTCACCGTGGAGTGACGCGCGTGCGGGCGCCCGATCCGCCGCCGGTGACGGCGGCGAGTCGGGCGCCGCGCACCACCGCGCACGTCGGGCGCACGCTGATTTTGCGTGGACAGGGATCGCTGTGTACTGTTCCCGTTGTTCGCCCGGCAGGGAGGTACGGACAGGAAGCGCGAAGAGCGTGACTGGCCGGTCCCGGGGCGGAAACCACCTCAAGATCTCAGGGGGCCTCGTGCGCTCTGGAACGGGGGTGGGCTTGCCGGACAGGCGC
>NZ_JBIVCZ010000009.1:0-310637 GCF_044746965.1 Promicromonospora sp. NPDC090134 | reverse complement strand
GTGTCGCCGAACGCGACGTACACCGCGGACAGGAGCAGCAGGGCCAGCATCCCGGGCAGCACGAACAGGCTCCCGGCGACCAGGCCGCCGCGCCAGCCGTTGAGCAGCCAGCCGGTGTAGACGGCGAGCTGCTGTGCCTCCGGCCCCGGCAGGAGCATGCAGTAGTTCAGGGCGTGCAGGAACCGGCCCTGCCCGATCCACCGCTTCTCGTCCACCAGCGTGCGCTGCATGACGGCGATCTGACCCGCCGGTCCGCCGAACGTCTGCCAGGAGATCGCGAACCAGGCTCGGACGGCGGTGCGGAACGGGACCAGGTCCCGCGGGGACGCAGCCGGCGGGCCGGCGCCGTCCTGCTCGGTGCTCATGTATCTCCTACGGTCAGATGAGGGCGCTGGTCCTCGAGCGGGCGTCCGGTCAGGGCGACTACTTGTGCAGTGCGCGGTCCGTGCGGGGTCGCGGTGTCAGGCCGGTTCGCGGCCGAGCAGGTAGGAGCGGCGGAAGTACTCGTACAGGCCGTCGAACAGGGGCCCGGAGACTGTCAGGGTGCGCTCGTCGTCGCCGGTCATGGACAGCCCGCGCAGGATCACGTCCAGGCCAGGCGCCTCGGGTGCGTCGTACCGGGCATCATCCAGGTCGGCCTCGTGCACGATCTGCCCGATCCGGGCCAGGACGGGGTCAGCCAGCTCGTAGCGCAGCAGGAACGTCTCGAAGCTGCAGTCCTGGCCGTGATGTCCCAGCTCGACGCCGCGCATGTCGAACGGCGTCGCGTCGGTAGGGACCTCAGCCGGGTCGGACACGAACACGAACTCGGCGTCGGGATCGACGAAGCGCCGGATCAGCCAGGCGCACGCGGCACGGTCGATGTGCACGCCCGCACGGGTCGCCCACCTCATCGCAGACCCTGGGTGGTCGCTCTCGTGACCGGCGCGGGCGCGGTGTCGGCTGCTGCCAGTTCTTCGAGTCGGCGCAGTGCCGTGTGCGCGCGTTCCCGCTCGGCGGGCGGGAAGAAGTCCCGACGGTGCACCTCGCGGTAGGTCCGGCGCAGCGCGGTCAACGCCTTGCGTCGTGCGGCAGGGGGTTCCTCCAGCGCGTGCAGTGCGGCGGATTCCACGTCCAGGTACTCCTTGGCCCGGGCATCCGTCATGGTCGTGGCCAGCTCACGTTCCTGTGCAGCGCTGGCCGGGTGAGCCAGCCACACGCTGGCAGTGCCGTCGTGCTCGATCACCTCCTCGGCAGCCCACTCCAGCTGCTCACGGGTCCGGGCGTCAGCCGGCAGCGCGACGAGCCCGTCGGAGATCTGCGCGATGCCGTACCGCTTGAGCCGTCGCCACAGCGCGACGCGCGGCGACGACGGCTCCCTCGGCAGCCGATAGCTCAGCAACACCCATTCACCGGTCACGAGAGCGATGTAACCACGGTTGCATGTGTGGAGCAAGGCTGTGCCGCGGACGCATCATCCTCTGCGCTTGTCTTCATGCCCGACCGGCAGAGCCAGGTTGTCCTCGACCACGAAAGGAAGTCAGCGCAGATGGCTCGAGGTTCAGCGCCACATGCGTGTTCATGTCGCGCAGGTTTGCGGGTAAAGGCCGAGGGCGAAGAGCGAACCTCGTCTGCGAACGCATCGGGCCCGATGGGCGGCGGGAGGTGGAGCAGAGGGCGTCCCGGCGATCCCACAGGGCGGTGCCGCGTGGCCCACGCGTACCCGATCTAGACGCCGCATGCGGGTGCGTCCGAGTGTCCCGGTCAGCCGTAACTCTCGCCCAGTGGAGTGGTCCCTGCCGCGTGGGCTGTGTCCGCGGGCACGGTGCTGACTTCCACGAGTTCCTCCCGGCCTCCGCCTCCTGACACGCCGAGGACGAGCACCGGTCCGACGCCGGGGGCGTAGAGCTTGTACTCGAGCACGTCGGGTTCGATGGTGATCGTGTCCTTGGTCAGCAGCGCCCGGTTGTAGTGCCCGGCCGGGACCTCGGCCTGCTCATCGAGGCTCAGCACCTCGCCTTTGTCCTCCGCCTCGCCCTTGAGGTACTCCTGCCGGTAGTCCATCCCGACGGCGGGTTCGCCCGGCATGATGACCCCCGGCAGGGCGCCGTCGGTCCCGGCTTCGAAGGAGCCCTCTCTGGAAGAGATCTGACCGGCCTTGAACTCGGCGGTGTCCTCGCCCAGGTACCAGATCGTCCCGGCGGAGTCCTGCGCGTACCAGTCGAACGTGTCCTCGACGACGTCGCCGTCCAGGGTGACGGTGTCCCGGACGACGCGCGCCGTGACACCGTTGGCGACCTCTTTCGTCGCGCTCGTGACGGTCACGACCACCCGCAGCTCCTGGCCCCTCTCGTCGGCCTCCCGGTAGGTCCACTGCGTCCCCGGGTCCATCGGCCAGTACTCGTTGTCGATCTCGGTGGTGAAGTCGGCGGGGTCGAGATCGACCGGCTCGCTGGACTGCGGGAGGCCCGAGTCGGTCGCGCTCGGTTCGCTCGGTGTGGTCGGCGTGCCCTCGCCCTGACCGCAACCCGCGGTCAGGGCGAGCACCCCGAGCAGGCCGAGCACGGACGGCCCCCAACGCAACGGTCGGTCAACGGATCTCAACGGTCGTCGGCTTGAGTTGCGCTGGCGGCGCATGGAAGGTCAGCCCTCGTCTTCCGTGGCACCCTGGCCGTCGCTCTCCGTGCCGACGACGACGAAGCTCTCGTCGAGCTGGACGTCTACCTGGGTGCCGTCGTCGAGGGTGACCTCGACCTCGTACTTGCTCTCCTCGTCATCGACCTCGGTCTCGGTCACAGTGCCGCCACCGGTCTCGGCCAGGGCTGCCGTGGCGGCCCGGTCGAGGTCGCTGGTGGGGATGGCCTGCTCGGTCTCTGCCGGGTCCCGCTCGTCGCTTCCTGTTGCGGCGAACGCGATGCCGGTGATCGCGCCGGTGGCCAGTGCGGCGCCACCGATCGCGGCGGCGATCTTCCGGGGGTGTCGTTGAACGCTCATGCCATCGACGGTAGGCCGCGCCCCGGGCGCCGGTGGGAGTTCTCATCGCCCCCTCATCCCAGGTCCGTAGCATGATCAGGGTGCGAGCGCTCCTGGTCGAGGACGAGGCGAAGCTGGCCCGGCTGATCGCCCGCGGCCTGACGGAGCACGGCCATGTCGCC
The DNA here is from genome assembly GCF_044746965.1 of Promicromonospora sp. NPDC090134. Taxonomy (NCBI): domain Bacteria; kingdom Bacillati; phylum Actinomycetota; class Actinomycetes; order Micrococcales; family Promicromonosporaceae; genus Promicromonospora; species Promicromonospora sp. NPDC090134. The sequence goes on along the minus strand of NZ_JBIVCZ010000009.1, from coordinate 307,503 downwards.
GACGTCGTCGGGTCGGGCGAGGAGGCCCTGGCCGTAGTGGCAGACGGTGCCTACGACGTCGTGCTCCTCGACGTGCGGCTGCCCGGCATGGACGGGTTCGAGACCTGCCGCCGGCTGCGCGCGGCACGGGTGTGGACCCCCGTCGTCATGCTCACCGCGCGCACGGCGGTCGTCGACCGGATCGCCGGACTGGACGCGGGCGCCGACGACTACCTGGCCAAGCCGTTCGCCTTCGACGAGCTCCTGGCCAGGATGCGGGCCGTCGCCCGCCGGGTCGAGGTCCCACGCCCCACGGTGCTCACGGTCGGCGACCTGCGGCTGGACCCAGCGTCCCGGCGGGTCTGGCGTGACCAGCACGAGGTGACGTTGTCGGCGCGCGAGTTTGCGCTGCTGGAAGCGTTCATGCGGCGTCCTGGGCGAGCCCTGACCCGGGACGAGCTGCTGGAGCATGCCTGGGGCTGGGACAGCGACGTGGCCTCGAACGTGGTGGACGTGTACGTCCGCTACCTGCGGGAGAAGGTCGACCGGCCCTACGACCGGCATTCGATCGAGACAGTACGCGGGACCGGGTACCGGATCACCGCCGACCACGCGGATGATCTCGCTGACGGCCGGACCCAGGCGGTGGACAGCGGTGACTGACCGGCTCCCGCCCTGGGCGCGGCTCGTGCGCCCGGCTACCTGGCCGCTGCGCCTGCGGGTGGCCACTGCGTTCCTCCTGGCCGCGGCGCTGGCCCTGACGCTGCTGGGCGTGTTTGTCCAGGTCCGCGTGGCCGAAGCGCTGGAGCACCGGACCCATGACTTGCTCGAGGCGGAGGCAGCAGGGCTCGTCGCAGCGCCTGAGACCGAGCGCGCGGCGCGCGTCGAGTCCATGACGGGCGACGTCTACGCCCAGCTCCTCGACGAAGACGGCCGGCCGGTGGCGTCGTCGCCTCTGGTCGCAGGCCCGCTGGTGTCAACTGCGGACCTCGCGGGGCTGCCGCCACGCGGGTCCTGGTCCGCCGAGAGGGTCGTCTCCGTTCTCGACGACGACGCCGCTGCTACCGGCGACCGACATGTGGAGCACGAGGCCGTCACGCTGCTCGTGACCCACGCTGACCTGCAGCTGGTCGCTGTGGCCACATCGCGCGAGGACACTGACGAGGCGCTGAACGCTGTGCGCGTGCAGCTCGTGACCGGGTTGCCGCTGGCACTCGTGGTGGCCGGGGCCTTGGGCTACCTCGCGGCTGGGGCCGGGCTCCGACCGATCGAGCGGGTCCGGGAACGCGCCGAACGCATCTCCGACCGCAGTTCGGGCGAACGCTTGCCAGTCCCGCCTGCCCGCGACGAGCTGCACCGCCTGGTGGTGACCCTGAATGCGATGCTCGACCGGCTCGACGACGGCCTGCGACGGCAGCGCCGGTTCGTGGCCGAGGCAAGCCACGAGCTACGCACGCCCCTTGCACTGCTGCGCACCGAGGTCGATCTCGCCCTGGCACGCGAGCGCACGCCAGAGGAGCTTTCGGCGGCGCTCCGCTCGATCGGCCAGGAGACCACGCGCCTGACCGTGCTGGCCGAGAGCCTGCTCACGCTCGCCGCTGCGGACGAGGGCAACCTGGCCCTGACCCGCGCTCCCGTCGACCTGCGCGACTTCGCCCTGGAGGTGGCCGCCCGCTTCTCGACCTCGGCACCCGCGCCGATCGGAACTACCGGAGACACCGCTGTGGTCGTCCACGCGGACCGGAACCGACTCGACCAGGCCCTGTCCAACCTGGTCGACAACGCCCTCCGGCACGGTGCCCCGCCGGTCGGGATCGACGTGCTCCTCGACGGCGACCACGCGCGGCTGACCGTTGCCGACCACGGTGCGGGCTTCACGGTCCAGGAGCCGTTCGACCGCTTCGTCAGCTCCCACCGATCCGCCGGGCTCGGTCTGGCCATCGTCAGGGAGATCGTCGCGGCACACGGCGGGACCACCCGCATCGTCCGCCGGAACGGGACCACGTCCGTCGTCGTCGAGCTCCCCACGACAGCAGGAAGAGGTCCCGGCGGGGGCGAACTCAGGCCCTGAGCGCGTCCGCGATCTGCCGAGGTGACGGTAGGTCCAGCAGCACAGCCAAGACGACGATATAGCGGCGTCGTAGCAAGCCACGCAACCCGACAACCCCTGCTTCCGTACCACGCGCGGGTCGGGCCGGCTACAGGCCCACCCCGCGCGGTGTGCGTCCACCCGCGCGGCTCAACGGCTCAAGACGCCCTGGACTGCGTCGACCACGGTCTGAAAGACGGGTTCGGGTGCTGTCTCGGCTGCGTGGCGAGCAGCCCCGCTCCACGCGGTCGGAAGGTCTTCACCGAGCGACGTTCGGCGCTTCAGCTCGCCGGCGAAAGCGTCGACCGCGCGCGCTGTCGCGGTGTCGTCGTCGCCCGCTGCCTGACCTGCAGCCTCAACGGCGCTGACGATCAGAGTCTGGTCGGCCTCGGTGGCGGTTTCGCACGTCTCGCGGAATGCGCCCAGGCCAGCCTGCCAGGTCAGGCTTTCGGTCTCGACGGCGTACGGGTACCAAGCCCGGGCCGCGCCACGCAGGGCAGCCCCCGCCCCCGCCCCGATCTCGTCGGCGACGCGAGCCGCGTCGGCGGCAGCCCTCGCACCTGCCCGAAGCGAGAGGAGTGTCGCACGGTCCGCTCCGTCAGCGTGATCTCCCGCGGCTGCGATCGCCTCGTACGCGGTGCGTACGCAACTGGCCGTGAGCGGTTGTGGGCCGGGCACTTCCGCCGCGCGTGCGATGTCGGCTCCCAGCGCATCTTTGCCGAGCGAGCCTGGGTCGATCCCGCGCGCGAGGTCCTCAGATGCTGCTTCTGCGCTCCCTGGCCCCGTGCCCATGTCGCCTCCTGAAGTTGGTTCTGCGACCGTAGGCGGCCCACTCCTCCATGTGGTTACTCCTTGTTGTACGAGGGGTGAACGAGACACCGATCGGAGGCGCAGGCCGCAACTGCTGGACGAAGTCGACCCACGACCGACATGCGACTGACAGTCGGAGGACCTCGCCGAAGCCGATTCCGATGTGGGGCTTCCGGTCGGCCAGTTCTGTTCGCTTCTTGGCCACTTTCGGGCGCTACGCTGCGGCCGACGGCTTTCTGAGTGGTGGGAGACCCCCACGCCGCCGCGAGGGGAAGATCGCAATGGTTACCACGCTCCGTAGCTTCACGAGCTTCTCGGTGGATGACATCGGGACCACGATCGTCTTCTACCGCGATGTTCTTGGCCTGCCCGTACGTGAGAACGTCATGGGCGGTTTCGAGATCAACTTGACTGGCGGATCATCAGTGTTCGTCTACCCCAAGAGCGATGCCCACACGCCAGCGTCGTACACCGTGCTCAACATCGTGGTGCCAGACATCGACGACGCCGTAGGGCAGGTGCTCGCAGCCGGGGCAAGCTTGGTCGTTTATCCCGGGTCCGACCAGGATGACTGCGGCATCTCCCGCAGTACCGACCCCACCCAGAGGCCAACGATCGGCTGGATTACGGATCCCGCGGGCAACGTCATCGCTCTGGTCCAGGACTGAACGCGCCACGGCCGTCACGGGCGCCAGTCAAGCGGCCGCAAGGCCTCAAGGATTCAGCCCGTGCTGATACGCCCAGATCGCGAGCTGCGTGCGGTCCCGGGTCCCGGTCTTGTCGAGCATGTTGCCGATGTGCCACTTCACCGTGTTCTCACCGAGATTGAGCCTGCCCGCGATCTGCTTGTTGCTCAGCCCTTCAGCCAGCGCCGCGACCACCTCCAGCTCTCGGTCGGTGAGCAGCGCAGCGATGCTGTCGCCTGGCGCGGCGCCCGCCGGGCCGCTGCTGCGGGCGTACTCGGCGATGAGCCGTTCGCGCACCGCCGGCGACTGCAGAGCGCTCGCATTGACCGCTGCGCGGATCGCCGCCGGGATGTTGCCGGGGTTCTTCTTGAGCAGGTACCCGACGGCGCCCCGCTCGAACGCGCCGTAGATGTACTCGTCCAGGTGGAAGGTGGTGAACACCAGCACCGGGATTGGCCGCTCGACCCCCGGTCCGCTCAGCGCGGCGATGGCGTCCAGTCCGCCGCCACCGGGCATCCGCAGGTCCATGAGCACGACGTCGGGCCGCAGGGCCCGGGCCAGTCGGACGGCGTCGACGCCGTTGTTCGCCTCGCCGGCGACGCGGATGTCGGGTGTGGTGTCGAGCAGGAGCCGGAGTGACCGGCGCACGCTTCCGGCGTCGTCGACGACGAGCGTCGTGATCACGGTGTCGCCCCTCCGTAGCAGCGTGCCTAGCCGTCGGTGGTGCCGGTCCGGTGCGGTGGATGGGGCAGGAGAGCCTGCACGGCCCACCCTCCGCCGTGCCGAGGGCCGGTGCGCAGGCTGCCGCCGACGGCGGCGAGCCGGTCACGCATGCCCTCGATCCCGTAACCGAGGCTCAGGTTATGCGGCCCGGTCACGGCGCCACCAGGAATCGAGGCCCCGGGCACGGGTGAACTCTCGTTCTCGACGCGCAGCAGCAGGCTCGTGCCGTCGTCCTCCAGGACCACGGTGACGCCGGTACCGGGGGCGTGCTTGCGCGTGTTGCTGAGTGCCTCCTGCACCACGCGGTAGGCGGTATGGCTGCGCAGGGGGCCGAGGCGCTGGTCGATCTCGGTGAGGTCGGGGTCGTGCCGGAGCGTCACTGGGACGTCGGCGACGCGCTGGTGCTCCGCGGTCAGGTCGGGGACCTGCGCGATGGTGTGCTGGCCCGTCGCCTGGCCGGGCTGGTGGGTCTCGGCCACGGTGCGGTCGTCCTGCCGCATGCGGGAGACCATCCGTTCGAACCCCTGGTAGAGGCGCTCGCCCTCGTCACGGATCTGGGTGATGAGCCGCGGGTCGGGCCCGCCGCCCGCGGTAGTGCTCGCCTCGGCAGCCGTGCTCAGCGTGAGGATCGCCGCGAGGTGGGCCGACGACGTGTCGTGCAGCTCCTGCGCCAGCGTGCGGCGGGTGGCCGCTACGGCATCAGCGGTGCGGTGCGCCTCCCGGCCTGCGATCTCGTGGGCCAGGGCGGCGATCCGCTCGGCTCGGTCGCGCAGCTGCGCGTACCAGGCCCCTAGGAGGGCGGGCACCGCGACCACGCCGACGGCATTCAGCACCACGGTCACGACCATCGCCGGCGTCCGCCATCCCGGCCCCCCGGGCGTCGGGTACAGCGCCTCGTCCGCGAGGAGCACGACGGCCGTCGCGACCACGAGCACCACGACGGCGGCGCCACGCCACCGGCCCGGTCGTTGCGCGGCGTAGCTGAACACGGCGAGCAGCACGCCCGGCTGCAGGAGGAGCGGGTCCGCGCCGCCGATCAGCAGCGCGCCGAACCAGAGCACGAGGGAGGCGCAGAGCGTGCCGAACGCCTGGCGCTGGAGCCAGTGCAGCCAGAGCGCCTGGAACGAGACCAGCAGCACGACGGCGACCACCCGCCAGTCCTCGGTCTGCGCCGTGTGCACGGCGCGGGTCTGGTCGAGCAGCGCGAGCGCGCCGAGGTAGGCGACGATGTTGGCGACGAAGGTGACGGCGACGACGTCGCGCCCCACCCATCGGGTCAGGCGGAGCGTGAGCGCCGAAGCGTCGCGATCCCCTCCGACAGGGCGGTTCCGGGCCCCTCCTTTCGGGTGGTCCTTGTGCGTCCGCCGGGCGCGCCGGGCGGCGCGCGCGGCCCGCCGGACCGCGGCCGGGGACGCCGCGAACCGCGGGTTGTCGCCGATGTCGGGAGCAGGCCGTGCCGCCGTCCACCTCGCGTCCATCTTGACCTCGCCGTCCGTCAACCTGATCGCCGCGTGCGCGTTGTTTGCCCGCCGGGTCGGCGCCTGACGATGATGCCACCGTCCGTGCCGGGAGCCGTACTCCCGGCGCGGGCCGCCCACAGCGCCAGGCCGGCGCTGCACGTCATCGCCCATCAGCGCCCGCCCGCGGCGACAGGCCCGCGGCACGGTCAGGAGGACCTCACGATGAGCCCCGACCCCGACGAACCGGTGCCCGAGCACCGCGAGAGCGACTCACCGGAGAGCGCCGACAGCGCGCCGCGGGACGCGGCCGTCGCCGAGCTGGAGCGGCAGCGCACCGAGCTGCGCGAGCTGGGCCTGGAGACGTCGCCGGCCCCGCGTGACGCCCTGGTGGACCCGACGCGCCCGCTGGTCAGCCGGCGCGGCTGGCAGGACACCACGTTCCGGGCGGCGGCCCACTCGGGCGGCACGCTGGTGCTCCTGATCATGACGCTCGTCGGCGTGTTCCTGCTGTGGCGGGGCGCCCAGGCGATCGACGTCGCCGGCTGGGAGTTCGTCACCGAGCAGGACTGGGAGCCGAACTCCGGCCGGTTCGGCATCGCGGCGGTGCTGTTCGGGACCGTCGTGATCGGGCTGACCGCCATCAGCGTCGCCGTGCCGCTGGCGCTCGTCACCGCCACGTACATCACGGAATACGCGCCTGCGGGCATCAAGGGTTTCCTGATCGGGGTCATCGACCTGATGGCGGCGATCCCGAGCGTCGTCTACGGACTCTGGGGCGCCTACTGGCTCGAGGGCAACCTGCTACCGGTCGCGGAGTGGGTCTCCACGTACTTCGGCTGGATCCCGATCTTCGCCGTGTCCCAGTTCGATCCCGACGACCCGCTGGCCACACCGACGGTCTTCACGGCGTCGGCGATCCTCGCCGGGCTGATCGTCTCGATGATGGTCGCGCCGATCTCGGCGGCGATCATGCGCGAGGTGTTCGACCAGGCGCCGGTGGGGGAGCGGGAAGGGGCGCTGGCCCTGGGCGCCAGCAAGTGGGGCGTGATCCGCAATGTCGTGTACCCCTTCGGGACCGGCGGGATCATCGGCGGCACGATGCTCGGCCTGGGGCGAGCACTGGGGGAGACCATCGCCGTCTACCTCGTGATCAGCCCGCTGTTCGTCATCAACTGGCAGGTGCTGAGCACGGGGACCAACTCGATCAGCTCGCTGATCGCACTCAAGCACGGTGAGGCGAACGACTTCGAGGTCTCCGCACTGATGGCCGCAGGACTGGTCCTGTTCCTGATCACGATGCTGATCAACTTCGTCGCCGGATTCATCATCCAGCGTTCCCGGTCGGGCGCTGCGAGCTGAGGACACCATGACTGTCACCGACACCTCACAGGGCGCTCGCCGCGCCGACCGGCCGGGCCGGTTCACCCGCACCCAGCTGCCCGGCCGCGACGGACGCATCACGCCCGCGCGCCCCGAGGTCCAGCGCGAGCTGTCCGGTCTGCGCCGCGAGGACGTGCTGCGGGTGGCCGGCGCAGCCGCGGCCGGCATCGCGTCGACGGCCTGGCTGTTCACCCAGGTCCTGCCGTTCCGGGGCGCGCTGCCGTTCGTACTGATCGCCTACCTGCTGTTCCTGGGGTTCTTCGTGGTGCTGATCAGCTTCGACGACGACCGCATCACCATCAAGGACCGCGTGGCGGGCGTGCTCGTCCACTCGGGCGCCGTCCTGCTGCTCCTGGCGCTCGTGGTGGTCGTGGTCTTCGCCCTGTCGGAGGGCCTGCCGGCGTTCACGCAGCTCAACTTCTGGACGCAGGACCTCTCGCTGGCGGGCCCGCTGGACCCGTTGACGGTCGGCGGCATGGCACACGCGGCCGTCGGCACCCTGATCATGATCTCCCTGGCACTGCTGATCTCGATCCCGCTCGGCCTGCTGACCGCCGTGTGCCTGGCGGAGTTCCCCAGCCCGTTCACGCGGATCGTGCGCACCGTCACCGAGGCGATGACCGCCCTGCCGTCCATCCTGTGCGGACTGTTCATCCTGGCCACGTACATCCTGATCCTCGGCGCGCCCAAGTCCGGCTTCGCGGCGTCGCTGGCGATCACGATCATGATCCTGCCGATCATCATCCGGTCGGCGGACGTCGTGCTCCGCCTGGTGCCGGCGACGCTCAAGGAGGCGTCGTTCGCGATGGGCGCCAGCCACTGGAGCACCATCTGGAACGTTGTGCTGCCCACCAGCAAGTCCGGCCTCATGACGGCGGTCGTGCTCGGGACCGCGCGCGGCATCGGCGAGACCAGCCCCATCCTGCTCGTCGCCGGGTACACGACGTACTACAACTTCAACCCGTTCGACGGGCCGATGGTCTCGCTGCCGCTGGCCACGTTCACGCTGGTGAAGAGCCCCGAGCCCGCGCAGATCGCCCGGGGGTTCGGCGCGGCGGCGGTGCTCATGGTGCTCGTGTTCGTGCTGTTCCTGCTCGCCCGTCTGATCGGTGGCAAGGGCGCCGGCGTCCTCGGCGCGGGCGGTGCCCGCCGGGCGCAGCGTGCCTCGGCCAGGGTCGCGCGCCGGTTCCGCGCCGGCGGGCCGACGCCGGTCGTGGCGCCCGCTCCCACCGGCACCGACCCCACCGCTCCACCTCCGCCGTCCTCCGGGGGTAACCCGGCCGACAGCGGGGCCGACGACACGACGGACGACAAGGGGAGGGGACGATGACCGCCACCACCACGCGCCGCGCCCTGCGGGTGCGCGCGCTGATCGCGGGGCTCGGTGTGCTGCTCGTGGTCGCGGGCGCCGTCGTCCCCGCGCAGGCTGCCCAGCGCGACCTGCCTCGGGACGTGAGCCCCGCCGCCGTCGGCAAGGTCCACGCACCGATCAACGGCGCCGGGTCGACCTGGTCGGCGAACGCGCTGCAGCAATGGATCCGAAACGTCTGGTCCAACTACCAGTGGAAGATCACGTACTCCGAGTCGGGCTCCACGCAGGGCCGCAACAGCTTCGCCAACGGGACGGCCGACTTCGGCGTCAGCGAGATCCCGTATGCCATCGCCAACTCCAACGAGGGCGACGCGCGCCCGGCCCGCGAGTTCGCCTACATGCCGATCGTCGCGGGCGGTACCGCGTTCATGTACAACCTGCAGGTCGGGGGCAAGCGCGTCACGAACCTGAGGTTGTCGGGCACGACGATCGCCGAGATCTTCACCGGGGAGATCACCCGCTGGGACCACCCGGACATCAAGAAGGACAACCCGCTTCTCGCCCTGCCGGGCATCCCGATCGTGCCGGTCGTGCGCTCGGACGGTTCCGGCGCCACGGCCCAGTTCTCCATCTGGATGCGCCAGGAGCAGAGCCGGTCCTGGGACGCGTACTGCGGCAAGGTCAACCGCCCGCTGATCAACGGGCACTGCGGTGTCACGTCGAACTACCCGGTGGCGCGGGGCTCGGGCTTCGTGTCCCGGGCGGGGTCGAACGGCGTGGCGGGTTACGTGGCGCAGTCGCACGCGGTGGGGGCGATCACGTTCGTGGAGTACTCCTACGCGCTCAACGCCAGCTTCCCGGTGGCCAAGATGCTCAACCGGGCCGGGTACTACACGGAGCCGACAGCGGCGAACGTCGCGGTCGCGCTCCTGAAGGCGAAGATCAACGAGAACCGGAGCTCCCCGGACTACCTCACGCAGAACCTTCAGGACGTCTACTCGTTCTCCGACCGCCGCGTGTACCCCTTGTCCAGCTACTCGTACATCATCCTGCCGACGTCGCAGGACGCCGGGTTCAACCTCGACAAGGGACTCACCCTCGCCGACTTCGGCGCCTACTTCCTCTGCGAGGGGCAGCAGCAAGCCGACACGCTGGGCTACTCGCCGCTGCCGATCAACCTGGTCAAGGCGGGCCAGACCCAGATCCAGAAGATCCCGGGCGGCGACCCTGTGATCAAGGGGATCAACGACTGCAACAACCCGACCTTTTCGCCCGACGGCACCAACCGGCTGGCCAACGAGGCCCCCTACCCGCCCGCGTGCGACAAGAAGGGCCCGACGCAGTGCACGACGGGCACGGGTGGGTCCAAGGACACCCCGACAGCGCCGTCGGGCGGCGACGGCGGTGTCGGCAGTGAGGGCGGCGGAGGCTCGGGTGGCCCCGACGGAGGCGGTCCGGGTGGTAGCGGCGGCGGGCCGGAGGGCGACGGGCCCGGCAACGGTTCCGGCGGCGGTTCGGGCGGTGGCCCGGACGGCGGTGGAGGGGCCGACGACGGCGCGGAGGCGGACGGCGGCGGCGACGCCGAGGTGGTGGACGAGAACTCGGAGCCCGTGCTGGTGGCAGCCACACCGCAGTCGCTGCCCGTGGCGGCCGGTGGGCTCGTTCCCCAACTCGTGATGGTCGGCCTGGGACTCGTGATGATCCTCGCCGCGGTGCTGCCGCCCGTGCTCGGCAAGCGCGCGCGGACGGCACTGCCGGTCCCGGCCGGGCGCGGCGCGCGGGGGACCGCGGGAGATGCCTCGTCGTGATTTCAACGGGCATTTCGTGCGCATTCCTCCGGGCCGCGACGCCCGCTCCGATGAATGGTGCACCGAATACGGCGCGCGTGATTCTCGAAAGGGGTGAAACTCCTCCCGCGCATCAGCCGCGGCGTGCCCGGGCCCCCTGGCGCGCGCCCACCCGAAAGGAGGGGACCCGCCCCCTCCTTTCGGGTGGTGTCCTGCGCGGACGCAGAGTCGGACGGGCGTGTCGGAAGCGCGGGACGGCGGGGGCGACTGCGTGTGTTTCCGCGGGGCCTGCGACCTGCGAAACGTGTCGTTCATCTGGCGTCCGCCAGCGGGCCGTCAATTCTCAATTGCCTGTCCACCATTTCAATGGTTGCCAATTTCGGCAGCCGGCGGCAATGCTTTCCGCGTCCGGTCCGGTGCGAGCCGGGGACACCGCGCACAAGTCGAACGGGGAACCGGGATGAAGCTCCGCAGCCGCACGATCAGCGCGCTCAGCGCCGTCGTCGCGCTGGCCTCGGCCGGGGGGCTCGTGGCGCTGTACGCGCCGTCGGACGCGCGGGCCGCCGGCGAGGGGGGCGACTCCGCGGTGACGGTGAGGTGGGCCGGGGGCAACGGCGAGCTGCAGCAGTTCCAGCCGGACCGGTCGGGGATGGTCGACGACGCCGACGGGTCGGGACACTGGGACGACTTCAAGGACCTCGAGGTCACGGTCTCGCAGACCGAGCACCTCACCGACCAGGCGGTGACGCTGACGGCGTCGGGCATGAGCCCCACGGTGCTCCAGGGGCAGCCGAACGGCGCCAGCAGCTTTCTGCAGGTCATGCAGTGCTGGGGTGACGACCCGAACGCCACCGACTTCGCGGAGACGTGCCAGTGGGGAGGCTATTCCGTCAGCGACGTCGGGGGCACCACCTCGAAGGCCTCCGAGCTGCTCGGGCAGGTGGCGAGCTGGACGGCCGGCCGGGACGGGACCGTGTTCCGTAGCGTGGGCGGCGACGTCAGCACCCCGGTGGTGCCTCCGGACGGCGCCGGTGCCAATGCCGGTATCGGAGCGTTCTTCGTGGCGTCCACCTCGAACGAGCTTCCGATCGTCCCCATCTCCGCGGACGGAACCGCCAAGGCCAGCATGGTTGTGCAGACCGGTGCCGCACAGCCCTACCTCGGCTGCGGTGACCCGGAGGCGGCCGGTGAGCGCTGCTGGCTCGTGATCGTGCCCCGCGGTACGCACTCAGGCTCGCTCGCCGACGGCACACCGTGCATGGACGTGCTCACGCCGGGGGCGTTCGGTGAGGGCACCTTCGAGCAGAAGGGCTCCCCGATCGCAGAGCAGTGCACGTTCTGGGACAACCGGATCGCCGTGCCCCTGGACTTCGACGATCCCTACCAGTCCTGCCCGCCGGGGTCGGCGGAGCGGCGGGTCGTGGGCAGCGAGCTGTTCGCGGAGGCGTCGTCCTCGTGGCAGCCGGCGCTCTGCATGGGGGACGACGGCGCTACCTTCAGCCTGACGACGAACTCGGGCGACCTGGCCCGGTCACAGCTGCTCAACGGGCAGGCTGACCTCGCCGCGGTGTCCGAGCGGCTGACCCCGGACACCATCGGCCCGTCGGACCCCGCTCTCCTGGATGACGCGGACCTGCGGTACGCGCCCCTGGCGAACACGTCGGTGGCGATCGGCTTCGTCGCCGACGGGCCGCGGGATCTCGAAGGCGGTACCGCCGGGACGGTCCATACCGATCTCAAGCTCACCCCGCGCCTCGTGGCGAAGTTGCTCACCCAGTCGTTCAGGTTCGACGTGCCGCAGGTCGCGGGCGCTTGGGGGGCGTCGATAGTGGGCGAGTCCTTTGAGTTCCTGGGCAGCGACACGATCGTCGAGGACGAGGAGTGGCAGGCGCTGGGCAACCCGGAGCTCCGTTCCAACAGCGCTCGCGCCGTCTGGCTGGTCGTCGGGCCGCAGGGCGACGACGCGATCCGGCTGCTGTGGGATTACGTGCTCGCCGACGCGGACGCCGTGAAGTTCCTCGGTGGTACCCCGGACCCCTGGGGGAACACCGTGAACCGGTACTACCTGCCGCCGGACCACCCCGACGCGGCAGGGGGCGGTACCGACCTCCTGAGCGCGCCGCTCGACATCTTCCCCAAGGCCGACCGATCCGTGGCTCCGAGCAAGGAAGTGGCTGCGACCGAGAACCGCGGTCTTCAGCTCGACTCGACGGCCTACTCGCCCTACTCAGGTTCCTTCGAGGCCAACGCTGCCCGGGTGCTGCGCGCGGACCGGCGGCTCACGTTCTCCTGGGACCCCAACGTGTTCGTCGGCATCGGCACGAAGGGCGCCTGGACCGTCGGCGCCCCCGATCTGGCTGGTAGCACGCTGGGTCGCCTGGCGCTCGGCCCCGTGACCGCGCCCGCTGCGGAGCTGTACGGGCTGAACACCGCCCGGCTCGCGCTTCCGCTCTCGGACGTCACCGACGCCGACAGCGTGGAGTCCGCCCGCGAGTTCGTCGCCTACGACGACGAGACGGTCGCGGCCGCGATCGCGGCACAGCGGGTCGACGGCCGGACCGGGGTGGCGGTGAACGACCCGGCTGCCCTGCCGTCGGGAGCGTATCCCCTGGCCACCACCCTGTACGCGGCGGTCAACCTCGAGTCCGAGACCTTGGTCGACCAGGCGCGCACGGACTACGCGGGCTTGCTCGACCACGCCGCGGGCGACGGGAACGTGCACACGGGCGCACGGGGCGGCCTGCCGGAGGGCTATGTGCCGCTCACCCAGAACCAGGTCGACCGGGCGCACGCGCTTGCCGACCTCCTCCGCGCCCCGCGGAGCGACGACCCACCCGACGGCGACGGCCCGCCCGGTGGTGGCACCGGCGGGGGCGGGAACGACGGCGCCGGCGGGCCGGACGACCCGGCGGACGCCGAGGCGACGGTGCCTGTCCCTGTGGGCGGCGACGACCCGGCGGCCGACGACCCGCCGTCGGATCCGGGTGCCGACGGCGGACCCGGGGACGGCTCCACGATCCGGAACGAGGCGGCGGCAACCGAGGACACGGCACCGCTGACCGCATCCGTGGCGCTCGGCGGCACGCTGATCGCCGGCCTGGCCGGCATGGTCGGCGCCCCGTTCCTCATGCGACGGCGAGACCTGACCGGCTGACCCGGCACATGCCCGGGGTGTTCGGTTGCCGAGGGCCGGCAGCGAGTACAACTCCACACAGGTTTCCGTGCGGGCAATACCCCCGCCCGCACGTGGAAGGCCCCTCACCCGGGGCGCGAAAACCAGGGTGAAGGGCCGTGTCCGTAAGGACACAGGTCGCACGCGACCTTTGGGGGGTCACCCTAGATGGAAAGGCATGCACATGTCTATGCACCACCTGCGCGGGGCCCGAGCGCTCCTCGCCGGCGCGGCGACCGCTGCGCTTCTCCTGGGCGGGGCGCTCGGCGCCTCGGCTGACCCGATCAACCCCTCCACCGGCACGGTCGACCGGGCGCGTCCGGTCGACGGTGTCGGCTCTGACACGACCCAGGACCTGAACAACGGCCTCGCGGCCGTGGTCACCAACGGTGGCCAGCTGGTTCTCGGCTCGTGGGACGCGACGGGTTCCGCGACGATCCAGACCCGGACCGGCGGGGCGACCTTCGCCCGGCCGAACGGCTCCAGCAACGGCGTGAACGCGCTCAAGGCGGCCAAGACGGGTGGGCAGTGGCAGGGCGTCACGCTGAGCAGCGCGGACCTCGGTTTCGCTCGTTCGTCGAGCGCGCCGTCGACCCCGGCCGCCAACGGCGCGTACTCGTACGTCCCTCTCGCGGTGGACGCGGTGACCTACGCGTCGGCCACGGCCGGTGTGCCGAACGGCCTGACGAAGGCTGACTTGACGGCGATCTACAGCGCGTCCAACGGTCAGAACGTCTCGCTCAGCAACGGTCAGACCTACACGATCGGCCTGGAGAGCAACGCCAACGCCGACATCGTTCCGTTCCTGCCGCAGACCGGCTCGGGCACCCGCTCGTTCTTCATCGGTCAGCTCGGCCTGAGCGAGGCCACGCTCGGCTCCGCCGTGGCGTGGACCTACTCCGGCGGCTCCGTCCAGGAGCACGACGGCGCCGCGCTGGCGGCCGTGACCGGTTCGATCGCGCCGTTCTCGATCGCGCAGCACATTGCCCAGGGCAAGTCGGCCGTGCTGTCGAACCTCTACGGCGTGACCGTCCTGGACCGGCGCCACGGTGCGGTGCTGCACACCGTCACCGCCAACGGCTCGGCGGTCTCGCCGACCAACCCGAACGGGACGCTGAACACCGCGTTCCCGATCGCTCGCCCGGTGTTCACGGTCGTGCAGCACGCCGAGCTCGGCACGAACGCCAACCTGGAGGCCGCGTTCGCCGGCGCTGACGGTGCCGTCTACACCGCCACGTCGGACTCGGGCTCCTACACCATCGAGGACTTCGGCTTCGGCTCGCTCATCAACCGCGCCACCGAGGCCAACGGCGTCACCATCAACGGCGTGGTCTACCGCGCCGGCGACGCCGAGTCGCTCCGCAGCAACTGACGGAACACGTCAGCTCCGGCTGACCGGGTGCGCGCCCTGAGGGCACATGCACCTGACCGTTCTACGCGTCGCCCCGGCGGGGAAACCCGTCGGGGCGGCGCCCCGGTCGCGCTGTGCGCGCCGGTCCGCCAGCCCGACTGACGACAAGGAAAACCATGCGAAAGACGATGACCCCTCGCACGGGGCTTGCTCTGGTTGCCGCTGTGGCGGTGGCCCTGACCGGACTGACCACCACGACCGCCCAGGCGCTGGCGCCTGGCCTCGACCCGGCCGACCGGCTCGGCGCGATCACCTTCGACGTGCAGCAGGGAGAGATCTCCGGAACGGGAAGCCCGCAGCGGCTCACCACCGAGACCGGCTGCCCCGAGGGGTTTCGCCGCTCCTCCCGGGTCATGTTCATCTGGCCCGACGGCACGTGGACCACCTGGTCGGTCTCGCACACGCCGGCGCTGGTGCACGCCCCGGCCAGCGCCGCCGAGATCCCGGCCGGCAGCGGGCTGGACGGTGCGGCGATCGATCGGCGCAACGCGAACCCGGACAACAACTCGCTCCGGTTCGCCGCCCGGTGGAACGTTACCGGCTTCACCGGTCAAAATTTCGACGGGCACAGCGGTGTCGCGACCTACGTGATCACCTGTGACCCCGGCTCCGCGCCGGACGAGACCTTCCCCCCGTACGAGGAGGGCGTGGGCGACTCGAAGTACTTCTCCACGGACGTGCGGATCGAGTGGAACGACGGCGGCTTCGGCGGCGCCGGGACATGGGAAGCCGTCCCAGACAGCCCCGTCGAGAAGGTGGATACCACCACGGCGCTCACCCCGACCGCAGGCAACGACGGGTCGGTGACGCTCACCGCCGCGGTCGCCCCGGGCGCCGCGACAGGCGAGGTGACCTTCACAAACGTGGCCACCGGCGCCACCGTCGGCACGGACACGCTGGCGGGCGGCAGCGCGTCGGTGAACGTCTCCGGTCTGGAGGCGGACACCCGGTACACGTTCCGCGCGCAGTACGCGGGCGACACCACGCACAACTCCTCGACGTCGAACGACGCGGTGGTGACCACGGTCGGCGAGCCCGTCCCACCGCAGCAGACCAAGGTCACGGTAACTATCCCGGCGTCGGCGCAAGGGCTGCGGTTCACCGTCACCCCGGGTGGGGTCGCCCTGGCCGAGGCAGAGCTGGACGGCGAGGAGTTCGTGGCCACCGGTGCCCTGCAGGAGGTGCGGGTCACGGACACCCGCTCGGACCGCAAGGAGTGGACGCTCAACGGCCGCACCTCCGACTTCGACGGCCCGGGCGAGGCCGCGATCGACGGCTCCGCCCTGGGCTGGGAGCCGGAGCTGGTCGGGACCGGCAACGCCGGCACCGCCGGCGCGGCCGTGACGCCGGGTGCAGGTGGCGGTCTCTCGTCCGACAAGCCGCTCGCCCAGGCGCCGGCCGGCGTCACCCAGTCCGAGACCCGGGTGAGGGCCGGGGTCACGCTCCGCGCTCCTGCCGACACCCCGGCCGGCGACTACGCGGCAACGCTCACGCTGACCCTCATCTGATCCGGCCCGCCAGCTCCGGCCGCCAGTTTCCCGTGCGGGTGCCGTCCCCCGCCCGCATGCGGAGGCCCCTCACCCGGGGCTCAATCCAGGGTGAGGGGCCGTGCCCGCAGGGCACAGGTCGCACGTGACCTTTGGGGTGAATTCTACAGCAAAGGCAGGATTCATGTCTCACACCACTGTCAGCCGGGTGGCCGCGGGGCTCGCGGCCGCGCTGACCCTCGTGGTCGGGGCCGCACTGGCCGCCCCGGCCGCGCAGGCTGTGAACCCCGTGCTCGACGCCGACAACCGCCTGGGTGGCATCACCCTCGACACGACCGCCGGTGAGATCTCCGCCGCCGGTGGCCCCCAGTCCCTGGCCACGGAGGTGGGGTGCCCGGAGGGGTACCGCGGCTCCTCGCGCGTGCTCTTCGTCTGGCCGGACGGCACCTGGCCGTCGGCCGTGTCCGGCACCAACACCGGCCTGCCCGCGCTGGTGAAGCTGGCCGACTCCGAGATCGTCGGTTCCGGCCTTGACGGCAACGCGATCCTCCGGACCGGTACCTCGGCCTCCCGCTGGGCCGCCTTCGGCTTCCCCGCAAGCCAGTTCGACGGGCACAGCGGCGTCGCCACCTACGTGATCACGTGCGACCCGGGCGACGTCCCGGCCGACACGTTCCCGCCCGCCGGTGACGGCGTGGGCGCCTCGAAGTACTTCTCGGTGGACGTCCGGCTCGCATGGAACGACGAGACCAACACGGGTACTTGGGAGCACGTCAAGGAGACCACCACCACGACGCTGACGGCCAAGGAGCACTGGAGGTCGGCCACGCTGACCGCCACGATCGGCCCGGACTCCGCGACCGGCACGGTGACGTTCAAGGACGTCGCCACGGGCAAGACCGTCGGGACCGGCACGGTGACCGACGGCGTCGCGACGGTCAAGGTGACCGACCTGAAGCTGTGGAAGACGTACACCTTCCGCGCGCACTACTCGGGCGACGCGCTGCACGACGGCTCGGTGTCCGACAAGGTCCGCGTGAACTGCTGACGACCTGATCGCCGGCAGAACCTCCGGGGGTGGCCCCGGTCCGCACGCGGCGGGCCGGGGCCACCCCTGTGCCCGTCCCCTCCGTCCGAGCGGGGATCACCCCATCCATTCGGGTGGTCCTCGGGGCGCGGACGGTCCCGGTGGTGGCCGCAGGCCGGCGGGTGCCGCCAGCGAGGTTCGCGGTAAAACCGCAGGTCAGAGCGCTGTGGTCGGGGACGGGGTGGCCTTGTCCACGCGCTGTCCATCTGGGCGTCGCCGCACGTCAACGTGCTCTCCGCCTCCGCGATGTTTGCCCGACCGGACGGGCCGTCACGATGATTCCACTGTCCAGACCGGCGCTGTCAGAACAGCCGCGCCGGCACGCACACTGCGGTCCGGCACAGGGCCGCGACCGGGTCTGGAGAACCTCACGATGATCGCCCGAAGGACCCTTGCGGCCGGCGCTCTCGCCGCCGGGGCGCTCGCCGTCCTCTGGGGCACGGCAGTGCCGGTCTCGGCAGCGCTCGCGCCCGCCGCCGTCGTGCACCGTGCCCTGCCGAGCGCGACCCTGCCGAGCGCGACCGACGACCGCGAGGTGACCTGGAGCGTCCAGCCCTCCGGCCCGGAGGGCCCCGACGGGCGCACGGAGCTCACGTATGACGTCGCGCCCGGCACCACCGTCAGCGACCGGGTCTCGGTGTCCAACTACTCGGACCGCCCGGCGTCGTTCCGCGTCTACGGCGTGGATGCGACCACCGACTACGACACCGGCGCCTTCACGTTGATCGGCGCCGACCAGGCCTCCACCGGCCTGGGCGCGTGGACGTCGGTGGACTCGGGCGCCGCCGTCTGCCCGGACACGGACGACGACGCCGAGGCGGGCTGCGCCGCCGGGCTCGGCGTCGAGGTGAAGCTGAAGCCGGGCGCCCGGGCAGACCTCCCGTTCACTATCACCGTCCCGCACGACGCAACGCCCGGTGACCACGCGGCGGGCATAGTTGCCTCGTTCCGCTCGGGCGGCGCGGGCGGCGACGGCTCGGCCGTGCAGGTGGAGCAGCGGGTCGGCACCCGCATCTACCTGCGGGTCGACGGGCCGGTGCAGCCCGAGCTAGCCGTCACCGGCGTCGTGGCCGGGTTCGACGGTGTCGCCAACCCGTTCGGGGCCGGCAGCGCGACCGTCGGGTTCGACCTGACGAACACCGGCAACACCCGGCTCTCCGGCGACCCGGAGGTGCGGATCACGGGGCCCTTCGGAATCGACCTCGGGTCGGCCGACGTCGACCCGGTCGAGAACCTGGTGCCGGGCGGCACCGCCCACGTCGTGGCCGAGGTACCCGGCGTGGCACCCGCGCTGCTCCTGTTCGCCGACCTCACGGTCACGCCCGTCGCTGCCGAGAGCCCGGGCAAGGGCTCGGACGAGGACGAGCTGCCCGCGCCGGTGAGGGCGGCGGCGCAGGCGTGGGCAGTGCCGTGGCCGCTGGCGGGGATCGTGCTGGTCCTGGCTGCGGCGGCCTGGGGCGTCGTGGCCTGGCGGCGCCGGTCCCGGCGCCTGCTGGGCGAGGAGCTCGCCGCCTACACCGAGCGTGTCCGGGCGGAGGCGCTCGCCGAGGCCGGGTCGGTGGCGGTCGGCGCCGGCCCGGCCGCCGGCCACGCGAGCGACCACGAGAGCGAGGCCCTGCGATGAGACTCCGGCACCTGCGGCTCACCGGGGTCGCCCTGGCCGCCGTCGTGCTCCTGCTCGGCCCGGCCGGCGTCGGGCACGCCGACGAGTCCGAGGACACCGGGATCAGCGTGACGATCCCGAGAACCGACCCGTCGGACAAGCCCACGGACGAGTCCACAGGTGAGCCGACCGACGATCCGACGCCGGGGCCGAGCGCGCCGGGTGATGGCCCGGGCGACGGCGACCCGGGCGACGGCGGGGGAGCCGGGGGCGGTGCTGGAGGAGGTGGTGACGGTGACGGTGGCGGGACGGGTGACGGCGGCGGCTCCGCTGACCCCACCGACCCGCCCGACCCCGCGCCGTCGGACGACCCGGCCTGCGAGCCCGCCGAGCCCGCGGTCCCGCAGGAGCCGGCCGCGGACGGCGAGCCCGCAGGGCTGGACAAGGACGTCTACCTGGCCGGACAGCAGGTCACCGTGACCGCGGATGGGTTCGGCAAGGACGAGAAGATCCAGCTCGTGCTGTTCGCCGCGCCGCAGATCGTCGAGACGATCCGGGCCGACGGCGCGGGCGTGGTCGAGGCAGTCCTCACCGTCCCGTCGGGGACGACGTCGGGCCCGCACGCGCTGCAGCTCACGGGCTGGTGCGGCGACGTCGCGCTGGCGGAGCTCCTGGTGGGGTCGGCCGGTGACGCCTCGGGCGCCGGGGGCATACCGGCGTGGGCCTGGTGGGCCGGCGGCGGCGTGGGGCTCGTGGGCCTCGGCGTCGGCGGCTGTTACGTGGTGCGCCTGATGCGCGCGCCGGGCGCGGGCCTGCCGGCCGTCGGCGACGCGGGGGTGACGGCATGAGCAACCCGGTGACGAACGCGACCGAAAATGACGAGCAGCACCTGCCCGACAACCCCAGCCCGGCGCAGAGCGACGCGGCGAACCCGTACGCGGTGCGCAACTCGCTCGGCGCTCGGTACCGGAACGCCCGCCTGATTGCGGCAGCGGCCGCCGCCGGCACACGGGAGCTGGTCCCGCGCGACGGCCGCTGGTGGGCGGGCGCCGCGATCCTGACGGTGTCGCTGCTGCTGCTGGCGTTCGTAGCGCACGCGGCGATGTTCTCCGCGGCCCAGCACAGCAGGGCCCAGGTGCTGGCCTACGACGAGCTGCGGACCTCGCTGGCCAAGGCCGAGACGCCGGTCGGCCAGCTCGACCTGAACGGCGACCTGGTCGAGCCGGGCACACCCGTCGCGCTGCTGGAGATCCCGGCGATCGGCGCCTCGGAGGTGGTGGCCGAGAGCTCGACGTCGCGGGTGCTGCGGTCCGGCCCGGGCCACCGGCGCGACACGGTGCTGCCCGGCCAGGCCGGGACGTCCGTGATCCTGGGACGCCAGCTCAGCTACGGCGGGCCGTTCGCGAGCCTGGACCGGCTCGTGCCCGGCGACGAGATCCGGGTGACCACCGGCCAGGGCACGCACACCTTCCAGGTGTTCGGCCTGCGCCGCGCGGGCGACCCGCTGCCCGAGCCGCTCGGCCCCGGGCAGGGGCGCCTGGAGCTGATGACCGCCGACGGGCTCGAGCTGTTCCCGTCCGGCGTGCTGCACGTGGACGCGCAGCTGGTCTCCGACGTGCAGGAGACGCCCACCAAGGTGCTCGCCGAACCCGCGCTGCCCGCCGACGAACGGGAGATGGCCGGCGACGAGGGCGCCTGGTTCACCGCGTTCTTCGTGCTCGTGTTCTTCGCCGCCGCGGGGGTGGCCCTGTGGTGGCTGTGGACGTCGTGGGGGCGGTGGCACGCCTGGCTGATCGGCGTTCCCGTGCTGCTCGCGCTCGGCGTGACCTGCGCCGACATCGTCATGGACGCGCTGCCGAACTTGCTCTGAGAGGACACCTGACATGACCGCAGAGGACCAGACCGCCGGTGCCGTCGACACGGCGCCCGCCGACGTCGGGCGGACCGCCGCGCTGCCGGCGGCCGAACCCGTCGTGCCGTCGCAGGCCCCGCCGTCCGAGGCGTCGCCGACGAGCCCTGGTGCGGGGACCGGCCGGCCCGCAGCGCCGGGTGCGGCGCACCAGCCGCCGTCGGGCCGCGACCTGTCGGTGCTGGACGCGCGGAACGTGTCCGCGTGGTTCGGCTCGCACAAGGTGCTGGAACGGGTGTCGCTGACCATGCCGGCCGGCCAGGTGACCGCGCTGATCGGTCCTTCGGGCTGCGGCAAGTCGACGTTCCTGCGCATCCTCAACCGGATGCACGAGCTGGTGCCCATCGCTGCCCTGGCGGGCGAGGTGCGCCTGGACGGCGACGACATCTACGACCGGCGCAAGAAGATCCAGGACGCCCGCAAGGACATCGGCATGGTCTTCCAGAAGCCGAACCCGTTCCCGGCGATGTCGATCTACGACAACGTCGTGGCGGGCCTCAAGCTCACGGGCGTGCGCGCGTCGCGCGCCGAGAAGGACGAGCTCGTGGAGCGGTCGCTCACCTCGGCCGGCCTCTGGAAGGAGGTCAAGGACCGGCTCGCCCAGCCCGGCGGCGGTCTGTCCGGCGGCCAGCAGCAGCGGCTCTGCATCGCGCGGTCCCTGGCCGTGCGGCCCAAGGTCCTGCTCATGGACGAGCCCTGCTCCGCACTGGACCCCACTTCCACCCGCGTCATCGAGGAGACCATGGTGGAGCTGCAGAAGGAGGTGACGATCGTGATCGTCACCCACAACATGCAGCAGGCGCAGCGCGTGTCGCAGCAGTGCGCCTTCTTCCTGGCGGCGCAGGGCACACCCGGCGCGATCGTCGAGCACGGCGACACCGAGGCGATGTTCTCCGAACCGCAGGACGAGCGCACCTACGACTACGTCAACGGCCGGTTCGGGTGACGGACGGGTCCCTGGTCGGCGGACGGTACGAGCTCGGGGACCTGCTCGGCGTCGGTGGGACGGCGTCGGTGTTCGCCGCCACCGACACCTCCGCGGGGCGCCCGGTCGCGCTCAAGATCCTGCACCCGCACCTGAGCGCCGACGCCGCGTCGCGCGACGCCTTTCTCGCCGAGGCCCGGGCAGCGCAGGAGCTGCGGCACCCGAACATCGCCGCCGTGCACGACTCCGGCGTCCACGAGGATGCCGGGACCGTGCTCGCCTGGATCGCGCTGGACCTGGTCGACGGCGGCAGCGTGGGGGAGCGGGTCGCCGCCGGCGGACCCTTGCCCCCGGCCCAGGCCGCCGCGGTGCTCGACGGCGTGCTGGCCGCGCTAACGGCCGCGCACGCCGCGGGGCTGGTGCACCGCGACGTTTCCCCGGCGAACGTGCTGCTGCACCGTGCGGTCCCCGCTCAGGCGCTCCGAGCGGAGCACGTGCGGCTCGTCGACTTCGGGCTGGCCGACGCCGCCGGGCGCACCGCCGTCGGCCGCGGTGTGCTGCGCGCGGGCGAGGACGTGCTGCGGATCGGACCCGGGGCGGACGGGTCCGCGGTGACCGTGGTCCTTGATGCCGCCCGGGACCGGACACGGGGAGGTTCTGCCAGCGAGCCGAATGGAAGGACCGTCGTCGCCGGTCGGGCCGGTCAAGCAGGTGCGTCCGGCGGGGACCTCCGGACCGCCGCCGGCGGCGTCGAGCGAACCGTCGTCGGCAACCCGCAGTTCATGTCGCCCGAGCAGGCACAGGGCAGGCCTGTCCGCGTGGCCGGCGACCTCTACCAGGCGGGTGCGCTGCTGTACCACCTGCTCACTGGCCGCCCGCCCTTCCCGCGCGACACCGACGCCCAGGTACTCCATGCGCACGTGTCGGCGCCCCCACCCGTACCGTCCGCGCTGGTCCCTGCCGCCCGGGCCCTCGATCGCGTGGTGACGCGCGCCATGAACAAGACCCCGGTGCGACGGTTCCGGGACGCCGACGAGATGCGGGCGGCGCTCACGGAGGCGATGGGCCGGCCCGACCTGACGAACGAGGGCGCGACAGGTGCTGGGCTGGCCGGTGCCGGGTCCGCTGGTCTTGACGGGAGTGCGGGAGGCGTCGGTTCCGCGGGGGCCGGTGCGGCGGGGGTCGACGAGAGCGGGGTGGGAGACGGGTCGGGTTCCGTCCGGGTGGATGGTGCCGCCGGTGCCGATGCGGACGACGTACGAGGCGGCGGCGCTGGGCAGCGCAGGACGGGCGACCTCGAGTACCTGACCCCAGCCGAGCCTGAGCCGGTTCCTGCCGCGCGGGGCCGCGGCGGTGCCGCGGGCGTCGGTGCGGTGCTGCTCGGCCTGCTGGTCACGGGGATCGCGGTGTGGGCCGCCGTCGCCGCTCCCGGCCTGCCGCAGGTCGGGAGCTCGCCCTCGCCGAGCGCCAGCGCGGCTCCGACGTCGGCTCCTTCGGCGTCGCGGACGGCGAGCCCGACGGCCTCGGCGTCGCCGTCGACGGACCCGTCGCCGTCCCCGAGCGAGACCGCCGCGGCGCCGACGGCGAGCCCGTCGCCATCACCCGAACCTTCTGGGCGCGTGACCGCCGCGGCGCCGCCGAGCGATGACGGCCAGGTCGCGGTGCCGGTTCTGGCCGGGACACTCGCCGAGGTGCAGACGGCGCTGCGCGAGATGGGCCTGACACTCGGAGAGGTGACGCGCGCGAACTCCTCTGAGGTGTCCGGTTGGGTGCTTGATCAGCGGCCCGCGGCGGGGCGTTCGGTGCCGACGGGCACAGGCGTGGACGTGACCGTGTCGAGCGGGCGGAACGTGGTGCCCGTGGTGACGGGCATGACGCTGGGGGCCGCGACGGCAGAGCTGGAGTCCGCGGGTTTCGAAGCGATGCCCGACATTGCGGGGACATCGCCGCGCGTCCCGGTGGTCGGCACGGCACCGGGGGCGCGGACAGTGCTGCGTCTCGGTGTCACCGTGACGGTGCTCGTGGGTGAGCCCGAGCCGGAGCCGTCGGTTTCACCGTCGTCCTGACGTCCCTGAGTATCGGAACGACGGCTCCGCTTCAAGCAGGGGCGACTCGCGCCGCGTACCCCGGAACACCCCCCCGGGACATCGCACCTAGACCCTCGACGACGAGATCGTCGGGCCGGATGCCTGCCCCGATGCCGAGGGTCAGCCGCCCGCCGGAGACCCCGTCTATCCCTGTGACCTCGTTCGCGAACAGGGTCGCCGACCACACCGTGCTGAGCATGATGTTGCTGATCGGGCCGATATGGCTGGTCGCGCCAGTAGCTGCGGACAGAGGCGCCCTGGGGTCAGCCGGCCCTTCCCCCGGTGTACCAGGCCCGCGGATGTGCCCAATGGGGCATCGGTCATGGCGTCAGCCGCCCGGACGGCGACACCCCCGGATGACGTGCGGAGATCCGGACGCGCAGCACCGCAGGGCGGATCAGAAACCTCAGCGGTGGTTGCAGCGTGATCGCCTCGCCGTCGATCCCCGCGTGGACCGGCTCGAGCGCGTCGACGACCACCGAGTCGGCGGTCCACGCTCGGCCGGCCGGCGGACCGGGTCCGTGCGGCTGGTCGAGGACCACGACGCCGAGCTGTCCGCCGGCCAGGGTGTGCCTGGTGCCGGTGACGAGCGGCCGGTTCAGCGCGTAGAGGTTGTTGGACACGAGCAGGACGGCCGGGGACGGGTACGGGCGACCTCGCTCGTCGATGACCTGCAATGCGGAGGCGGCCCCGCTTGGCCCGAGCACGGCCCGTACCGTCTCTGCGAGGGTCCGCAATTTCGCGTCGCGGTACTCGGAGTGCTGAACCGCGTCGCCGTAGATTCCCATCGAGACGTTGTTGAGGAACAGGCGCCCGTTGACCTCGCCCACGTCGATCCGGCGCTCGACCCCGTCGGTGAACGCCTCGAGCGCGCCCACCAGGTCGCGCCGGTCCACACCGAGGTCCAGGGCGAAGTGGTTGCGGGTACCGGCCGGGAGGCACACGAAGGGCAGCCCGTGGGCGATAGCCGCGGTCGCGACCACTGCGAGCGAGCCATCGCCGCCAGCGACGCCGAGGCCGTCGGCGCCGTCGCTCACGGCGTGCTCGACAAGCTCGTCGAGGCTCGCGTCCGGGCCTAAGGTGACGACCTCGATTCCGCGCGCCCTGGCCCGCGCGGCGAGGTCGGCGCGTACCGCCTTTCCTCCCCCGGACGTCGGGTTGATGAAGAGCACGGACCGTCGCAATGGGGCAGCCGACGCCCATCCGTGGCGCAAGGCACTGGGCCGGGGCAGCTTCGGGGCGTTCATAGCAATCCCCTCACAACCAACCGACCCGCCGGAAGTTCCAGTGGAGCGCGCCAACAGCGGCGACCATGACCGCAATCGCGAAGGGATAGCCGAACGGCCAGCCGAGCTCGGGGAACTGGCGGAAGTTCATGCCGTAGATCCCGGCGATGATCGTGGGAACGGCCGCGATCGCTGCCCACGCCGAGACTTTCTGCATGATCACGTTCTGCCGGACGCTGACGCGCGCCAGGTTGGCGCTGAGCAGACCGTCGAGGCGGCCCGAGAGCAGCTCCACCTCCTCGGACAGACGGCGAGCGTGGTCGCCCGCCTCCCGGAGGACGGTTCGCACGCCGTCCGGGGACATCACCGGCTCGCCACGCCCGAGGCCGTCGAACACGGCGAGCATGGGATGGACCACCCGACCGAGCCGGTCCACCTGGCGGTGGTGCAGGTAGATGGCCTCGCTCTGGTCATGATCCTGCTGGAAGACGGCCTGCTCGATCTGCTCGGCGCGGTCGATGAGGAGGTCGACCACGCGCTCCCCGGCGTCGACCACCGTGTCGAGCACGGCCCACAGGGCGGCCATCGGGCCGAGCGCCGTGACCAGCGGGTGCCCGTCTATGCGCCGGCGGATCCCGCCGAAGACGTCGCCGGCCGTGCGGCTGAGCACGAGCGCGTAGCGCGCTCCGACGAAGACGTTGAGCTCGCTGACGTCGAGCTGTCCCGTGGCCTCGTCGTAGAGGACCGTCTTCACGACGGCGAACAGGCAGTCGCCGTACGCCTTCAGCTTCGAGCGCTGGTGCGCCTCCAGCGCATCTTCGACGGCGAGCGCAGGGAGCCCGAAGTACTTACCGAGCTCGTCGAGCTCCTCGCGAGCGGGCTGGCTGACCGCCAGCCATACGAATCCCTGCCCTCGGCGGGCCAGCCGAGCGGCATCGGCGACGCCCAGTGCCTCTGCGTCGCGAGCGCCTGCCTGGTACCGCGCGGAGTCGACGATCACGGCCGATCCACACTCAGCACCCGCAACCGCCCAGTGGCCTGCTCCTTCGCAGGTTCGACACGCCTGCTCATCCGCTCGCCTCCGAGGACGCCGCCAAGAAGCCCGCCCCCTAGGGATGGTGATGGAGGCTACGGAATGCAGTTTAGTCCCCGCTGATGTCGAGGAGCCAGGGCGCCACCGGGACGAGCGCGCCACTTGTCCCGGCGCAGATCCAGTGGCATCGTCGGATCGTCGGCGGCGCTCAGTTACGAGGAGACGACGATGGGTCTGACCAGCACAAGCTGCTTCCAGGGGCTTGTTGACCTCGATGACGAGCGCTCGGACGCGGTCCGATGATGCCTGCTGTCGGTGCCGACGAACCTGCGCCCCCCTCGGCAGCGGCGCCGCTTCCTGCCGGGCCGCCGGCGGAGCGTCTCGCCGCGAGTCTTCAGGAGCACGACACGGCGCCACCGGCGGTGCTCGACGACCTGGCGCGGCTCGACCTGACGACATACCTTGCTATCGCTGGCACCGCGACGCCTACGCTCGACGAGCCGCTCCGCCGCCTGTCCAACATTGCGGACCACTCCAAGCTATGGATCGGGATCGCTGCGCTCATCGCGGTGCTGGGCGGGCCGGCTGGTCGTCGCACGGCTGTCACGGCGCTGACGGCGGTGGCGGTCAACTCCCTGGTCGTCAACGTCGTGCTCAAGCTGCTCGGTCGACGCGCCCGGCCGGACCGGGCGGCAGCGCGTGTGTCGGCAACCCGCCAGGTCCCGATGCCGACGTCGCCCTCCTTCCCCTCGGGGCACGCGGCGTCGGCGTTCGCCTTCGTGGCCGCGGTGGCGCGGACGATGCCCGGCGTGGCCGGTTACGTGCGGGCGCTGGCGTACCTCGTTGGCTACTCCCGCGTCCACACCGGCGTCCACTACCCCGGTGATGTGGTCGTCGGGGGCTTTATCGGTACGGCGATCGGCGAGTCCGTCGCCTATGCCGCCGGCCGCCGCCCCCACGGGAGGCGGTAGCGTCGACGGGTGTTTCCGCTGTGGCGCACGGTGCCGGCGGTCAGTGGACCAGCCTCTCGAGCAGCAGCGGCCCGACCCTGAGCGCTCCCTCGACCACAGCGAAACGGGCCCGCTCGAAGAACCGTCCCGCCGGTGCGGCGACCCGCGACGAACCCCCAGCCGACGATCGCTGCGATCGCTGCGACCATCGCGAGCGCCGCGCCGATCTCGCGCATCCACACGCGACGAGGAACGATCCGTAAACGGCTGCGCTGAACTGGGCGACTGATGGTGCCGCACCTCGACGGTATGGGGGACCGGTTGTCGGGGGTGTGGGATTCCGCCGCTGAGAGGCTCTGATGATGGTGCCGGTCGTGGTGGCGTCAAGGCCGGGTGGCCTGCGGCCAGCCTTGACGCCGCCGCGTGCGGCACTGGATCGCGCGGAAGGTGGCGGAATCGCCTGGTCGCGCGGTTCCTCCCGTGAGTGGGGGGTGGGCGAAGCTGGGCTCCGGCGTCGGCGAACTTGCCTGAGCGGCCATATGACCTCTCACCTGGTGCAACGTCGTTCTGAGTGTTGCGTTCTTGCCTGCCTGGATCTCGGGCGACCTCGACAACACATCGGCCGCGCAGACGTGGATCGAGTTGCCCCCCGACGGCCTATTGGTACGCAGTTGGCGGGACGCTCTAGAGCGATTCGTGGCCTCATCAGCGCGAATAGTGCCGTCCCATTTGGCATGTTGTAAACCCTGCGATTCCCGCACATATCTGCGTGGAGTCGCTCTCTGGGACCCACTCGCCGCTGTCCTTCTCATCCCGCGCGAACCTTCGGTTTGAGCCGGATTTCCTTGGTGGGCGGGGCACTGCTGGTGCGGTCCGGGTGGCAGAGCGTGTCGTCAGTCAATCGGTTGCTCGGCCCATGTGATCTGGTCCGAGGCCCGACCGGTCTGGACGAAGTCGGCGGCTATTTCGCGTGCTTGGGCAGGCGTGAGCCTCGTGTGCCCGGGCTCTGCGGAAAAGACGCCGCCGGGACGCTCGTAGCGCATATCTGAGCCGTCGGTCAGCATCTCACTGGCGGCGTAGTGCGCGACGCCGTCTTCGTAGGCGAGGACACGGGAACGGGTGGGGTGTCCGAGCAGGAACTGACACCGCCGGTAGCTCCAACGCTCGCGCGGCCATGTCTTCCTCGTCGGTGACGATGACGTGGTCGGCGTCTGCTCGCTCAAGCAGTCCGCGTCTCGCAGCGCGACGTGTGGTGGCGATGACTCTGCCCGCGCCCAGGATGTGCGCGATCTGGATTCCGAGCAGCCCGACTCCGGAGGTCGCGGCCGTGATCAGCACGACGTCGCCCTGGCGCACATGTGCACGACGCATCGCGCCGTACTCGGTGAGTCGCTGGCCAGCGGCAACTGGAGCCGGTGCCGAGAGTGACGTCGCCCCGCCGGCAGCCGGCGAAGTCGGGCGGGCCGACCTGGTCGGGTGTGAGCCTGGTCCGTCTGGTGGTCAGGACCTTACGGATGTCGTTCCGGATGCCCATGGCCTCGACGCTAAGCGACCGACCCATCGGTAGGGAGTCACTATCAGTGACCCCATAGACAGGGTCTCCCTCCGCGGTCGCGCGTGACATTGACTGGACGCATCCACACAACGTCACCGGGTTCTCGGGCGCGGTGAACCGAAGAGGGAAGCAAGGAAACTCTGATGAAGAACGCAGACCTGGGTGGCCTGAAGGTCTCCCGCATCGGCCTCGGTGCTATGACGATGGCCGGCACCTACACCTCCGAAGGCGCCCTGGACAACGGCGAGTCGATCCGCACGATCCACCGCGCGCTCGACCTCGGGGTCACCCACATCGACACCGCGGAAATCTACGGACCGTTTCTCAGCGAGGAGATCGTCGGTGAGGCCATCACGGGCCGCCGCGACGACGTCGTCATCGCCACGAAGTTCGGACTCGTCTCCCACTCCGGCGGTGGTCCCGGCGTCACCGACAGCAGCCCCGCGAACGTGAAGGCAGCGGTCGAGGGCTCCCTCAAGCGGCTCGGCACCGACCACATCGACCTGTATTACCAGCACCGCGTCGACCCGAACACGCCGATCGAGGAGACCGCGCAGGCCGTTGCCGACCTGATCGCCCAGGGCAAGGTACTCCACTTCGGCCTGTCCGAGGCATCCGCGGAGACCATCCGTCGCGCCCACGCGGTGCAGCCGGTCACGGCGCTGCAGACCGAGTATTCGCTGTGGACGAGAGACGTGGAGGCGGAGATCCTGCCGCTCCTGCGCGAGCTCGGCATCGGCCTCGTCCCATACTCTCCGCTCGGCCACGGGCTGCTGACCGGCCAGATCCGTACCGTCGACGACTTCGCCGACGACGACTGGCGCAAGACCAACCCCAGGTTCACCGGCGAGAACTTCCAGCGCAACCTCGCGCTCGTCGACGAGGTCCAGGCCATCGGCGCCCAGATCGGCGCGACCCCAGCCCAGACCGCCCTCGCGTGGCTACTGACTCGGGGCGAGGACATCGCTCCGATTCCCGGTACTCGTCGCGTCACCCGCGTGGAGGAGAACACCGCCGCGGACGCCGTCGTCCTCACCGCGGCACAGCTCGACCGGTTGAACTCGCTGGAGCCCGCCGCGGGGGCGCGCCATGACGAGGCCAACATGGCCAGCATCGACCGCTGATTCATCGACACCGGAACCCATTGTGGTGGGCGAGCCGGGGTAGTGCTGTCAGATCCGACAGGTGGTAAACCCTGCAATTCCGGCACATTGACGTCCGCGTGCGGATGGCAAGCCACGCCAGGCAGACGGTGTCACCAGGCTGTGCAGCAGTCCCAGGAGTGCAGACCCGACGCCGCTACCCCGAGGGCCTTGGGTGATTGCCCTCCGGTCACGATGGGCGGCAGGCTGCGGTGACGACCTCGCGCCACAGTTCTGGGTGGGTGTGCCAGAAGTCGTGCGGGACGTCGGGAACCGTCTCGAAACGACCGTTGGGGACGAGCTCGCCCAGCCGTGTTCGTTCGATAAGTGGCGGGGCTCGAAGAGCGTGCCCTGTGGGTTCAGATGCCGGCGCCGCTGTCGAGCAGCCAGTGGTATCGCATCCGCATAGCGCGTTCGGTGGCGCCTACGGCAGCGCCGAAGCCGAGCGCGACGTTGAGCCACAGCGGCAGATGCACGGGAGACTCGAACGTGCCGATCGTGTCCGCGATGGGCGGAATCTCGGAGAGCGGCTCGGCGATCTGCAAGAGGTTCAGGCCGATGCCGACGAGCAGCAAGACGATAGAGACCGCGCCGATGAGCCTGCTCGCTGCAGGATGCTCGCGCGCGAAGCGCATGCGGCGCCCCTCTGCAGACCTAGGGTCTGGCTCAAGTCGATACTCCGTGCCGTCGTCGGCAACGAAGTGCGCTCGACGCATCCCCACCTCGCTCGTGCGTACGTCGATGCGCCCGCCTGGAACAGGGAAGAGCGCCGGCACTTTCGATTCGGCCAGGTGCCTGCCGTCGCGGTAGAGACTTGCCAACACCTCCCACGTCTCAGGATCGCCGCCGTGCTTGACCTCGATCGTGTACACCGACGCCTCGTCTCCAGGCGTCGCCGGGTCAGCGGGCAGGGTGATCGACAGCACCGACCGCCGTGTCATCTGCCACCAACGGAACGGTTCCAGCTGCCGCCCGTCGCCCGGCCTCACGCGCTTGACGAGACGGCGGTCGTTCCAGCGTGCGGTCATGGCTCCGGTCTCCTTCATGCTTCTGCCGCGGCGACTCACCGAGGCGCCTTCCCCGTACCTGCGCTCCCGTGTTTCGTTCGTGTCCCGTGACGATCTGGCGTGCGCGGCGCAGCACGTCGAGCTGCGTCCGGTAGTAGAGCGCTTCGAGGGCGTGCTCGAAAGTGCTCCGAGCCGCGGCGATCTGATGCGGTGTGGTCGTCTTGGGCACGAGCTTGACCGTCCGGTCGGCGCCCGGCCTCCTGACGATCGGCGCGAGCCGCTCGGCGAGGGCCTGACGCGTGGTGTCGTCGGCGTCCTCGGGAAGGTCACGGAATGCTTCGTCGAGCTCCGGGTTGGGATCCGACTCGAGGATCTGCCGCACCGCGTCCATCGACTCCTCCGAGTAGATCTTGGCGCAGATGGTCAGGAGCGCACGATCGTTGTCGCGCAGGGGTGCGGCGACCGCGCTGAAGCCAGCCGGCACGTCCGTTGACGCGCAGGGCTGGGACAGCACGGCCAGCTCCGGAGAAACAACGCCTGCTTGCAGGTCGGCTCGGTTGTCCTGGGAGGGCGTCACGAGCGCGCCGGACCACGGCGCCACGTGCGTGCCGCATCTGGCGGCGGTGCGGCCGGTGAGCTCACGGGTGGGTGCAGGACCAGGACGACGATCACGAGCACGAGGATCACGGCGGTCAGGGTGACGGGGACGGGGATCAACGGGTCGCACAGGACCAGGACCGCGGCGAGTGGGACGACGGTGTTGACGAGCGGGTCGGCGTGGTCCCGGATCGCGACCCACCAGATGCCCGCGAGGAAGATCGCGATGGGTATGGTCACGGTGTAGGAGGCGGCCAGGTCGCTGAGCTCGCTGTGCCCGGTCAGGGCGTCGATCTGGACCTCGATACCCGCGGAGAGCGCGCCGGCGGCGGCGAACACGAAGTAGTGGACGTAGCCGTAGCGCAGCGTCCCGCCGAAGCTGGTGATCGACAGGTGGTGGGGCGGCCAGAAGTAGATCCACCACAGGGCGGCGGTCACGATGAACGCGAGTGCGGCGATCGAGATGAGCGGTGCGAGGGCGTCGGTGTCGTGGACGGCCTCGATGATCGCGTTGGCAGAGCCGAGCAGGCTCTCGCCGAGCAGGATGAGCGTGAACAGGCCGTAGCGCTCGGTGATGTGATGGGGATGCCACGGCGTGGTGCCCTGTCTTTGGGCGATGATCGGGATGGCGATCTCGGCGACGATGAGCAGGACCAGCGTGATCGTGCCCGGTACGTCGGGCAGCGTGAGCTGCACGAGCCAGAGGGCCTGGACCGTCGCGATACCGACGGCGTAGACGTGGGCGGTGCGGCGGACGGACGGGTGCGAGCGTGCAGCGCGTAGCCACTGGGCGACCATCGCCAGGCGCATGACCACGTAGCTGACGACCGGCAGGGTGTAGTCCGCGTCGGTGAAGGCGGGCTCGATGCCCGTGGCGAGTACGAGCACGCCGGCCATCTGGGCGATCGTCAGCAACCGGTAGAGCCAGTCGTCGGTGTCGAAGGACGTGGCGAACCAGGTGAAGTTCATCCAGGCCCACCAGATCCCGAAGAACACCAGGGAGTAGGTGAGCAGGCCGTCGAGCACGTGCCCCTCGGTCAGGGCGTGGTGGAGCTGGACGGAGGCGATGCTGACCGCGACGACGAAGACGAGGTCGAAGAACAGCTCGAGGATGCTTGCCGACCGGCCCGGTTCGTGGGAGTCGCGCGGTGCCAT
The DNA here is from genome assembly GCF_044746965.1 of Promicromonospora sp. NPDC090134. Classification (NCBI taxonomy): domain Bacteria; kingdom Bacillati; phylum Actinomycetota; class Actinomycetes; order Micrococcales; family Promicromonosporaceae; genus Promicromonospora; species Promicromonospora sp. NPDC090134. The sequence continues at coordinate 274,931 of NZ_JBIVCZ010000009.1, read as the reverse complement.
CGGCACGAGGCGGAACCTGCTTGCCGGGGGCGGGGGTCTGGTCATCGTCGCGGTCCTTCGTGTCGCAAGTTCGGGAGGTGTCGTGGCGGGCGGCCTGGTGTGTTCTTGTGCCCGGTTCAGGTGGTGCGTGGCTCAGCGCAGGGCGCGGAGGTGCTCACGGCGCACGGGGTCGGTGGCGTCGTCGAAGTCGTGGTGCGTGGAGAGCCACTTCTTCACGTAGGGGCAGACGGCCACGATGCGGTGTCCCGCCTGGATGCTGGTGCTCAGTGCGGTGCGGGTGAGGATGGCGGCCAGACCTCGGCCCTTGAACTCGTCGAAGACCACCGTGTGGTGGAAGATGCGCTGCGTCTCGCCGACGGTCTTGTACACGGAAAAGCCGGCGTGGGTGTCCTCGACGAAGACGTCGAAGCGGCTCTCGTCGGGGTTGTCGCGGACGGTCACCTCGTGCTGGTCCTGATCGTTCATCGCTGTGTCCTCTCGGAGGGAGACGTGATCTGTGCGGGTTCACGCCACGGGGTGCCCGCTGGCCGTGGACCCGGTCGGGACGAGGTCCTGTACGACGTCCCAGTGCTCGACGATGCGACCGTTCTCCAGGCGGAAGATGTCGACGATCACCACCGGGCCGGGCGCCCACCCGTGGACGATGCTGTGGGTGAAGACCAGATCATCCTGGGCCGCTATGCGCTGTAGATCCCAGGAGGATCCCCGCAGGCCGGGCGCGGCGGGACGCAACGTCTCCCGGCCATCGGGCAGCTCAGGGCAATGCTGTGCATACGGCTCTGCCCATAGCGGCCCACCGCGGCGAGGTCTCTCTCGGCGAAGAGCTCCCGCATCGCGGTGAGCACGATCTCGGTGGTGCGCTCGGTCTGGCCACTTCCGATGGCGCAGCGGTCGGCGGCGGGAACGTCGGTCAACTCCGTGATAGTTCCGACGAAGTTGTACAGGGTGCCGTCGACGGTGACGTTGGCGTACACCGTCGCGTTCGCGAGATCCACCACGTGGGTCACAGTCGTGCCGCACGCCTCGGTCCACGAGTTCAGGTAGCCGTCGTCGCGGATCTTCTTCAGATCGAGGGCGACGGTCTCGGCATGGCCGTTCGGTGTGAGCCCGCCGCCCTCCTCCACGACGAAGCTGCCCTGCGACGATGAGCTGAAAGTGAATTTCACCCTGAGCCACCCCATGTCGAACCGGTAGGTCTTGCCGTCCATCGGCACGGTCATGACGATCCTTCCTCTCGATACCGGCAGCGCCGGTACCGAGTTGCTTGCTCACGTCAGAGTGGATCTTCGCGCAGCCCTGTCAGGTTCGGTTCCGCGCTGAGCAGGACGGCGTCCGGATCGGTGGCCCGTGGCGCGAACCGACCACGGGCCAACGAACCGGCGGCTCGTCCGCTATGCCTTGTGTCCCCGTGTGAGCGATGCCGGCCGTGCCACTCCGGCATGGGCATGCGCTGGGCATCCAGGTGCCCGCGGGGTTCCACAAGTGTCCCGTCAGTTGTGTTCGGGCGCGGAGCGCCTGACGGACTCGCCCCCGTTCCGAGCCGAGCTCGAACGCTTGGCGCGCTCCACGAGCCAGACCATGACGACGACCAGGACGTTCATCACCATGAGGATGATGAGGGAGGCGCCCGGCCCGGATCCGACGCCACGGTCGATCACCGACGAGCCGCCGCCTGCGAAGAGGCCGTTGACGATCCCGGCGACGACGTTGTTGGAGACGTGGAAGGCCATCGCGGCTTCCAGCCCGCCGCTGATCAGACCCATGATCGCCGTGCACGCGGAGAAGACGAACAGATAGCTGACCAGCCACGGGTCCAGGGACACGTGAACCGCTGCGAAGAGCGCCCCAGAGACAACGATGCCGAACACCATGGCAAGCCGGACGCTGCGGAACCAGGAGCCGGCGGCGGGGATCACCGCTCCTCGAAAGGCAATTTCCTCACCTGCGGACTGCAGAGGAGTGAAGAGAAGAGTGGCGACGAGAGTGGCGATGGTGGTCGCTCCGATCTCGAACGCCCCCCGTCCGGTAGACCCCGGCGCGACGAGTGTTGTCACGATGCCGGCGAGACCGACCAGGACCGCGGATCCAAGGAGATAGACCCCGACGCGTCGCCGGTCGAAGGTACGGGTGTGCCGGAACACCGCACGCCACGGCACCTTCGCCATCCTCGCGACCAGCACCGTCGCGAGCAACGCGGTGATGGCGGTGCTCAGGCCCGTCGCGACGATCGTGAGCGGTGTGAGTGCAGGCTTGTTCGGATCTGCCGGCCCTTCGATCAGGACGACCGGTTGGAACACGATGATCTGGACCAGGAGCAGTATCACCGGTACCGCGATCAGGACGACCAGGGACTTCCAGCGCGACATCCGGAAGTGCACACCGAACGGCCGGTCGGGCAATGTCCCAGGCAGCGCGACCACTGCATCACCGGCGCGAACGGGACGTGCGTAGCCCTGGTCTGCGGGCCCCGTCACTGTCCGGCTCCCGACGAGAGCGACCGCTTGTCGCCGCCTGTGACGGCCTCTGGTGTGCGCACGATGAACAACCTTTCTTGAGGACGGGTCGAGTGATCCGCTCGTGAGTAGACAATCTGCCGTGGGGGCAAACACAAACGTTCGACGGTGTACCCCTGGACACCCCGAACGGCCCGGAGGCTGCGGCGAGGCCTGAGCGCCTCGTGTGGCGCTCCCGGTACGACGAGTTCCAAGAACTGCTAGACCATCGAGGTCTGCGCAGGAGCCTCTGCCGACGTCGGCATCAGGACCGTCCCCGTGTGTCGCGTACGGATCGCCACGACGATGACGGCGCCGATGATGAGCGGAACAGGGATGAGGGCGGTCAGGTCGATCGCGCCGGCGGAGCGGTCGGTAGCCACGCTCGGGTCGATCTGGAGCGCGGCGTCGATGACGAACTGCGTGGTGTTGTACACCGCATGGAGCACGACGGCGATCTCGAGCCCGCCGGTACGCCAGGTGATCCACGCGGTGCCGACGGCGAAGACGATGTACCAGAGGTTCAGCAGCCCGCTCGTGGAGACGTGGACCAGGGCGAAGAGCACGCTCGAGATGATGATGGCGAGCACGAGTCCGAGGCGAGCACTGCGCGTCCAGCTGCCCACCACGCGCAGGATGAGACCGCGGAAGCCGTATTCCTCGCCGGCGGCCTGGAACGGCGTCAGGGCGAGTGCCGTGGCGGTGAGAAGGAGCGTGTCGTCCCATGTCCAGGTCGTCTGCGGCAACGGCGTCTGGTAGTACACGATCTGGAACAGGACGGTCACCGGAAGGAGGATCACGAGGGCGCGGCCGAAGATGTCGAAGCGGAAGTGCGACAGCACCGACGAAAGCGACCCGCCCCGCACGCCGTAGAGCCAGCGCTGGATCAGCATGCTCCACGGGATCAGCAGTGCCACGGAGAACGCACCGACAGCGTTGACGAGCGGGGTGTACCCCGGCCTGGCCTCCGTGCCGATTGCCGTGTCAATGAGGGTGGCGATGATCGCGAGCACAAGAATGAAGAACTGCATGCCTCCGATAAGGAGGGCAATTGCGAGGATGCCTCGTCCGATACGGCGTTTGTCGCTCACGAGCCCGCGGTGGTACTCCACCGGCGTGATGGGGTGTTCCATCATGTTCTCTCTCTGTTCTTCATGGGTAGACGCGAGGTCGGTATGGCGTAAGTCGTCAGACGCCGACGCCGACGCCGTCGAGGAGCCAGTTGCCTCTGAGGTGGAACACACGCTCTGAGACCAGTTCCGCTAAGCGTTGTGCGCTCGTTCCACACATTCCAGAGGTGGCACTGCCAATTTTCGCGAGGATAGTGACACGCCCGATCACGGTGTTGTTCATGATGGATCTCCTTGCCAGGCTGTGCCGGAGGCCGTGCGGTCACGCCGGCCGGGACCTGCTCCAGGCACGACGAACCGGCGTCGACGGAGTGGGCCGGAGCCCTTCCCGTGGCGTGGCACGACGCTATGGCGGGCATCCGGCAGACGTCCAAGACTTGTCCCGACGCCGGACGATAAAAACTGTCTATCGATCAGGCGCGTGCTCAGGAGCGCGGAGACGGCCTCACGGCGCAGCAGTTCGCTACCCACGCCGTCGACGGGCGGCGGGGCCAGAGCGAGGCCGATATCCAGCTCGCCGGTGCAGATGCGCTCAGGTATCTCGGCGCTGAAGACCTCCTGAGCGTCGATCGTGCCGTCGGCGTGCTCTTCCTGGAGCGCCTCGAGCAGCACCGTGAGGGTGCCGAAGTTCGCGACCGGGATGGGGCGTGTCACTTTCCTCGCGGATAGTGGCAGAGCCGCCTCTGGCGTCCGTGGATCGTGCGCGCGACCCTGAACGAGAACTGCTCATCCGCGCGCGTAGCGGACTCAGGACAACGATGAGGAACATCTCCATGACTGATCTGATGAAGGCCGTTGTGCTCACCCGATTCGGAGGGGTCGATGCCTTCGAGCTGCGCGATGTCTCCGTGCCGGAGGTCGGACCCCGCCAGGTGCGGGTGCGCATCCGTGCGACTGCCGTCAACCCGCTCGACATTCAGATCCGTCGCGGGGACTACGCGGACCATGTGCCGCTCCCGGCGGTCATCGGGCACGACATCTCCGGCGTGATCGAGGAGGTCGGCTCCCACGTGACAGAGTTCCGTGCAGGCGAAGGTCTACTACACCCCCAGGATCTTCGGCGGTCCCGGCTCCTACGCCGAGCAGCACGTCGCCGACGTCGACCTCGTCGGCCACAAGCCGCAGAACATCAGTCACCTGGAGGCGGCGAGCCTGACTCTCGTCGGCGGGACGGTCTGGGAGGCCCTGGTGACGCGAGCTCAGCTCACCGTGGGGGAGACGATCCTCGTCCATGGGGGCGCGGGAGGTGTCGGCACGATCGCGATCCAGGTCGCGAAGGCGATGGGCGCGCGGGTGATCACGACCGCCAGAGCCAGCGAGCACGAGTTCGTGCGCTCTCTCGGAGCGGACGCGGTGATCGACTACACCTCGACGGACTACGTGGGTGCGGTGGCCGAGCTGACGCGAGGCAAGGGGGTCGATGTCGTCCTGGACACGATCGGTGGCGACACGCTCACCAGGAGCCCACTGACGCTCGCTGATGCCGGACGCGTCGTGAGCATCGTCGACCTCGCGCAGCCGCAGAACCTCATCGAGGCGTGGGGCAGGAACGCCGTCTATCACTTCGTCTTCACGCGACAGAACCGTGGAAAGCTGGACGCGCTCACCACGCTGGTCGAGCGTGGTCTCGTGAAGCCGGTCATCGGTGCGACTCTTCCGCTCGCCCGCATCGGCGAGGCTCACGAGCTCCTGGAGAACAGGCGGTCGTACGCACTGCACGGCAAGGTCGCGATCGATGTGGCGGGCGAGACGGTCGCGCTTCCCCCTCGGATCTCGTAGCAGAACGAGCAGCCTGGGCGCCGATCGCGGTGGTCAGCTCCGCCCGGCGAAGGTGGCGCGGTACTCCGAGGGGGACACGTCCAGGAGCCGGCGGAAGTGCAGCCGGAGGTTCGATCCAGTTCCCAGGCCGACCTGGTCCGCGATGCGGTCGATCGACAGCTTGGTGCTCTCCAGGAGCTCGCGCGCGGTGTCGACCCGCGCCCGGAGGATCCACTGCATCGGCGTGTTGCCGGTCTCTTCGGCGAAGCGGCGCAGGAACGTGCGGGGCGAAAGGCGTGCGTGTGCGGCGAGCTCGGCGACCGTGAGCTGCTGGTCGAGCCGCGCCATGGCCCATTCGCGCGTCGCGGCGAGGGTCTCGCCATGGACCGCCGGGCTGGTCTTCGGCAGGTACTGGGCCTGGCCCCCGTTCCGGTAGGGCGCGGTGACGAGTCCTCGTGCGATCTCTGTCGCCTGGCTCACGCCGAGGTCGCGCCGGACGATGTGCAGGCACAGGTCGAGTCCGGCGGCGGCACCCGCTGAGGTGAGGATGGATCCCTCGTCGACGAAGAGCACGTTCGGCTCGACCGTGATCTGCGGGTGCTGCTCCGCGAGCTTCTCCGCGGCGTCCCAGTGCGTCGTCGCGCGCAAGCCGTCGAGCAGGCCGGCATCCGCGAGGGCGAACGCGCCGTAGCAGATCGACGCGATGCGCGCCCCGCGGGACGCGGCGGTCTGAAGCGCTTCATGCACCTCCACCGGTATCGGCCGACCGGCCGGGACGTACCCCGGGACGATGATCGTGTCCGCGTCGGCCAGTGCCTCCAGGCCCCGCGGGACCGTGAAGCCGAAGTCTCCGTGGGTTGTCACCGTTCCGGCGGTGATGCCGCAGGCTGATACCTCGTAGGGGAACCCGGACTCCGGATGGAACACCTCCGCCGGGATGCCGACGTCCAGCGGGCGCGCCCCGTCGAGCACGAGGACCACCACCTGGTGCGCTCGCTGCATCACCCGACTCCGATCTGGTCGGTGCCTGCCGACCGTGTCATCATGCTCGCACGTCTGTGCATTACTGACATCCGTGCGCATCCGCCCGGGGGGCGGTGCCACAGCGCGGCAGGGATGCAGAACGCGCCGTAGGACCGAGCGTCCCGGGCTACTTGCTGTCGATGCGACCGACTGTCGCACCGGTCTCGGCCAGTGCTGCGGTGGCCTTCGCCCATCCGGTATCGGCCGGGTCCAGCGCGCTGCGCAGGTAGGCGGTGGTCAGTCGCTGCAGGACCGCGACGCGTTCCGGGTTCTCGTCGGTGGTCTCGGCGGCTTCCCAATTCGGGATGCCACCCAGGGAGTGCTCGGCGCCGAACAGGGTCAGCAGGTCGGTGGCACCCGGGCTGTGGACATAGGCGTCCGTGAACCAGTCCGGGCCGCGGCTGGACATCTTCGACTGGTCGTGGTCGCCGACAACCACGAGCGTGGGTGTGGTCAGCTCGGTGAAGGACGGGTTCATGAACGGGAAGTGCTCCTTGGCGAACGAGTGCAGATCTTCGCCGCCGATCCCGGCCGCCGCCAGCAGCACGCCGGCCTGCACACGCCGGTCCGCGTAGTCCTGGCCGGACTTGCCCGTGCTGTCGAGAACGCGGGCGCCGAGCAGCATCTGCACGGTCTGGGCGCCCCAGGAGTGTCCGGCCGCGACGACCCGGTCCCGATCGACCCGCCCGGCAAGCCCGGGCACCGCACGTTCGATCGTCTCGAGCTGGTCCATGGTCCGTACGAGGTCGGCGCGCCGCTCGGTCCAGACCTGGCCGAACCCGGGGTGGTCGAACGCGATGCCGTCGCGGCGGGAGTCCAGGTGCGTCGGCTGGACGACGACGAACCCGCGAGACGCCCAGAAGCTTGTCAGGGGTGCGTAGCCGTCGAGCGACCAGCCGTTGCCGTGCGAGAACAGGAGCACCGGGAGGTGCTGCCCGGTCACGGGGGCGGAGACGCGCACGTCGAGGGAAAGCGCTCGGCCGGGCGCGTCGAGACGCACGGGGGCGACGGAGACGACGGGGTCACCGGGGCCAACGACTGCGTCGAGGGTATGGACGACCGGGATGTCGGTCGTTGCGGGAGTACCGCTCATGGGAGATCACTCGTCCTTTGCGTTCGGGGACTCCGCCGGGCACAATCGAAGCGGAGCGCCGCTCCGGAACGATACGGAGCAGCGCTCCGCTTTGCAAGCCCGACGAAGGTGCTCATGACGACTCCCGGTCCTGCCGGCTCGACACCCCGCGCGAAGCGCGTTGATGCCAGGCGCAACGAACTGACCCTGCTGGAGGCGGCCGCAGCCGTCTTCGTGACGGACGGCGTGGACGCGCCGGTGCGGCTGATCGCCGAACGCGCGGGAGTGGGCATGGGGACGATCTACCGGCACTTCCCCACGCGTCCCGCACTGGTGGCGGCGGTGTACCAGCACCAGGTGGAGGCGCTGGCCGAAGCAGGCCCTGCACTCCTGCGCGAGTCCGGCGACCCCGGGGCCGCCCTACAGCGATGGGCGGCCGGCTTCGTCCAGTTCCTCGTGACCAAGCACGGGCTCGCCGGCGCTCTCGGGTCCGACACGGAGGGCGTGAACACCCTGCACCAGTACTTCGTCGACCGGCTCGTCCCGGTCTGCGACGCCCTGCTCGACGCCGCGCTCGAACCAGAGGCCTCTGAGCGAGTGTCGGGGTACATGCTCATGCGCGGCATCGGCAACCTCTGCATCGGCGGCGACAACGACACCCACTACGACGCCGCCCGCCTGGCCAGCCTCCTGGTGACCGGGGTGCTCACCGGGGCGCAGGACGACTCGGACACCATCGCTCCGGAAGTTGCCCCCGACCTCCCGCGCGACAAGGAGTGACCCGAACACGGATCACGGATGTTGCGTCCGCGTCGTGCAGTTCCCCCACGTGATTAGCCTCGACGTGCGTCGTCGCCGGGACTCCGACGAGCATCGATCGTGGTGACCTCGCAAGCGGTGGTGATGGCCGCCAGGTTGAGGCTGGCCGGCACGTGCCGGCGGTCGACGAAGACGGTGCAGGCCCAGCTGCGTCGTTCCGGGGCTGCGACATGGGGCGATCTCGAAAGTGGTGGCTGTCCGGACTCCACATCTCGGCGGTGAGCGGCGTCTTAAGGGGGCAAGCACATCCGACTCCTGGAGATCCACGTGACCAGCATCCCCAGCACTCTCCGCTCCAAGTCCTTCCGCCTCACCGCCATCGGTGTCGCGGCCACCACCCTGTGCGTCGGCAGCGCCGGCTTCGTCGCCGCGGCCAACCCGGCCTCGGCCTTCGGCCAGGCGGTCGGCACCGCAGTGCACGCCGCCGGCGTCGACTGGACCCACATGCCCGAGGGCTACACCCAGGCGCAGTACGAGGCGTTCTGGGCGGCCGAGTACAGCGGCGAGGACCTGATCGAGCTGCGGGCACTCTGGTCGCTCGACGAGACCGAGGCCAAGTCGCGCGCCGGTCAGGCGATCCTCGACGGCGAGCAGCTCCCGTTCGCGCCCGGCACCTTCACGACCCCGAAGCTGCCCGCGGACCAGCAGGCGGCGACCGCCGCGTTCCTCGACGCCGGGTACACCTCCGAGGATGTCGACGAGCTGAGCGCCCTGTGGGACACCGAGTTCGTGGAGACCAAGGCCCGTGCCGGCCAGATGGTGCTCGACGGCGAGGAGCTGCCCCTGGACGCCGCCACGACGTCCGGTAGCTGACCCTTGGCCCGGCACCGCCGACGACTCGCCAGGAGGCGACCATCAACACCCTCACGCTGCGTATCGGCTTCGAGGTGGAGCTGCTCGCGCCCGCCGGTTCAGACCGGCAGGTGCTCGCGGACGCTCTCGCGAGCCGTCGCGGGGGCCGGGTGCGCCGGTCCTTCCATACCGACAGCGAGCCGTCGGCGGTGCCGGGCGTGGGCGTGTTCCGGCACCTGTCGCCCGCGTTCGACGTGGTCGACGGCGCCGGCGCCCACGTCGTGCGGCTTGTGGACGACATCACCCTCGTGTCCGACCTGGCCGGCACGTCGACCAGGCCGGGGCACCGCGGGTGGTACCGGGTGGTGTGCGACGAGCCCCGCCTGCTGCGTCTGATCGAGCGGTCCACGGATCCGGACGCCACCCTGCTCGACGTGCTGGTGCCGGTCGCCGAGCTGTTCGGTACCCGCGTGGAGGCGAAGGGCGGAGCGGCGCGGGTGAACGACGCCGCGGGTTCCACCGTCGCCGTCGCCATGCCGCTGCCGGCCGGGCGCGAGCGGCCCTGCGAGATCGTCACCCCGCCGATCGCCGAGAACCACGGCGAGGTGCTCGACGAGCTGCTGGGCACCGCGCGGGGCCTCGGCTTCACCGTGCCCGCCGAGGCCGCCGTCCACCTGCACCTGGACGGTGGACCCTTCCGGCGCCCCGCGGCGTTCGCCAACCTGGTCCGCCTGTTCGGGTACTGGCGCGAGCCGCTATGGGAGGTGCTTGGCACCAACGAGGCGTGCCGCCGTCTGGCGCCGCTGCCCGCGGAGCTGCTCCGGCTCGTGGAGCGGGGTGACCAGTCTTGGGGCGAGCTGTCCGCGGCCGCACGCGGGATCGGCCTGACCAAGTACGCCGATGTGAACCTGACCCAGCTCGTCGCCCCGCACCCGGTCCGGGACACGGTCGAGGTCCGGATCCTGCCCGGGGCGCTGGAGGCCTCCGACGTCGTGGAACGGGCCGCGCTCGTGGAGCACCTGGTGCGCAGATGCCTCGACGACGCGCCGGTCCGCCGGCCCGGCGGAGCGGCGGCCCTCGATCCGGCGGCCGCCCTGCTCGAGCTGGCGATCGGCCGATGAGCGTCCGGTTGTCGGCGACCGGCCCGGAGGGCACACGAGCGGCGGAGGCCGTGCCGCCCGCGCCGGAGACGCCGCCGTCCGCACTGGAGACCGAGCGCCCGGGCAGGGTGGGGACGCTCGACGAGCTGGTCCGCACGCACCTTCCCGGCCTGATCCGCTACGCGACGGTGCTCGTCGGGGACCAGCACACCGCCGCGGACCTGGTCCAGGAGGTGCTGCTGCGGGCCCACCAGCGGTGGCACCGGATCACCCTGACCGAGCGGCCCGACCTGTACCTGCGGCGCATGGTCACCAACGAGCACCTGTCGTGGCGCCGGCGCTGGCACGTGCGCACGATCCGGCCCACCGCCGACGACGCACTGGTCGACCACGCCGGCACCGTGGGCGACCACGCGCAGAACCACGCGGAGGAGGACGCCATGTGGCGTCGCCTCGAGCAGCTGCCCCCACGGCAGCGCACCGTGCTCGTGCTGCGGTACTACGAGGGCCTGGCCGACGCCGAGATCGCGACGGTGATCGGCACCTCGCCGGCCACCGTCCGCTCCCACGCCGCACGCGCTCTGGCCACGCTGCGGCACACTGACCCGACCTTCATGGAGACGCGATGACCCAGGACCGTCCCGCCGGTACGCCGGTGCCCGGACCCCGGCCGGGGGGCGACGACTGGCACGACGACCTCACCGAGCGCGTCGCGGCCGCCCTGCGTTCCCGCGAGCCCGACGACGCCGACACCGCGGCCGTCGCGCTGCGGATCGCCGAGCGGATCGTGGCGGCCGACGCCCGGAGCGGCGTCGTCACCCCGTTCGCCCGGCGCGCCGGCACCATGGCCGTCACCGGCGTGGTCGCGTCGGCCCTGGGCATGGTCGGTGCGGGCGCCGCTGCCGCGGCCAACCCGTACACGGACTTCGCCGCCGCAGTCGACGGCGTCGCGCACGCGGTCGGCGTCGACTGGTCCTCGATGCCCGACGGCTTCACACGCGAGCAGCACGACGCGTTCTGGGGCGCCGGGTTCAGTGCGGAGGACCAGATGGAGCTGGCGGAGCTCTGGTCAGTCGACACCATCGAGGTGAAGGCCCGCGCCGGCCAGATGGTCCTGGACGGCGAACGGCTCCCGTTCAAGCCGGGTACGCACACCACGCCGCAGCCGTCGGCGGAGGAGATCGCGGCGAGCCAGGCCTTCATCGACTCCGGCCACACGTCCGAGGACCTCGCTGCGTTGCGCGCCCTGTGGAACGTCGACGAGACGGAGGCCAAGGTACGTGCCGGGGAGATCTTGCTCCTCGGCAAGCGTCTCCCGCTGCCCTGACCTCGCGCCCCACCCGCACTTCAATCCCAGCACAGCCCTGCAACGTCCCAGTGAGACAAGGAACGAGACCTGCACAGCAGGTAAAGAGCATCCGTGGCGGGCGCCGTGGTGCTGAGCGCGACCATTGCCCTGGGAGGGTTACGTCGCGGCGAGCGCGGCATCTCGCCCGGGGGATGGGTCGGCGGATGACCCGACGTCGGCCCACGGCGCCCGGGGCCGCGAGACCGCCTCACCGGCCCGGACCGTCACCCTCCTTACCGGCGACCGGGTGGGTCGTGTCCACGTCCTCGGACGGGCGTCGTACGGCGACGGTCCAGCACGGACCGGGCCGCGAGCACATGGTCGTCCGGCAGCACGCGGTTGATGACGCCCTCTACGTCATACCGGCCGACGTCGCGCCACTCGTGCCGGACGTGCTGGATCGCGACCTGTTCGATGTCGTGAAGCTGGCCGACATCCAGGACGACGACGCGCACTGGACCGACGTCCCGGTGATCCTGGCCAGTGCCGGGGCGCGTCCGCACCGGCGCGGTCCACGGAGCCGGCGACACCGGGGACCCAGCCGGACTGGGGTGTGCTCGGAGTCCGAGTACCCAGGCCAGCAGGTCAGGAACGGGAAACAATGGGCTAGAGCCGGGCAACGACGTCCTTCGGCCAGCCCTGGGCTACAAGTTCGTTGGCGGCGTCGCGGACTTGAGCCCCGGTGGCCTCTACTCGATCGGTCAGAGGCGGTCACGATGAGAGGGAAGGCGCTCAGGAGGCGACAGCGTCTCTGCAGGTCACGCAACTCTTCCGAGCATGAATGGGCGTGACGATACCTGCCAAGTCCCCCTCCGGACACGACTATCCGAACGGCTCGCCGTGGATAGGAGCGGGCTCACTGTGTAGTGGGCCCGCTTTTCTGTTGCGTTGTAATGAATGCGCAGGTCAAGGGCGTTGTAGAGGTCGCGCCGCTCCTCGTCGGTGGTGTGGGCGAGCGCCTGGACTGCTCCGCCGATCACGTTGAGCGCGGCGATGATGCCGGCGACGTCGACCTTGGGTCTGGGCGCGACGATCGTTGCGAGGCGCATCTTGATCTGTGCGAGCTCGGTCTCCTTGGCGGCCAGCGCGGTGGCGATCGCATCAGAGGCCATGCCCTTGACGATGAAGCTCACGAGATTGCCGATCTCGACCTGAGTGCGCCGGAGCTTCTCCTGCAGAGTGCGCAGCTCGCTCGACGGTCCGACACGCCGCTGATCCGTGCTGACGAGTCAGCCGGATCAGCGGCGTGCGGACCGGGGTGGGCGGGCCCGCATGTGGTGACGGACCTGGTCCAGGAGCCGTGTGAGCTCGGCACGGTCCTCAGCCGTCAGTGGGTCAAGGAGGACGTCATGGACGACGGCCATATGCCCAGGAAGCACACGAGCCAGGACTTCACGCCCTGCGTCGCTGAGGGCAAGGACTGTGCTCCGCTCGTCCTCGGGCGCGGGTGCCCGGGTGAGCAGACCTGCCTTCTCCAGTTGCTGCGCCTGATAGGTGAGGCCGCTGCGGCTGTGCACGAGCCGATCGGCCAGCGTCGTCATCGTCTGCGTCCCGTCGCCGGACTCTCCCAGGATCGCGAGGATCTGGAACTGGACGAAACTCAGTCCTGCCTCTTCGCGCAACTGCAACTCGACGCCGTGTTGGACGAGCGATCCGACCTCCATCAGGGCGAAGTAGGCACCGAACTCGGCCAGGTCGGGTGACGGCATGGCCCCATCGTAGACGCGGTCCTTCGAGTTCGGAATAGATTCCTCGTTGGTCAGTGTTACGAATTCGAAACACCAACCGAGGAGGAACCATGAAGGCAGTCCGATTCACCCAGTACGGCGCCCCGAGCGTCCTTGAGCTCACCGAGGTGCCGGTCCCGGTGCCGGCCCCCGGCGAAGCTCTCGTCCGCGTCGCAGGCACCTCGTTCAACCAGGTCGACGCGACCATCCGGTCCGGCTTCCTGCGTGACCAGTTCCCGCTCGTACTCCCACACATCCCGGGAATCGACCTCAGCGGCACCGTGACTGCGGTGGGCGACGGCGTCGAGTCAGAACTGCTCGGCCAGCGTGTTCTCGCCTTCCTGCCGATGAACGCCGACGGCGCATCGGCGGAGTACGTCGTGGCACCGGCCGCCCTGCTGGCCGCTGCTCCCCAGACGGTCGACCTGGCCGACGCGGCAGCTCTGCCCACCGCCGGGCTCACCGCGTGGCAGGCGATCGTGGAGCACGCCGCGGTCCAGCCCGGGCAGCGGGTGCTGGTCAACGGCGGCGGTGGCGGAGTCGGTGGCATCGCGATCGCACTCGCGAAGCACCTGGGCGCGCATGTCATCGCGACCGCTAGCCCGCGCAGCCTGGACGCGGTCCGCGCAGCCGGCGCCGACGAGATCGTCGACTACACCCGGACGCCGGTCATCGATTCCCTCGCTGACAGGGTCGCCGTCGTGATCAATCTCGTCCGCAACTCTCCCGCGGACCTTGCGGCGCTCCGCGACCGGATCCACGACGGCGGTGTGCTCGTCTCCACGACGTCACCGGCCGAGCCCGACACCGCCCGCGGCGTGCGCGCCGGCAACGTGTTCGTGCGCAGCGACTCCGATCAGCTCGAGGACCTGGTGTCTCTCCTGGAGGAAGGCGTGCTGCACCTCGATGTGAGCGAGCGCCACGACCTCGCGGACCTGCAGAAGGTCCACGCGGCCGGCGAGCAGGGCCGGCTGCGCGGCCGGGCCGTCATCCGGATCGCGAACTGACCATCACCAGGACAACGAGGAACATCATGACTGACCAGGCCCTGTGGACGCCGACCAAGCTCGGCAGCATCCACCTCCCCCACCGACTCGCCATGGCGCCGATGACGCGGAGCAGGGCGGCCGGCGACGGCACCATCACCGACCTCACGGCGCAGTACTACGGCCAGCGCTCCACCTTCTCACTGCTGATCACCGAGGGCACCCAGCCGTCGGGCGACGGCCAGGGCTACCTTGCCACCCCGGGCATCTACGAGTCCGCACACGTAGAAGCCTGGCGTTCCGCAGCCGACGCCGCTCATGCCGGCGGAGCAGCGTTCGTCATCCAGCTGATGCACGTCGGTCGCGTCGCGCACCCGTCGAACACCCCTCACGGTCGGCGCCCGGTCGCGCCGTCGACCGTCGCGGCCGACGCGATGATGTTCACCGCCGACGGGCCTCAGCCGATGGCCGATCCAGTTCCTCTCGACGACGCCGGGCTCGAACAGACCCTCGAGGACTTCCGGCGGGCAGCGGCGCTCGCCATCGAAGCGGGCGCCGACGGCGTCGAGATCCACGGCGCGAACGGCTACCTGCTGCACCAGTTCCTCAGTGCCAACGCCAACCTGCGCGACGACCGCTACGGCGGCTCGATCGTCGGCCGGGCGCGCTTCCCCCTTGAGGTCGCGGCAGCGGTCGCCGACGAGATCGGCGCCGACCGCACCGGCTTCCGCATCTCGCCCGCCAACCGGCTCAACGACATCAAGGAGGTCGATACCCACGCCTTGTACGACCATCTGGCTCGCGGCCTCGCCGAGATCGACCTCGCATACCTACACCTGGTCCACATCGGGGACGAGCCCCTGCTGCGCCGACTCCGCGCCATCTGGCCTGACCGCCTCGTCGTGAACCGGGCCGGCGCGGATCTTGACGCCAGGATCGCCGACCTCGACAACGGGCTGGCCGACGTCGTCGCGGTCGGAGCGCTCGCACTCGCGAATCCGGACCTCCCGGCACGCATCCAGGCCTCCGCGCCGCTGAACTCGCCCGACCCGGCGACCTTCTACGGCGGAGACCACCGCGGCTACACCGACTACCCCGCACTGGCCGTCTGACCGGGAAGCCGCGCGAGTACTGAAAGGAGGCAACACATGCTGCACCGACCCGTCACCTTCGGATCGTTCATCACCCCGGCCGCCAGCGATCCTCGCCGGGTCGTAGACCTCGCAGTCCTCGCCGAGGACGTCGGACTCGACCTGGTGACCTTCCAGGACCACCCCTACCAACCCGCCTTCCTGGACTCGTGGACGCTGCTCAGCTTCGTAGCCGCGCGCACGAGCACGGTCGAGCTGTCCGCGAACGTCACCAACCTCCCGCTGCGACCACCGGCGATGATCGCCCGAGCGACTGCGTCCCTCGACCTGCTGACCGAGGGCCGTATCGCTCTGGCACTCGGATCTGGGGCGTTCTGGGACGCCATCGCAGCGATGGGCGGACCACGCCGCACCAACGGCGAAGCCGTGACCGCGCTCGACGAGGCCATCACGGTCATCCGCGAGCTGTGGGACACGACCCGACCGGACGGCGCCCGCTTCCACGGCGACCACTACCTTCTCGACGGCGCCAAGCGCGGACCACGACCCGCCCACCCGGTGCCCCTCTGGCTCGGCGCCTACGGGCCCCGCACGCTCCGACTCGTGGGGACCCGGGCCGACGGATGGCTGCCCAGTGTCGGCTACCTCGGCGGCATCGACGCGCTCGACGCGGCACAGCGCCGCATCGACAACGCAGCCACCGAGGCGGGCCGAGAGCCGAGTGCGATCCGTCGCATGCTCAACATCGGCGCGGACCTCGCCGAGGAACGGCAACTGACCGCCCTCGCGATCGAGCACGGCATCGACACCTTCGTGCTGATGAGCGACGACCCGTTCCAGATCAAGAGGTTCGGCGAAGAGACCGCCCCTGCGGTCCGCGAGCACCTCACCAACGCCTGACATTCACAAGGAGACCGTCATGACCACCATCCCGCCGTTCGACCCCGAGCTCGCTCCGATCCTCGCTGCCAGCCCGATCCCCTCGACCATCACCGCCGACATGATCCCCGTGCTGCGATCCGTGCCGTTCACCCCGCCGATCGCCGACCTCGTCGCCGGCCGGCCCATCGAACACCGCGACATCGAGATTGAGGGACCAGGCGGCGGACGAATCACCCTCGCTGTCATCCGTCCCACCGAGCGCACCCCCGATGCGCCGGTCATCCTCTACCTGCACGGCGGCGGCATGATCATCGGTGACCGCTTCACCGGCATCGCACCGGTCCTCGACTGGGTCGAGACCCACGGCGTCGTCGCAGTCTCGGTCGAGTACCGGCTCGCGCCGGAACACCCGGCACCCGCAGGCGTCGAGGATGCGTACGCGGCTCTGCAGTGGATCGCGGATCAGGCGAGCGAGCTCGGAATCGATGCCCGCCGCGTGATCGTGGCCGGCACGTCCGCTGGCGGCGGCATCGCCGCCAGCACCGTACTTCGCGCCCGGGACGCAGGCGGCCCCGCCGTCCACGGACAGCTCCTGATGAGCCCGATGCTCGACGACCGCGACGAAACCCTGTCGACCCTGCAGTACGCCGACACCGGCTCGTGGACCCGCGTCAGCAACACGACCGGCTGGTCGGCGCTGCTCGGTGACCGCCGCGGCGGCCCGCAGGTCACCAGCGACGACGCGGCCGCGCGCGCGACGGACCTGACCGGGCTGCCGAGCACCTTCATCGATGTCGGTTCCGCCGAAGTCTTCCGCGACGAGGACACCGCCTACGCCAACAGCCTCTGGGAGGCCGGCATCGACACCGAGCTCCACGTCTGGGCGGGCGGCTTCCACATCTTCGACGGCATCGCGCCGGACGCGCAGATCTCCCGGGCAACCGTCAAGGCACGCCACACCTGGTTGCGTCGCATCCTGAGCCGATAGAGAGGTTGTACGGCAAGGCGCGCCCGCCCGGCAGGCATGCCGGGCGGGCGCGCCCGGGCAGCCCGAGGAGGCCGCCGCGGTCGTGGCGTTCCTCGCCTCGGAACAGAGCAGCTGTGTCGTTGGCAGCAACCTCTACGTCGACGGCGGCACCGATCAGGTCTGGGCGACGGGCCGGGGACCCCTCGCACGGCCCACATTCGGACGAGTGGCTTGAATGTGAAAGGATCGAAAATGCGCGTGAATGGGTGAAACGTGACCCGGTCGGGGTTATATTCCAATGCGGAGGGATTGAATCTGGATGTGGACGGATTGAATCCGTTTCCTCCGCGTGACCGGTCTGTGAACAATGGTCGATGCGCTTGAACCTCCCCATTTTTTCTAGGCATGATGAAAGTCATTCACCGAGACAAAAATGAGGGGTCCTCGTGAATCATCAGCCCATTGTCACTGTGATTGGCATGCTCGCGGCCAGGGCGGAGGAGAGGCCCGACGCGACCGCGATAGAGCTTGTCGGTGCGGGCCGGCTCAGCTTTGCGGCTTGGAACCAGCGCTCGCGGGCGGTCGCCCGCGGCCTCATCCGCAGGGGCGTGCGGCCCGGTGACCGGGTAGTCGTCCGCGCTTCCGGTGACTGGATCGCCTTCGCCGTCGGATACGTCGGTGTGCAGGCCGCCGGAGCGATCGCCGTGCCGGTACTGGCGTCCAGCAGCGATGAGCACATCGCTCGCGTCCACGCGGAGGCCGGGGCGGTCGGAGTCATCGGCGACGTTCCCGTGGGGCTGTGCCCGGGCTGGTCCCGGACGACTGACCAGATCGAGGTCGCCCAGCCGTCCGGTCCGACCGGGGTGGCGGTGAGCGGGGCGGACGACGCCGAGATCCTCTTCACCTCTGGAACGACGGGACGGCCGAAGGGCGTCGTGTCCACGCACGACAACCTCACGTACGCGATCCGGCAGCGAGGTGCAGACGTGCCCGCGCGGGAGGTGCCGGTGCGTACCGTCCTGCATGCGCTGCCGCCCGCGACGAACGCGGGGCAGAGCCTCATGCTGCAGACGCTGAGCGCGGCGCCGCACACCATGATCGTGCTCGAGAAGTTCGACGCCGACCGTGTGCTGGGTGCCGTGCAGAAGTTCAGGCCGGACGACGTGGTGCTGGTCCCCGCCTACGCGCTCGCGCTCCTGCGGGTCGAGGCGCGGTTCGACCTGAGCGCTGTGCGGCAGGTACGTACCACTAGCGCGCCGATCTCGGCCGCGACGCTGGCCAGGGTCGCCGAGCTCTTCCCGAACGCGAGCATCGTCAACATGTACACCTCGACCGAGAGCTGGCCCGCTCGCCTGCGGATGCGCTTCGACCCGGGTCGACCGTTCTCGCTCGGCCGGGCGCACGGCAGCAGCGAGGTACGCATCGTCGACGAGTCCGGTGAGCCGGTAGCCACGGGCGCGTCGGGATCGGTGCAGCTCCGGATCGACGGCGTGCGACCACGCCGCTACTGGAACGACCCGGATGCCAGCGCGAGCGTCTTCCGGTCGGACCTGTGGGTGAGTACCGGCGACGTCGGCCGTCTGGACGATGCTGGGTACTTCTACCTCGAGGACCGCAGCGCCGACACGGTGAACGTCGGCGGGCGGAACGTGTCCACCCTCGCCGCGGAGGGCGTCCTCGAGGAACATCCCGACGTGGAAGAGGCGGCAGCGTTCGGTATGCCGCACCCGACGCTCGGGCAGTACCTCGTCGCCACGGTCATCGGCTCCGCCGGGCTCGATCCCGACCAGGTTCGCTCCTTCGCCGCTGCGCGACTGGGGGAGACCGACGCGCCCAAGCGGGTCGTCCGGGTCGAGCAGCTTCCCCGGAACGCGCTGGGCAAGGTCGCCAAGCGTGAGCTGATCGAGACCGTCTCCGCTCTGCTCGCGCGAGAGGCTGGGCACGGCGGGCCGGCGAGCGACACGGAACGCGCGGTGGCGGCCATCTGGGGGCGGGCCCTCGATGTGGCTCCCGCCACGATCGGCCCGGACGCCGAGTGGCTGTCGCTCGGCGGATCGTCGCTCGAGGCGGCCGAGGTCGCGTTGCTCGTCGGTGACGAGCTCGGGCGTGACGTGCCCGAGCGGGTGCTGCACACGAACCCGACCCTGCGCGCCTACGCCGTCGCGGTGGACGAGGCGCCGCGGACCGACACGAGTCGGCTGCGACCCGTCGGACGCGCTGCCCGCGGGGTGACCGGATGAGCACACTGCACGCTGCGACGCACTATCAGCGTTCCCTCTACGAGGCGACCGGCGGGCGGGCCTCCGGCGTCAATATCGGCGCGGCCGTCCGGATGCGCGGCCAGACCGATCCCGACCGCATCTGCGCTGCGCTGGACGCGCTGACCGCCCGGCACGAGGCCTTGCGTACGACACTGACGCGTCAGGACACCGGCGGCACCGCACATCAGGTGGTCGGCGACCACTCTCCGTCGGACCTGCGCGAGGTCAGCGTCGCCGAGGTCGACGAGGACCAGCGGGAGACGGCCTGTGCCGCGCTCCTGCAGGCGGAGCTGCGTCGGCCGTTCGTGCTGGAGGACAGCCCTCTTGCCCGGGCGCTGCTGGTGACGCTCGCTGACGACGACCGGGTGTTCGTCATGGTCGCGCACCACGCGATCATGGACGGCTGGTCCGCCGGCGTGATCCGCGACGAGTTCCGGCACCTGTACGAGCACGGGACGAGCGCCACGCTTCCACCGCCCGTGCTCCATCTCGCCGACTACGCCGCGTGGGAGACCGAGCTGTCCGACGACCCCGCGACACGACAGCACTGGCGTGCTGCCCTCGCCGACGCCCGTCCCCGACTCTCCTTCCCGCAGGACGTGTCGGCAGTCGGGGCTCTCGCTCGCACCACGCCGCACCCGCTCCCGCTCGACCGCGGCCCGACGCTCGGCGCGCTGCACCCGCTCATGGTCGAGGAACGGGCGAGCACGACCGCCGTCCTGCTGGCCGCCCTCGCGGCGTCCCTGAGCGATCACGCGACGAACGAGCGGATCACGTTCGGCGTGATGCGGTCGAACCGCCAGCAGCGAGACATCCGTGCCACGGTCGGGTTCCTCGCCGGTCACGTGCCGGTCACGGTGGACCTGTCCGGTGACCCGTCGTGCGCGACACTTCTCGGCCGCACGGCCGACGCCTATGACCGTGCGATCTCGCGCCCGGCGCCGGTCGGCGTGCTCCGCGCGTCCTTGCCCGACACCGGCCGTGGGCCCTTGTTCGACGTCTCCTTGAACTACAGCCGCGGACAGCACCAGGCGGACGCGGTCGTCACGGGCGCGGGCATCGCGTTCTCACCGTTCGACCTCGCTCATGAGGAGCCCACCGACCACCCCTGGTGGGACGGGGCCTCGCTGCTGGACTTCCAGGTCAGCTCTGATCCGGCCGGACGGCTCTCAGGTGTGCTCGTGGCGGATGCCAACATGCTGGGCGACTCGGAGGCGGCCGGGTTCGCCGACCGCTTCACCGCAGCGCTGCGCAGGTTCGCCGATCGCCCCGGGGATCGCCTCAGCGACCTCCGCACGGCGGAGGAGTCGGCCCGGTGAGCGCGACCCCCGCCGGCGCCGAGACCGGAGTGCTTCCAGCTACCTATCTCCAGCAGGAGTGGGTCGCGGCAGTCGGCGGACGCGAGTCGAACCACAACATCCCGCACGCGATCGAGATCACGGGACCCATGGACCTCGACGACCTGTCCGCCGTGCTGGCGGCGCTGGTGGAACGGCACGAGACCATGCGCGCGGCATTCACGCACACCGAGACCGGGATCGCCCAGCGAGTCGTCCCGCCGTTTCGCCCCGAGTGGGGGTTCGAGGACCTCTCGCGACTGCCGCGACCGGCGCAGCGCGCCGCGCTCGAACAGCTCGCGGTCCGTTGCTGCGAGCAGGTGATCGACCTGTTCACCCCGCCGCTCTGGTCGGCGGTCGTGGTCCGGATGGCCCCTGAGCGCCACGTCCTGCTGACCGTCTGGCACCATGCCGTCTTCGACGGCTGGTCCAACGCGGTACTCTTCCGCGACTTCCACCAGCACTATCGTGCCCGGCTCGACCCCGGGTACCCGCCCCCGCCCGCGCCGAAGGTCCAGGCCGGCGACTACGCCGCCTACGAGCGCACCATCGGGCTCGGGAAGAACGCCGGGTTCTGGGGCAGGCAGTTCCCGGCTGATCCGCCACGCCTACCCCTGGAACGCGCAGGACAGGACGACCCGCTGTGGCTGCAGGCGCATCCTCTTCCGCTCGTGGAAGGGGAAGCGGCCGGCTCGCTCCTCCGGCTCGGCGCGGAGCACGGCGCCAAGCCCGGCAGCACCGTGCGTGCTCTGGTCCTGGCGTCGCTCACGCCCTACCTCGGCGACGACGTGATGATCGGCTGCGTCACGGCGAACCGGGACGCCCCCGGGCTGACCCAGACCGTCGGTCTCGTGAGCGACCACGTGCCCGTCCGGGTCGATCTGCGGGACAACCCGTCGTTCGGGCAGCTTGCCGGCCGCGTCCACGAGGCGACCAGGCAGGCGCACGTGCACCGTGTCCCGGTCGGGGTGCTTCGTCAGGAGCTGCCCAAGGCGGCGCAGAGGGACGGCTCGTTGTTCGACATCTCGATCAACTACATGCCGCACGCCCCGGGCAGGGCCCTCACGATCACGGCACCCGACGGCGGCAAGATCAGGATGCTGTCCCAGCCGCTACCGACCGATGCGCTCCGGCCGAGGATGGCGTCGGCATTCAGCGGGGCCGTGCCTCTCGGCTTTCAGCTCCGTCATTCGCACGAGGGTCATATCTCCGGCGACCTGTGGGCGCACCGCCCTGCGTTCAGCACGCGGACGCTCGACGAGCTGGCAGGGAATCTCGGCCGTACGGCGCGCGAGGTGCTCGCCTCCCCTGGGCGGGGGATCCGGGACCTTGCCGCCCGGGGGAGGGGCCAGTACAACTAGCCGCGGCCACGACTACGCCGCCATCGCCAGCCGCTGCTGGGCCGCCCACGCCTTCGCGGTCATGGCCACAGGGATCTCGGGGTCGAGCAACCAGGCGGTCTCCAGGCCGTTGATGAAGGCAATGATCTCGAT
The DNA here is from genome assembly GCF_044746965.1 of Promicromonospora sp. NPDC090134. Taxonomy (NCBI): domain Bacteria; kingdom Bacillati; phylum Actinomycetota; class Actinomycetes; order Micrococcales; family Promicromonosporaceae; genus Promicromonospora; species Promicromonospora sp. NPDC090134. The sequence goes on along the minus strand of NZ_JBIVCZ010000009.1, from coordinate 252,653 downwards.
GGCCTTGAGGCGGGTGTCGACGTCCGCACGAATCTCGCCGCGATCCTGGGCCGCCGCCAGGACCGAGCCGACCCGGTCGACGGTCACGTGGTACCGGCCGGCAAGCCGAGGGTGGAGAGCTCCGTCGTCGCCAAGGTTCTCGACGACCAGCACGGTGTGCATGCCCACCGCGTGGGAGTGGCTGGCCCAGCGGGTGACGTTGTTGGCGATGACGTCGAGGATGCCGAGGCCTGCGTCGGTGTCGTGCCACAGAACCTCGTCCTCGGCCTCGTCGCGCCGATCCAGCACCGCGTTGAGCAGTGCCTCCTTGCTCGAGTAGTGATAGAGGAGGCCGCTCTGTGAGACCCCGGCCTCGGCGGCGATCTCGGCAAGGTTGGTGCCACGGGATCCGTTGTGCGCCACGAGCCGAGTGGCGGCATCGACGATCAGCTCTTTTCGGGCCTTGCCCTTCGCTGAAACAGTTTTCTTGAAGCCCCCGGTTTCTTGTGCCGCCGCAAGGTGGTACTGCCGTGTCATATCCATATCCTATCGTCCACGTCGTGCGGTGCGATGGCCCGCCCGTGCGCGAGATACCTCATTTGACACCGCCCTGAAGAAGAGCTTTCACAAAGTGGCGCTGGAAGAAGAGGAATACAAGCAGGGAGGGGGCAATGATCAGCAACGATCCGGCGCACAACAGCGCGATGTTCGTACCGTGCTCACCCTGGAAGGCGCCCAGGCCGCCGGCAACGGTACGCATGGTCGGATCATCGATGAGCACGAGCGGCAGCAGGTACTGGTTCCAGGTCGCCAGAAAGAACAAGATCGTGAGTGCCGACAGGGCGGGCACCGCGAGCGGCAGCTGGACCTGGCGGAAGATCTGCCAGGTGGTGGCGCCGTCGAGCTTGGCAGCCTCGGTGAGGGCTGTCTCCACCTTGAGGAAGCTCGCTCGCATCCAGAACACCCCGAATGGCATGAGCAGTCCGATGAGAGGCAGGATGACGGCCCACCGGGACCCGAGCAGCCCCATGTCGCGAAGGTTGTAGTAGAGCGGCGTGATGAGCGCCTCGAACGGCAGGGTCAGCCCGACGAGCAGGAGGGCGTTGAAGAGTCTGCCGCCGGGCACGTCGAGCTGCGCGAGCCCGTAACCGGCCGCCGTGGCCATGGCGACGGCCGCCGGGACGACGCCGAGCACGATCAGGACGCTCGACTCGAAGAGCGCGAGAAAGTTCGCCGCGGTCCAGGCGTCGGCGAAATTGCTCCACTGCGGGTCCTCGGGCCAGGCGAGCCCTGGCGGCGTGCTGTTCTGTGGCGCGAGCGCGGCCGTGAGCATGCTGACCAGGGGCAGGATCGCGAACGCCATGAGCGCCAGCAGGATGACGACACGCGAGACGAGGCCGTGGCGGGTCGACGAAGCGGTGTTCACTCGTGCCTCCCGAGTCGCTGGATGGGCCAGATGACGAGCAGGACCAGGGCCGCGAGGAATACGGCCAGGGCCGAGGCCTGGCCGACCTGCTGCTCCAGGAAGGTGAGCCGGTAGATCTCCACGCCGGGCACCATCGTCTGGTACCCCGGGCCGCCCTGGGTCGCGATCTGGACGACGTCGAAGCTGGCCAGGGCGGCGATAGTGCCGATGGTCGCGCAGACCGCGATCTCCCCACGGAGCCCGGGAAGCGTCACCGCGAAGAACTCGGCGACACGGCCCGCCCCGTCCAGGCGGGCGGCCTCGTAGAGCGACGGGTCGATCTTGCCGATGCCGGACAGCAGCAGGACCGTGCAGAAGCCGAACGACAGCCAGAAGCCGATGATGCCGACGGCCGGCAGCGCGAAGGTGAAGTCTCCGAGCCACGCGCGCGTCGCGGAATCCAGGCCGACCGCCCTGAGCGACTGGTTGACGAGCCCGTCGGTGGAGAACATCCACGTCCACGCGATGCCGGCCGCCACCGGCGGCAGCACTTGCGGGATGAACAGCACGACCCGTGCCGTGGTGTTGAACGTCCCGACCCGGAGCTCTCGGATGAGGCTGGCCGCGACGAGCCCCAGGCCGACCGGAAGGACGGTGTAGAAGAAGATGAGGACGAACGCGTGGACGACCGACCCGAGCAGCTCGGGTTCGGTGAAGATCGCTCTCCAGTTGTTCAGGCCCGCAGGCGTCGCCGGCCCGATGCCGTCCCACTCGTAGAACGAGAACTGTACGGACTGGCCCAGTGGGTACAGCACGAACACGCCGTACATGACCAGCGCGGGCGCTACCCAGACCAAGGCGCCCCACCGCTGTGCCAGGCGCCGTCGCCGGGCGGGACGTGGAGGCGGGGCCGACTCGTCCGAATCGAGGCCCGGCTTCACCGCGGTCGAGTTCTTCACCAGGTGGCTCCGCGGTTCAGTACCTGCGTTCAGTGCCATGGTCACTTCTCCGCTTCACTCTCGTAGTCCTCCTGGATCGCCCTGGAGAACTCGGACGGCGACGTCTTCCCGGCCACGAGAAGCTGAGTCTGCGGGATCAGGGTGTTCGCATGCATCGACGCGGTCGAGTTCGACATGAAGTCGACGAGACCGTCGCTCTCCAGCAGCATCTGGAACGACTCGACGGTGCCGGAGACGAGGGAGCCGGGCTCGGAAGCGGGCAGAGGCGCGTCCGCCGGCCCGGCGGGTGGCAGGCCGAGAAGGTCGAGCGTGCTCTGGCGGGCGCCGTCATCCGTCTGGATGAAGTTCAGGAATGCGGCCGCCACATCGCGCTCGGAGGACATGGTGGGAATCGCCAGCACGCCGGCGGCGGTCATCGCGGTAAAGGGGTCACCGACCTCCTCGGGCGGGAACAGGAAGAACCCGATCTCGCCGCGGCCTGCTTCCTGGAGCGTCGGTGCCTGCCAGTTCCCGCTCGGAAAGAAGACGCCCTCACCTTCCGCGAACCTGGCGGGAGCCTGGGTCTGATCGATGCTGTTCACGTCCGCCGACAGATATCCCTTCTCACCCCAGCGCTGGAGCGTCGCGGCGGCGTCCACCAGGGCGGGTGTGTCGATGTTCGCGTCCGGCTGGTTGTAGTTCCAGTCCTGGACCACCTGGGTGCTGCCCGCATAGTTCATCTGGAGGTTCTGCAGCGGATACGCCAGCCCTCCGTCCTTGCCGTTGACCATGATCGGCAGGAGGCCGGCGGCCTTCGCCTTCGCCAGGTTCTCCTCGAAGGCGTCGAGCGTGGCGGGCGGCTCGGTCATGCCGATCTGGGCCGCAAGCGACTTGTTGTAGTACATGCCGGTCAGCCCGAACCCTGGCCCGGCGCCGTACAGGTGCCCGGTGCCGCGCTGCCGCCCGTCGTCGTCGACGCGGGTGGAGGCGAACTGCGACTGCGGCCACTCGGTCCACCCGTACGCCTCGGCGTACGGGTCCAGATTGGTCAGGAGCTTGTCCTTGACCAGGTTGCCGAAGGATGCGATCCGGACCAGGTCGGGCACCTCCGTGCCCGAGATCAGGCGAGGGACGTTCGTCGTCAGGCTGTTGAAGTCCTCGCCTGTCACCTTCACGGTGACCTGGGGATGCTTGCTGTTGAAGGCGTCGCCGAGCTCCTCGTAGAGCGCCACGTCAGGCGTGGAGACGAGCACGTCGAGAGTGACTGGAGCATCGCCGATGCTCGTGCTGACGCTCGTCGGCGTGTCGGAGAGAGGGCTCTGCGCGCCCGGGGCGCCGCACGAGGCCATGAGGATGGCAAGGACGACCGGCAGCGCGATCCGAAAGTACGGTCGCCTACCTCGCCGAGACAGGGTGTCGTTGGTGCGCATGGCAACTCCTCACGAGTGGGTTTCGGGCGGCCGGCGCGCGCCGGCCGTCTGCGTGCTGACCGCGAGACCCGCACGGTCTGGTACTTGGTGGCCGAACGCTCGCCGTAGAGCCGAGCCGGCCTTCTCCACGGCGTCCTTCGCGTCTGTCATGACGCCGAGGCTCTCGATGAACCCGTGGATCTGGCCCTCGTAGTCGTGGATCTCGACCGGAACCTGGTCCCTTCGCAACCGTCTGGCGTACTCGACGGCCTCTCCACGAAGGATGTCGTGCTCGGCGGTGATGATGACGGCTGGAGAGACGCCGCACAGCGTCTCGGCATGCAGCGGCGAGACCACCGGAGATCGCCGCATCAGCTGGTCGGGGACGTAGGCGTCCCACAGGTATCCGATTCGCTCGAACGCGGTTCTGCCGTAGCCGGCAGTCCCCGCGAAGTTCGAGTACGACTCCACGAAGCGACGTTTGGTCGTGGTGTCCATGGTGCTGTCCAGAACGGGGTAGACCAGCAGCTGCAGCGCCAGGTCGACCCGGGAGTCCCTTGCTCGGAGCGCGGCCGCCGCCGCGAGGTTGCCGCCGGCGCTGTCGCCCCCGACCGCAACCTTGGAGAAGTGACGCCGGGCCCAGCCGACGGCGGCCCATGAGTCGTCGAGCGCGGCCGGGAACGGGTGCTCGGGAGCGAGCCGGTAGTCGATCGCGAGGACGGCGCATCCGGCGCGGTTCGCGAGAGCTCGTGCGACGCCTTCGCAACAGTCCAGGTCGCCGAGCATCCAACCGCCACCGTGGATCCAGACCAGGACGTCTTCTTCGTCGTCCCGCGGTCGGTAGAGCCTTGAGGGAACCCCGCCGGCATCGACGGTCTCCACGGAGACCACGTGTTCCAGCGGACCGCGGACTGCCAGTACGTGATCGCGAGCTTGCTGTCGCAGTGCGGAGACGTCGCGACCCCAGTAGTTCACCTGGGGTGCGAGGGACCTGAGGTACCTCCGCACCTGCGCGTTCGGCGCGGGGCTGATCGGTGTCGCCATCGAGCTCCTCCTTGAGCTGGGTCGGCCTGCGGTGTCAGCAGGCAGGCAAGAGCGACCACTCCTTCGTGGGCTCTGGGTCTCGGTCGAAGCCTTCGGTCGTTCACCGGTGGTGGGGAACGTGTCGGCTTGCGGTCGATGTGTGCGGCACCCCTGCCGCCGGGTGAGCGGACTGCCGGCGCTCGCGTCCGGCCGGTTCGGCCGGGGCGCGAGGGGCTCGAGCTACCTTTGCGTTTCGGCGCTGGGCGCGGGGCTGGTCGATGTCGTCATTGAGCTCCTCCTTGAGCTGGGCAGGGTAAGCGTGACCACTCCCTCGTGGTGGGTTGCAGTTCTGCCGCAAAACCGACTGAGCAGTCAGTCTGTGCTTTTGAATCTAGCTCGCCGTTCGCCGCGTGTCCAAGCCACCGGAGGTGGTGTAACCGTTTCGTGATCCCTCGGGTCGCTCGGCCGCCGGGTCACCTGGGGTGCTTTCCATCGGGTGCTGAGGCACGAGAAATCGCATTCGCACCTCTGGGGGCCACGGGACCGCTGCTGACGCGTACAAGCTTCTGGTGCAGCGCGCGATCCGGTAACACCAGTTGGCATGGAGCACGGGTTCGTTGTCAGTCGACCGGGTCCACTCGACCCGCTTGGCGATCACTGTCGCCGGCATCGTGGGAACTCGGCCAGCAACGCCCGAGTCTGCGGCTCGAACGCGTCGACCGCCGACCCACCGCCTCACGTTCGTACTTCGGCGGACGATCCGAGGCCAGCGCCCGCGCCACCGTGTACTGCGCGATCCCCAACCGCCTGGCGATCGACGCCTTCGACATACCTTCTGACCGATACGGCCGACGGATCTCGGCCCAGTCCTCCATGCTGATCACACTCCGAGCAGTAGCTGGGCCGCTCAACGTCCCCCGCCGACTGGGGTGGTGACCACCGGGGGACCTCCGTGCGGGCTCGCGCAAGCCTCAGCGTGATGACGACCGGGTCTGCGTGCTCATCGGTGGGTGCCGGACCAGGACGACGACCACGGCTACGAGGATCGCGGCGGTCAGGCTGACAGGGACGGGGATCACCGGGTCGCACAGGACCAGGACCGCGGCCAGCGGGACGACGGTGTTGACGAGGCGGTCCGCGTGGTCACGGATCGCGATCCACCAGACACCCGCCAGGAAGACTGCGATGGGAACAGTGACGGTGAAGGACGCGGCGAGGTCGCTGAGCAAGCTGTGCCCGGTCAGGACGTCGATCTCTACCTCGATGCCCGCGGAGAACGCACCAGCGGCGGCAAAGACGAAGTAGTGGACGTAGCTGTAGCGCAGCGACCCGCCGACACCCGTGATGGACCGGTGGTGCGGCGGCCAGAAGTAGACCCACCACAGGGCACCGGTCGCGACGAACGTCAGAGCGGCGATCGAGATCAGCGGTCCGAGGGAATCGGCGTCATGGACGGCCTCGATGATCGCGTTGGCTGAGGCGAGCAGGCTCTCGCCGAGCAGGATGAGCGTGAACAGGCCGTAGCGCTCGGTAATGTGGCGCGGGTGCCACGGGGTACTGCCGCGCCTCTGGGCGACGACCGGGATCGCGACCTCTGCGCCGATCAGCAGCACCAGCATGACCATGCCCGGTACCTCGGGAAGCACGAGCTGGACCAGCCAGAGGACCTGTACCGACGCGATGCCCCCGGCGTAGGCCCGAGCGGTGCGGCGAGGGGACGCGTCGGAGCGTGCGGCGCGCAGCCACTGGGCGACCATCGCCAAGCGCATGACCACGTAGCCGAGGACGGGCAGGGTGTAGTCCGCGTAGGTGAAGGCGGGCTCGATCCCGGTGGCGAGTACGAGCACGCCGGCCATCTGGACGATGGTCAGTATGCGGTAGAGCCAGTCGTCGGTGTCGAACGAGGTGGCGAACCAGGTGAAGTTCATCCAGGCCCACCAGATCCCGAAGAAGACCAGCCCGTAGGTAGCCAGGCCGTCCAGCACGTGCCCCTCGGTCAGAGCGTGGTGGAGCTGGACCGAGGCGATGCTGACCGCGACGACGAACACGAGGTCGAAGAACAGCTCAAGCGTGCTGGCTGACCGGCCCTGCTCGCGCGGGTCACGCGGCGCCATCGGGACGAGGCGGAACCTGCTCGCCGACGGCGGGGAAGTGCTCAACGTTGCGGGCTCCTTCGATGTGGGACGAGCTCAGCGCAAGGCCCGCAGATGTTCCCGGCGTGGGTGTCTGCGACAAAGACGTCGAAGCGGCTCTTGTCGGGGTTGTCGCGGACGGTGACCTCGTGCTGGCTCTCGTCGCTCATCGTGGTGGTCCTTTCGGTCTATGGGGCGGCATCGGATCGTGCCGGCTGGTCGTCTCTGCGGGTGGGATCAGACCATCGGGTGACCGCTTGCGGTGGACTCGGCAGGTGTGAGGTCCTGGACGACGTCCCAGTGCTCGACGATGCGACCGTGCTCCAGGCGGTAGATGTCGACGATCACCACGGGGCCGGGCGCCCAGCCGTGGACGATGCTGTGGGTGAACACGAGGTCGCCCTGGGCCGCGATGCGCTGCGGCTCCCAGGAGAACTCCTGCAGACCGGGCACGGCGGCGCGCAGCGTGTCGAGGCCGTCGGGCAGCTGCGGGCTGTGCTGCACGTACGGTTCGGCCCAGTAGCGGTCCAGCGCGGTGAGGTCCTTCGCGTGAAAGAGCTCGCGCATGGCGGTGAGCACGATCTCGGTGTTGCGCTCTGACTCGTCGCGTGTGGAGGCGTCGTCCGCGACGGTGACGTCGTTCGTCTCCGTGATGCTTCCGACGAAGTTGTACAGGGTGTTGTCGACGGTCACGTTGGAGTACAGCGTCGCGTTCGCGAAGTCCTCCACGTGCGTGACGGTGGCACCGCTGGCCTCGGTCCACGAGTTCAGGTAGACGCCGTCGCGGATCTCCTTCAGATCGAGCGCGACGGTCTCCGTGTGGCCGTTCGGCGTCAGCCCACCGCCTTCCTCCACGACGAACCTGCCCTGCGAGGGCGAGACGAAGGTGAACCTCACCTTCAGCCATCCCATGTCGAACCGGTAGGTCTTGCCGACCATCGGCACGGTCATGTCGATCCTTCCTGTCGATGCCGGCAGACCCGGCTCCTGAGGTGACTGCTCAAGTCAGCGCGGACGTTTCCGCGGCCTGGCCAGGGGTCGGCTCCGCGCTGAGGCGGACGGCATTGGCCCAGGGATCCTCGAAGCTGACGGTCCGGCCGTCGTCCCGGACGGCGACGTGGTGGTGGCGCAGGCGCTCGGTCAGCTCGCCGACGTCGTCGGCGGACGGCACCTCGATGTCCACGCGACCCAGACCGAGGGTCTGCTGGCGGCGTCCGGCGCCGCGGCTGCGCCACACGTTCATCGCCATGTGGTGGTGGTAGCCGCCGGCGCTGACGAACAGTGCCTGGTCGCCCAGGGTCATGGTCACGTCGAAGCCCAGCCTGGTGGCGTAGAAGTCGCGCGCCGACGCGACATCCCCGACGGACAGGTGGACGTGGCCCACGCGCGCGTCCCCGACCGGCTCCCCGGCCAGCCCGCGCTCGTCGAGATGTTCGCGCAGGTAGGCGTTCGGGTCGAGGAAGATCGTGCCCATCTCGACCTGCCCGTGGGTCCAGCTCCACTGCGTGCGGTCGCGGTCCCAGTAGAGCTCGACGCCGTTGCCCTCGGGGTCGTCGAAGTAGAACGCCTTGCTGACGAGGTGATCGCTGGAGCCGGTGAACGACCCCGGACGCAGGCGCGCGACGGAGTAGACCGCCGCGGCCAGGGCGGCTTCCGTGTCGAAGAGGATCGCGGTGTGGAACAGCCCCGCGTCGCGGGGAGAGGCGTGCCGCAGGGCCGGAGTGTGCACCAGGACGACGGCGGCCCGGCCTGGCCGCCCGAGGACCACACGAGGACCTGTCTGCTCGAGCACGGTCAGGCCGACCCCGTCGCGGTAGTAGGACGTCATACCGTCCAGATCTGCGACGTTGAGGGTGACCGCACCCATCGAGGTGTCGGCTGCGAGGCGTGCGTCGGTGCTCATGGCCACCGCCAACTAGATTGAAACATCAACTATTCCGTCCGGTCTCGCGTCGTCGTGCCAGGCCGGTGTCGTCCGGGTCGAGGTGCCGGCGCAGCGCCGTGGTGGCCTCGTCGAGGCCGGCGAGCTGTTCGGGGGTGAGCGCGTCGACGAAGAGCTCGTACACATCACGCAGGTGCGGCACCGAGCCGTGCCGGAACGATTCCGCACCGAGGTCGGTCAGGTGCACGTCGATGCCGTGGACGTCGTCGGGGCACGGTGCTCGGCGCACGAGCCCACGCTTCTCCATCCGCGCCAGGTGGTGTGACAGGCGGCTGCGCTGCCAGCCGATTCGCTCGGCCAGCTCGGAGGAGCGCAATGTCCTGTCGTCCGCCTCGCTCAGGGCGAGCAGCACCCGGTAGTCGGCGGAGGACAAGGACGACTCGCTCTGCAGGCGTCCCTCCAGGCGGGTGCGCAGTGTCTCGGTGGTCTCGATGTAGTTGCGCCAGATGCGAAGTTCCTCGCGCGTGGGCATCGTGCGGCGCTTGCCCTGAGTCATGGCACCTCCTGGGATTGACACGTCAACTCTGCACGCTACAGGATTGACACGTCAATCCCGATGACGGTGCGACCCGGATCCCACAAGGAGCGAACCCATGACCGACAGCACCGCCATCCAGTTCGAAGCCCAGCCCGCTCGAGGTCGCCCGATGACGGCGCCCGAAGACGTCAACACGATGGGGGAGTGGTCCAGGTGAGCAATCCAGAGACTGTCTCAGAGGCGATGCGATCCGGAGCGCCGGTCGAGAGCGCCACCGGTGTCGAGGTGCTCTCGGCGCGCGACGTGCCGCTGGGCGGACCGCGCGCCTTGCAGGTGCGGCGCACGATCCCGCAGCGGGCCCGCACACTGATCGGAGCCTGGTGCTTCTCCGACCACTACGGGCCGGTGGAGGTCTCGGCGGGCGGCATGGACATGCCACCGCATCCGCATACCGGCCTGCAGACCGTGAGCTGGCTCTTCAGCGGCACCATCGAGCACCGCGACAGCCTCGGCACGCACTCGCTCATCCGCCCCGGAGAGCTCAACCTCATGACCGGCGGCCACGGCATCGCCCACTCGGAGGTCTCCACGGCGGACACCGCGGTTCTCCACGGCGTCCAGCTGTGGGTGGCCCTGCCCGACGCGCACCGGAGGGCCGGGCGCGACTTCCAGCACCACGTGCCGGAGCCCGTGCGGATCGACGGGGCCGAGCTCCGGGTCTTCCTCGGCTCGGTGGAAGGCGAGACCTCTCCGGTGCGGACGTTCACGCCCCTGCTGGGTGCGCAGCTCGACCTTGAGCCGCGCGCCACGGTCACGCTGTCCGTCGACCCTGGATTCGAGCACGGCCTGCTCGTCGATGCCGGTGACGTAGACCTGGACGGTACCGCGGTCCCCCCGGGGGAGCTGGGCTACGTGGCGCCGGGCGTCGACACCTTGACGGTGTCGAACCGCTCGGACAGCCCGGCGCGCACCATCCTGCTCGGCGGCCCGCCGTTCGAGGAGGAGATCGTCATGTGGTGGAACTTCGTCGTCCGCGACCACGAGGAGATCCTGCGCGCCCGCCAGGACTGGGAGGCCGCCTCGGACCGCTTCGGAAGCGTCGAGGGATACCACGGTCGCCGCCTCCCCGCGCCGCCGGTGCCGGACGTGATCATCACGCCCCGGCGCAACCCACCGAGCCGAACCGACAGGACATGAGGAACGCCGCATCACGACTCGTGACCGTTTGGCGTCGTCATGGTTGTGGCGATCCGAACGCGACGCACAGGGGCGGTTCTGGCGCAGAGGGCGGTAGGGCAGGCTGCGCAGGACTCGCCGAGGTCGCTCGCGATCGTGGGGCTCGCGATGGCCGTCGTCGGGCTCACCGCGTCCGAAGCCGTCGGGTGGACGGGCTTCGGTCTGACGGGTACCACGGTCGGCATCCTCGTCGTCATCGTGCCCTCGACGCCCATCCAGACAACGGGTGAGGAGATCATGTTCCGCGGAGCCGTCCTGCCCGCCGCCGGGTCCTGGTTCCGATCAGTGAAGCCGGCGTTCATCACCGGCCTCGTCGTCTCGAGCCTGATGTTCGCGTTCCTGCACGGTTCGTCGGATCCCATCCTGTTCGCCTACTACATCGTCTTCTCGGTGTGCACGGCTGTGATGGGACTGATCACGCGTGGCCTGGAGGCTGCCATCGCCTTCCACACGGCGAACAACCTTGTCACGACGACGATCAATGCGCTGTTCGCCGGCGGCGGAGCGGTCGCCGTCGAGCGGTCCGAAGGTTCCGCCGGCGGGCTCACGCTGCTGGTGCCCGCCGCCGCGAGCCTGGCCGCCCTCGCCATGGTGTGGTTCCGTGAGCGGGCACGTCGTACGGTCGAACGCGTCTGACGAAGACCTGAACGGCACGGGCAGAACCACTTCGTCTGCACGCGACAGAACCGAGGAAGCTGCTTGGATGCAGCCACGTTCGCGGGTGGCTCACGTCCCCGGGCGCAGCACAGTGCTGATGGCGCGACGAGCGTGGGCGCGAGCCTGCTCGCGCGACGGCGCGGGCGTGAGCCCGAGCAGGCGCCGCCGGTGCGGCTCGCCGAGCAGGAGCGCGTAGAGCGCCTCGGCCAGCTCGCGTGCGGCGCCGGGCAAGGCAGTGTCGGCTTGTCGGGTGGCGCCCGGTGTGGTGCGGACCGTGTGCTCGGGGCCGAGGCTCGCGGTGAGCACGTCGATCGACCGGGCCGGGCCTCTCTCGTAGAACGTGGCCGCGAGCTGCGGAAGCTGACGCGACTCGGCGATGACCAGACGGTGGAGCGTCACGGCGTCGTCCCCGTGCAGGATGTGCACCATCCGGGTGGCGAGCTCCTCCAGGTCCGCGCCGTCGTGGACCGCCGGTCGCTCGTGGACGTGCAACCGCTCCACCGCGGCGAAGAACAGTCCCGTCTTGTCCGTGAAGTGCCGGTAGACGGTTCGCTTGGTCGCGCCCACCGCGAGTGCCACCGCCTCGATCGTCGTGCCCGCGAACCCGCGCTCGGCGAACAGGGCCACGGCGGCCTCCAGGATCTCCGCCCGCCGGGCGTCGACGTCCTCGCGGCGCGGGCGGCCCGGGCCGCGCCGCGGTTCTCCGTCGGCTGGGCGCGCCGCGCCAGGTCCTGTGGCGTCGGTCTCCTTGTCGTCGATCCTCACGCGGATAATGATACGTTGCCGTTTCATTCATCGCGGTCTCGTGGATGGGGAGGACGACCGATGGCCGAGGAACGACTGCTGCACGTGGCCTTCAGCGACGACTGGGAGGCGTGCGAGCGATTCGGGGAGTACGACGTCGCGACGCGCAGCACGCTGTTCGACGACACCGGATACCTCCACGCCACCACCGCGGAGGGCCTGCCGGCGGTGCTGCGCGACGTCTACGGCGACGCGTCCGAACCCCTCGTGCTCGCCGTGATCGACGAGGCCGCTCTCACCGCCCAGGGCATCACGGTGCGCTGGGAGGCCGGCGCCGGACCGGACGGTACGGCGGCGCCGCGCGTCGAGGGCACGCTGCAGATGGACCGCGTCACCGTTCCCGTGGTGCTGCCCGTGCGGCGGGACGCCGACGGGTGGGTCGCTCCGCACCTCGACGGGTGGAACGTGCGCCAGACGCCGCCGCCCGGCGTCGCCTAGGTGGACGCCTCGCGATGGGCGGGGACCCGCCCCGTACGCACCGCATCCTGCAGCACGGCGAAGTCGCTCTCGGCCAGGTCGGCGTAGGCGGCGGCCCAGTCGGCCAACGCGTCCACGGCATTGTCGCCGGGCCCGAGGTAGGCGGCGATCGCGTCGGCGTTCGGTGACTGGCCGTGCGCGGGTCGAGGTGGTCAGCGCAGACGCGCAGCCACGCCGTCGAACTCGTCGCGCGCGGTCTCTATGTGGTCCATGTTCTGTCGCGTCCACTCGCACATCAGGTCCACCGTCGCCCGCAGTCCGCGGCCGGGGCCGGTGAGCCGGTACTCGACCCGGGGCGGGACCACGGGATGCACCGTGCGCTCGACGAGGCCGTTGCGCTCCATCATGCGCAGGTTCTGCGTCAGCATCTTGTGGCTGATTCCCTCGAGTGCGTCGCGCAGCTCGCTGAACCGGCGGGTCTCGTCCCCGAGGGTCTCGATGATCAGCAGCGCCCACTTGTTGGCGACGTCGGAGAAGATCTCCCGCGCCAGGGTGCCGGCCCGCATGATGTCGTCCTTGGCGGCCGGACTGCTGGCCTGCGTGGTCACCATCTGGTGCCTCCGTTACGAAGAAGTGCGTTCTTCCGCCTGGAGGTTAACTCTCTTATGGTGCCTGAGTCACTAGAAGTGACTCAGGTCGCCCGGCTCGGTCGACCTGGATTCACCACCAGGCACGAGGGAGCCGCGCACCATGACCGTCACGTTCTCCAACCCGCAGGACCTGCCCCAGGTCGACGTCTACCACCAGGTCGCTGTCGCCACCGGTACCCGACAGGTCTTCGTCGCCGGCCAGGTCTCCTGGGACGCAGCCGGTGTCACCGTCGGCGTCGGCGACCTGGCGGCCCAGGTCGAGCAGAGCTACGCCAACGTCGTCACCGCGCTCCGGCACGCCGGAGCGGGCGTTGACGACATCGTCCGTCTGACCGTCTACGTCGTGGACTGGACCCCGGACAAGATGCCCGCACTCCAGGACGGTCTGACCCGCGCCGCAAACCGGCTCGGCTCCACCGCCACCCCGCCCGCCACGCTGATCGGGGTCGCGGCCCTGGACGTCCCCGAGCACCTGGTCGAGATCGAGGCGACTGCCGTCGTCGGTGCCCGGCCTGCCGAGCCGGCTGCCTCTGGCCCGCAGTTCTTCGCGACGCCGGGATACGGTGACCGGCAGCTGGAGCGGATGGGCTACAGCCAGGCCGTTCGCATCGGGGGCCGCGTCGAGACCTCCGGCCAGGGCGGATGGAACGACGACTTCGACTTCCCGGCCGACCTGGAGGACGAGATCGTCCAGGCGTTCGATAACGTCGAACGGACCCTCCGGACCGCAGGTGCCACCTGGCGCGACGTCGTGCACGTCAACTCCTACCACGTGCCCGAGACGCCTGGCTTCATCGGCGAGACCCATAACCGGGTCATGGTCGATCAGCTCCGGGCGCGCACGGGTGGCCGTGCGCCGATCTGGACCGAGACCGGTGTGCCGGCTCTCGGGGCTCCGGGGATGCGGGTGGAGATCCGGGTCACCGCGGTCATCGGGTCCTGACCGGCGGGGTCATCGTGCGTCTCGTGCCGCGTTCCCGAGCCGGAGTGTCGTCTCCCGAACAGGGTCAAGTGCCGCCCTGGCGGGCGGCGACCTCCTGATGCCCGCGGGGCCAGGCGCCCTGGCCGCGCACGCCGCGACGGTTCAGCGGTCGGCCCGGGTGTCGTAGTCGGCCTGGCGTGCCAGGATCTCGTCGGCGTTGTCGATCGTCCAGTCGTACAGGTGCCCGAACGGCTCCCGTAGTGACTCACCGAGTGGCGTGAGGGAGTACTCGACACCGACCGGCGCCGTGGGCAGGACCGTGCGCACGATCATGCCGTTGCGCTCCAGGCGGCGCAGCGTCTGGGTCAGGACCCGCTGCGTCACGCCCTCAAGGCGGCGCTTGATCTCGTTGAACCGGGTGGGCTCCTCGAGCACCGTCATCACCATCATCGACCACTTGTCGGCGATCTGGTCGAGGATCGGCCGGCTCGGACAGTCGGAGCGCAGAACGACCTTCTGATCGCCCGCCGGGAGGGACTGCGGCAATGCCATAGGTATTCTCCGTGATCCTTACGATGGTCGAAGTGCGTTATTGACGACGGTTGCTCGTGCCCGCACGGTAAGTATGCATCGGGAACCTAGATGCCTACCGCATACCGAACGGAGCACTTCCATGCACGACGCCACCTACACGACGCTGCGCGTATCCCACGAGGCCGGCATCGCTCGCGTCACCGTCGACAACCCACCCGTCAACGTGCTCGATGTGGTCTTGATGGCCGACCTGCGCCACCTGCTGGCAGAGCTGCGGGACGACGAGTCGGTGCGGGTGATCGTGTTCGACAGTGCGAACCCCGAGTTCTTCGTCGCGCACGTCGACATGTCGCTGATCGACGTACCGGACGCGTTCGACCGGTTCGCGGCCGATCTGCCGCACGGCGTCAACGTCTTCCAGGGCCTGGGTGAACTGCTCCGGTCTCAACCCCAGGTGACCATCGTCAAGCTGACCGGGATCGCGCGCGGTGGGGGAGCGGAGTTCGTGGCCGCAGCCGACATGGCGTTCGCTGCCACGGAGAGCGCGGCTCTCGGTCAGGTCGAGGCGCTCATGGGAATCATCCCCGGAGGAGGAGGCACGCAGTACGTGACCGGTCGGGTCGGGCGCCACCGCGCCCTGGAGATCGTTCTCGGCGCCGACCTTCTTGATGCCGAGACCGCCGAGCGCTACGGCTGGGTCAACCGTGCCCTGCCCCTCGCCGAGCTGGACGCGTTCGTCGACCGGCTCGCTCGTCATGTCGCGGACCTCCCGGACGGCGTCATCGCGGCGACCAAGCGTGCCATCCCGCCGCAGGACCTGGCCGGCGGCTACCTGCGCGAGCACGAAGCCTGGGCCCGACAGATCGCCCGGCCGGCCGCCGAGAAGCTGATCCGCGGCGGGCTGTCCGCCGGTGCCCAGACCCGCGACGGTGAACGCGACCTGGAAGGCCTTCTGCGATCCGAGGGTGCCGGCTGGGCGGCACGGCACAGCTGAGTCCCGTTCCGGCGCGCCGACCCTACCTACCATGTGCGGACGGAGAGCGAACTGACCACGGGAAGGGCAGCGACAGTGGGCGAGGTGGCAGGGCCTGGAGCCGGGCCGGCACGGCGGGGGACACGACGCGGGCCCTATGCGAAGAGCGTCGAGCGGCGTCGGCAGATCGTCGACCAGGTGCTGTCGGTGTACGACGAGCTCGGCTTGGAAGGTACGTCGCTGCGCGCGATCGCCGAGTCCATCGGTGTCACCCACCCTGTGCTGGTCCACCACTTCGGGACCCGGGAGCAGCTGTTCCTGGAGGTGCTGCGCGAGCACGACCTGCGCTTCGGCGCCCAGGTGCAGGACGAGGCCCTGGCTGACCTCCTGCGCCGATCGGCCCGGTACAGCGCGCGCGTCCCGGGCCTGACGGCGCTGCTGGGGAACATGATCGCCCGGGCGCTCGAGTCCGGGAACGAGCGCAGTCACGCCTACTTCGTGGAGCGCTACGCGCGCCTGCGCCGGCAAGTGGGGGCGGTCCTGGAGAGCGCGCGGGCGGCCGGCACCGTGCGAGCGGACATCCCGGTCGACGCCACGGCCGCCCTCCTGGTCGCCGCGGCGGACGGGCTGTCGACGCAGTGGCTGCTCGACCGCGAGGTCGACATGGAGGCTTCGCTCCTGGTCCTGGATCGCCTCCTTGAACCGCCCGCGCAGATGCCTGGGTAAGTCGTCGACATAAAAATATCCATACGGATATTTTGAGCTACCCTGATCCCGGCCACGCTCACGAGGCGGGCCGGAAGAGAAGGACGACAAGGGAAACGACGTGCCGAACACCAAGCAGGCGACCTCTCGCATCTCCCGATCCGGTGCCTCGCGGCGCTCGGCCTGGTTCTGGGTGCCGTTCGGGCTCCTGGTCGTGGCGGCGCTGGCGCTGGGCTGGCTCAACGGGACCCCGTGGTGGGGCTGGGCCCTGGTCGCTGCGCTCCTGGTGGTCCTGGTGCTGACCGCTCCGTGGTGGTCGCGGCGCGGCGTCCTGCTGCGGGTGGGGGCGTGGGTGGTGGCTACCGCTCTCGTGTCCGGCACCGCCGTGCTCGCTCATCCGGGGCCGCAGCTCCGGGTTGCCGGGGGTACGCATCGGGACGCCACACAGCCGGTGGAGACCGCCGAAGGCCCGGTGACAGGCGTACGCAACGACGCCGGCACGGTCGAGATCTTCGCGGGCGTGCCCTATGCCCAGCCGCCGGTCGACGAGCTGCGCTGGCAGGCCCCGCAACCTGCCGAGCCGCGGTCCGAGGTGCTGGTCGCCGACCGTTTCTCGGCCGCACCGATCCAGGCCACCACGACGTTCGCCACCCGGGCCCTGTCCCAGACCCTCGACATCCCCCTGGAGAACACGTTCCTCAATCCGTACCCGGTCAGCGAGGACAGCCTCTACCTCAACATCTGGCGTGCCACGCGCCCGGCGACGTCCGAGCTGCCCGTGCTGGTCTACATCCCGGGCGGAGGCTTCGCCACCGGGTCGGGCGCCCTTCCCCTGTACGACGGCGAGGCACTGGCGTCCACCGGTGAGGCGATCGTGATCACGATCAACTACCGGCTGGGAGTCATGGGCTTCCTCTCCCACCCTGACCTGGCCGCCGAGGCGTCCTCCGGAGCGTCGGGCAACTACGGAATCCTGGACCAGATCGCCGCACTGGACTGGGTGCGGCACAACATCGCCGCGTTCGGCGGCGACCCCGACCGGGTGACGATCGCGGGCGAGTCCGCGGGCGGCGAGAGTGTCTGCATCCTGGGGGCGACGCCCCTGGCCGAAGGCTTGGTCGATGGCATCATCGGCAGCAGCGGCGCCTGCATGGGCACCGAGGGAGACACCGAGGGCGGCGACCAGAGCGACTCGCGGGCGGTCGCAGAGGAAGCCGGCGAGCGGCTGGCGCGGGAGCTGGGCGTGGACACGGTCGCCCAGATGCGGGAGCTGCCCGTCGACCGGATCACCGCAGCGGCCGCCGCCGTCGGCCCGCACTGGCGGCCCTCCGTCGACGGGCATGTCCTCGACCGCAGCCCGGCCGAGATCTACGCCGCGGGGGACCAGCTCGACGTTCCGACGATGGTGGGCAGCAACGCGGACGAGGACTCCCTGATCCGGGCATTTCCCCCGGAACCGATGACCCCCGAGGAGTATCGCGCCACAGCACAGCAGGACCACGGTCAGGACGCCGAGACGTTCCTCGACCTGTACCCCGGCGAGACCGAGGAACAGGTGCTCGACTCGCTCCTGCAGGCACAGACCGACCGGGTCTTCACCCGCGCTGTGTACCGGTGGGCCCACCTGCAGACGCACTCCGGGCAAGCGCCCGCCTACCTGTACTTCTTCACGCATACCCCGCCGGATCAGGGTCTGGAGCGGTACGGGGCGTACCACGGCGCGGAGGTGATGTACGCCTTCGACAATCTGGGCGCGGACGGCGACGCCGACTACGACGAGGCCGACCACGTGCTGCGTGACCAGCTCAGCGGGTACTGGTTGAACTTCGTCCGGACCGGGAACCCCAACGGGCCAGACCTGCCCGAGTGGTCCACGTTCGCGCGAGCACCGGAGCAGGTCATGGAGGTCGGCGTCCCCAGTGGCATGACGGCCCGTCCACGCCCCGAGGCGATCGACTACTGGATGAGCTACGAGGGCCCGATCGCGTGAGCATCAGGGCGTGTCTCCCGTCCTGACCGGACCGGCTGCGGTGCTCGCGTTCCTGGGCCGGTCACGCCCTGTCAGCGGATGCTTCGACGCACTGCCTCGGGGATCGGGGTGTCTCCGACGTTGAGCTCGAGGATCTGCCGTTCGATCCGCGGTTCGTGCACCAGCGCGGCCAATGTCTCCGCGACGTCCGCCCGGGGGATCTGGCCGTGCAGCTCCGCCGGGCCAAGTGACACCCTGCCCGCTCCGGGCTCGTCGGTGAGCAGGGACGGGCGCAGGATCAGCCAGTCCAGGTCGCTGCGGGCCACCGCGACGTCCGCCTGCTTCTTCACCGCGAAGTAGTACTCCTCCTCGGCGCTGAGGTTCCGCTCGCGCCACGACTCAGGGAGCACCGACACCAGCGCAAGGCGCCGTAGCCCGGCGTGGCGCATGGCTTTGATCGTCTTGTCGACCCCGTTGCCGTCGACAGCCCGGGTCAGCTCGGCGGCACCCCCGTTGGATCCCGCTGCGAAGACGACGGCCTCGGCGCCAGCCAGCGCGGACGCGAGTTCCGACGAGCTCATCCGTGCGATGTCACCGACGACCGCGTCGACGCCCTTGGCGGCGAAGGCCTCTCGCTGCTCATCCCGGCGCACGAGGCCGCGTACCTGATCGCCCCGGCGCTGCAGTGCTCGTGCTAGCAACGTCCCTGTCCTGCCCGCTACCCCGATGACGAACACATTCACTGCCGACTCCTTTCGCCTGCTGAGTGCCATGTGAATTCCTTCTCGTCGGCCCCCCGGGCGGCCGGGAGACGTCAGTTCTTGCCTGGCTGCGGCTCATGCAAGGCAACGTGGCACCCTGTCGAGTCAATCCCGTGTGGCCGGGACCAGGTCAGGTATCGCCGGCCACCGGCGATCTCGACGGTGCTGTCGGCGAACCGTCCCGGCGCGTCAAAGATCGCCGCGACGACGCGGCCGATGTCGCGCACGGCGATCAACTGCATCGCACGCTCACGTCGCTGCGCAAGCTGGTACAGCGGGCGCAGGCGGCTGGTTCGCTGCGTGAGGACTTCGTGCTGGAAACATCAACCTCACCCTGCTGGCCCACGAGGGGATCCGCGCGGACACCCCCGAGATGCGACTGGCCGCGTCACGCCGGTTCGCGGCACTGATGCTGCAGTCGTTCCAGGCCGGCCCGGTCGCCGCGCCGTTGCCCCCGGCGGTCCGGTTGCCGCCGGCCCAAGCCGGAGCCCACGACGCATCGGCCGTGCGACTGATCGGAGCAGGTGGCGTCCCGCCCGGTTTGGGCGGGACGCCACGCGGCGGGCTCGTGAGCCCGGCCGGGTCAGCCGGCGAGCTGCTTCTTCAGGGCCTCGACGTCGTGGACGTTGGACATCTGCACGAACTTCCCGTCGCGAACCTTGTACATGGCGATCTCGTCGATCTCGATCCGAGCACCCGTGGGAGCCACACCGAGCCACTCCTTGGTGGGCGTGCCGTGGTTGACGGAGTGGCAGGACAGAGTCCCACCTTCCGCGTCGATCACGACCTCCTTGATCTCCCAGCGGATGTCGGGAACCGCGTCGGCAATACCCTTGAGCGCCGCGATCACGTCTGCCCGAGTAGCCGGCTGACCGTGCGAGACGATCGACTCGGCGACGAACTCATCCATGCGGTCGAACTCGTGCGCGTTCAGCGCCTCGGTGTAGCGGTCGTAGAACTCACGAATGTTGAAGTCGGACATGACTGCCTTTCCTGCCCGGTGTCCGGGCCCTGTGCTCATGTTTCACCTGCACCCCGATACTGCCGACGCGCCGCCGTAAGATCCATGACACAGAGTCCAGGTTTCTTTACGCATCATCCAGGCGGTCGGTCAGTGAAGTCTGATCTCCAGCGCCTCTGGGGCGACCGCGAGCGCGCCCCGGCGCGCGACGCAACACTCCGGATGGTCCCGCTGAGAACCGACGGGTGAGCTTCGGTGCCTGCTAGGCAACCGGGCTGCGTAGCCATCCGTGCCGGTCGGCGCAGTGTCGCGCGGTGGCCAGGACGTTCGCGATGGCGGGTGAGGGTTCGTTCGTCGGCCACAGCACCGAGAGGTCTGCTGCGATCGGTGGGTCGACGACGTCGCGAACGGTGAGGGTGGTACCGAGATTCGCTGCGTGCTCGGCGAACGACGCGGGTGCCAGGCCGATCTCGCGCCCGCCGGAGAGCCGGGCGAGCATGGCGTTGACCGGTGGGTCCTCGAATGCGCAGATGTCGGGTGAGAAGCCCGCTTCCTGGCACGCGGCGACGATGCCGTCGTAGTACGCCGGTGCGAGGCGCCGGGGAAACAGCAGCAGCGTCTCGTCGCGCAGGGCCTTCACCGGGACGGTCGGTTCGGCGCAGAGGGGATGGCGGGTACTGAGGAGTGCGGAGACTGACTCCTTGCGGAGGATCTCGCCGCTCACCCCGTCGAAGGGCTGCGGGGAGAGGGCGAGCCCGATGTCCAGGTCGCCGGCGCAGATCCGTTCGGGGATCTCGGCGCTGAAGATCTCGCGTGCGTCGATCGTGAAGTCGGGGTGGGCGTCCTGGAGCGCGTCCAGGAGCGTCGTGAGGGTGCCGAAGTTCGCGACCGGGGTATAGCCCAACCGGATCGTGGTCGCGGCCCCCGACCCGGCTGACCGAGTGCGCTCCACGGCTTGTTCCAGGGCGGCCAGCGCTGTCGGCGCCTCCGCCAGCAGCGTCCGCCCCGCGGCGGTGAGCTGCACCCGCCGACTGGAGCGCACGAACAAGGGCGTGCCGAGGGTCTCCTCGAGCTTGCGGATCTGGTGACTCAGGGACGGCTGGGAGATGTAGAGGCGCATGGCTGCGTGGCCGAAGTGGAGCTCCTCGGCCACGGCCAGGAAGTAGCGCAGCAGGCGGGGGTTGATATCGATAGACAGATCCTATCGTCCGGCGTCAGGACAAGTCTTGGACGCCCCCCGGAGGGCCGCCATAGCGTCGTGTCACGCCACGGGACGAGCTCCGGCCCGCCCGTTGACGCCGGCCGGCCATGCCCGGAACCGGTCTCGGTCGGCCTGCCCGGCCGGCGTCCCACAACGCCTGGCAAGGAGAACCATGAACATCACCGTGATCGGACGAGGCAATATCGGCGGCGGTCTGGCCGACCTGTGGGAGCGTGCCGGACACCGGGTGACGCGGCTGGGGCACGACGGCGGGGAGGCCGGTGCCGCGGAAGCGGTGCTGCTCGCCGTCCCCGGGACCGCCGTGGAGGCGGCTCTGTCCTCCGTCAAGGGGCTGGAGGGCAAGGCGGTGCTCGACGCCACGAACCTCTACGGCGACGCTCGCCCGCCTGCCGGGTTCGCCTCGAACGCCGAGTACGTCAAGGCGGTGACGGGCGGCCCGACGGCGAAGGCGTTCAGCACCAACTTCGCCGCCCTCTTCGGGCAGGTCGCCGCTGCCCGGGTGCGGCCGAGCAACCTGTGGGCGGGTGACGACCAGGTCGAAGGCCTCGTCACGCAGCTCAGTCTCGACGCGGGCTATGAAGCGGTCCGCCTGGGCGACCTGGGCATGGCAGCCACCCAAGAGGGCCTGGCCGGTGTGCTCTTCTCCGTCGCGCAGTCCGGGCTCGGCCAGTTCGTCTATCGCATGGCCGCGCCGGAACAGCTCTGAGCCTCACCATCCGAGATTCAACCCATTCCCAGAAGGAAGCCACGTGACGCGTACCGCAAAGGTAGGACTCGACGCACTGCTCACCCCCGAGGAGAGCGTCCTGGTGCTCATCGACCACCAGCCCTTCCAGGTCGCCAACCTCCACAGCCACGAACCGACGCTCGTCATCAACAACACCGTCGGCCTGGCCAAGTTCGCCAAGGTGTTCGACGTGCCGACGATCCTGACGACCGTCATCGAGGAGAGGGGCGGGCACCTGATCCAGGCGATCCAGGACGTCTTCCCCGACCAGAAGCCGATCAACCGCACCTCCATCAACACCTGGGAGGACCGCCGTGTCGTCGACGCCGTGGAGAGGACCGGGCGCAAGAAGCTGATCATCGCGGGGCTGTGGACGGAGATCTGCGTCGCCATGCCCGCCATCCACGCGCTGGCCGACGGGTATGACGTCTTCGTCGTCACGGACGCCAGCGGTGGGGTCAGCGCCGAGGCGCACGACATGGCGGTGCGCCGGATGGAGCGCGCGGGCGTCGTCCCGGTCACCTGGCTGGTCGTGTCCAGCGAGTGGCAGCGGGACTGGGCGCGCGAGGAGACGGCCGGCCAGCTCGGGCCGATCCTCTTCGAGCACGGCGGCGCCACCGGCGTCGCGCTCGCCTGGGAGCTGCAGCTGCTGGCCACACCTACTACCGATGCGTCCGACGCGTAGCACGACCCGCCCCTGAACCGGAGTCGGGTCTGGCGCCTGGGGTGTGCGCCAGGCCCGGCTCCCTTGCGTCGCTCGCGTACCCCAGAAATTGACTCTGTCCCAAGGACACAGTCTCAACTGGGAGAGAGCCGAGACGTCTCGGCATTACAGCTAGCAATCACAAGGAACTTCACCATGACTCCCGTTGAGCAGCTCGTGACCAGCTTCCAAGAACTAGTGGGCCAGGTCCCCGAGATCATCCGACCGGTCATCGTGATGCTCGCCGGCGCGATCCCGTTCATCGAGGGCGAGGTTGCCTCCATGATCGGCGTCGTCGGGGGTCTCAACCCCGTCGTGGCGGGCATCGCCGCAGCAGCGGGAAACTTCCTCTGCGTATTCCTGGTGGTGCTCCTCACCTCGAGGGCGCGCGCCGCCGTCGCCAACCGCCGCACGAACCGTGCTGCGGCGGACGCGGGAACCCACGAGGGCGCGCCCACGAAGCCGGAGTCCATGGGCCGTCAGCGCTTCAAGAAGTGGCTCGTCCGATTCGGGGTTCCCGGCGCGAGCATCCTTGGCCCTCTGGCCGTCCCGACCCAGTTCACCTCCGCGATGCTCGTCGCCGGCGGGACCCCGCGAGCGTGGGTGTTGCTCTGGCAGGCAGTAGCCATCGTCCTCTGGACAACCGTTGCGACCGTCTCGGCGTGGCTCGCGCTCCACCTCGTCGTCCCGACCTGAACCGCCCGGTCAACCACCTTCCGCCCAGCGAGAATCGTCCAGCACCGTTGAAGGGATCGGCGGATACGAGATCGAACGCCGCGACGCAGCCACCGGCCAGCACGGGCACGAAGCCGCCACATCACCTACGGGCGTGCAGGCCACACCGTGACTCGCCAACCGGTGATCACAGTGACCGGTCGTGGCAACCGCCTGGGTGGCACTCGCTAACCTACGCCCCATGCGAACGTCTGCGGCACCTGCGCGTCAGCTGTTCGGCCGGGAGCAGGAGCAGCGACGTCTGGACGAGCTGACCGCCTCCGCACGGAACGGCCGAGGCGGGGCTCTCGTGCTGCGGGGCGAAGCGGGGATCGGCAAGAGCACGCTGCTCGATCACGTCGAGGGAGCGACCGCCGGGTACCGCGTGGTTCGCGCCTCCGGGGCGCAGCTCGAGGCCGACCTCCCGTTCGCGGCCCTGCACCAGCTCTGTCTTCCCCTGCTGGGTCATCTCGCCGACCTCCCCGCCACGCATCGCGAGGCGCTCTCGGGAGCGTTCGGCCTCACCGACGCGGCGCCAGGCGTCCTCCACGTCGGGCTGGCCGCGCTGGGGCTGGTGGCGGCGGCCGCCAGGGAGCGCCCCTTGCTCTGCCTGGTCGACGACGCCCAGTGGCTGGACGCCGACTCCGCCGGTGCGATCGCCTTCCTCGCCCGGCGGGTCTCCGCCGAGCCGGTCGCTGTCGTCCTCGGTGTCCGCCTGCCCGACGAGGCGACCGAGCTGGACGCGCTGCCCGGCCTCGTCGTCGGTCCGCTCGCCGACAACGACGCGAGGGCGCTGCTTGCGGCTCAGACGCACGAGGTGCTCGACGAGCAGGTCCGTGACCGGCTCGTGCTGGAGGCCCGTGGGAACCCGCTCGCCCTGCTCTCGCTGCCGCGCGCGGGTGGGTTCGCGCCGCCCGACGCCGCCTCGGCTCCGAACCGCGTCGAGCGTGGCTTCGCCGCGGCCCTGGCCGACCTGGCGGACGACGCCCGCATGCTGCTCACGATCGCCGCGGCCGACCCGACCGGTGATCCCACGCTGCTGTGGCCCGCCGCCCAGCACCTCGGCCTCGATCTGGAGGCCGCCGGAGCAGCCGCCACCGCCACCGGCCTGATCCAGTTCGGCACCCGCATCCGCTTCTACCACCCCCTGGCGCGCGCCGTCGCCTACCAGACCGCAGGGCTGACCGAGCGACGTCTCGCACACGGCCTGCTCGCCGACGTCACGGACCCCGTCACCGACCCGGACCGGCACGCATGGCACGGCGCCCAGGCCGCGGCGGCGCCCGACGACGACCTCGCCACCGCCCTGGAGGACTCCGCCGAGCGGGCCCAGGCCCGCGGTGGCGCCGCCGCGGCCGCGGCGTTCCTCGAACGAGCAGCGGAGCTGACGCCGGACCCGGGCCGACGCACCGCACGAACACTGGCAGCGGTACGTGCCCAGCTGGACGCAGGCGCAGCCGACCGTGCCGCCGCCCTGCTCAGCGCCGCCGACGGCACAAACCTCGACGAGCTCCAGCGGGCCGAGGCCGACCTGCTGCGTGGGCGCATCGCATTCGTCCGCACGAGCGACAGCGACGGTCCGGCCCACATGCTGCGCGCCGCCGCACGTCTCGCCACCATCGACCCCGAGAGATCGCGCGCGAGCTATCTCGACGCCCTGGAGATGAGCCTCCTGGTCGGCCGTGCCACCGGCATGATGGACCGCGTCCTCGGCGAGGCGCAGGCAGCGTCGACGTCATCCCGCCGAACCGACGTGCTGGACGCCCTGACCGTGCTGGCCACCGAGGGCCACCGCGCCGGCGTGCCACTGCTGCGCGAGGCGCTCGACGGCGCCGACGGAGCGATGTGGACCCGGCACCCCGCGCTCGCGGTCGTCCTCGCGTCCGAGCTGTGGGACCCCGGGCTGCACGCGACGATCGTCGAGTGGCTGCTGAAGGACGGTCGTGCGTCGGGGTCGCCGCTCGTCCTGCGGCTGGGCCTCGCCCAGGTCACCTCCGCGGCCGCCCTCGCAGGGGACCTGGACCGGGCGACGTCGGCCGCCGCCGAGGAGGAGGCGATCGCGGACGCGACCGGCGGGCCCCCGATCATCTACCACCGGGTGCAGCTCGCCGCGATGCGCGGCCGGCGCGAGGAGGCACTGGCGCTGTTCGAGGCGGTGAGCGCGACGGCGGGCAGCGGTGGCCAGCTCGTCGCCAACGTGCACTGGGCGAGCGCGGTGCTGCACAACGGTCTGGCCGACTACCGGTCGGCACTGGCCGAGGCGCGCCGCGCCGTCGACCTGGACGACCTCTTCATCGCCGGGTTCTCCCTGCCCGAGTTGGTCGAGGCCGCCGTCCGGTGCGGCGAGCAGGCCGTCGCCGTCGACGCGCTCGAGTCCCTGACCGAGCGGACCGAGGCGAGCGGGACGGCCACGGGGCTGGGCGTCGCCGCGTACGCCAGGGGCCTGGTCACCGGGATGGAGGAGCACTACCGCGAGGCCGTCGACCTCCTCGCGGACAGCCCGCTGCTGCCGTACCGGGGGCGGGCTCACCTGCTCTACGGCGAGTGGCTGCGGCGTGAGGGCCGCAGGCGTGACTGCCGTCCGCACCTGCGTACCGCGCACGAGCTGTTCGCCGGTGCGGGGATCGAGGCGTTCGCCCGGCGTGCGGCCGACGAGCTGAGGGCCACCGGCGAGACGGCGCGCAGCCGGTCGGGCCACAGCCGGGACGAGCTCACGGCGCAGGAGCTGCACATCGCGCGGCTGGTCGCGGCCGGTGCGACGTCGAACGAGGTGGCCGCCCGGCTGTACATCAGCCCCCGCACCGTCGAGGCACACCTGCGCAACATCTTCCGCAAGCTCGGGATCAGCTCGCGCAGGCAGCTGAGGGACCGCGCCGACCTGGCTGGCGGCGCGGCGTCCGACTCAGGGCGACCGGTACCTACGTAGTTCTTACCGACGCGATGACCTGGGGCGATACGAGAAGTTCCTCTCATGGAACGACGTACCGTCCTCAAGATCCTCGGAGTCGGCCTCGGCGGGGCGCTCGCCCTCGGCGGAGGCGGTCTGGGGATCTACTACGCGGCCGCCCGGCGGGACACCGTGGGGAAGATCGATCTCGACAGCCCGCTGCAGATCCCGCCCCTGGCCGAGGCCACGGCCGGAGCCTCGGGGGCGCTGGCCTTCTCGCTCGGCGTCCAGGCCGGCGACACACAGCTCAAGGACGGGGCGCCCACCCGCACCTGGGGTGTCAACGGCACCTACCTCGCCCCGACGATCCGCGCCCGCCGGGGTGAGAGCGTGGAGCTCGCCGTGCACAACGGCCTGGACCAGGAGACCTCGCTGCACTGGCACGGCATGCACCTGCCCGCGGCCATGGACGGCGGCCCGCACCAGCCGGTGGCGGCCGGCGGGACGTGGACACCGCGGTGGACCGTCGACCAGCGGGCGGCCACGCTCTGGTACCACCCGCACGTGCACGGTGCGACGGCCGACCACACCTACCGCGGCCTGACCGGCCTGTTCATCGTCGACGACGAGGACGCCGACGCCCTGGGCCTGCCGTCCACGTACGGCGTCGACGACGTGCCGATGATCGTGCAGGACCGGGCGTTCGACGGCGACAACCAGTTCGTCGAACGGCTCCCGCTGGCGGGTTCGCTCGGCGTGATCGGCGACGAGATCCTCGTCAACGGCACCATCGGACCGTACTTCGACGTCACGACCCGGCTCGTGCGGCTGCGGCTGCTCAACGGCTCCAACGCGCGGCTGTACAACTTCGGGTTCTCCGACGGCCGCCGGTTCGCGCTGATCGGCACCGACGGCGGGCTGCTGGCCGAGCCGTGGGAGACGGACCGGCTGCACCTCTCGCCCGGCGAGCGCGCGGAGATCGTCGTGGCCTTCGAGCCCGGCGAGACCGTCGACCTGCGGTCCTACCCGTCGCCGGACTACGGCGGCGCGTCGGGCCGGCTCGACGGTTTCGCCGACCGGCTGGACATCTGCCGGTTCCGCGCCGCGGACACCCTCGCCGACGAGACCACGCTGCCCGCGGCGCTGGGCGCGGCACCGGACCTGGCCGACGCCGCCGTGGCGACCGAGCGTTCCTTCGTGCTCGCGTCGGACCAGATCAACGGCCGGTCCATGGCGATGGACCGCATCGACTTCGGCGTCCAGGAGGGCACCGTCGAGGTGTGGGAGGTGACCAACGACAACGGTTACATCCACAACTTCCACGTCCACGACGTCCAGTTCCAGGTGCTCACCGTCGACGGCGCTGCGCCGCCGCCCCACCTGCGCGGGTGGAAGGACACCGTGCTGCTGGTCCAGGGGAGCCGGTACCGCCTGGCGATGCGGTTCAGCGACCACACCGACCCGAACGTGCCCTACATGTACCACTGCCACCTGCTGCAGCACGAGGACGACGGAATGATGGGCCAGTTCGTCGTCCTCGACCAGGGCCAGGACGTCGGTGTCGTTCCCACGCGGCACGACCACGCCTGACGCACCCGCTGCCCGGATCCGAACCGCTCGAAGCCCTGCCACCGGACCGCCTCCGCTGCGATCCGCCGTACCCGTACCGAGGACTGACATGACCATCTCCAGACTGCCCCGCCACACCTCGCGCGCCGCCGTCGCACTCACCGTCGCGCTCGGGACGGTCCTCGTCGCCGCCGGGTGCTCCGGCGCGCAGGATCACGACACCGAGGCCGCCGCCACCGCGAACGCGTCGGCCACCGCGCCGGCGTCGGGCGCCGAGACGCCGGCCGCCGGCCAGCAGTGCGCCGGGCAGGGCATCGACGACTCGGCCGCGATCACCCGCTCGACCGACATCCTGATCGACGCCCCGCTCGACCACGTCTGGGACGTGCAGACCGACGTCGAGTCCTGGGACGAGTGGCAGGACGCGGTCCTGACGGTCGAGCGTCTCGACTCGGGCGACCTCGCGTCCGACTCGCGGTTCCGATGGACCACACCGGTTCCCGAGTCGGACTTCGCCCCTGCGGACACGCTGTCGATCACGTCCAGCGTGCAGGAGCTGGAACCCGGTGTGTGCGTCCTCTGGGAGGGGCCGGCCGTCGGGGAGTCGATCACGATCGACCGGGGCGTCCACCTGTGGACGTTCACCGAGACGGATGAGGGCACGCTCGTGCACACCGAGGAGTCCTGGGACGCCGAGATCCTGGATGCGCTGGAGGGCCCGGACCACGAGACCGTCGCGGGAATGCTCGGGGGCGGTCTGGACATCTGGCTGCAGGCGCTCAAGAACGAGGCCGAGAAGCAGGCGTGAGAACTGGCCTGTCTCCGCGTGCCAGCACTACGAGGGGAGTACTCGGATGAGTCGGATGCTTCAGTTCGCATGGTCGGCCCTGGTCCCGGCGAAGCCGGAACCGGGCCGGTCCATCCTTGACCCGGCGGTGACACGGATGCGCGTGCTGCCGCAGGACCTGGACTTCATGCGGGTGGTCAACAGCGGCTCCTACCTGCAGATCATGAACGTCGCCGGCTACCGCCACATGGGCCGGGCGGGAGGGCTGCGCCTGGCGGCGCGGCAGTCCTGGCTCGGCGTGGTGGCCGCATCCACCCTGCGGTACCAGCGGTCGCTGCGACTGTGGGACCGGTTCGAGGACACCTCACGGGTGCTGGGGTGGGACGAGCGCGTGTTCTACATCGAGCACGTGCTGACACGGGACGGGAAGCTGTGCGCCCGCGGCGTCGTGGCGATGCGTTTCTTCCACGTGCGCAGCCGGGACCGCGTCAGCCCGCACGAGGTCGTGCGGCTGCTCGCTCAGGAGCAGGGACATCCCGTGCCGGAGAGCCCCGAGCTACCCGACGACGTCGCCGACTGGGCGCGGTCGTGGGCCGGCCAGACCACCCGCTAGCGCCACCGGCGCGGGCTCGACGGGGTCGCCCGGGCGGATCGTTCCCGCCCGGGCGCGCCGACGCACCGCCGTCCTGAGGCCGTCGGCGATCATCGTCAGGGCATCCTCGAAGTCGGCGCCCGCCTCCCGCGGTGAGCTCATGGCTCCCTGGCTCAATGATGTCTCCGTGTCCAGCAGCCCGAGGGCACCGGCGCTCAGGCGCTGCTGCTCGTGGAAGGTGAACCCGACGACGAAGTGCATGACGGCCTCCGCGGCGACCCGGGACAGCGGGTCAGGTACACCGTCGCGCCGCGTGGCCTTCATCAGCTGCGGCTTGACGGGGGAGTCGACGAGCCCGAGCGCCAGCGAGCTCGACACCAGCTCGGCACCGTCGCGGTACGCGAGCAGGCACTCGCGCAGGCGCCCGCCGAGCAGGCGGACGACGTCGGACGTGGGCAGCTCCTCGACGTCCACGTCGTCCATCGGTTCCAGGATCCGCGCGCTGACCGCCGCGAGCAGCGACTGCTTGTTCGGGAAGTGCCAGTACAGAGCGCTCACCTGGACGTCGAGGGCGGTGGCGATGGCCCGCATGGTCAGGTCGGGCAGCCCGAACTCGTCCAGGAGCCGCAGCGCTGCCCTGGACACGTCGTCGCGGCTGTGCCGACGGGCGTTTGCCGGTGCGCTCATCGCGCCACTATATTCCTGAACGCCGTTCAAGTGAACGCTGTTCAAGAGGGAAGAGGGTCCGATGCGAGACGACTACCGATCGAGCCGACGCGCGCTGGACGCGACCGACCTGGCCCGGGTGGCCGTCATGGCCGCGACCATCGCCGTGCTCGGCCTGCCCGGCGGGTTCAGCGTCCTCGGCGCGGTGCCGATCACGGCGCAGTCGCTCGGCGTCATGCTGGCCGGCGCGATCCTCGGGCCGCGGCTCGGGGCGCTCTCCGTCGTCGTGCTGCTCGCGCTCACCGCGACGGGCCTTCCGCTGCTGGCCGGCGGGCGCGGCGGCCTCGGCGTGTTCGTCGGACCGTCCGCCGGGTACGCGATCGGCTGGATCGCCGGCGCGTTCGTGGTCGGACTGATCGTGCACTCCACCGCGTACAAGCCCACCGCGTGGCGCACGGCCCTGGGGATGGTCGTCGGGGGCATCCTCGTGGTCTACGCGTTCGGGATCCCCGTCCAGAGCGTCGTCACCCGCCTGCCGCTCGCGGAGACCGCGCTGACGAGCCTCGTCTTCGTCCCCGGTGACGTGGTCAAGGCAGTGCTCGCCACACTTGTCGTCCTCGGGCTCGTGCGCGCCTACCCTCGCGCGTTCCGGCGCACCTGGCAGCCCAGGGGGCAACGCGACACCGGCGACCAGGTGCAGGCCGGACGGTGACGTCGCGCATCGTCGTGCTCGACGACACCGCGGAGGGACTACTC
The DNA here is from genome assembly GCF_044746965.1 of Promicromonospora sp. NPDC090134. Classification (NCBI taxonomy): domain Bacteria; kingdom Bacillati; phylum Actinomycetota; class Actinomycetes; order Micrococcales; family Promicromonosporaceae; genus Promicromonospora; species Promicromonospora sp. NPDC090134. The sequence continues at coordinate 222,135 of NZ_JBIVCZ010000009.1, read as the reverse complement.
GCCCGCATCCGGGCGGTGCGGTCGGCGGGCGACGTCCCGCTCGTCGCGGACGGCCGCTGGCCGGCCGCGCAGCGGGAGGCCGTCGACGCCCTCGTCCGCGCGGCCCGGCCACCGGCCGGGACGGCCTGGGCGACGCTCACCTCCGGCAGCAGCGGCACCGCCCGCATCGTGGTGCGGACCGCGCAGTCGTGGGAGCGGTCGTTCGCCGCCGTGTCCGCGCTCCTGGACGAGTCCTCGACGCCCGGCGCCGAGCCGGTCGTCGCACTGCCCGCACCGGCCTCGTCCTCGCTCACGCTGTTCTCGCTGGCCCACGCGCTGGCCGGCGGTCCGCGTCCCGTGCTCCCGGGAGACGACGGCGGCCTCGCGGCGGCCACCGCGTTCCACGGCACCCCGCAGGCGCTCCGCACCCTGCTCGACCGCGGGGCGCTGCCGCGGGTGCGCACCGCCCTGGTCGGCGGCTCCCACCTCGACGAGCACGTCCGCGCGCTCGCCGAGGCCCGGGGCATCCGCGTCGTCGCCTACTACGGCGCGGCCGAGCTCTCGTTCGTGGCCGCCGACGACGGCGCCGGGCTGCGCCCGTTCCCCGGGGTGGCGGTCGACGTGCGCGACGGTCAGGTCTGGGTGCGGTCGCCGTACGTGGCCCTCGGCTGTCTCGGCGACGCCGGGCCCCTGCGCACGGACGGGGAGTGGGCCACCGTGGGCGACCTCGCCGACCTGAGGGACGGGGCGCTCACGCTGCACGGCCGCGCGGACGGCGCCATCATCAGCGCCTCGGCCACCGTGATCCCGGAGGAAGTCGAGGCGCACCTCCGGGGGTTGCCAGGGGTCGGGGACGCCGTCGTCTTCGGCTACCCGGTGGGCGGCGTCGGGGCGCTGGTCGCCGCCATGGTGGAACCGGCCGCCGGCGGCGCGCCGGTCAGCGCCGGCCTCCTGCGCGAGACGGCGGCGTCCGGGATGAGCCCGTCGCACCGGCCCCGGATCTGGTTCGCCGGTGACCTGCCGCGCACCGCCGCCGGAAAACCGGCGCGCGCCGAGGTGCTCCGCCGGGTGCTCGCGGGGGAGGTGCGCAGAGTTGTCGGCTGACGCGGTGGTCGTCGCCGCCCGCCGGACCCCGGTCGGAACCCGCGGGAGGGCGCTCGCAACCCTCGACGTGGAACGGCTCGCCGCGCCCGTCGTCCGCGCGGCGCTCACCGACGCGGACGTCGCCGCCGGTCGCCCGCTGGCCGTGGCCGACGTCGTCCTCGGCAACTGCATGGGCCCCGGCGGCAACCCGGCCCGGGTGGCGGCGCTCGCCGCCGGGCTCGGCGTCGAGGTGCCGGGCGTGACCGTGGACCGGCAGTGCGGCAGCGGGCTCGCCGCCGTGCTCGACGCCGCCGCGGCGATCCGGGCGGGAGACGCCCGCGCCCGGATCGCCGGCGGCGTCGAGAGCGCCTCGACGGCTCCGGTCCGGTCGGTCGACGGCGCGCCGTACTCGCGCGCGCCGTTCGCGCCGCACGGGTGGCCGGACCCCGACATGGTCGAGGCCGCCCAGCACCTGGCAGCCGCCGACGGCATCGGCCGCGAGCGGCAGGACGCCCACGCCGCGCGCAGCCATCGCCGGGCGCGCGCCGCCCGGGACGCCGGGCGGTTCATGGCCGAGCTCGTCCCGGTGGCGGGGCTGACCGCGGACGACAGCATCGGCGTCGCCGAACGGCTGCTGCCGCGCCTGCCCGCCCTGTTCGACGGCGGCACCCTCACCGCGGGCACGGCCACGCGGATCAGCGACGGGGCCGCCGCGGTGACTCTCGTGCCGGACGCGCTCCGGGACGACGCGCCGGGCCTCCTCCTCCGGGGTCACGCGGTGGTCGGCTGCGACCCCGCGCTCCCCGGGATCGGGGCGGCGCCCGCCGTGCTGGCGGCCCTCGACCTCGCCGACGCGCGGGTGGGCGACGTCGCGGCCCTCGAGATCGTCGAGGCGTTCGCGGCCCAGTCGCTGGCCGTGCTCGACCGCCTCGGCATCGCCGACGACGACCCGCGGGTGTGCGCGGACGGCGGAGCGCTGGCCCTGGGCCACCCCTGGGGAGCGAGCGGCGCGATCAGCGTGGTCCGGCTGTTCGGCCGGCTCGTGCGCGAGGGCGCGCCCGCCGGGACCCTCGGCGTGGCCGCCGCGTCCGTGGGCGGCGGGCTGGGCGTCGCCGCCGTGTTCGAGGTGGTCCGATGAGCGGGATCGAGCTCGGGAACGTGACCGTGCGCCTCGGCGACACCGACGTGCTGCGCGAGGTGACGTTGTCCCTGCGGGCGCGGACCGTGGCCGTGGTCGGGGAGAACGGCTCGGGCAAGTCGACGCTCGCGCGCCTGCTCAGCGGCCTGGCCGTCGCGCGAGAGGGCACCGTGCGCGTGCTCGGCCTGGACCCGGCCCGCCAGGTCGCGGAGCTGCGGCGGCGCGTCGCCGTCGTCTTCAGCAACCCGGACGCGCAGATCGTCATGCCGACCGTGGCCGAGGACGTCGCGTTCTCCCTGCGCACCGAGAAGCTGTCGCGCCAGGAGCGGGCCGAGCGGGTGACCGCCGCCCTCGGCCGGTTCGGGCTCGCGGACCTCGCCGACCGGTCGTCGCACGACCTGTCCGGCGGGCAGAAGCAGCTCCTCGCCCTGTGCGGCGCCTTCGTCCGGAACCCGGAGCTGGTCGTGGCCGACGAGCCGACCGCCTACCTCGACGCGCCCAACGCCCGCCGGGTCGCCGACCACCTGCTCCAGGACGCGGCGCACCGGCTGGTCCTGGTGACCCACGACCTGGCGCTCGCGCGACGCTGCGACGTCGCGGTGCTCGTCCAGGACGGATCCGTGACCGAGGTCGGGGCGCCCGACGACGTGCTGGCCGCGTACGAGGCGAGCATCCGGTGGTGACCCTGTACCGGCCCGGGGACGGGCCCTGGCACCGGCTGCCGACCGGACGGAAGACCGCACTGCTCCTCCTGGTCGTGCTCGCCGTCTGCCTGCTCCCGCCCACCTGGTGGGCGGCCGGCGTGATGGCCGCCGTCTGCGTCGCCTGCTACGCGGTGCCGGACATCGGGCTGCGGGAGCTCGGCCGCCAGGCCCTCGCCGCCCGCTGGATCGTCGTGGTGACGCTCGCTGGCCAGCTCGTCTTCCTGGACCCGGAGCACGCCGTCGCCAACGCCACGCGGGTGACGACGGCGATCACGCTCGCCGGCCTGCTCACGCTCACCACCCCGGCGACCGAGCTGCTGGACACGGTCGAACGGGCGATGCGGCCCCTGGCGCGCCTGGGCCTCGATCCCCAGCGGGCGGCCCTGACCCTCTCCGTGACCCTGAGCACGCTGCCCGTGCTCGCCCGCCTTGCCCGGGACGTGCGAGAGGCGCAGCGCGCCCGCGGCGGCGGCCGAAGTCTTCGGCACTTCGCGTTGCCGTTCCTCGTCATGGTGCTCAAGCACGCAGACCAGGTCGGTGAAGCGCTTGCCGCCCGCGGAGTCAGGTGACCTCAGGTCGACGAAGGCCGCGACGGTGCGCCGGAGTCCGGTACGCCCTCGTAGTCGGGCAGCTCGGGACCTCCGACCGCACGTCCGATCAGGGCCATGAGTGCGTCCATGTCGGGCTCCGGGCCCGGCTCGGGCTCCGGGTCGGGGGGAGCGAGCATCTGCACGTGCATCCGGCCGATCTCCTGGTTGTCCTCGACGTACTGGCGCATCCGCTGCTCGTAGCCGGCGAACCCGGCCGCCGGGTCCCAGTCGGCGGCGGCGAGCTCCCCGGCCAGCAGGTACGCGCCGACCAGGGCCAGCCCGGTGCCCGCCCCGGACATCGGCGACGCGCTGAACGCCGCATCGCCGAGAAGCCCCACGCGCCCGAGGTGCCAGCGGTCCATCACGACCTGGGCGACCTGGTCGAGGTAGAAGTCCGGTGTGTCGTCCACGTGCGCGAGGATCCGCGCCGTCTCCCAGGCGACGCCGGCCATCTGCTCGCGCAGAAGACGCTTCTGGGCCCCGACGTCGCGGTAGTCGATGTCGAAGCCGGCCGCGGGGAAGGACAGCATGGCGATTGCCCGGGAGGCGTCGGGGACGGGCCGCAAGCCCGCGGAGCGCCCTGCTTCGTGGTAGTCGACGGCCCAGCGGTCCAGTCCGAACTCGTTGGGCACCGTGTAGAAGGCCAGTACGAGTCCGAGGTGGCGGACGAACTGCTCGCGCGCCCCGAAGACCGCCGCCCGCAGCGCCGAGTGCAGTCCGTCGGCGCCGATCACCAGGTCGAAGCGCCGCCGGTCGCCGCCGGCGAGGGTGACGTCCACCCCGTCCGCGTCCTGGGTGAGCTCGGCGATGCGGTCGCCGAAGACGTACTCGACGCCGTCGCGCGTGTCCTCGTACAGCACCCGGGACAGGTCGCCGCGCAGGACCTCGATCTCCGAGATGTACCCGTCGCCGTCGTTCTCGTCCGCGCGAGACGTCTCCAGCACCTTTCCGTCCGCGTCCACCGTGTACGCGCCGGCGGTGTCGGTGCAGACCGCGCGCACCGCGGCGTCGAGCCCCATCCGCCGGATGACCTCCTTGGCCACCCCGCGCGCGTCCACGGCCTGACCGCCCGGACGCAGTCCGGGTGCCTGCTCCACCACGGTCACCTCGGCTCCCCGTCGGCGCAGCCAGTGGGCCAGCGCGGGTCCAGCGATGCTCGCTCCGGCCACCAACACCCTCGTGTCGCTCATCGTGTGCCCTTCGTCGTGTGTCGATCGATACTTGTCCGACCCCTTGAGTGACCGCATCTCATCGGTCGACGACGGGTGAGACCGCTCCTCGGTCGCCCTCTGGCACCTCCGCGTGCCAGGCCGTCGCCGTCGGGAACAAGCCGCCCGCCCAGCGAGGTTGAGGCGGGTGCGCCTCGGGCTCCGGGGCGACCACGCGGCGGGAGGGGCGAGCACATGGGCGAGTCGCGGGACGAAGGGCTGGACGCGCTGATCGGGGCGCTGCCCGAGGGCTGGTCGCGTGCGCGAGTGGCAGGGCAGACGTGGGGAGTGACGCGAACCACGCGTGCCGGAGGCAAGGTTGTCTCGTTCGAGGCGGAACGCCTCGGCGGCGCGGAAGGGCTCGGCGCAAACATCTGGTTCACCGCGGACGGCGCCGTGCTCAAGCCGTGTGAGGTGCCGGCGGAGAGGGTGATGCAGTTCCTTCGTGCCGCGGTGCCCCTGGACGCCGACGCTCGCGCAGCGGACAGCGCATGACGTCGTAGCAGCTCACACCACTCTTCCGAGGGCGCCCGGATAGAGTCCTCGCCGTGAGCAGCGGATGGCGGGACATCATCGACTCGGTGCGGGAGGGCGCCGGCGGCCCTTGGATGTGTCCGGAGTGCGACGAGGTCGCGGTCGAGCTGGGTCAGCGTTTCGTGCGTCGCGGAGTCGTGGAGTCGACGCTGCTGTGTCTTGCCTGCGAGGCCGGGGCTGACGGGGCCGGATCGCTTCGTTGACCGGTCAGGTCCGTTTCCCCTAGCCTGGCCGCCAGGTGTTTCAGGACCTGTCCGAGTCAAAGGAGACTTCGCGAGGCTGGGTCTGACCACCCCCTTGTCCACGGTCGAACACCTTGTCCACCGGAATGACAGCGCTGACATCGGTGACCGAGCACCACCGAACGAAGGAGCGAACGATGAGGTTCACCAGAGCTGCCGCTACGGTCGTCGCGCTGGCCTGCGCGCTGGGGACGGCGGCCCCCGCCGACGCACAGGAGGGCGACGCCCCTGCGGTGCCGCAGCGCACGCAGGTGCAGCGGGCGGTCGCGTCGTACGACGCGATGCAGGAGTACATGGCCGCGAGCGACGGTTCCGGCCTCTACCGCGAGCGGTACCCGAGCGGGGCCGACGACCGCACCTACTCGTTCGAGTGGCCGCACTCCCAGGCGCACGTCGCGACGCTCGACCTCACCGGGCTGTCCGGCGCCGTGGGGCGGTCGTTCGAGGACGACCTCGCCGACGTCGCCCGCGGGCAGGAACACTTCTGGAATGCCGGCGGTGGCACCACCGGGCTGCCCGGCTACGACTCCTACCCGCGCGCCCCGTACGGCGGTGGCGGCGACATGTTCTACGACGACAACGAGTGGGTCGCGCTCGCCAAGGTGCAGCAGCATCTGGCGACCGGCGACGAGGCGGCGCTGAGGCGTGCCGAGGAGATCTTCGAGCTCGTGGTCTCCGGGTGGGACACCGACCCGTCGCACCCGGCGCCCGGCGGCGTGTTCTGGACCCAGGCCACCTGGAGCACCGACCGCAACACCGTCTCCACGATGCCCGGCGCGCAGCTCGCCACCCGCCTGTACATGATCACGGGGGAGCGGCGCTACCTCGACTGGGCGCAGCGGATGGTGGGGTGGACCGACGAGCACCTGCTCGCGCCGAACGGCCTCTACTGGGACAACATCAAGCTCGACGGGACCGTCGACCGTACGCAGTGGTCGTACAACCAGGGCGTCCCGTTGGGCACCTACACGCTGCTGTACGAGGCGACGGGCGACAAGCGGTACCTGGCCAAGGCGAAGGCGGTCGCGGAGGCGTCCTACCGCTACTACGTCACCGAGGGGCGGCTGGCCGACCAGCCGATGTTCTTCAACTCCATCTGGTTCAAGAACCTCCTCCTGCTGGAGTCCGTGACCGGCGGCACGACGTACCGGGACGCCATGGCGGACTACGCCGACCACCAGTGGCGCACCGAGCGCGAACCCGCGACCGGACTGTTCAACGCCGGGGACGAGCACACCGAGCTGCTGGAGCAGGCGGCGATGGTCCAGATCTACGCCACCCTGGCGTGGCCGCGCGAGCAGGCGGCCATCCTGTACTGAGACGATTCCTCCAGAAATAGTCGGCACCGACGAGCGGTTACCGACGCTATGGACGACAGCACCCGCGAACCAGAGTCCCTTCCGGACGGGGGCCTGACAGGGCCCCCTGCGCGTGACACCGAGGAACTGCGCTTCACCGACGACGAGGAGAACTCCCGGTACGCCCTGTATCTCGGCGAGGACCTGGTCAGCACGCTCGAGTACCGGGACGACGGCGCCACGGTCGCCTTCACCGCCACCTTCACGGAGCCCGCCTTCCGCGGGCACGGATATGCCGGTGAGCTGACGGACCGGGCCGTTGCCGTGCTCGAGGAGCGGGGCGACCGCTCCGTCGAGGCCGTGTGCCCGTTCGTCGTGGACTGGTTCGAACGTCACCCGGACCGTAGCCGAATCTCTCGGCGCCGCGGGTGACCAGGACTCTTCCTGCGAGTATTCCCTGGGAACGCAGGGCGGCCCCTTCTAGGCTGCCGGGCGTGAGCTCCTTCGATGTCGACGCCCTGCGCGGCCTGCCGCACCGCGAGGCCTCCGGCCTTCTCCTTGCCGGCGGCTGGAACGTGTGCGGCCTCGGGGACTGGGCCACCGTCTGGCGGTCGCCCGACGGCGCGCTCGTCGCCAGGGTCAGCCCGTTCGAGCCGGCCTACGGGGTCTTCGTCGAGCTGTGCCGCTCCCTGGAGGGGCATCCGCTCCTGCCGCGCATCGAGCTCGACGCCCCCTTGGCAGGCGGGGGCCGCATCACCGTGATGGAGTTCCTGACGCCGGTCCAGCAGGCGGAGGCGGAGGCCGTCGTCGACCGCTGGAACACCGCCGCGCCGGACGACCCGATCACCGTGGTCCGCAGGAAGGCGGAGCAGCTCGACGCCGAGGCCGCCCGGTCCATCCCGTTCTGGGGCGGGCTGGACCACAACCCCGGCAACGTGCTGCGCAACGCCGTCGGCGAGCCGAAGCTCGTCGACCTGTTCTACGCGGCAGGCCTGGAGATCTACCGGGTCCTGCGGGAGGACCCGGCGCGGCTCGCCGAGGCGATCCCCGCGGAACGCCGCCGCTACATCTGCGACATCGCCGCGGTCGCCCGGCTGTCCGACCAGGACGAGCTGGCCGCCCTGCGAGCTGCGGCGGACAGCATCGGCTGAGCGCCGCACGGTCCTCTGCGGCCGAGGCGCGCGACGCCGTGACAGGTCCTCCGTGACCAGCGCCTCCTTCGTCGCAGGCGAGCCCGGCGAGATCGTCGTGGCGATCGCGTCGATCCCGGCGACTATGCCGACATGCTCGCCGGCATCCTGCTCTCCGGGATCCAGCGGGCGGGGTCCCCCTCCGGGGTGTGAGCAGGCCGGTTCAGGGTTGGTCGGACGCCGCCACACCGCCGTCCGCCGTCGGCGCGAGCAGCTCGTCACGGCCCTGGCCGAGCGCGCGCCGGGCGTACGGGAACGTGGCCGACAAGCGTCCGGTGCTCCGGGATGCGCTGGTGGTCAACTTCTCTGCGGCGCCCGCGGGGACCTCCTGGCCGTGAGCCCAGGTGTAGGGATCCACCGACGATGTCGGTCCGGACATCGTGGTGGAGCTCGATTCCGCCCCGAGCCCGGCCTCCTCGCAGAAGGTCACCTTCGCCCGCGGCGGCGGGGCCTACCCGCTGTGGGTCCGCTTCGGAGAGGGCACCATCGAGAAGGTCGACGGCGTCATGGTCCTCGACGTCGGCGACGCCGTTCGAGGCGTGCGTGAGGCCGGCTCCTGAGCCGACAGCCCGCCCCTCCGGGCGGAGCTCATGCCTTCGTGAGAACGAAGAACAGGAAGCACAGAAACTTGCCCGACTCCTTCTGCGCGAAGACCTCCGGGAACCGTTCACGGGCGCCGGGTCCCGGGGCCGGTTCGCTGATGACGTCGATCCGGAACCCGGCCGCGGTGAACGCGTCGGTGATCGCGTGCAGCGGCCGGTCCCAGAAGGTCATCAGGTTCTTGGTGCCGCCGAGTTCCCACCACTGGGAGGTGGAGCGGGTCGCGAAGTAGTCCGTTCCGGGCGGTGCCGTCAGATGGCTGACGAAGGGGTGGTGGACGGACCCGATGAGGCGGCCGCCGGGCTTCAGCACGCGCCGCAGTTCGGCCAGGGCCGTCGTCCAGTCCTCCAGATAGTGCAGGACCAGGGAAGCGACGACGTCGTCGAACCCGGCGTCGGCGAAGGGCAGCGGGCCGCCCAGCTCGGCCCGTTCCAGCACCACACCGTCGCCGAGGCGCCGCCGGGCCAGCTCCAGCATCCCGGCGCTGGAGTCGAAGCCGGCGACGACGGCGCCCCGCTCGCGCAGGACCTCGGCCACGGGGCCGGCGCCGCAGCCGGCGTCGAGGATCCGGCGGCCCGCCACGTCGCCGGCCAGGTCCACGATCGCGGGGCGCGCGTAGTAGGCGTTGAGGAGGCTCGTCTCGTTCTCGGCCGCGTACGCCTCGGCGAAGCTGTCGTAGTCGTTCACCCTCTCCCCGGGCCCCGGGGGAGCCTCGACGGGACTGACCCAGGACACCGTCCGCCGGTTCGGCGGGGCGTCCGCCTGTCCTTCGGGGCTCTCGGGGGCGGCGATCCCGCCGGTCGTTCCGGGACGGTTCGGCATGGTTGACCTCGATTGTTCGGGCGCCGGTGGGCGTGGCGGGAGATCCGCGGATCCCCAGGAGATGAAGCGCACGGCAGCACTCTGGACGAGTGATTGGGGTTTGTCAATCACTTATGGCCCCGCCCGTCAACGGGCTGCCCGCTCTTCAGTAGGCTGCTGGTCATGACCGAACGCCGGCCGGCGACCGACGCGGAGGCGAAGGCACTCGCCTCCGCCCTCCGCCTGCGCATCCTGCGCATCTGCGTGCAGGAGCCGCACACGAACAAGGAGATCGCGGCGATCCTCGGCCGAGACCCGGCCAGCGTGCTGCACCACACCAGGACGCTGGTCCGCACCGGGTTCCTGGAGGCGCAGGAAGAGCGGCGCGGCGCGCGCGGCGCACGAGAGATCCCGTATCTGGCGACACGCAAGAGCTGGCACCTCGAAGCGCCCGCGCTGGACCGGTCGATGCTCGACGCGTTCCTGGAGGAACTCGCCCTCGTCCCCGCGACCGCGGCCGAGGGCACCAGGATGGCGCTGCGCCTGCCACCGCCGCAGATGGAGGAGTTCCGCACCCGGCTCAAGGATCTGCTGGACGAGTTCGCCGCCCGCCCGGACGACCCGGCCGCACCCGCCTGGTCGCTCTTCATGGTGGTGCATTCCGACCCGAACCGACCCTGACTGTACGGATCCATCGAGGATGTCGGTCTGACCGGCGTTGTTGTCGACCAGATGTCGGTTGGCCGGGTACGTGCCGGACCTGTACGCAGCGCGAGGCACCCGCTACTGTATCGATAAATCTGCCGCTGCCCGCGTGCCTTCCCGCAACAACGATGTTAGCGCTCACACGTCCTGGCCCGCGCTGCAGGTTCCCCGGAGCCACGGTGCCGACCGCACCGTCGGCAGCGGCAGCACGCAATGCCCAGGCGCAGCCGACGGCGGCCGCGCCCCGACAGGCAAAGGAGCGAAGGATGAGGAAGTCCATCGCACGTCTCGTGCTCGGGCTGGCCACGGCCCTGGTGCTGGTCCCGGCAGTCGCAGGGCCCGCCGAGGTCCCACCGGCGGCCGCGGCGAGCAGCAACCTGCTCACGAACGGGGACCTGGAGAACGGTACGACCGGCTGGTCGGCCTTCGGCGCCGGAACGGTGACGTCCAGCACGAGCCCGGTCCATGGCGGAACCCGGTCGCTGCTGCGGACCGGTCGCACCGCGGCGTGGAACGGCCCGGCCCAGACCGTGACGTCCGTGCTCACCAACAACACCAGCTACACGGCGAGCGTGTGGGTGCGTTCCCAGAGCGGGACGCCGACCGGCCGGGTCACGCTGGCCGTGACCGCGGGCGGCTCGACGAGCTACGTCAACCTCGCCCAGGGCGCGGTGAGCTCCTCGGGCTGGACGCAGCTGACCGGCACGGCGACGGTGTCCTGGTCCGGGACGCTGTCGTCCGCCTCGTTCTACGTGGAGACGGCGGCGGGCACCGACGGGATCTACCTCGACGACGCCTCGCTCGTGAGCAACGCGACGTCGACCTGCGACCTGCCGTCGACCTACCGCTGGACCTCCACCGGGGTCCTGGCCACGCCGAAGGCGGGTTGGGTCTCGCTCAAGGACTTCACCGTGGCGCCCTACAACGGTCAGCAGCTCGTCTATGCGACGACGCACGACACGGGCACGTCGTGGGGCTCGATGAACTTCAGCCCCTTCAGCAACTGGTCGAGCATGGCCGGCGCCACGCAGAACACGATGTCGTCCGCGACGGTGGCCCCGACGCTCTTCTACTTCGCGCCGCGGAACGTCTGGGTGCTGGCCTACCAGTGGGGGCCGGCACCGTTCATGTACCGGACCTCCAGCGACCCCACGAACGCGAACGGCTGGTCGGCCGCCAGCCCGCTGTTCACCGGATCGATCTCCGGCTCCGGCACCGGGCCCATCGACCAGGCGCTCATCGGCGACGGCACGAACATGTACCTGTTCTTCGCCGGGGACAACGGCAAGATCTACCGGGCGAGCATGCCGATCGGCAACTTCCCGGGCAGCTTCGGCAGCTCCTACGAGACCATCATGAGCGACACCACGAACAACCTGTTCGAGGCCGTCCAGGTCTACAAGCTCCAGGACCAGAACAAGTACCTGATGATCGTCGAGGCGATCGGCACCAACGGACGGTACTTCCGCTCGTTCACGGCGAACAGCCTCTCCGGGTCGTGGACACCGCAGGCCGCGACGGAGAGCAACCCGTTCGCCGGCAAGGCCAACAGCGGTGCCACCTGGACCAACGACATCAGCCATGGTGAGCTGCTCCGGACCACCGCGGACCAGACCATGACGGTCAACCCGTGCAACCTGCAGCTCCTGTACCAGGGCCGGTCGCCCAGTTCCGGCGGTGACTACGGCCTGCTCCCGTACCGGCCGGGGTTGCTGACGCTCCAGCGCTAGCCCGGGAGCAGGCGGCGCGTCCTCTCGTCAGCGTGAGCGCGGCGAGAGGACGCGCCGCCGGTGCGCTCCTGGTCAGACCCGCTCGAACCGGATCATCGACCAGGAGACGGGCGGCAGGTCGACGTGCGCGCGGTCGTCGGAGACCTTGGCCGTCGTGTTCGTGCGCGGCAGCACCGACGTGGCGTCGTCGGCCGTGGCCGACCACGTGTGGTCGGGGTTGGACAGCGTGAGCGCCTCGACCACCCGGAGCCCGGGGAAGCCACGCAGGTCCACGTCGAGCGCCACGTCCTGGGTGAGCGACCGGTTCACCGCGAGCACGACGACGGCGCCGGTCTCCGTGTCGTGGGTGGCGACCGCGTCGAGCACCGGGACCGGGCCGAACTTCGCCGTCTCCTGCACCGGCGCGTCCACCGCCAGGCGCAGCACCTCACCGGCCGCGTGCCGCGCGGTGAGCGCGAAGGGGTGGAACGTCGTCTGCCGCCAGGACCGCCCGCCGGGCTCGGTCATGATCGGCGCGATGACGTTGACGAGCTGGGCCAGCGACGCGGCGTGGACGCGGTCGGTGTGCCGCAGCAGCGAGATGAGCAGGTTGCCGACCACGACGGCGTCAGCCACGTTGTAGCGGTCCTCCAGCAGCACCGGAGCCACCGGCCAGTCGTCGCCCGACGGCGGGCGCGACTCCGCGCGCTGCTGGTACCAGACGTTCCACTCGTCGAACGACACGTGGATGTGCTTGGTGTGCTTGCCCGCCGCGCGCACGGCGTCGGCCGTCGCGGCGACGGAGTCGACGAAGTGGTCCATGTTCACCGCGGAGGCCAGGAAGGAGGCGAGGTCGCCGTCCTCCTCCCAGTAGTAGGCGTGCGCCGAGATGTGGTCGACGTGCTCGTAGGCCTCGGTGAGCACCGTGTGCTCCCACTCGCCGAAGGTGGGCATCTGCGAGCCCGACGAGCCGCACGCCACGAGCTCGAGGTCGGGGTCGACCATGCGCATCGCCCGCGCGGTCTCGGCCGCGAGCCGCCCGTACTCCTGCGCCGTCTTGTGGCCGATCTGCCACGGGCCGTCCATCTCGTTGCCCAGGCACCACATCTTGATCCGGTACGGGTCCTCGGCCCCGTTGGCCCGGCGCAGGTCGCTCCACGTGGTGCCACCCGGCACGTTGCAGTACTCCAGCAGGTCGAGGGCCTCCTGGACGCCGCGGGTCCCGAGGTTGACGGCCATCATGGGCTCGACGCCCGTCCGGGCGCACCACCGCATGAACTCGTCGACGCCCACCAGGTTGGGGTCGGTCGAGTGCCAGGCGAGGTCGAGGCGGCGGGGGCGCTGCTCGACCGGTCCGATCCCGTCCTCCCAGCGGTAGCCCGAGACGAAGTTGCCGCCGGGGTAGCGCACCGTCGAGACGCCCAGCTCACGGGTGAGCTCGACGACGTCGCCCCGGAACCCGTCGGCGTCCGCCGTCGGGTGGCCGGGCTCGTGCAGTCCCGTGTAGACGCTGCGCCCCAGGTGCTCGACGAACGAGCCGAACGTACGGGGGCGCACCGGTCCGACGACGAACGCCGGGTCGATGGTGACGGTTGCGGACAGCATGAGTGATGTACTCCTCGGTGGTTGGTGCTTGAGGGCATGCCTCGCGCAGGCGGGGCGGCTGCCGTGGCGACGGCCGCGGTGGCCGCCCCGCCTGCGCGATCAGACGTCGGGGCCTACTGGCCGAGCTGGTTCTGCAGGTCGGCCTGGGTCTGGTCCAGGGCCTCCTGGACCGGCGTGCCGTTCTCGTAGATCTCGTTGAGCGTGACCGTGCGGAACGTGTCGTCGACCGTGGGCCAGTTGGGGTCGCTGAACGACTCGAAGTGCCCGATGCCGTCCTTGACCTCGTTCAGCACGTCGAACAGGTTGGTCTGGAAGTACTTGTTGAACTTGTTGTCCGGGTTCTTGGTGACGGCCTCGTCCTCCCAGACGGCCATGTTCACCGGGTCGAAGCCCAGCACCTCCCACACGGCGACGTTCGCCTCGGGGGAGAGCTTGGCGAACGCGAGCCACTGCGCGGCGAGGTCCTTGTTCGGCGAGACGGCCGGGACGGCCGCCCCGGTGCCACCGCCGCCGATGGTCTGCACGACGGCGTCGTCGGGCACCGGTGCCGGGGCGATGGCCACCTTGCCGGCGAGGTCGGGCATGTAGTCGACGAACCGGGACGTGTACCACGCGGGGTAGACGATCGCGGCGTAGTCGCCGTCGTTGATCGCGCCGTACGCCTCCTCGGAGTCGGGGCTGCCGCCGGGGATCGTGGAGACGGCGCCGGCGTCCTGCATGTCTTTCATCATCGAGAGGGCCTCGACGACCTCGGGGCTGTTCACCTGCACGTTGCCGTCGGCGTCGATGTACTGCCCGCCGAGCTGCGCCGTGATGAGGGGCTCGAGGAACATGACGCTGGTGCTGGCGACGCCGAACGCCTTGCCGGTCTCCTCGTGGTACTTGACCCCGGCCTCCTGGAAGTCGTCCCAGGTCTTGATGGTCGTGTAGTCGATGCCGGCGCCCTCGAGCGCCTCCGTGTTGTAGAACGTGGTGAACGCGCCGACGTGCGTCGGGAACCCGTAGATCTTGCCGTCCTTGCTGTACAGGTCGAGGCGGGCCTGGACGACGTCGTCCTTGTACGGGGCCGCTGCCTCCGTCAGGTTCAGCAGGGGCGGGTTGTCGCCCTTGACGAAGTTGGCGAACTTGTTGACCTCGATGTCGACGACGTCGGGCAGTCCCTCACCGGAGTTCACCGCGAGCTGCAGCTTGTTGTGCATGTCGTCGTAGGGGTAGACGGTGACCTCGAGCTGGATCTCCTGGTCGGGGTTGGCCTCGTTCCACCGCTCGGCCATCTCCTCGTAGTACGTGGCGTGCACGTCGGCGAACGTCCACATGTTCAGCGTCGTGGAGCCGTCGGCGTTCTTCACGGGTGCCTCGGGCTGGCTCCCGCCGCATGCGGCGAGCGCGGTCACCGCCAGTGCGGCGGTCAGCATGGACACCGTCGTCCGTAGCCTGGTCATGTATTTTCTCCGTTCGATCTTGAGGTTCGATCTGAGGAGCGGTCAGCCTTTGACCGCTCCCGCGGTGATTCCTTCGATGAAGAAGCGCTGGAAGGCGAGAAAGAGGATGAGGACGGGGATCAGCGAGAAGAAGGCCCCGATGATCAGCAGCTCGTAGTTGTTGCCGTAGGGCGTCAGGAGCGTGTTCAGGCCGATCGGCAGCGTGAACTTCTCCGGGCTGCGCAGCACCAGCAGCGGCCAGAGGAAGTTGTTCCAGCAGAGCATCCCGTTGAGGATCGCCATGGCGGCCATGGCCGGCTTGGTGATCGGCAGGACCAGCCGGAAGAAGATGCCGAACTCGCTCACGCCGTCCACGCGCCCGGCCTCGAGGATCTCCTTCGGTATGCCCAGGAAGTACTGGCGAAAGAAGAAGATCGTCACGGCCGACGCGAGGAACGGGAGCGCGATCACCACGTAGGTGTCGGCCAGCCCCATGTCGTTGACCTGCACGTACAGGGGCAGCATGAGCATCTCGAACGGGACGGTCATGACCAGGAGCACCATGATGAACCACAGCGTCTTGGTCCTGAACTCGTACATCGCGAACCCGTAGGCGACGAACGCGCTCACCAGCAGGGTCCCGGCGACCTGCCCGACCGTCAGCAGGAGGGTGTTGGCGAACCAGCGGAAGTAGGGCCCCGAGTCGGTGAACAGCAGGACGTAGTTGTCGAGGCTCAGCGTGCCGAGGTCGACGTCGAAGGTCATGCCGCGCCGGATCACCTCGTTCCCGTCCTGGAAGGTGCCCACGAAGATGGCCAGGAGCGGGACGAGCGAGATCAGGGCCATCACGACAAGGAAGACCGACTGGATCCACGCGGCCGCGGACGGCCCGCGGCGGCGTCGGACGGCGGTGGCAGGAGCGGTCGTCACCCGGTCCTGTTCCTGGAGAGCGGCCATCACGCGGCCTCCTTCTTGAAGGTGCCGCTGGCGACGAGGTAGGAGATGTTGATCGTCATCACGATGACGAGCAGCACCACGCCGACGGCAGAGGCGAAGCCCAGGTCGTTCTCCTCGATGCCCTTGCGGTAGAGGTATCCGACGACCGTGAGGCCCTGGTTGTTGGGCGAGTTGTTGCCGGCGTAGAGCATGAAGCTCTCGAGGAACATCGCCAGTCCGCCGTAGACGCTGATCGTGACGACGTAGACGATGGTCGGCCGCAGGTTCGGGACGGTGATGTGCAGGAACTGGCGGAACCTGCTCGCCCCGTCGATGGAGGCGGCCTCGTAGTACTCGGTCGGGATCGCCTGCATGCCGGCCAGGAAATACATCATGTTCACGCCGGTCCACCGCCACAGGGCGATGGCCAGCAGGGCCACGAGCCCGGTGACGTCGCCGCGCAGCCAGCGGACCGGGCCGAAGCCGAAGAACTCGGCGACCTGGTTCATGATCGCGGTGTCGGACTCCGCGAAGATGAGCCGGAACACGATGCCGGCCACCACGACGGAGGTCAGCGCGGGCACGAACATCGACGCCTTGAAGAACCCCTTGATGCGGGCGCTACCGATGTTCGAGTTGATCAGCGCCGCCAGCGCGAGCGGGATCGGGATGAGCAGCACGAGGGTGAGGACCATGTAGCGCAGGCTGTTGAACAGGGCCTGCCAGAAGATGCGGTCCTGCCAGAGCCGCTCGTAGTTGTCGAGCCCGATGAACGTGGCCTGGCCGTAGAGCACCTCCTGGGTGCTCATCACGAACGACCGGCCCAGCGGGACGACCCAGAAGACGGCGAGGGTCACGAGGAAGGGAAGGATGAAGAGATAGGGCGCGAGCCTCTTCGAGTACAGGAGCTGCTTCACGGCGGTTCGGATCCTCCTTGATCAGAGCCACGGGGTGACACCGGCACGGTCGGACGCTGGCGTCGGACGCGGGGTGTCATGATGGTCGGCGTGGTGAAGATGAGCGACGTGGCACATGAAGCAGGCGTCTCGACGATGACGGTCTCGAATGTCATCAACGGGCGGCCGGGAGCTAGTGAGGACACCCGTGCCCGCGTGCTCGACGCGGTGGCCCGGCTCGGCTACCGGATGAACGCCACGGCGCGGCAGCTGCGCGTGGGCCGGAGCGGCGCCATCGGGCTGCTGGTGCCGCACCTGGACGGGCCGTACTACTCGCACCTCGCCGCGCGGCTGGACACGCTGGCGCACTCGCGGGGCTACCACGTCATCATCGAGCGGACCGGTGCCAGCAGGGAGGGCGAGCTCGACGCGATCTCGCCCGAGCGGGTGCGGCCCTACGAGGGCGTGGTGTTCAGCCCGGTGCAGATCGACACCGCGGACGTGCGGGCGGCCGGCATCGAGGTCCCGGTGGTCCTGCTCGGTGAGCGTCGGCTGGCCGGCTCGTTCGACCACGTGATGATGGACAACGTCGGCGGCGCCGAGCTCGCGGTCTCGCACCTGGTGGAGCACGGCGCGCGGCGCATCGCCCTGATCGGCGGCCGCCCGGACCGCGGCGTCGACAGCATGGCGACCCTGCGCAGCCGCGGTTACCGCAGCGCGCACGCCAAGGCCGGCGTGCCGGTCGACGAGCGCCTCGTCGTGGACGCCGCCTCGTTCACCACGAAGGACGGCTACGAGGCGGTGATGCGCCTGCATCGGGGCGGCGTGGCGTTCGACGGCGCCTTCGCACTGACCGACGCGGCGGCCATGGGCGCGCTGCGGGCGCTGGCCGACGTCGGGCTGCGCGTCCCGGAGGACGTGCAGGTGGTCGGCTTCGACAACGACGCGGAGGGGGAGTACCTCATTCCGCGCCTGACCACCATGGATCCTGACAACGACTCGATGGCCGAGCGGATCATGGAGCTGCTGCTGCGGCGGGTCGAGGCGGGCGAGACGGGGGCGGCGCCGGACGGCGACGTGGTCGAGGCCGTCATGTCGGCCCGGATCGTCGTGCGCGAGTCGACGCTCGCCCGCGCGTCTGCCTAGTCGATCGGTCACTGGTTCTCTTCCTTGAGCAGCCGGCCACCCCGGGATATTTATCGATAAAGTAGGGGGGATGGCGCCGGGTGTCAACGGTGCCCTCGTGGTTTCGCCCGCCGGGCGCGTTCGGCTGCGTCGGCCTGCCCTACCGGCGGCGGGCCGGTGGTGCGGTCGAGTCGCGGACGGTCAGGCTGGTGGCGAGCTGGACGTGCCGTGACGCGGGCTGGACGCCGTCCGCCATGGTCAGCAGCGTCTCGACGGCCATGCGGCCCATCCCGGCCAGCGGCTGGTGCACCGAGGTGAGCGGCGGCGACGTCCAGCCCGCCTGGGGCGTGTCGTCGAAGCCCACGACGCTGAGCCGCCCGGGCACCGGGACGTCCAGCTCCCGGGCCGCGGCGAGCACGCCCACGGCGATCTCGTCGTCGCCCGTGACGATCGCCGTGGGCGGTTCGGGCAGTGCGAGCAGCGCGCGGCCGTGCACCAGGCCCGTGTCGATCGCGAACGAGTCGCTGCGGACGAGGTCCTGCTCCAGCTCGATGCCCGCGGAGTCCAGGGCCGCCCGGTAGCCGTGCAGGCGTTCCCGGGCGGCGGCCGACGCCGCCGGGCCGCCGATCCAGCCGATGCGACGGTGCCCGAGGTCCAGCAGGTGCTCCGTCGCGGTGCGCCCGCCCGCCCAGTTGGCCGAGCCGACGCTGACGGTCCCGGGCGCCTCCACGTCGACGGGGTCGATCATGACGAACGGCATGCGGACCTCCTTCGCGGCCTGGAGCACGGCGTTGGGCCTGGCGAGGGTGATGCCGACGATGCCGATCACCCCGGACTCCCTCTGCTCGGCCACCCACGCCCGGGCGGCAGCCTTGGTGGCGCGCACCGCGCGGTCAGGTGCCGCGCGCACCAGGAGGTTGGTCTCGGCGCTCGTGGCCGCGGCCAGGACGCCGTCCAGCACGTTGGCGACATAGGGCGAGGTCAGGACGTCGAACACCGCGGCGATGGTGCGCGCGGCCGGCGGCTCCCACTGGGTCGTTGTGGGCCGGTAGCCCAGTGCGGCGACAGCGGCGAGGACGCGGTCGCGCGTGTCGGCGGCGATGTCGAGGCGCCCGTTGAGCGCCTTGGACGCCGTGCCCGTGGAGACGCCGGCGTGTCGTGCGACGTCGGCGAGCGTCGCGCGTTCCTTCGATGGTCGGCCCGCCATGGTGTGTCCCTTCGTCGAAATTGTTTCGGAGCCTATCGATCGGCTCGGACGGCGTCAATCGGCTGAATCGCACGACATCGAAAGGAAATCCACCGTTGACGCCTTGATCCGGTCGCCGCTACAGTCCGTGCTTGATCGATAAAGTTGCGAAACTATTTCGCAACCTCTCAACGAGGAGGGACAGGGTGATGAGGCTTCTTACCAAGGCGTGGACGGTCGGCGTCGCGCTCGCGACGGCCGGCGCGCTGACCGCGTGCTCGGGTGCGGGCGGTACCACGGCGAGCGCCGGTGGCGGCAGCGCCGACCAGCCGGTGAAGCTGACGGTGTGGAGCTGGGACGGCACGGTCGAGCTCGCGGTCCCGGGCTTCGAGAAGGCCAACCCCGGCATCGAGGTCGAGGTCGTGAACGCCGGCTCGTCCTCCGACGAGTACCAGGCGCTCGACAACGCGATCCAGGCCGGATCGGGTGTGCCGGACCTCGTGATGTTCGAGTACTTCGCGGTCCCGTACTTCGCCGTCCCCGGCAAGCTCGCCGACCTCGGCCCGCTGGGCGCCGCCGAGCTGGAGGACGACTACGTCCCGTCGGCCTGGAACAACGTGACCATCGGCGACGGCGTCTACGCCCTGCCCTCGGACTTCGGGCCGGCCGTGATGTTCTGGAACGAGGCGACCTTCGCCAAGGCGGGGATCGACGAGGCGCCGGCGACCTGGGACGAGTACTACCAGGACGCCAAGAAGATCCGGGCCCTGGGCGACGACTACTACATCACCCAGGACACCAACGACCTCTTCTTCCTGCTCTCGCTGATCTGGCAGGCCGGCGGTCGGCCGTTCGAGGTCGACGGCACCACGGTGCACATCGACTTCTCCGCCCCGGAGACCCAGAAGGCGGTCGCGTTCTGGCAGAAGATGATCGACGAGGATCTGGTCAACACCAAGATCAGCGCCTGGTCGGACGACTGGAACCGCGCGCTCAACGACGGCACGCTCGCCTCGCAGAACATGGGCGGCTGGCTCACCTCGACCCTGCCCGAGCGCGCACCGGACGCCGCCGGCGACTTCCGGGTCGCCCTCATGCCGCAGTGGGAGAAGGGCGAGAAGGTCGGCGCCGAGAACGGTGGCTCGTCCTTCGGGATCCCGGAGGCCGCGGCCAACAAGGAGGCGGCCTACAAGTTCCTCGAGTACTTCACGCACGGCGAGGGCCTGCCGCCCCGCGTCGACGCCGGCGCGTTCGTGCCGAACAAGTCGGTGCTGGACAGCCCGGAGTTCCAGGACGTGAAGAACCCCTACTTCGGTGACCAGAAGACCGGCCAGGTGCTCGCGGAGGCCTCGAACATCGCCGCCGTCGGCTGGCAGTACCCGCCGTTCTTCGAGTGGGCGCGCAGCACCTACGGCGACATCGCCACGCCCTTCTACACCTCGGGCGAGGGCTCGCTCGAAGAGGTCCTGCAGACCTGGGAGCAGCGCTCCGTCGAGTACGGCAACGAGCAGGGGTTCCAGGTCGACTGACCGCCCCCCGGTGGCGTCTCGCGTGACAGCGCGAGCGCGGGACGCCGCCGGACACCCGACCGACACACGAGAAAGGACCAGTCATGAGCGCAACGGAGCGCATGACACGCCCCGCGGTGGCGAGCGTGCCCCTGCCCGGTGGGGCGCCGCAGCAGTACCGGCGGCGACGCACGCGACAGATCGGCTGGGCGTTCGTGGCGCCCTTCGGGATCCTGTTCGCCCTGGTGTTCATCGTGCCGATCACCTACGCCGCCTACCTCAGCCTTTTCCAGGACCGGATGGTCGGCGGATCGTCGTTCGTGGGCCTGGCCAACTACACCAAGCTGTTCGGCGACGCCCAGTTCTGGGACGGCGTCTCCCGCGTCGTCTGGTTCACGCTGATCCAGGTGCCGATCATGCTGGTGCTGGCCCTGGTGCTGGCGCTCGCGATGGACTCGATGCGGCTGCGCGGCATGCGGTTCATGCGGGTGGCCATCTTCCTGCCCTACGCCGTGCCGGCCATCGTCTCCACCCTGATGTGGGGCTTCATGCTCGGCGTCCGCTACGGGCTCTTCGGGAGCATCAACGGCTGGCTCGGCACCGACATCGACCCGTTCCGGCCGAGCACCACGCTGATCTCGATCGGGATCATGGTCACCTGGGCCTTCACCGGCTACAACATGCTGATCTTCGACAGCGTGCTGAAGGCCGTGCCGCAGGAGCTGTACGAGGCGGCCGCGATCGACGGCGCGGGGGAGTTCCGGGTGATCCGGGCGATCAAGCTGCCCGCGCTGCGCGGCTCCCTCGTCATCACCGTCATCTTCTCGATCATCGGCACGTTCCAGATCTTCAACGAGCCGCAGATCCTCCCGTCGATGGTGGCCAACAGCGGGATCACCACCTACTACACGCCCAACCTGTACGCGTTCAACCTGGCGTTCACGGGCTCGCAGCAGGGCTACGCGGCCGCACTCGCCCTCGTCATGGCCGCGTTCACCATCGCCATCGCGTACGCGGTCCAGATCCGGGGCATGCGCAATGCCCTCGACCAGTAGCAGCCGGAGACCTCTCATGACGACCACCACCGCCGGTGTCCCGCGCCGCGGGCGCCTGCACACCCTCGCCAACCCCCGCAAGAGCGGCACGCTGACCTTCCTGACGGGGCTGTTCACCCTCTACTGCCTGGTGCCGCTGATCTGGCTCACGATCAACTCCACGAAGTCCCAGGCCGACTTCGTCTCCAGCTTCGGCTTCTCCTTCGGCCAGCGCTTTGCGCTCTTCGACAACATCGTCGAGGTCTTCACCTACGACGGCGGCATCTTCACGCGCTGGCTGCTCAACACGGTGCTGTACGTGGTCGTCGGGGCGGTCGTCTCGACGTTCCTCGCCGCGCTGGGCGGCTACGCGCTCGCCAAGCTGGAGTTCACCGGCAAGCGGGTCTTCCTGTTCGTGGTGCTCGGCGCCATCTCGGTCCCGGGCATCGCCCTGGCCATCCCGCAGTTCCTGCTGTTCGCCCAGCTCGGCCTGACGAACACGCCGTGGGCGGTGCTGATCCCGTCGTTCCTCAACCCGTTCGGGCTGTACCTCATGTGGGTGTTCGCCGCGGAGGCCGTCCCCACCGGGCTGCTGGAGGCCGCGAAGATCGACGGCGCGGGGGAGTTCCGCACCTTCTGGCAGATCGCGCTGCCGATGCTCGTCCCGGCCACCGTGACCGTGCTGCTGTTCTCGTTCGTGTCGATCTGGAACAACTACTTCCTGCCGCTGATCATGCTCAAGGACCCCGACTGGTACCCGCTGACCGTCGGCATCAACCAGTGGAACAAGCTGGCCTCCACGGCCGGCAACGGCGAGCTGCTCCAGAACCTCGTCGTCACGTCGTCGCTGCTGACGATCATCCCGCTGATCATCGCGTTCATCTCGCTGCAGCGCTTCTGGCAGTCCGGCCTCAGCCTCGGCGCCGTCAAGGGCTGACGCCGTCGGGGCGCGCCCGGACCCCACGTCGCCCGGACCCCACGTCGCCCGAACCACACGTAGAGAAGAAGACAGAGGAGAACCTTGGACACCCACACGACCTCCGGCCTGACGATCGACGGCGAGGCGACCACCGCCGTCCCGCTGCGGCACATCTGGAACGAGTGCGTCGGCGCCGGACGAGCCAACGAGGCGCTGCGCGCCGACTGGCAGGCTCACTTCCGCGAGGCGGTCACGCGGCTGGGAGCACGGTTCGTGCGCTTCCACGGGCTGTTCCACGACGACATGTTCGTCTACCGCGCCAACGACGGCGGCGGCTTCGGGCCGCCCGTCCCGCTCGACACCCCGGTGCACACGTTCAGCTACGTCGACAAGGTGTTCGACTTCATCCTGGAGACCGGCGCACGCCCGTTCGTCGAGCTCGGCTTCATGCCGCGCGAGCTGGCCACCGAGACCGAGACGCTGTTCTGGTGGAAGGCGCACTGCAGCCCGCCCACCGACATGGCCCGCTGGGTCGAGCTGGTCACCGCGACCGTGACGCACTGGATCGAGCGGTACGGCCTCGACGAGGTCCGGCAGTGGCGGTTCGAGGTGTGGAACGAACCCAACCTCGTGCCCCACTTCTGGACCGGGACGCGGACCCAGTACTTCGAGCTCTATGAGGCCACGGCCCTGGCGATCAAGGAGATCGACCGGGAGCTCAAGGTGGGCGGACCGTCCACGAGCGTCTTCGTGCCCGACGACCGCTACCGGGGCGAGTGGGAGGACCGGTCCGTCGAGCACGCGACCGCCGAGGCGGAGGACGTCGACGCCCTCGACTGGCGGCCCGTGTGGATCGAGGAGTTCATCGACTGGTGCGCCGCGCGCGACGTCCCCATCGACTTCCTGTCCACCCACCTCTACCCGACGGACGTCGCGTTCGGGGCCAACGGGCAGATGCGGCACATCCGCCGCCACGTGGACGCGACCTACGACGACCTGGTCGCCCTCCGCAAGCTCATCGCCGGCAGCCCGTTCCCCGACGCCGAGCTGCACATCACCGAGTGGTCGAGCTCGCCGTCCAGCCGCGACTCGATCCACGACACCCTGTTCGCCGCCACCTACATCACGCGCGCCTACCTGCGGAGCGCGGCGCTCGCGGACTCGGTCTCGTACTGGACGTTCACCGACGTGTTCGAGGAGGGCGGCGCGGGCATCGGACCCTTCCACGGCGGGTTCGGCATGGTCAACGAGCAGGGTCTGCACAAGCCGACGTTCCACGCGTTCGAGATGCTGTCCCGGCTCGGCGACACGGTCCTCGCGGCCCTGCAGTACGGGACGATCACGCGGGACTCGGCGACGCGCGAGGTCTCCGCCGTGTTCTTCAACTACCCCGACGACATGGGCCGCCAGGGGGTCGGGTCCGAGCTCACCTACGCGGCCACCCGGGGCCTGGCGGAGCGGGGTCCCGTCCGGCGGGTCCGGCACACCGTCGAGGGCCTCACGCCGGGCGCCGTGTTCTCGGTCGAGTCGATCGACTGGGACCACGGCAACGTGGCCGAGGCGTGGCACCGGATGGGGGAGCCGCTCAACCTCACCCGGAAGCAGACGGCGGAGCTCCGGGACGCCGCCGACGCGCTGCGGAGCACGACCCTCACGGTGTCCGGGGACGGCGTGCTCGACCTCGACCTCGAACTGCCGGCGTGGTCGGTGCTGTCGGTCACCCCGGCGCGCGGCTAGGGCGGTGCGAGGCGGGGTGACGGTTCGAAAAGTTTCGGAACGTCGACCCCGCCACGTGCGGCTCCAGGCCCGGGTTTTCAGGGAAAAGGGGGACGTGATCCCCCTTGTGCAGGGCTGATGCGCAAGCAAGGCATCTTGTACTTTTCGGAGACAGGCGATAAAACGGTCGGAACGAGGAGGCAGCCTTGACGAAGAAGACCGGGCCGGCACGCCCCAACCTCTCGGCCGTGGCCGCGCACGCGGGGGTGTCCACCGCCACGGCGTCCAAGGTCGTGAACGGGCGGCCGGACGTCGCCGAGGACACCCGGGAACGGGTCGAGACGGCGATCACCGCGCTCGGGTACCGGGGGCCCTCCCGGACCACCACGGCGCACACGGTCGAGCTCATGGTCGACACCCTGGACACCACCTATGCGTCGCAGATCCTGCGCGGCGTGGTGCTTGCGGCCGAGGAGCTGGGCCTGGAGGTCGTCGTCGGGCGGGTGCGCCGCAGGTCCGCGAACGGGGTGCCGGAGTCGAGCGCCGCCTGGGCCCAGCGGCTCGCCGCCGCCGAGCGGGTGGGTGCGATCGTGCTCACCTCCGGGCTCGGCCCGGACGTCTACGCGAGCCTCGCCCGTGCCCGCGTCCCGCTCGTGGTGATCGACCCGCTCGACGTCACCGAGGAGGGCGTGGTCTCCGTGGGGTCCACGAACTGGCTCGGCGGGCGGAGCGCGGCGGAGCACCTGGTCCGGCTCGGGCACCGGCACATCGCGGTGGTGGCCGGGCCGTCGGAGTCCCTCAGCGCCGTCGCGCGCCTGGACGGCTTTCTCACGTACTGCCGGCAGCAGGGCGTGGAGATCGAGCCCGAGCTGGTCCGTCCGATCCGCTTCGACCACGACCAGGCCGTCCAGGTCGCGGAGCGGTGGTTCCGGCGTCCCGACCCGCCCACCGCGGTCTTCGCGGGCAGCGACGCGCAGGCGATGGGGGTGCTGGAGGCGGCCCGGCGCGCCCGCCTGCGGGTCCCGGAGGACATCAGCCTCGTGGCCTACGACGACACGCCGCTCGCGTCGTGGGCCAACCCGCCCCTGACCGCCGTCCGGCAGCCGCTGGAGGAGATCGGCCGGCGGGCCCTGCTCACCGTGCAACAGCTGCACGAGGGCCGGCCCGTCGACTCCCACCACATCGAGATCGCCACCACGTTCGTCGTCCGGGACTCGACCGCCGCGCCGCGGGCCGAGCTGCTCCGGACCGAGCTGCTCCGGGACACGCAGGGCTGAACCACCCGCGGGTCCGAGCCGCTGTCGGCCGCGCCCCGCCACACCCGCACCATCCGCCGGGCGATCCGCCCGGCGGCCGAACCACGATGCCGCCCGGCATCGCAGATCGACGGAGATCACACATGCGCACAGCCGAGAACTGGCCCGTCGCGGCCAACATGCTGTCCTTCGGGTCGACGACGGCGGACGGCACCCCGAACGTGGACGCGCCGGCCGAGGCCTGGCGGGCCCAGCTCCAGCAGGTGGCCGACCTGGGCTTCACGCACGTCGACCCCACCGACGCCTGGCTGTCCATCGGTGAGCTGAGCGACGCGCGGTTCGCCGAGCTGCTCGCCGTGCTGAAGGAGACGGGGCTGTCGGTCCCGTCCGTGTCCACCACCCGGCGCAGTGTCATCGACGCCGGGCGGGGCGAGGACTACCTGCGCTTCGGCCACACGATCATCGACCGCGCCCCGGAGCTCGGCGCGGAGGTCGTCAACTTCGGCTTCATGCAGGCGCTGAAGCCCGCCCAGGAGCGCGCCCTGTGGTTCTGGCTCGCCGAGGGGCACCACGACGACCTCGACGACAAGGACGCCTACGACCTCGCCGTGGGCCGCATCCGCGAGCTCGCCGACCACGCCCGCGACCTCGGGGTCCAGGTCAGCCTCGAGATGTACGAGGACACGTACATCGGCACCCCGGACCTCGCGGTGCGGTTCGTGCAGGACGTCGACCGCGACAACGTCGGCATCAACCCCGACCTGGGCAACCTGGTGCGCCTGCACCGGCCGATCGAGGACATCCCGACGATGTTCGAGAAGGTCCTGCCTCTGACCAACTTCTGGCACATCAAGAACTACACGCGTGACGAGGACCCGACGACGGGCTCGTACGCCACGCACCCGACGCCGCTCGTCCAGGGCGTCGTCAACTATCGCGCCGTGATCCGCCGGGCCCTCGAGCTGGGGTTCGAGGGGGTCTTCGTGTGCGAGCACTACGGGTCGGACAGCCTCGGCGTCGCCGCCATCAACCGGGAGTACATCCGTGAGGTGCTCCGGGGCGCCGGGCGGTGACCCTCGTCAGCAAGCAACCAGGTCCCCGAGCAAAGGTGCAGGTGAGATGACCTACGTCCACAACAGACCGGAAGACTTCGTCCCCGAGGCCCTCCGCGGCCTCGTCAAGGCCCACCCCGGCCGGCTCCGCCAGGTCCCCGGCGGGATCGCCCGCGCGGAGGGCACCCGCCCCGGCAAGGTGGCGGTCGTCGTCGGCGGGGGATCGGGCCACTACCCGGCCTTCGCCGGGCTGGTCGGCGACGGCCTGGCCGACGCCGCCGTGTGCGGCGACATCTTCACGTCACCGTCCACCCGCCAGGTGCTCGACGTGTGCCGCGCCGCCGACGCCGGCGCCGGCGTGTTCGTCACCTTCGGGAACTACGCGGGCGACGTGCTCAACTTCGGCGCCGCGGCCAGCCGGCTGCGGGCACAGGGCACCGAGGTCACGATCCTCCTGGTGACCGACGACGTCGCGTCCGCCCCGGCCGACCGTACCCACGAGCGGCGGGGTGTGGCCGGCGACCTCGTCGTCTTCAAGCTCGCGGGAGCCGCCGCCGAGGAAGGAGCCGACCTGGCGGAGGTGAACCGCCTCGCCGCGCGCGGCAACGCACGCACGCAGTCCTTCGGGGTGGCGTTCGACGGCTGCACGCTGCCGGGCCACGACCACCCGCTGTTCAGCCTGGAGCAGGGGAGGGCCGGCTGGGGGCTCGGCATTCACGGCGAGCCCGGCGTCGGCGAGGAGGCCAGGCCGACGGCGGCGGCGCTCGCCGCCGAGCTGGTCGACCGGGTGCTCGCCGAGCGCCCCGCCGACGCGGACGGGCGGGCCGCGGTGCTGCTCAACGGCCTCGGCGAGGTCAAGTACGAGGAGCTGTTCGTCCTGTGGGACAGCGTGCACGACCTGCTCGCGGAACGCGGCGTCACGATCGTCGCACCCCTGGTGGGCGAGTACGTGACCAGCCTGGACATGGCCGGCTGCTCGCTGACCGTCACGTGGCTCGACGACGAGCTCGAGCGCCTGTGGCTCGCACCCGCCGACACGCCCGGGTTCCACCACGGCGCGTGGCGCCCCGCACCCGCGTCGGTTCCCGCGCCGCTGCCCACCGAGCCGGAGACCGAGCTGGTGCGGGCCACCACGCCCGAGGGGATCGCCGCGGCGGGCATGGTGGCGGGCATCCTGCGCCGGGCCCAGGGCGCGCTGCACGACGCCGAGCAGATGCTGGGTGACCTCGACGCCGTGGCGGCGGACGGCGACCACGGCCGGGGCATGTGCCGCGGCATCGACGCCGCCGTCGACGCGGCCGACGTCGCCCTCGCGGCCGGGGCGGACGCGCCGTCCGTGCTGCGCCGCGCGGCCGACGCCTGGGCGGACAAGGCCGGCGGCACGTCGGGGGCGCTGTGGGGCGTGGGCCTGCTCGCACTGGCCGACGTGCTCCCGGCGGACGCCCGCGTCGGCCTCGACCACCTCGTCGCGGGGATCACCGCGGCCCGGGACCAGGTGCAGGAGGTCGGCGGCGCACGCGTCGGCGACAAGACGATGGTGGACGCGCTGCACCCCGCCGTCGAGGCGCTCACTGCGGCCGCCGGTGCGGGGGCGACCCCCGCCGACGGGTGGCGGGCCACGGTCGAGGCCGCCCGCGAGGGCGCGGCCTCGACGAAGGACATCGCGGCCCGCCGGGGCCGCGCGCGGGTGCTCGGGGCCAGGTCCCTGGGCGTCCCGGACCCCGGGGCGACGTCCCTTGCCCTCCTGCTCGGCGAGGCGGGTGCCGAGGCCGGCATCCCCGCGCCCACGACCTCGAAGGTGGAATCCTGATGGTGGACGGCCTGCGACTGGTGATCGGCTGCGACGACGCCGGGTACGAGTACAAGGAGATCCTGAAGCGGGACCTGGAGGCGGACGAACGGGTCGCCTCGGTGGTCGACGTCGGCGTCGGCAGCGACGACCACACCCCGTACCCCTACGTCGGTGCCGCCGCGGCTCGTCTGGTCGGCGCCGGGGAGGCGGACCGGGCCCTGCTCGTGTGCGGTACGGGTCTCGGCGTGGCGATCGCGGCCAACAAGGTGCCCGGAGTGCGTGCGGTGACCGCGCACGACTCCTTCTCGGTCGAGCGTGCGGTCCTGTCCAACGACGCGCAGGTGCTCTGCTTCGGTCAGCGCGTCGTGGGCATCGAGCTGGCCCGGCGGCTCACCCGCGAGTGGCTCGGCTACCGGTTCGACCCGGCGTCGCCGTCCGCGCCCAAGGTCATGGCGATCGGGGAGATCGAGGACGCGGCCGCGGGGAGGGATCCGGCGCCGAACCCGGCGTCCTGCGGCTGACTGCTGTTGGTAAACGTTTCAGATCGCTGCTCAGTTCTGCTTTCAGGAAGGACATCATGGTCACGAGCATCAGTTCGGTCGCCGTCGTGGGGGCCGGGTACATGGGTGGGGGCATCGCGCAGTCGTTCGCGCTCGCGGGCCTGCCCGTCGTCATCGCGGACGTCTCGGCCGAGGCGACGCAGGCCGCGTACGCGCGGCTGCTCGCGGAGGCGCGCGAGTTCGAGGACGTGGGCCTCTACGACCCCGGCGCCACCGAGACGATCCGCGCCAACCTGACCACCGCTGCGTCGATCGAGGAGGCCGTCGCGGACGCCGACTTCGTCGAGGAGGCGGTGTTCGAGTCGGTCGAGGTCAAGCACGACGTGCTCGGCCGGATCTCGGCGGCCGCACGCACGGACGCGATCATCGGCAGCAACACCTCGACCATCCCCGCGCGAGTACTGGTGGAGGCGGTGGCGAACCCGGAGCGGTTCCTCACCGTGCACTTCTCCAACCCGGCCCCGTTCATCCCCGGGGTCGAGCTCGTCCTCAGCGAACGCACCGACCCGGAGGTCGTGCCGGTCGTGCGCGAGCTGCTGGCCCGGGCCGACCGGCAGGGTGCGCTCGTGGCCGACGTGCCGGGGTTCGTCCTGAACCGCCTGCAGTACGTGCTGCTCAAGGAGGCCATGTCGATCGCCGAGGAGGGCATCGCGTCGCCCGAGGACATCGACACGGTGGTGCGCACCACCTTCGGTTTCCGTCTCGGGTTCTTCGGGCCGTTCGCCATCGCCGACCAGGCCGGGCTCGACGTCTACGCCGGCGGGTTCCGCACGTTCGAGGAGAACTTCGGCGAACGCCTCGCGACACCGGACCTCATCAAGGACGCCGTCGCAGGCGACCGCAAGGGCGTGAAGAACGGCAGGGGACTGACCCGGGACTACACGCCGGAGCAGGTGAAGGCGCTGGTCGCGTACCGGAACAAGGCCTACGGCGAGATGGGCAGGCTGCTGCGGTCCCTCGGCCCGGCGCCGGCCTGACGGCGCCGCTCGCGCACGGGCCGGGTGCTGGACCACTCACCGCAGCACCGCCGACAGCAGTTCCGTGCCCAGCGTCGTCATCGCCGACCGGTCGAGCGTGTAGTGGACGTAGCGACCTTGCCGTCGGCCCGTGAGCAGCCCGGCACGGCGCAGGACGGCGAGGTGGCGGGACACCTCCGGGGGCGAGAGCTCCCAGGCATGGGCCAGCTCGCTCGTGGTGTGCGGGCCGCGGGCCAGGGTACGCAGCAGCCGCAGTCGTACCGGATGTGCGAGCGCCTCCAGCCGTAGCGTGACCGTCTCCAGCGAGACGGGCTCCGCCGGACCCGCTTCGGCGACCGGGTACTGCACCACCGGCTGCCACCCGGGGGCATGGACCACCATCAGGTGCGGGCGGCCGAACACGCTCGGGACGAAGGTGAGCCCGGTGCCGTGGGCCGCGGTCGCGTTGTCCTGCAGCTTGTCCACGACGATGCTGTCGCCGTCCGGTGCCAGGGTGACCGCGTCGGAGACCGAGGCGAGCGCCGCCGCGGTGCCCTGGCGCCTGAGCAGGTCGTTCTTCAGGCGCAGGTCGGTGGCGAGTCGCACGGCGACACCCGCCCAGGCGGCGTCGAAGAACGCTTCGGCGCACTGTTCGAGGGTGCTGCGTACCCGTGCGCGGACGGCGACCGGATCTGCGAGCAGGCGTTCCGCGAAGGCTTCCTGCTGCGGGCCGCGGGCCTGGGCGAGGTCCAGGGCCCGCTCGCGCGCGGTCGTGTCGGCGAGCGGCGACGGCCCCGCGAAGTGGACCCGGTTGCTGCCGCAGGTGGTGACGAGGGCGGACGTCACGTACGTCTCGTCGTCGATCCGGTCCACGTCGTCCAGCTCGTCGACGAGGGTCGGCCGGGGACGGGCGGGGACCAGGAAATCGGCTCGTGAGGAGCGCCAGAGAAACTCCGCCTCCCGCAGCCGCTCGGCGAGCTCCGGCCGGAGCCCGGCCCACACGTCCGCGGCCCAGTGGGCGTGTCGCGGATGGTGCCCGGGCTCGGCCAGCACGTGCAGCATCGCCGTGAGCTCGGCCAGCGGGGACGCGGCGAACCGCAGTCGCTCGGACGGCAGGCCGCTGATGTCGATCCTCAACGTCACCCCCTGATCATTCCTGACCAGCCGGCCGGCGACGGCGTCGGTTGACGGTGTCCGTCAATCGACGTGCCCTGCCCGGGAAGCCGGACGCACCGTGACGCCATGGCAACCACCACCAGGATCCAGGTCCGCGCCCTCGTCCGGGCCTCCGGCGGCCCCCGCTACGCCGCCGCGTTGGCCGTGGACGCGCTCGGCACCGGAATGATGCGGCCGTTCCTGCTGCTCTACGGCGTGACCGTGCTCGAGCTGTCCGCGCCGGCCACCGGTATCGCCATGACGGTCGGCATCGTCGTGGGTCTGGTGTGCCTGCCCACGGTCGGCCGATGGCTGGACCGGGGCGCGCGCAGCACGGTCGTGGCGGCGTCGATGCTGGTGCGGGTGGTGGGCGTCGCGCTGCTGCTCGCCACGCCGGCGGGACACCTCTGGCCGTTCGCGGCGGCGGCCCTCTTCCTCGGCATCGGCAACCAGGCGTGGCCGGCCGCCCACGCGGCACTCGTGGCCACGGTCGCCCACGGCCGGGAACGTGACGCCGCGCTCGCGGCAGCGCGGGCCCTGCGCAACGCAGGCCTCGGCGTGGGCGCGCTGCTGGCCACCGCATGCCTGGTGGGTGGCACCACCGCGCTGCGGGTGCTGGCCGTCGTCACCGGGCTCGCGTACCTCACCGCTGCCGCGTTGGCGTGGTCCGTCCGCCTGCGCGCCCGTCCGGCAGCCGCTTCGGTCGACGGCGGGGTCGACGGCGGGATCGACGACGGGGTCGACGGCGGCGGCGGTCGGCCGGTACCCCGGATGCGCGCGCTGCTGGCCGCCAACGTGGTCTACGCCTTCTGCCTCAACGTCCCCGAGGTCGCGCTCCCGCTCGTCCTGGTGACCCAGCTCGACGCCTCCCCGGTGTGGTCGGGTGCCGTCTTCGTGGCGAACACGGTGCTGGTGGTCACCCTGCAGGTGCCGGTCACCGTCCTGATGGCCCGCTTCTCCCGGCGGACGACGCTGGCTCTCGCCGGCGCGGTCCTCAGCGCCTCCTACCTCGGTTTCCTCGTGGCCACGTCGCTGGGGCACGGCTGGGCCGCCCCCGCCGTCGTCGCGGTGTCCGTGCTCTGCACCATCGGCGAGATCGTCTACGCGGGCAGCGCCACCGCGCTCGTCACCGTCCTTGCCCCGGCCCACGTCCTGGGGCGCGCGCTCGCGCGGCTCCAGCTCTCCACGGGTTTCGGCCTCGCCGTCTCCCCGGCGGTCATCACCGCTCTCGCACCCCATGGCCCGGCCGTTCTCTGGGGCGGTCTCGCCGCTGCGACGCTCGTCTCCGCCTCCGCCGTCTCCGCCTCCGCCGTCTCCGCCTCCGCCGTCGCCGGCGAGAAGGAGCTTCCGGCGAGAAGGACCGGGTCACCTGGATCGGGTGACACCCCCGTCGCCGCGCGCCCCTAGGGTCGCGACCTGGCTGGTCAGGCTCGGAGGGGGTCCCATGGGTAGCGCGATAGGTCAGTCCCTGCCGGTCGCGGTGGGTGTGCTCGTCAGCCCGCTGCCGATCGTGGCCGTGGTGCTCATGCTCGTGAGCAGGCGGGCGCGCGCCAACGCGCTGGCCTTTGTCGCCGCGTGGTTCGTGGCAGTGCTCGTCGTGGTCGCGGTCGTGGCCCTCGTCGCGGGGAACGCGAGCCCGGACGCCGACGGTCCGGCCTCGTGGACGGGCTGGCTCAAGATCGTGCTCGGCCTCACGCTGCTGTTCCTCAGCGTCCGTCAGTGGCGCGGCCGGCCGAAGCCCGGCGTCGACCCACCGATGCCGGGGTGGATGGCGGCGATCGACGGGTTCACGCCGGTGAGATCGGCCGGGCTCGCGGTCCTGCTCGCCGTGGTGAACCCGAAGAATCTGCTCCTCGTCGTGTCCGGGGGCCTTGCGGTGGCAGGGAGCGACTCCCAGGACGCGAGCACGGCGATCGTCGCCGCACTCGTGTTCGCCGTGGTCGCCAGCGCCGGCGTCGCGACGCCCGTGGTCATCTACTTCTCGATGGGGACGCGGGGCGGGAAGGTCCTCGACGAGCTGAAGGCCTGGATGATCCACAACAACGCGACGATCATGACCGTTCTGCTGCTCGTCCTCGGTGCGAAGCTGCTCGGTGACGGCCTGTCGACGGTATAGCCCGGAGCGTCGTCCCCTATGGGATGCGTGCCTGGTCGCGGAACGTCGAGGGGGATGACCCGACGACGCGGCGGAACGCCGTGCTGAACGCGCTCTCGGACTGGTAGCCCGTGGCCCGCGCGAGCTCCGAGATCGACAGCGTGCCGCGGGCGAGGGCGTCGCGCGCGAGGTTCATGCGCCACCGGATCAGGTAGTCCAGGGGCGGGACGCCGACGTGGCTCTTGAAGGCCTGGGCGAACGCGGACCGCGACATGTGGCTGATGTCGGCGAGCTCCTGGAGCGTCCAGGAGTGCGCGACATCGGCGTGCACGGCGCGCAGGGCGGCGCCGATGCCGTCCTCGTTCAGGGCGCCCAGCCAGCCGATGGGCCGGTCCGTCTGACCGGCGTGCGCTCGCAGCATGTGCACGAGCAGGATCTGCGCCAGGTGGCTCTGCACCAGCGGGCCGCCGGCGGCGGTGGCCTCGACCTCGGTGGCCAGGAGCGTGATCAGCTGTCCCAGCTCCAGGCCGCGCGGGTCGGCCGCGCGGACGATCACGAGCGGCGGCAGGAGGTCGGTCAGGAGGGAGGCGTTGCCGTCGTCGAACGCGATGTGCCCGACGCACAGGTACAGATCCTCCTCGGGCTCCGGGCCGATCCGCACGGACCCGTCCTCGGCACGAGCCCACAGCTGCTGCGCGGGACGCGTCCGGGCGCCGGGCGTGCTGGCCAGCACATAGGGCGGCGGGTTGCCCAGCATGAAGGTGTCACCCTCCTGCAGGAGCACCGGCTCGTGCCCGTCGAGGATCAGCCAGCAGCTGCCGCGCACGAGGCCGCCGATCCGCACGTGCGGGAGCTGGTCGAAGCGCAACGCCCACTCGCCGGCGGCGTGCAGGCTCGGTCCGACGACCGTGCGGGGCCGGAGCAGGCTGATCGCGTCAGCCACCGGATCGCTGAAACCGAGCAACACCCAACTCCTGGACTATCGGTAACGAATCCTGGACCATCCGTTATGGATGATACCTCCGCGGTCCCGCAGGATCGATGCCTGAGCAGATTCACCACGGAAGGCAACGAGGAGATCCACAATGGGACAGCTTGAGGGCAGGACAGCGGTCGTGACCGGCGGCAGCAGCGGCATCGGTCTGGCGACCGCGGTGCGGCTGGCGGAGGAGGGTGCCTACGTGTTCGTCACGGGACGGCGCGAGGCCGAGCTGGAGGCGGCCGTCAGGACCATCGGGGAGGACCGGGCCACCGCGGTCGTCGGCGACATCTCGGATCCGGGGGACCTGGACCGGCTCTACGCCGCGGTCCGGGCCCGGGGCAAGGGGCTGGACGCGCTCGTGGCGAACGCGGCGGTCGGCTCGTTCGTGACGCTGGAGGAGACCACCGAGGAGCACTTCGACGAGACCTTCGGGGTCAACGTGCGGGGCACGCTGTTCACCGTGCAGAAGGCGCTGCCGCTGCTCAACGAGGGCGCCTCGGTGATCCTGACCGGGTCCACGGCTGCCGACCGGGGGATGGAGGCGTTCGGCGCGTACTCGGCGTCGAAGGCCGCGGTCCGGTCGTTCGCGCGGACCTGGTCCAACGAGCTCAAGGGGCGTGGCATCCGGGTCAACGTCGTCTCGCCGGCCTGGATCGAGACACCCGGCGGTGCCGCCGCCTTCGGTGACGAGGAGACCGCTCGGGCCATCAAGGAGCAGGTCGCCGCGACCGTGCCCAAGGGCCGGATGGGGCAGCCCGAGGAGGCCGCCGCGGTCGTGGCGTTCCTCGCCTCGGAACAGAGCAGCTATGTCGTCGGCAGCAACCTCTACGTCGACGGCGGCACCAACCAGGTCTGAGTGCCTACAGGTGGTCGGTGTAGAAGCCGGCCAACCGGTCGACGGCGGCGTCGACGTACTCGGGTACGTCGTACATCTCGTAGTGCCCGGCGCCGTCGACGACCAGGAGATCCACGGGGTTCGGGGCCATCTTCCACAGCTGCATGCCGGCCTCGTAGGAGCCCGTGTTGCCGATCCGCCCGGCGAGGACGACCTGCAGCGGCTGCGTCATGAGCTGGTCGACCAGGTGGAACGCGTCGTACCCGAGCAACAGCGCGTCCCCGCGCGCCAGGCGGCGGTTGGTCGAGTGCTCGTTGCGGCCCCGCTCGGTGCGGTAGTAGGTGATCGCCTGGGTGGTGTCGGGGTCGGTCAGGCCCGCCGCGGCCGCGTCCTGCAGGGTGTCCGGCAGCCAGTGCTCCCGGCCCGGCTCGCCGGTGCGGTTCTCCTGCGTGCGCGCCTCGGCCAGGGTGTCGAGCGCGGACGCGGGGCCGTGCGGCTGGAACCCGCGGAACGACGTGCCCATGTTGCCGGGGACCACGGTGCCGACGGCCTTGATGCGGTGGTCGGTCCGGGCGGTGTGCACCGCGTAGCCGCCGCCGGCGCAGATGCCGAGCACGCCGATGCGCTGCGGGTCGATACCGGGCAGCGTACCGAGCACGTCGATCGCGTACGAGATGTCCTCACCACGGCGGTAGGGGTCCTCGAGATCGCGGGGTTCGCCGCCGCTCTGCCCCTGGTGGGCGGGGTCGAACACGAGCGCCGCGATGCCCCGGGCGGCCAGCCGGGCGGCGTAGTTCGCGCCGATCTGCTGCTTGACGCTGCTGCCCGGTGTCGAGAGCACGACGGCCCGCAGCCCGGCGCCCTCCGCCGCAGGGCCGTCCGGGAGGTAGAGGTCGGCCGCGAGCTCGATCGGCCCGCGGGGGATCGTGAGGTGTTGAAGCATAGGTGGAGAACCTCTCGCGTCGATGTCGTTCCATGATGTGTTAATCCGAAGTGGTGGGTAGTACAGTCTGGAACTATATTGACCGTACCACCCGGAACCAGGAGGTCGCATGCCGGTCGACGCCGCGCAGCTCTGGACGCTGAACCACCGCCTGCTCACCGCCGTGCTCGACGAGTGCAGCGCCGAGCTGGAGGAGCTCGGGCTGGAGCCGAAGGAGTTCTTCGTCCTCGCCGAGGTGGCCGCGTCGCCGTACCCGGCCCAGCTCGCCACGGCGCTGGTGATCCCGAAGGCGAGCGTGACGGTCTACGTGCGCAACCTGGTGGCGAAGGGGTTCATGCGGCGCGAGATCGACGACGCTGACCTGCGGCGCCACCGGCTCGTGCTCACGGACGACGGCGTCGCCGCGCGGGACCGCTCCTTCGCGGCGCTCGCGGCGGCGTTCGAGCGCAGGCTGGCGCTGATCGGGCCTGGCGACCGGGCCGAGCTGACCCGCATCCTGACGGCGCTGCTCGCACCCGCCCCGCAGGTGGCACCGTGAGGACCGACCCGCGGGAGACCCGGCAGTGGACCGAGGACGAGCTCTCCCTGCTCGCCCGGACGGAGCTCATCCGCGTCGCGGGAGCCCGCGACGACGGGACGCTGCGGTCCTTCGTGCTCGTCGGGCACGTCCGGCTCGGTCAGGACGAGCTGGTCCGCTCGCTCAACGGGCCCGACGGAGCCTGGTACCGCGGCGCGGTCCGGTCGGGCCACGGCGAGATCGACGTCGACGGGCGCCGCATCGCTGTCGCGTTCGTCCGGGACCTCGGGCGTGCGGCGGAGGTCGACCAGGCGCTGCACGACCGGTACGGCCACGACTCCGGGGTCCGCCGGATGACCCGTTCGCCGGCGCGCGACGCGACACTGCGGGTGATCCCGCTGGGAACGGACGTGTGATCAGGCGTCTTCGCGCAGGTACAGGTCGCGCAGCAGGCCGATCTCGCCGCCGTGGTGCGAGACCTCGACCAGGGCGTGCAGCGCGAGCTTCAGGTAGGTCTCCTCGGCCCAGCCACCGGGGCCCCGGCCGATCGGCGCCAGCAGGCG
Organism: Promicromonospora sp. NPDC090134; assembly: GCF_044746965.1. Lineage (NCBI taxonomy): Bacteria > Bacillati > Actinomycetota > Actinomycetes > Micrococcales > Promicromonosporaceae > Promicromonospora > Promicromonospora sp. NPDC090134. Next base: position 185,302 of record NZ_JBIVCZ010000009.1, on the reverse strand, counting down.
CTCGTCGTCCATGGCGGCGACACGGGAGATGAACTGCTCCCAGTCGTCGGCGAGCGCCTGGATGCCCTCCTTGGCGGTGCCCGGCCACTCGTGGCGGTCGGGGAACTCGGGGGCGTCGTCGAAGAGGTGGATCACGTAGCCGCGCAGGCAGAGGCTGCCGATGTGCCAGATGCGCCAGGCGATCGTCGTGACGGGGTCCGGCTCGTCCGGACCCGATTGCGGAAACAGGTCGGCGACGCGGTAGACGCCGTCGTCGCCGGGGCGGATGCTGATGCAGCCGCTGACCGGCTCCCAGTGGTACTCCGCGTCGGTCAGCCCTTCGAGGCGCCCGAACAGCCGGGTTCGTGCGCGCTCGAAGGTCGCGAGGATGTCCCGTGTGGCGGGGCTGTGCTCGGTCAGGTCTGCCATGTCGGCTCCAGAGTTCGGTGGTCTCGGTCGGTCGGTCGGTCGGTCGGGTCGCGGCGCGGGGCGCTGGTGCGTCCGAGCCGGGCGCCCCGCCGGACGACGACGGGCGAGCCGTCCGCGATGAACGCCGAGAACGGTTCGGCGGCCAGGCTCTCGGCGAACGGCCGGCCGTACACCTGCTCGACGTCGCACTCCAGGGCGGCGTCGCGGGCCTGCCGGACCTGCCAGCTCGGGTGCTCCACGCGGTACTCGACAAAGCCGCCGCCGCGCTGCGCGGCGTACCCCCAGTAGTGCTCGGTGACGAACTCCTCCTGGGAGCCCTCGACGAGCGGCCGCGCCGGGCCGTCGGTCGTGGCGCGCAGGTGGTGCCAGTCCCCGGCGTCGTGCCACGCGTACTCGACCAGGCCGCCCGGGGTGACCTCGCCGTCGTGCAGGTCGATCCTGTGCCGCATGGGCCGCGCGACGTACTTCTCGCCGTAGACGACGCGGGCGACGGTGGCCAGCGCCCACCGGGGCACGATCTCCTTGACGAAGACGACGCCGCGCCGCCAGCCGTCGTCCGCCCGGCGGCGCACGTAGAAGCGCAGGTTGATCTCGTCGAAGTCGCGGTGGAACGGGGCGGGGACGCCGAGCAGGCGGGTGTCGAGGAACTGGAACCCGACCATGCTCACGAGGTGCCGGCCGTCCCAGGTGTCGAGCTCGACGCCGCGCGGTACGAGCGGGCGCAGGACGTCCGGATCGATCTCGTGGCTGAGCATCACCAGCCGGCGCCACTCGGCGGAGAGGAACATTCCGGTCCCCGTCTCCGGGCGGGCGTTCTCCAAGGTCACGCCGAGGAACGTACCAAGCAGGAGCGTCGGGTGGGGGAGAAGGCCCTGTCCGGCGACTCAGCCAACGACGGACAGTGCCAGGGCGGCCAGGCCCACGGTCGGCACCGCCGCGACCACGCCCCAGGCGGCGAAGCGGCGCCACGGGACCGGGACGCCGAGCGCGACGACGCGCTGGTGCCACAGCAGCGTCGCCAGCGACGCCCACGGCGTGACCAGCGGACCCAGGTTCACGCCGATCAGGAGCGCCATCAGCACGACGGGGTCGCCCGCGGCGATCGGCTCCAGCACGAGGTAGGCGGGCAGGTTGTTGATGCCGTTGGCGGCCAGCGCGCCGAGCCCCGCGACGCGCAGCAGCTCGCCCGGGCCGTGGCCCGCGCCGGTCACCGCGGTCAGGAGGGCCGTGAGGCCGTGGGCGTGCGCCGTCTCGACCAGGACGAACAGCGAGGCGGCGATCCCGAGGGCCTGCCACGGCACCAGCGCGGGCCGCAGCGCGCCGGGCCGTCGGACGAGGAACAGGGCGGCGAGCACGACGGCGGCGGCCGTCGCGGGGACCCATACGTGCGGCGTGAGCGCGAGCAGCGGCAGCAGCACCAGGAGCACCAGCCCCGCGCCCCAGAACAGCACGGGGTCGGAGGGGACGCGCTGCGGGGGGACCCGGTAGGTCGAGAACAGGACGCGCCGGTACCGGACCGTCAGGAGCGCGACGGGCACCACGACGCCCACGAGGGCTGGTGCCCAGCTCAGCGCCACGAAGGCGGAGGGGTGGTCGCCGAACGCCGGCGCGGCGAGCAGGTTGGTCAGGTTGGAGACCGGCAGCAGCAGCGAGGCCGTGTTCGCCAGCCAGATGGTCGCCAGCGCGAACGGCAGGGGTGAGATCCCGATGCTCTGCGCGAGCAGCACGACGAGCGGCGTCAGGATGACCGCGGTGGTGTCGAGCGACAGGAACACGGTGCTGACGACGGCCAGCAGCACCACCCACACCCACAGCACCACCATCCGCTGCCGGCCCCAGCGGCCGAGGAGCTGCGCGAGCACCTCGAACACCGAGGCGTCGCGCGCGAGCTCGGCGACGATCGTGATGGCGACCACGAAGCCGAGCACGGGGGCGGTGCGCGCGCCGACGGCCCGGGCGTCCTGTGCCGGCAGCAGGCCGCTCAGCACGCAGGCGGCCGCGAGGACGACCATCGCGAGAACGATCCACGTGCTCGGTCGAGGTCGGGTGCGCGCGCCGTTCACGCGCTGAGCATACGGATCCGCGGGAGGGCGGCCGGCCACGGGGCGCGGCCGCCCTGCTGCGGGCTGCGAACCCGTCAGACGCCGTCGCTCACTGCGTCAGGTCGGTGGCTCGCTCCGAACGCTGAACTCCGGCCCACCACGTGTCGAAGTCGACGCCCCGTTCCTTCGCCAGCTCTTCCAGCCTGGCCTTGGTGGGGGGCTGGAAGAGCTTCGGCTTGATCTTGCGGTCGGCCGTGGCGTACTTCTGCTGGAGCTTCGCCTGCTCCGCGGCGCCTGCCTCCGCCTCGGCGAGGACCGTGCTGGTCGCCGCGACGCTCGCGCCGGTCAGCACGCCGCTGACGAGCGGCAGGTAGCCGTTGGCGTGACCGAGGCGGTTGGGGTGGTACGACTCCTGGACGGGGTTCGAGAAGCCGTTGATCCACTCCGTCGAGTCGCAGACGGCGTGGCCGGTGAACCGGCTGACCGGGTTGACGAACGTGAACCCTCTGGCGGAGGCGGCCGCCGAGATGACCGAGTTGATGTGCACGACGGCGTTGTTGAGCGCCGTCTCGTCCTCCGGGCTGAAGAAGGTCGCCAGGTTGCAGTCCTCGCCCATGAAGATCTTCGGGTAGCCGACGACGACCACCTTCGCGTTCGGTGCCCTCGTCCTGACGGAGGCGTAGAGCGTGTTGAGCCGGCCCGGGAGGGTGCTGGAGATGAACGCACGGGCCGCGGCGACCGTCCCGGCGCAGTCGCTGGCCCACGCGGGGAGGGCGCACTCGGTGAGCACGTCGGCGAACCCGGCGTCGTTGCCGCCCACCGAGAGGGTCACGTACCTCGTGCCCGAGGTCAGTGCGCTGATCTGGGTGCTCGTCACGTCGGCCACGACCGCTCCCGAGCAGGCCCGGAAGTTGAGGCTGTAGCCCTTGGCCGCCGCGGTCAGGCTGGCGTAGGCGTAGGTGGAGCGCAGGCACTCGGTGCCGTCGTTGATGTAGGTCCTGGTGCCGGTTCCCGAGGAATAGGAGTCGCCCAGGGCGACGTAGGACTCGCCGGCGGCGTACGACGGCAGGGCCGGCGTCGTCACCAGCCCGAACGTGGCAAGGCTCGTCGCCGCCAGGGCGGCGAGGACGCGCAACAGACGGTGCTTCATCGGGTAGCTCCTCTGAAGGTCCGTCGAGCCACGCCAGTTGTGGCTCGATCGCTACCTTTATAGGAGATTTCACCCAACCTGCACAATGTCTGGCAAATGAATTCGCCAAAAATAGGTCACCCAACACCATCTGTGGGTGGTGGCCTGCCCGGTCGCAGGCGCTAGTCGTATCGCCAGCCGCGCCGAAGGTTCGCGAAGATCATCGCCAGGGCCTCGCCGGGCGTGCTCTCGCGGGCCGCGATGTCGGGACTCTCGAGGACGAGACGGGCCAGGGCGCGCACCGCTGCGTCCGCGGGTTCGCGGCACTCGTCGGCGAGCACCGTGACCAGCGCGTCCTCGCAGTCGGTCCACTTCTTCCGGACGTGCGCCCGAAGTTGCGGGGTCGAGAGGATCAGTTCCAGGAGCCGCTTGCGCTCGCGGTCGTGGGCCTCGAAGGGCAGCCGGCTCGCCATGAACGCCTCGACGGCGCGCAGCGGATCGGCCCCTGCGGGGCGCTTCCGCACGGCGTCGACGAGGGCGGCGGCGCGGTCCTCGTCCTGCTCGAAGACGAGGGCGACCTTGCCGTCCGGGTAGTAGGTGAACAGCGTCGTCAGCGCCACGTCGGCGTCCTCGGCGATCTGGGCGACGGTCACGTCGTCGAATCCCCGCTCCAGGAACAGCCGGACGGCCGACTCGTGCAGGGCGTGGCGGGTCTGTGCTCGCTTGCGCGCGCGAAGTCCGGTTCCGGCTGCCATGCGCCCGATCCTAGACCGCAACGTGTACCGAGACCAATTCTGGTGCGACTCGGATTCTGTAGTGACTACGGAAATGCGTGCTAGCGTCCTGCCTGTCACAACGAACGAGGAGGACGAGATGGACAGGACTGCGATCGTCAACGCACGCGTGTTCGACGGCGAGGAGGTGATCGACGCCGGCGTGGTGGTGCTGGAAGGGCCCCCGGATCCTCCAGGTCGGGGGCGTGGCCCCGGACGGGTCCGACGTGGTGGACGCCGCCGGTTCGACCCTGCTGCCCGGACTCATCGACGCCCACGTGCACACGTCGGTCGAGGCGCTCGAGCTCGCCCTCACGTTCGGCGTCACGACCGAGCTGGAGATGCAGGGCATGTTCACGCGGCAACGGCGGGAGCACGTGACGGGCAATGACCGTGTCGCCGACGTCCGCTCCGCAGGGTTCGGCATCACGCCCCCTGGCGGACACCCCAGCGAGCTGATGGGCGACGGCGGGCACGACGGCGATCCCGAGGACGACGAGGCGCCCCCGTGGGAGGGCGCGGAGGGCGAGGACGGCGGATCGTCCTGGTCCGACGTCGTGATGCCGTTCTCGACCACCCCGGAGGAGGCGGTCGCCTTCATCCCGCAGCTCGAGGCGGCGGGCTCCGACTACATCAAGTTCATGATCGACGACGGCTCGGTCGAGGGCGCCCCGGGGCTCCCGCTGCTGGGTGACGCGACGATCGCGGCCGGCGTAGCGGAGGCGCATCGGCGCGGCCTGCTGACCGTCGCACACACCCTCACGGTCGACGCGACGGCGTCGGCGATCGCGGGCGGGATCGACGGCCTCGTCCACCTCTTCATGGACCGGCCGCACACGCCGGAGATCGTCCGCTCCGTGGCCGGCTCAGGTGCCTTCGTCGTGCCCTGCGTGGTCCTGAACGCGTCGATGATGGGCATACCGGCGACGGAGCTCGCGGCGGACCCGCGCGTGAGCTCCCGGCTCGACGACGCCTGGACCGCGACGCTCCGCAGCAGCTACGACCGGTATCCGCAGGGGAGCCTGCAGGACGTCCTCGCCTCGGTCAAGGCGCTCCACGACGCGGGCGTCGACCTCCTCGTCGGCACCGACGTGTCGTTCCCCCTGCCGGCGTTCGGCGGCATGGCGCACGGGGCGAGCGTCCACCACGAGCTGCAGCTCCTCGTGCGCGCCGGACTCACCCCGCTCGAAGCGCTCCGCGCCGCCACGTCCACGCCGGCACGACGGTTCGGCCTCTCCGACCGCGGGCGGATCCGTGAGTCGCTCCGCGCCGACCTCCTGCTGGTCGACGGCGACCCCACCACGCGCATCGCAGACTCACTGAACATCCAGCAGGTCTGGCGCCGAGGCGCACCACTGTTGCCTGTCGGTGATCGGTGGTACGTCAGGTGATCGCGGAAGCTCAGTCGCCGGTGCGCCCCGGCAGGAGCTGAGCCGCGAGTGATCGTGCCGTGGCGGTGAGCGTGGCCGTGTCCAGCCCGGTCCGGCCCATGAACACGATCCCTGTTGTGCGGCGAGGAGGGCCCGCGCCAGCGCGACCGGATCCGCTTCGGCAGGCAGGTCGCCCTCGCGCTGGGCCCGCGCGACGCAGTCGGCGATCAGCGCGGTGGACGTCTCGTAGGTCTGGTGGGCGTGCGCGAGGACCTCCGGATCGGCGTTGCCCAGCTCGCAGGTGCGACCTGGCCCACCGGGGCATCACGGTCAACGTCATCCAGTCCGGGTTCGTCGACACCGAGATGAACCCCGCCGACGGCCCGGCCGCGTCCAGGTTCCTTCCGACGACGGCGATGGGGCGGTACGGCAGGCCGGAGGAGATCGCCGCGGGCGTCGTCTTCCTCGCCAGCCCGCAGGCCTCCTACGTGACTGGCGCGGTGTTGAGGATCGACGGCGGCTACGGCGCCTAGCGCGACCGCGCGGCGCACGACGACCGGGTGATTGTCGACGCCGGGGCCATCAGCGACGTCCCGCCGGCTCTCTTTCCTGTCAGCGGCCGCGTCCGCGGTCAGGAGAGAGGGCACGACCATGGACCACGACTGCGGATGCGGCGACGAGGCCACCGCCGCGCACCACCACGGGCACGGAAGCGGGTATCGCACCGCGCCCCTCACCTTCGACGCCGACGGCCAGCTCGTCGTCGGTCCCGTCATCCGGCCGGAGCTGCTCACCCGGCCGTGTCCCATCGGCACGCTGGAAGGCTCGTGGCTCCTGGAGCTGGAGCGTCGCACGGTGTTCGGCCCCGAGGTGCGCGGCGCGATGCGCATCGAGGTCGGCGCCTCGTCGCTGCGCGTCTCGGGCGACATGTACTCCCGGCGGGTCTTCCCGCCGGTCCTCGAGCCGCGGCTCCCGATCCCGAGCCCGTTCCCGATCCCTGACCCGGGGCCCCTCGCGGGCGCCGTCGCCCGAGGGGTCGGTCCCGTCGCCGGAGGGCCGGACGCCGACACCGTCGAGCACGGCGCCGAGTTCGGGACCGCATCCGGCGAGGCGGGTGCCGCGGGCGACGACCCGGCGGCCCTGGCCTTCCCGCTGCTGGGGTTCCGCTGGTATCCCACCTTCCCCGCGTCGGAGTACTCCTGGTACTTCCGGTCGAACGGCGCCACCTACGCCGGCGGCACGCTGACCGTGCAGATCGTGCGGCACCTGTGGAACCGCACCACGCAGGAGTTCGTCTCGACCGACACGGGCACGCTCACCCTGAGCTGTCGTCGGCCGCTGGTCGTGACGACGGCGTCCAGGTTCCTCGGCCCCTCGGACCGCATGACCGGCACGCTGTCGATCGGCGGCACCGTCACCAACGTCACGGCCCGCAAGACGTCGCCGATGTACCGCGGCTGCCGCATCGAGGTCGACGCCATGGTCAACCGCGCCTTCCCGGCGTCCGCCACCGTCGGCACGGGCGCGACCGCGACGGTGCGCTCGGTCTACGCGACCGCGGGCTGGGACGTCACCGTCGTCACCGACGAGATCGCCGTGCCGAACGACGCCGACCTCACCAACGCCGAGCTCGCGACCCTCATGACGGGCCACCGCCAGGCGGTCCCCGGCGAGGGGTGGCGGCTGTGGCTGTTCGTCGGCTCGTCGCAGGGCGGCCTGTTCGGGATCATGTTCGACGACGACACCGTGCCACGCGAAGGGGCTGCCGGCTTCGCCGACGTGCGGCTGGGCAACGACTCCGTCATCGCGGCCCCGGCGCGTGGACGCCCGCTCGACGAGGTGCCCGCGGCGTTCCTGCGCACGCTCGTGCACGAGGCCGGGCACGCGTTCAACCTGTGGCACCCGAAGCACGACGTGCACAACCCCGGCATCGGCATCGAGATCATGAACCAGACGGGCGACGTCATCGGCTTCGCCACCGCGGCCAACCCGTACCCGGGCAACGCGGCGTTCGTGTTCTCGGACCACGACCGCACGTCGCTCATCCACTCGCCCGACCCGCAGGTGCGCCCGGGCTGGAAGAACTTCGGGTGGGGGCACGGCGACCTGTCGGCGGGGCTCCCGGCGCCGGTCGACGTCGCCGGGCTCGGCGGCGACACGGGCGACGAGGGCCTGGAGCTCACGGTGGCGATGTCCGCCCAGGCGTACGTGGGCGAGTACGTCACGGCCGAGGTCGCGCTGACCAACGTGTCGGACCGGCCGCGCACGGTCACGACGCTGATCAACCTGTCGGAAGGTGACCTCGTCTTCCTGCACACGCCGCCCGACCACTCGCTGCAGCACCTCGTCGACGTCGCGATCGGCTGCGGCCCGCGCCCGACGGTCGTGCTGCAGCCGGGGGAGTCGCTCCACAACCACGTCCAGGTGTTCTTCACCAACCAGGGCGTCACGTTCACGGCCCCCGGCCGGCACACCGTCGCCGCGCAGCTCGAGGTGGACCCGTTGACCACAGTGCGTTCCGCACCCGTCACGGTCGACGTCCGCGGCCCGGCCACCGACGCCGAGGTGGACATCAGCGCGAAGACGCTGACGCCGGGCGTCGGGCGTGCCATCGCCCTGGGCGACTTCGCCACGGACGCCTCGGCCCGCGCGGTCCTCACCGACCTGGCCGAGCAGCACAGCGACACCGACACCGGGGCGGCCGGGGCCCTCGTCCTCGCCAACTCGCTCACCCGCTCGTTCACGGACGTCCGCGCCCAGGACGTGCGGATCGCGTCCCCGGACGAGGCCACGCACTTCCTCGAGCTGGCGCTGTCGGGGCGGTCGGCCGAACGGGCGGCGGCGCTCGCGGTCACCGTCGCGAGCCCCACCGAGAAGAACGCGCCGGTCGTGGCCGACACGATCGCGGCGCTGAAGGCGCGCGCGAAGGGCGGCGCCCGCACGGCCGCGGGGAAGGACTTCGCCGCCGCGCAGCGCGTCGCGGCGGACTTCACCGAGCCGCAGGGTCGCTGACCGGGCGACACGTGGACCGCACGGGGAAGGATCGACACGGGAGGATGGATGCCGGAAAGGATCGACACAGTGACAGACACAGTTCAGGGCGGCGGGGGCGGCGGCGGGCTGGAGCTGCGACTCCGGCCCGCCGCGGCCTCCCTCCCGCTCGACCGCATCGCGTTCGTGGACGTCGAGCTCGTCGCGACGGGCGGCCCCGCCACCGTCAGCGCCCGGCTCAACCTCGTCGAGGGTGACCTGGAGATCGAGGTCGCGGGAGCCGGGGGCACGCCGGTGCGGGCCACGTGGCCGTGGCCCGCCGACTCGGCGCCGCGATCCGTGGACCTGCCCGCGGGTGGGCGCCTGGTCGCCGCGGTGCCGCTGCTGTCGTCGGGGAGCGTGCCGCTGTTCCCCGCGCCCGGCAGGTACGAGCTGACGGCCCGGTTCGCCGCGCGCCGGGGGGAGGACGTCGCGGCGCGTCCCGTCGCACTCGTGCGCACGGCTCCCGAGGACGCCGTGCTCGCCGGCCTGCTCGGCGACCGCGACGTGCTGCAGTCCGTGCTCGGCGCCGGCGTGCTCGGCGCCGCGGCGCTGTCGCTGGAGCTGCTGGCCGCCTCGCCCGACGCCGGGACCGCGGCCGCGGCCGAGCTCGCCCTCGGCCGCACCGGCGCCCTCACCGACGCGGCGTCCGACCCGGCGGTGGTGCGCGCCGTCGCCGCCCTGCTGCCGCCCGGCGCCACCGGGCAGGACGACCGGCGCGACGCGGTCGTCGCGCGTGCCACCGGGCACGCGACGGCGCAGGCCGCCTCGCGTGCCGGCCCAGGTGCCGGCGCACGTCCCACCGCGCGCGACCTCGCCGCGCTGACGGGGCAGCCGCTCGTCGGCTGACCGGGGAGTGAGGGGAGTTGTCGGGAGAAGCGCCGCGCCGCTAGGGTCCGCCCTGGACAATTCGCCCATAACAAAATTGGGAGCATGGCGATGACGGCTGACGCGCCGACGGTAGCGCCGACGACAGCGGCGGAGCCGCCGACCACCCCGCGGCCCGCCGCCCCGGAACAGGCCCCGGGGCAGGCCCCGGCACAGGCCCCGGCGCAGGCCGCCGCACCGGCGCCGCCGACCAGCACCTTCGGCGCACCGTGGATCCGGACCGCCGGCGAGGTGGCCTGGAAGCTGGTCGGCATCGTGGCGGCCGTGGCCATCGTGTTCTACGTGGTGGGCCTGGTCCAGGTCGTGTTCGTCGCCCTGTTCCTCGCCCTGGTCTTCACCACCGTGCTGCTCCCGCTGGGCGACTTCTACGACCGGGTCATGCCGCGCGGCCTGGCCATGGCGGCGTCCCTGCTGACGGCGGTGCTCGCCGTCGGCGCGCTCGTGACCTACGTGGTCTCGTCCGTGGTCAGCCGGTGGGAGGACCTCGCCACCGAGTTCGCCACCGGCCTCACCGACCTCGCCCAGCTGCTCACCGGCGTCCCGATGCTGGCCGGGCTGGGCACCCCCGGCGACTGGCTGAAGGACGGCGGCGCCTGGCTCCAGGCCCACGCCGGCGACTACGCGGGCACCGCCGCCGAGAGCGCCGGTTCGGTCGCCGAGGGTGCGACCGCCGTCGTCCTCGCGATCTTCTGCACCGTGTTCTTCCTGACCCAGGGCGGCCGCATGTGGCGCTGGGCGCTGGACTTCGTCCCCGCCGACCGGCACGACCGGTGGGAGGCCGCGGCGGCCGCGGGCTGGACCTCGTTCTCCGGCTTCACCCGGGGGATGTTCTTCGTCGCGCTGTCCGACGGCATCCTCGCCGGGATCTTCCTGTCCGTCGTCGGCGTGCCCCTGGCCCTCCCGCTGTCCGTCGTGGTGTTCCTCGGCGCGTTCATCCCCATGATCGGCCCCGTCGCCGCCATCGTGATCAGCGTGCTCGTCGCGCTGGCCGCCAAGGGCCCGGTGCTCGCCCTGGTCGTGCTGATCGGCATGGTCGTGGTCGCCCAGATCGACGCCAACGTGCTCCAGCCGCTGATCACCGGCAAGCAGGTCTCGCTGCACCCCGTGGTGATGGCGCTCGTGGTGGCCGCCGGATCGGTCCTGGGCGGCCTGCTCGGCGCCGTCGTGGCCGTCCCGCTCACCGCGGTGGCCTGGGCGGTGTTCACCACGCTGCGCCGGACGGCGCAGGAGGCGTCGCCCGCGGCGGCGCACGGGGTGGCCCCAGGGGCGGCCCCGGACGTCGCCCCGGCCCCCGCACCCGGCACGGCGGCCCCCGGTGAGGCAGACTGACTCGGTGCCCGACCCCGCGCCACGACCCGCCCCACGACCTGCCGCGCCGCAGGCCGGCGTCCCGCGCCGGGACCCGGCGTGGCGAGACTCCGCGCCGCCGCCGTGGCTGCGCACCTCCGCGGGCTGGTCGTGGCGCCTGATCCTGGTCGTCGCGGGGATCGCCCTGGTGTTCTGGGCGGTCACCCAGGTGCTGCTCGTCTTCGTGGCGGTGTTCCTGGCCCTGGTCTTCACCGCGGTGCTCAACCCGCTCACCGACCTCTACGCCCGGGCCATGCCCCGGCCCCTGGCGACCGCGGCGGCCATCCTGTCCGGCGTGCTCGTGGTCGGCGGGCTCCTGACCTACGTCGTCGTGTCCGTCGCCGGCTCGTGGGAACGGCTCGCGGGGGAGTTCAACACCGGCATCGACCAGATCGTCAGCCTGATCGAGAACAGCCCGTTCCCGGTCGACGTCGAGCTGGACACGCGCGACCAGTGGATCGACGACGCCGCGAACTGGATCCAGGAGAACGCCCAGACCCTCGTGGGGCAAGCGGCCGAGAGCGCCGGCTCGATCGTCGAGGGCATCGCCGTCCTGGCCCTCGCGATCTTCTGCACCGTCTTCTTCCTCGCCTCCGGCGGCGCCATGTGGCGCTGGTTCATGCAGCAGGTCCCCGCCCGCACCCGCGACCGGTGGAACGACGCCGCGGGCGCCGGCTGGTACACCTTCTCCGGCTACACCCGCGGCACGGTGCTCGTCGCGATCACCAACGGCATCCTCGCCGGCATCTTCCTGACCATCCTCGGCGTGCCGCTCTCCGCACCCCTGGCCGTGCTGGTCTTCATCGGCACGTTCATCCCGCTCATCGGCGCCCCGCTGGCCATGATCATCGCGGCCGTCGTGGCGCTCGCGGCCGACGGGCTGCTGACGGCCCTGATCGTCGTGATCGGCATCGCCGGCATCGGCCAGCTCGAGGGACACGTGCTGCAGCCGCTCATCATGGGCAAGCAGGTGTCGCTGCACCCCGTCGTGGTCGCCCTGGGCGTCACGAGCGGCACGGTGGTCGGCGGGATCCTGGGCGCGATCGTCGCCGTCCCGCTCATCGCCGTGGCCTGGGCGGTCTACACCACGCTGCGCAAGCCTGCCGACGACGCCGACGACGGCGCCGACGAGGCCGGTGACGCGCCCGCCGGCGCGGCGCACGATGCGGACGACGACGTCGGCGAGGCGTGACCGACGTCACCCGACCGACTCCCGCGAGGTGCCGTCCGAAACGGTAAACCTGCAGGTGGGAGCCTGTTTCTGTGGCACCATCGAGGGATGGAACCGTTCGTCCTGGCCACGGAGCACGTCCGCCTGTCCGTCCCGACCTACTCGGACGTCGACGCGATCACCACGGCCTGCCAGGACCCCGCCGTCGCCGAGTGGACGGTGGTGCCGGTGCCCTACGAGCGCAGACATGCCGAGAGCTTCGTGCGGTACCACGTCTCCGAGGGCTGGGCGAAGGGTTCGGTGTACACGTGGGCGGTCCGCGCCCCGGGCGACGTCGACGGGCCGCTGCTCGGCATGGTCGGCCTCACCTGCGAGGGCACCCCGGCGGAGGAGCGCGCGGGGGAGCTCGGCTTCTGGATGACGGCGGACGCGCGGGGCAGGGGGCTGTGCACCGAGGCGTCCCGGCTCGTGGTCGACTGGGCCCTGGACCCCGAGGGGCTCGGCCTGTCCGTGGTGAGCTGGGTCGCCTACGTCGGCAACTGGGCGTCCCGCCGGGTCGCCTGGCGGCTCGGCTTCCGGCACGAGGCCACCCTGCGCCGGCACGGGCTGCAGCGCGGCGTGCGCCGGAACGCCTGGGTCGGCACCATCCTGCCCGAGGATCCCCGCGAGCCCAACGAGCCGTGGCCCGCCCACGCACCAGCGCTGCACGTGAGTGTCAGTGAGCATCCGTAGGCTGGGGCGGTGTTCGACGACTTGTTCAGTACGGTGACGACCGACACGGCGGGTACCCCGACCGCGCGGGCGTCGTCGCCCCTCGCCGTGCGCATGCGCCCGGCCTCGATCGACGAGATAGCGGGACAGGAGCACCTGCTGGTGCCCGGGTCGCCCCTGCGGCGGCTCATAGAACCAGCGGAGGGCCCGGGCTCCACCCGTTCCGCGCCATCGTCGGTCATCCTCTGGGGACCGCCCGGCACCGGCAAGACCACGCTCGCCTACCTCGTGGCCACCGTGTCGGGGCGCCGTTTCGTGGAGCTGAGCGCCGTCACGGCGGGCGTCAAGGACGTGCGGCAGGTGGTCGAGGACGCCCGGCGCCGGCTCGCCACCGGCGGTGACGAGACCGTGCTGTTCGTCGACGAGGTGCACCGCTTCTCCAAGTCGCAGCAGGACGCGCTGCTGCCGAGCGTCGAGAACCGGTGGGTCACCCTCGTGGCCGCGACCACCGAGAACCCCAGCTTCTCCGTCAACTCGCCGCTCCTGTCCCGCTCCCTGCTGCTCACGCTCAAGCCCCTGGAGACCGAGGACGTGCGCGCGCTCGTGCTGCGCGCGGTCACGGACGAGCGCGGCCTCGGCGGCGCGGTCGAGCTCGACGAGGACGCGACCGACCACCTGCTGCGTCTGGCGGGCGGCGACGCCCGCAAGGCGCTCACCATCCTGGAGGCCGCCGCGGGCGCGGTGCTGTCCGACGACGAGCCGGCGACCGGCGCCGACGGCACCACCCCGCTGATCGGCCTGGCCGACGTCGAGCGCGCCGTCGACGTCGCCGCCGTCCGCTACGACCGCGACGGCGACCAGCACTACGACGTCATCTCGGCATTCATCAAGTCCATCCGCGGCTCGGACGTCGACGCCGCCCTGCACTACCTGGCCCGCATGGTCGCCGCGGGGGAGGACCCGCGGTTCATTGCGCGGCGCCTGGTCATCTCCGCGGCCGAGGACGTCGGCATGGCCGACCCCTCCGCCCTGCAGACCGCCGTCGCCGCCGCCCAGGCCGTGCAGCTCATCGGCATGCCCGAGGGGCGCATCGTGCTGGCCGAGGCCGTGGTGCACCTGGCCACCGCCCCCAAGTCGAACGCCGCCTACCTCGGCGTCGACGCCGCGCTGGCGGACGTCCGCGCGGGCAAGGTGGGCACGGTGCCGCCGCACCTGCGCGACGCGCACTACGCGGGCGCCAAGCAGATGGGTCACGGCGACGGGTACCGGTACGCGCACGACTGGCCGCACGGCGTCGCGCCGCAGCAGTACCTGCCGGACGTGCTGGCCGGGTCGCGCTACTACGACCCGAGCGACCGCGGGTACGAGCGGCAGGTGGCGGAGCGCCTGGAGCGCATCCGGGGGATCCTCGGGAGCGACGGGTGAACGGTGGCGTGACCAGGCCCACGGCGAGCCGGAACGCCGACGTGCGGTAAGATTGCCAGGTTGCCCATGGCAACGCCCTGGGACCTCGGCCCCGCGAGCATGGTGCTCACGCACCCCGCTCCATCGGCTGGTCCCGCACCCGGTGTGGTCCTCCTTCGTGGGGGAGCCGTGTCCGGGTGTGACCTTCAATATCTACAGGACAGGACATCACAGTGACTTCTGTGACCCGTGCGCGCCGCCAGGTGCGCCTGAGCCGCAAGCTGGGCCTCGCGCTCACGCCCAAGGCCGTCAAGCACTTCGAGAAGCGTCCGTACCCGCCCGGTGAGCACGGTCGTGCCCGCCGTCGGACCGAGTCGGACTACGCGGTGCGTCTGCGCGAGAAGCAGCGTCTGCGTGCGCAGTACATGCTTCGCGAGAAGCAGCTTCTCAAGGTCTACGAGAACGCCCGCAAGCAGGCCGGCCTGACCGGTGAGGTCATGGTCGAGGACCTGGAGACCCGTCTGGACTCCGTGGTGCTGCGTGCCGGCTTCGGCCGCACCATCCTGCAGGCCCGCCAGCACGTGACGCACCGTCACATCCTGGTGGACGGCAAGATCGTGGACCGCCCGTCGTTCCGCGTGAAGCCCGGCCAGACCATCCAGGTCAAGCCGAAGAGCCAGACCACGGTGCCGTTCCAGGTCGCCGCCGCGGGCGCGCACCGCGACGTGCTGCCGACGCTCCCGGGCTACCTGGACGTGCAGCTCGAGAAGCTGACCGCCACGCTGACCCGTGCACCGAAGCGCGCCGAGGTCCCCGTGACCTGCGACGTGCAGATGGTCGTCGAGTTCTACGCTCGCTGATCGCACCCGCAGTACCGGACGGCCCCGTCCGCGCCCCGGCGCGGAGGGGGCCGTCTGCTTTTTCGTACCGGCTGACGGCGGCCGTAGTCGAACGTAGGAGTAGTCGCTCCATGAGCCCCCGGAGTGCGACTTCTCCTACGTTCGACGCCTGGCCGGGCACCGGGCGAGCACTCGGCCGGGACTCGGGCGGGCACTCGGGCAGGCACCCGGGCGGGGCGACGGGCGAGGGTGGCCGGGAGCGGGATAGGGTGATCGACGACCCCGGCAGCCAGCGGCGCCGGACCTCTGCGAACCTTCAGTCAGGAGCTTGCGCATGACCCTCGGCGACATCGGAGACGTGGCGGGACTGATCGCGGCGATCGCGTTCGTGCTCCTCGTGGGCTTTCTCGCCGTCCCGTTGTGGAAGCTGGGAAGGCTCCTGGACGAGGCGCGGCTGAGCGTCCGTGACGTCACCGAGCACTCGGTGCCGATCCTCGACGAGGCCGCCAGCACCGTCGCCTCCGCGAACACGCAGCTCGTCAAGGTCGACACGATCACCACCTCCGCGGCGTCGGTCAGCGAGAACGTGTCCGCGCTGACCGGGCTGTACGCGGCGACGCTGGGCAAGCCGCTCGTCAAGGTCGCGGCCTTCTCCTACGGTGTGCGGCAGGCCTTCGGGCAGGCCAGGAACGGCGGCGGCCGGCACACCGGCAGTGACACGACCGCAGGCACGAGTACCGGCGCGAGCGGGGCCGGCGCATGATCCGCCGGCTGTTCTGGGTGGGCGTCGGCGTGGCCGTCACCGTCGTCGTGATCCACAAGGGCCGCCAGGTGGTCGCGCGCTACACGCCCGAGGCCGTCAGCGAGCGCGCCGCGGCCGCCGTGGACGACGCCGGGGTGCGCCTGAACCAGATGGCGCGCACGTTCCGGTCGGAGTTCACCACGGCGCGCGCCGAGCGCGAGGCCGAGCTGATGGCCTCCCTCCGGGGCGAGCTGCAGGACCACCAGCGGTAACGGATCCCGCCGGATCATTCAGTTTCCGTCTGCCGCGCTACCAGCGGCAGAATAGGTACGTGCCCGGACAAGCGTCCCGCACCAGAATTTGTGCACCCTCCAGCACGACCCATCAGTACGACCGAGAAGAAGGACCACTGACCTCATGCGCACCGCCGAGATCCGCAAGCGTTGGCTCGACTACTTCGAAGCTCAGGGCCACGCGGTGGTGCCGTCGGCGTCGCTGATCTCGCCGGACCCGTCGACGCTGTTCACCATCGCGGGCATGGTGCCGTTCATCCCGTACATGACGGCCCAGCAGACCCCGCCGTGGACGCGCGCCACCAGCGTGCAGAAGTGCGTGCGCACGCTCGACATCGACGATGTCGGCAAGACGACGCGGCACGGCACGTTCTTCCAGATGAACGGCAACTTCTCGTTCGGCGACTACTTCAAGGCCGACGCCATCCGGTTCGCCTGGGACTTCCTGACCGGCTCGCTGGACGACGGCAAGCTCGGCATCGACCCCGACAAGCTGTGGGTCACCGTCTACTACGAGGACGACGAGGCCCGCCAGCTCTGGAAGGACATCGTCGGCCTGCCCGACGAGCGCATCCAGGGGCTCGGCAAGAAGGACAACTACTGGTCCACCGGCCAGCCCGGCCCGGCCGGCCCGTGCTCGGAGATCTTCTACGACCGCGGTGCCGCCTACGGTCCGGACGGCGGCCCGCTGGTCGACGAGGGCGGCGACCGGTTCGTCGAGATCTGGAACCTCGTGTTCATGCAGTACGCCATCGACGACGTGAAGTCCAAGGAGGACTTCCGCATCGTGGGCGAGCTCGCCAAGAAGAACATCGACACGGGCATGGGCCTGGAGCGGGTCGCCTTCCTGCTCCAGGGCAAGGACAACATGTACGAGATCGACGAGGTCTTCCCCGTCATCGAGGCCGCCGAGAAGCTCAGCGGCAAGAAGTACGGCGAGAACCACGACGACGACGTACGGATGCGCGTCGTGGCCGACCACGTCCGCTCGGCCCTGATGATCATCGGCGACGGCGTGCGCCCCTCGAACGAGGGCCGTGGCTACGTGCTGCGCCGGCTGCTGCGCCGCTCCGTGCGCGCGATGCGCCTGCTCGGCGTGGACGGCGTGGCCCTGCCGTCGCTGCTGCCGGTCTCGAAGGACGCCATGGCCCCCTCCTACCCGGAGCTGGGCACCAACTTCGAGCAGATCTCGGCCGTCGCCTACGCCGAGGAGGAGGCCTTCCGGCGCACGCTCGCCTCGGGCACCACGATCCTCGACGGCGCCGTTGCCGGCCTGAAGAAGCAGGGCGGCGAGCACCTGGTGCTGCCGGGCGAGGCCGCCTTCCAGCTCCACGACACCTACGGCTTCCCGATCGACCTCACCCTCGAGATGGCCGCCGAGCAGGGCGTGCAGGTGGACGAGCAGGCCTTCCGCTCGCTCATGCAGGAGCAGCGCACCCGGGCCCGCGCCGACGCGCTGGCCAAGCGCACCGGCGGGGCCGACGTCGCCGCCTACGAGGCGCTGGAGAAGGAGCTGACGGCCCCCGTCGAGTTCCTGGGCTACACCCAGACGGACGCCTCGGTCCGTGTCGCCGGCCTGCTCACCGGCGGTGTCCCCGCCCCGGCCGTCACGGCTCCGGCCGAGATCGAGGTCGTGCTGGACCGCACCCCGTTCTACGCCGAGGCCGGAGGCCAGCTCGCCGACCACGGCACGATCGTGCTCGACGGCGGCGCCACCATCGAGGTGGACGACGTGCAGCGCCCCATCAAGGGCCTGAACGTGCACCGTGGCCGCCTGATCGAGGGCACGGTGGCGCTCGGCGACCCGGGGACCGCCCAGATCGACACGGCCCGCCGCAAGGCCATCAGCCGGGCCCACTCGGCCACGCACATGATCCACAAGGCGCTGCACGAGCTCGTCGGCCCGGACCGCACCCAGGCCGGCTCGGAGAACGCCCCGAGCCGCATCCGGTTCGACTTCCGCTCGCCGTCCGCCGTCTCGGCGTCCGCCCTGACGGAGATCGAGGAGCGCGTCAACGTGCGCCTCGCGGACAACCTCGACGTGACCGACGAGCTCATGCCGATCGCAAAGGCCCGCGAGGCCGGTGCCATGGCGCTGTTCGGCGAGAAGTACGGCGACGTCGTGCGCGTGGTCTCGATCGGCGACGACTGGTCGCGCGAGCTGTGCGCCGGCACGCACGTCAAGCAGACCGGTCAGCTCGGCCGGGTGACTCTGCTGGGCGAGTCGTCGATCGGCTCCGGCGTGCGCCGCGTGGACGCCCTGGTGGGCGACGGCGCGTACGGCTTCCAGGCCAAGGAGCACGCCCTGGTGGGCCAGCTCACCGGGCTGCTCAACACGCGCCCCGAGGACCTCCACGAGCGCGTCGGCTCCCTCGTGACGCGCCTCAAGGAGGCCGAGAAGGAGCTCGCCACGCTGCGGCAGGGCCAGCTCCTGGCCGTCGCCGGCAAGCTCGCCGCCGAGGCCCCGCGCGTCGGCGACGTCCGCGTCGTCACCCACGACGCCGGCGAGGCCCAGGCCGACGACCTGCGGGCCCTCGTGCTTGACGTGCGCGGCCGCCTCGGCGAGGCCGAGCCGGTCGTTGCCGCCGCCGGCGGCGTGTCGGGCGGCCGCCCCGTCGTGGTGGTCGTGACCAACGCCGCCGCCCGTGCCGCCGGCTACAAGGCCGGCGACCTCGTGCGCACCGCCGCCCAGACCCTCGGTGGTGGCGGTGGCGGCAAGCCGGACATGGCCCAGGGCGGCGGCACCGACCCGGCCAAGCTGGGCGAGGCCCTGGCGGGCATCGCCGAGGGCGTGCGCCTGGCCGCAGTAGGTGCCTGACGTCGTGACGGACACCGGGACCGAGCCGGGCCTCCCGCGGGGGGCCCGGCTCGGGGTCGACGTCGGCATGGCCCGGATCGGGCTGGCGGCGAGCGACCCCGACGGACTGGTCGCCACCCCCGTGGAGACCGTGCCGCGGGTGCTGGCGGGCGCGAAGCAGGGTTCACCGAAGCAGGGTTCACCGAAGCAGGGGGCGCCGAGCGCCGACGGCACCACGGCCGACGTCACGCGGATCGTGGACGAGGCGGTCGAGCGGTTCGCCGCCGTCGTCTACGTGGGGCTGCCGCGGCACCTGTCCGGCAAGGAGGGCGCGGCCACCGCCGACGCCCGCCGGTTCGCGGCCCGGTTGACCGTCGCTCTGGCCGCGGTCGGCGAGCGCGCCGAGGTGCGTCTCGTGGACGAGCGGATGACGACCGTGTCGGCGCACCAGGCGCTCCACGCGGCCGGCAGAAAATCCAAGAAGCACAGGTCCGTGATCGATCAGGCCGCAGCCGTTATCATTCTGCAATCTGCACTTGACGCGGAGCGGGCGAAGGGGGAGCGCGCCGGCGAGCTCGTCGAGGTGCGGACCGTGCACGACACGCACGAATGAGCTCAGCGCCACCCCCCCCAAGGACACCCCCCGACGAAGGACAGTGAGTCTCCGGTGACGGACCTCTTCACGGCGCCCCCGCGCTCCCAGGCAGATCCCTCGTTCCCCGCGCCGAGATCAGGCCGGAGGGCGCAGCGACGGCGTCGGCGCAACAAGCGTGGCCGTGCGCTGATCGTGCTGCTCGTCGCCCTCGTGCTGGTCGGCGGGTCGGGCTACGCGATCTGGAGCAACCTCGACTCCCTGATGGGCCTGACGAACCCGCTGGAGTCCAAGGACTTCCCGGGTCCCGGCGGCGATCAGGTCGACGTCGAGATCCCCGAGGGCGCGACCGGCACGGTCATGGGCCAGGAGCTGTACAAGGCCGGTGTGGTCGCCAGCGTGTCGGCGTTCACCACGGCCTTCGAGGCGAACCCGGACTCGGTGTCGATCCGCCCCGGCACGCACGCCATGCTCGAGGAGATGCCCGCGCGGGACGCCGTCGCCCTGCTCGTGAAGAACGAGATGGTGGACCTGCAGCTCACCATCCCCGAGGGCTACACGGTGGACCAGATCGTCGAGCGCGCGGTCCAGGTCACCGGCCTGCCCGCCGAGGACTTCGAGGCCGCGCTCAAGAAGCCCGCCACGTTCGGCCTGCCCAAGCAGGCCGGCGGCGACACCGAGGGCTGGCTCTACGCCGGTACCTACGCGCTCAAGCCCGACAAGGACACCGCCGTCGGGCTGCTGACGCAGATGGTCGACCGCACCGAGCAGGCCCTGCGGAAGAAGGACATCCCGGGCGGCGACTGGGAGGACGTCCTGACCAAGGCCTCGCTGGTGGAGCGCGAGGGCCTGCACGCGGAGGACAAGCCGAAGATCGCCCGTGCGATCGAGAACCGGCTCGAGGACGGCATGATCCTCCAGATCGACGCCGCGGTCGCCTACGGGGCGGGCAAGCCCGGCACCGAGCTGACCAAGGAGGACCTGGGCAACGGGAAGAACCCGTACAACACGTACGAGCACACGGGGCTGCCGCCGGGGCCGATCGCGAGCCCGGGGGAGACGGCGATCGACGCCGTGCTCCACCCCACGCCGGGCGACTGGAAGTACTGGATCACGGTCAACCTCGACACGGGCGAGACCAAGTTCTCGGAGACCTACGAGCAGCACCTCGCCTACCAGCAGGAGCTCCGCGACTGGCAGGCGGCCAACGGCTGAGGGTGATGAATCCCCGGAGTTGGCCGGGAATGTACGGATCGGGGTAGCGTTCGCGGCACCCGACCCGTGATGCGATCGTGACGTGCGGTTGCAGTGTCGTGTTCCCGGTTGGTGACCAGCGTGGTTCGTCCAGTGATCCGCGCACCGTAGAGGATGGAGCGAGCGCGTGACCCAGGCCCTTCCGGGAGTGAATTATCAGGGGCCACCAAGGCACGCCAGCGGCTCGCGCGGTCGCCGGGGGGACCGCGACGGCACGCACCGGAGCGGGAGGCGGGGCAGCGGCGGGCGTGGCCCGCTGCGCCCGGTGCTGATCGCCGTCGTCGCCGCGCTGGTCGTCGTGGGCGGCCTGGGCGCGTGGACGGTGAAGAACGACGGCTACCTTTTCGGGATCGAGACGCCGTTCGCCGCCGCCGACTACGAGGGCACCGGCGGCGAGCCGGTCGCCGTCGACATCCCCGAGGCCGCCAACGGCTACACGATCGGCGCGGAGCTCGAGGCGAAGGACGTCGTCGCGAGCGCCGAGGCGTTCGTCCGGGCGTTCAACGCCAACCCGGACGCCGGGGGCATCCAGCCGGGCACGCACCAGATGAAGCTGCAGATGAGCGCGGATTCGGCGGTGGCGCTGCTCGCGGAGAACAAGGTCGACCGCGGCGGGCTGACCGTCGTCGAGGGCCACACCGTGGCGCAGATCAAGGACACGATGGTCGAGCAGGGCTGGCCCGAGGCGGACGTGGACGCGGCCCTCGCGGACCCGGCTGCGCTCGGCCTGCCCACGGAGGCCGGGGGTGAGCTGGAGGGCTGGCTCGCGGCCAGCACCTACGACGCGAAGCCCGACACGGTGAGCGCGGCGGACGTGCTGAAGCAGATGGTCGCCCTGACCGTCCAGCAGCTCGAGGCGCTCAAGGTGCCTGCGGACCAGCGCAACGACCTGATCATCAAGGCGTCGCTGGTCGAGCGCGAGGCGCCGGACGAGTACCGCGGCCAGGTGGCCCGGGTGATCGAGAACCGGCTCGCGGCGAACGAGCCGCTCGGCCTGGACGCCATCGACTCCTACGGGCGCAAGAAGCCGTCGCACCTGATCACGTCCGAGGAGTTCCAGGACAAGTCGTTCCCGTACGCCTCGCGCGTGGTCGCAGGGCTGCCGCCGACGGCGATCGGCGCCCCCAGCAACGCCTCGCTGGAGGCGGTCATGAACCCGCCGGCCGGCGCCTGGCGGTGGTACGTGACGGTCAACTTGGACACACAGGAGACCAAGTTCACTGACAGCTACGACGAGTTCCTGGTCTTCCGGGAGGAGTACCAGGCCTGGGCAGCGGAGAATGGCTACTGATGATCACCTCCGCCGCCGCTGATCCTGTTCCCGGAGCCGTCGGGACGCGCCGTGCCGCGGTCCTGGGACATCCCGTCGCGCACTCCCTGTCCCCGGTGCTGCACACCGCCGCCTACCGGGCCCTGGGCCTGGCCGGCTGGGCCTACGGCGTGCACGACGTCACCGAGGACACCCTCGCGGGTTTCCTGGAGGACGTCGCCCGGGACCCGGCGGGGGCCTGGGCCGGGCTCAGCCTGACCATGCCGCTCAAGCAGGCGGTCTTCCCGCTGCTCGACCACGTCGAGCCGCTCGCCGCGGCGGTCGGCGCCGTGAACACGGTGCTGTTCACGGCGGTCGGCGGTGCGGTCACCACCACCGGTACCAACACCGACGTGCACGGCATCGTCGCGGCGCTGCGCGAGGGGCTTGGCGTGGGTCCGCGTCCCGTCGCCGAGGCGGTGGTCCTGGGCGGGGGAGCGACCGCGGCGTCGGCCCTGGCAGCCCTCGCCGAGCTGGGCTGCGCGTCGGCGCGGGTCTTCGTGCGCTCCCTGGACCGCATCGGCCCGCTGCGTGCGGCCGTGGCCCGGATGGGCGTGAGCCCCTCGTTCGAGGTGTTCGACGACAAGGCGACGACGTCGGCCCTGGTGGCCGCGGACGCCGTCGTCTCCACGACGCCGAAGTACGCCGCCGACACCTGGGCGAAGCTGCTGACCGACGGCGCGCTCGGGGCTGCGGTCGCCGGTGCCGACGCGCCCCGCGGCGTCCTGCTCGACGTCGTCTACGACCCCCGGCCCACCGCCCTGCAGTCCGCGTGGACGGCGCTCGGCGCCCGCGCCGTGGGCGGCGAGCGCATGCTGCTGCACCAGGCCGCCGAGCAGGTGCGCCTGATGACGGGTCAGGTGGCGCCGCTCGCGGCGATGGACGAGGCCCTCCGCGCGGCCCTGGCCGTCCCGGCCTGACCTCGCATGTTCACCCCGCGCGACACGCCGAGGCCGAATCGTCGTGACTGTCGGTGTGTCGCCCACCGGACCGGTGCGCCGACCGCGTCACGCGCGTGAAACAATCCGACCATGCTGCGTTGGTTGACATCGGGTGAATCGCACGGTCCCGCACTCGTGGGCATGATGGAGGGTCTGCCCGCCGGGGTGGAGCTGACGACGTCGGACATCCAGGGCGCCCTGGCGCGCCGCCGCCTCGGCTACGGCCGCGGCGCCCGGATGAAGTTCGAGCAGGACCAGGTGCGGGTGCTCGGCGGGCTGCGCCACGGCCTCACGCAGGGCGGGCCGCTCGCGATCGAGATCGCCAACACGGAGTGGCCCAAGTGGACCGACGTCATGTCGGCCGACCCGGTGCCCGCCGAGGCGCTCCTGGTCGACGCCGGCACCGGCGACGAGCGCGAGGTGGCCCGCAACCGGCCGCTGACCCGCCCGCGTCCCGGGCACGCCGACCTCATCGGCATGCGCAAGTACGGCTTCGAGGACGCGCGGCCCGTGCTGGAGCGCGCCTCCGCGCGCGAGACCGCGGCGCGGGTGGCGCTCGGCGTGGCCGCCGCCAAGTTCCTCGAGCAGGCGCTCGGCATCCGCCTCGTCTCCCACGTGGTCGCCATCGGCGAGGCCGAGGCGCCCGACGACGCGGCGCTGCCGACCCCCGGCGACGTCGCGGCGCTCGACGCCGACCCGGTCCGTTGCTTCGACGCGGCCTCCTCGAAGCTCATGGTCGAGGAGATCGACCTCGCCAAGAAGGACGGCGACACGCTGGGCGGCGTGGTCGAGGTGCTCGCCTACGGCGTGCCCTCGGGCCTGGGCACCTACGTGCAGGGCGACCGCCGGCTCGACGCGCGGCTGGCCGCGGCCCTCATGGGCATCCAGGCGATCAAGGGCGTCGAGGTCGGCGACGGCTTCCGCACCGCGCGCCGTCGCGGCAGCGCCGCGCACGACGAGATCGTCCGCGGCACCGCTCCCGACGGCCGCCCCGGCATCGAGCGCACCACCAACCGTGCCGGCGGCATCGAGGGCGGCATGTCGAACGGCGAGATCGTGCGCGTGCGCGCCGCGATGAAGCCCATCTCGACCGTCCCGCGGGCGCTGCCGACCGTGGACACCGCCACGGGCGAGCCCGTCACGGCCCACCACCAGCGGTCCGACGTCTGCGCGGTGCCGCCCGCCGCCGTCGTCGCCGAGGCGATGGTGGCCCTCACCCTGGCCGAGGCGGCCGTCGAGAAGTTCGGCGGCGACTCCGTGGCCGAGGTACGGCGCAACCTCGAGTCGTACGTGGCCGCCATCCCGGAGCTGCTGCAGTGACGCGCTCCGCCGACGCGACCCGCCCGGTCGCCGTCATGATCGGACCGCCCGGCTCCGGCAAGTCGAAGGTGGGCCGCACGCTCGCCGCCGGCCTGGGCGTCACGATCCGCGACACCGACGCGGATATCGAGGAGAGCGCCGGCAAGCCCGTCAGCGAGATCTTCGTGGACGACGGCGAGCCCCACTTCCGCGAGCTGGAGTCCGCGGCGGTGCTCGCCGCGCTCGCGGAGCACGACGGCGTGCTGTCGCTCGGCGGCGGCGCCGTCATGAGCCTGGCCACGCAGGCGGCCCTGACCCGGTACGCGGCCGACGGCGGGCACGTCGTCTTCCTCGACGTGCCCCTGGCGATCGCGGCCCAGCGGGTCGGCATGAACCAGGCCCGGCCGCTGCTGCTGGGCAACCCGCGGGCGCAGTGGCAGAAGCTGATGACCGAGCGGCGTCCCACGTACGAGCGCCTGGCGACGCTGACGATCGTGTCGAGCGACCGGCCCGGCGAACAGGTCGCGGCGGAGATCGTCGAGGCCCTCGGCCTGGAGCTGCGTGTGCCGGAGCTGATGGACCCGAAGCGGGCCGAGGAGAACAAGAGCGAGGAGAACGTCACGTGAGCACCGACAGCGCCCCCACCCGGATCACGGTCCGGGGAGACGCTCCCTACGACGTCGTCATCGGCCGCCACCTCCTGGGTGAGCTGCCGGGGCTGGTGGGCAAGGCCGCCAAGGTGATGGTGATCCACCCGGCCGCACTGTCGGCGACGGCGGACGCGATCGCAGAGGACCTCAAGGCGGCGGGCTACGAGGCGTTCGTGGCGGAGGTGCCGGACGCCGAGTCGGCCAAGACGCCGCAGGTGGCCGCGTTCCTTTGGGGTCTGCTCGGGCAGCTCGACTTCACGCGCTCGGACGCGATCGTCGGCGTCGGCGGGGGAGCGACCACCGACCTCGCCGGCTTCGTGGCCGCGACCTGGCTGCGCGGCATCCGCGTGGTGCACGTGCCGACCACGCTGCTCGCGATGGTCGACGCCGCCGTGGGCGGCAAGACGGGCATCAACACGGCCGAGGGCAAGAACCTCGTGGGCGCGTTCCACCCGCCGGCCGGCGTGCTGTGCGACCTCGCGGCGCTCGGCTCGCTGGACAAGTGGGACCTCGTCGCGGGCATGGCCGAGGTGGTCAAGACCGGCTTCATCGCGGACCCGGTGATCCTCGACCTGGTCGAGGCGCACGTCGACGAGCTGCGGAACTGGGCCGGCGCCGACGCCACGGACGAGACCTGGGCCGTGATCGCCGAGCTCGTGGAGCGTTCCGTGCGGGTCAAGGCCGAGGTGGTGGGCGAGGACCTCAAGGAGGCCGGCCTGCGCGAGATCCTCAACTACGGGCACACGCTGGGTCACGCGATCGAGCTCGTCGAGCGCTACCAGTGGCGTCACGGCGCCGCAGTGAGCGTGGGCATGATCTTCGCCGCAGAGCTCGCCCGGATGGCCGGCAAGCTGCCCGACGACGTCGCCGACCGGCACCGCTCGCTCCTGGACTCCCTGGGGCTGCCGGTGCACTACCGGGGCGACCGCTGGGACCAGCTGCTCGCCGCGATGCGCCGCGACAAGAAGGCGCGCGGCGACCTGCTGCGGTTCGTGGTGCTGGACGACGTCGCCAAGCCCGTGCGGCTGGAGGGCCCCGACCCGACGCTGCTGGCCGCCGCCTACGCCGAGGTGGCCAAGGAGCCGCCGACGAAGGGCCCGGGCACCCCGGTCACGCTGACGCTGGGCTGACGCCGACGGCAGCCGGCACGGGCCGGTGCCCGGGGTCCGCACTCTTCTTCGAGACCTGGGTTTCTCCGCTTTGACGGGACTGAAAGCGGAGAAACCCGGGCCTCGAAAGTGCTTCGATATCCAGCTTGTGGTGCGAATCGGACATTAGCCTCAGACCATGAGTTTCGATCCTGGTTTCCGGGCCGCCCGCAAAGCCGGAGCGCACGGCACGTTCCGGATGGTCTTCCCGCTGGTGTTCCTGGTCTTCCTGGTCCTCTTCGCCAGCCCGTTCTCGTCCGGCGACGGCTTCGGCACGTCGACGCCGTTTCTCGTGGTCGCCGGGATCGCGGCCCTGATCGTGCTGTCGATCTTCGCCAAGGGGGTCCAGCGCTGGGCACGTAACCGCGGCGCCTGGTCCCGGGCCGCGCGCGGCGCGATGTCCCTGACCCTGCGCGGCGAGGCGGTGGCCGAACAGCGTGAGGTGTCCGGCCGGCCGATGCGGACGGTGGTGGTTGAGCACCGCGGGCACCAGCAGTACCTGCACCTGCTGTTCCCCCAGGACGCACCGGTCGACATCATGGGTCCGGGTCGGGTGACGGTCGAGTTCTTCGCCGGTGACGACGCCGTGGGCCCGGCGCGCCTGCTGCTGGCCGACGGCCGGACGCTGTGGGCCTTCACCAGCCGTCTCGGGGCGCGCCCGAAGCCTGGGCCCCGGGCAGGCACCAACCGGTCGGCCGCGACCTCGTCCGACACGTCGGACGGAGGCGCGGGCCTGATGGTCCCGGCACTCGTCGGTGGGACCGGGTCGCACGAGGACCGGGACCGGGGCGACGACGGGGCTGGCGACGGACCCGGCGTCCCTGAGCCGTCGGCTTCCGCGACGGCGGACTCCACGTGGTCGGGCGGCGACGGCTGGACGGGCGGCAGCTCCTGGGGTGGCGACGCGACCTGGACGGGCTCGGACGGCGGCGGCGCCAGCCACACCGGGGGCGGCGGTGACGGCGGCGGCTGGTTCGGCGGCGGCGACTCGGGCGGCTGGTCCGGGGGCGACTCCGGAGGCGGTGGCGGCGACTCGGGCGGCGGTTCCTGACGGCTGGGCCGGACGGCCCGCGCTGCTCCCGGCCCGCGCTAGTCCCAGAGCCCCCGCTCGATCAGCACGTCCTTGAGCAGGTCGGCGCGGTCGGTGATCAGGCCGTCCACGCCGTCGTCGATGAGCTGCCGCATCTCGTCCGGGTCGTCGATGGTCCAGACGTGCACCTTCTTGCCCAGGCTGTGCGCGGCGGCGATCGACGTCGGGTCCACGACCGTGATCGAGCCCTCGTGCACCGGGACCTGCAGCGCGTCGACGTCGCGCAGGGCCCGCCGGGACAGGGCCGGCACGTGGACGCGGACCCCGGTCAGGAAGCTCGCGATCTCCCTGCGTCCGGCCGACGTCGCGACCGGGCGGGACAGCTTGGTGAGCGTCGCCCGCCGTCGGGCCACCTCGAAGGAGGTGACGCACACGCGGTCCCACGCGGAGGTCCGCTCGATCGCCCGGGCGACCGGCCCGACGCTGGAGGAGTGCTTGACGTCGATGTTCACGCGCAGGTCGGGCCACCCGCCCAGCAGGTCCTCCAGCAGCGGTACGGGCTCCACGCCGCCGATGCGGGCCTCGCTCACCTCGGACCACGGCAGCTCGGCGACCAGACCTGTGCCGTCCGTGGTGCGGTCGAGCGACTCGTCGTGCAGCGCGACGGCGACGCCGTCCACCGTCCCGTGCGCGTCCGTCTCCACGTACCGGTAGCCGAGGTCGACGGCGGCGCCGAACGCCGCCAGGGAGTTCTCCAGCCCCTCGGTGCCGGCTGACGCGTGCGCGAACCCGCGGTGGGCGAGGGCCTGGAAGGGCCCCTCGAAGTAGGTCACTGGCTGTCCCTCACGAATCGAACCTCACGAATCGAATCTCACGAACTGGATCTCAGGCACCGATCCTCAAGCATCGATGCTGCTGTCGGTCCATTTCAACATGCCGTCGAGGTAGGCCTCGCGCGGTTCGCGGGCCGACAGCGACAGGTCGTGCACGCCGCCCGGCACGACCAGCTCGGTGACGTCCAGCCCCAGGCCGGGCGCGAGCGCGGCCATCTGCCGGACGTCGAGCACGGTGTCCTGGGCGTCGAGCAGCGGGTTGTCGAGCGAGTCCGGGCCGGACGAGTCGGACCGGGCGAGCAGCACGGGGCAGGCGATCTCCAGCCCGGCGGCGACGCGCGCCTGCCCGCGCCGGATCGCGACGAACCATCCCACGCGCCCGGGTACGCCCTCGGGACGCTTGAGAGTCGTGTCGAACTCCCAGCGTCCGCCGTTGGCGGCGAGGAGGTGCTCGGCGTACCGGGAGGGGCCGTCGCTGATGATCGCGGTGCTCGCGAGCCGCCCCACCGTGTCGAGCACGCGGGTGCCGACGGTGCGCTGCCAGTGCGGCGCGCGCAGGTCGAGGAACGGTGAGTTCAGGACCAGCACGTCGGGTCCGGCGTCGGCCCCCGCGGCGTTGCGGTGCGCGTGCGCCCACAGGGAGGCCGTGAGCCCACCGGTCGAGTGGGCGTGCACCACGAGCGGCAGCCCCGGCTCCAGGCCGCGCACCGCCCGGGCGGCCGCCGCGATGTCGCTCGCCTGCTCGCGCAGGTCGAGCACGAAGTGCGGGATCTGGTCGGGTTGCAGGGAGCGTCCGGCGGCCCGGAGGTCGACGGCGTAGAACGCGTAGCCGGCCGCGGTGAAGGTACGGGCCAGGTGCTCCTGGAAGAAGTAGTCGTTGTAGCCGTGCACGTGGATCACGGCGGCCCGGGGCGCCGCCCGGTCGGCCGGGTACGGGTAGCGCACCAGGGTCGCCGGGCCGAGCGGGGCCTCCTGGAACGGCTCGCCGAGCAGGTGGTCGGTGCGCCAGTCGAGCGCGTCTTCCGGGGAACCAGGCACCTGGGGATCGTATGTCGAGGACGGCCCCTGCCGCAGGTCGCCCTGCCCTCAGGCAGGTCGCAGCCCCGCCAGCAGGATCTCCAGGTACGGCCCACGGTCCGACGTCGCGCCCAGCCGCACCGCGTGCTCCATCCCGCACACCAGGTGCTCCACCTGCTGCGTGGACAGGTCCGGCCGGACGGCGCCGGCGGCTCGGGCCCGGACCAGGATCTGCTCGAACCCCGTGCCGATCTCCTGCTTGGCGGCGTGCACCTCGTCGTCCTCGTCCTCGGCGGACAGGAGCACGGGCTGCAGGCCGCCCTCCTCGAGCTGGAGGTCCAGCGCGGCGTGCAGGAGGGTCCTGATCGCCGTGGTGGGGTCGGGCTCCGCGACGGCCTCGCGGACGAGCACGCGCAGCCGTTCCAGCGTGTCGAGGGTCATGGCCTCCACGAGCGCGTGCGTGGTGGGGAAGTGCCGGTAGACGGTACCGACCCCCACGCCGGCCTCGCGCGCCAGGTCGTTGAGCCGGAGCGCGCCGGGATCGTGGCGGCGGGCGACCTCGAGGATGCGTGCGCGGCTGCGGGCGGCGTCGGACCGGAGAGCGGGCATGGGGTGAGCCTACCGCAGAAGCGGATGGAAGATCCGTTTTTGGTGCTACGCTCAAGCGGATACATCATCCGGATGCGCCTCCTCGGGGTGGCCGTCCTGAGAGAGACGAGGACCGTCATGACCGTCAACAACCCGACCAACAACCCGACCGGCGACCCGACCTGGGATCCCGCCCACCTCCCCGACCAGACCGGCCGCACGCACGTCGTGACGGGCGCCACCGCCGGCATCGGCTACTTCGCGGCCGAGCAGCTCGCCGCGGCCGGCGCGCACGTCGTGCTCGCCTCCCGCTCCGCGGGCAAGCTCGCCACCGCCGTCGCCTCGATCGAGCGGGAGGTGCCCGGCGCGCGCCTCGACACGGTGGTCGTGGACCTCGCGTCCCTGGCCTCCGTGTCCGACGCCGCCGGGCGGATCTCCGCCCTGCCGCGCGTGGACGGGCTGCTGCTCAACGGCGGGTCCGCGGCCCTGAGGCGTGACGCGACGACCACCGACGGGCTGCCCCTGATGCTCGGCACACACGTGGTCGCGGGGGTCGCGCTCCTGGCGGGCGTGCTCCCGGCGCTCGCGGCCACGGGCGAGCGCACCGGCACGTCGCCACGGGTGGTGCACACCTCCACGGGGTTCGTCACGCAGTTCCCGACGGCGGTCGACGACGTCCGCCGGGTACCGCGCGTCGCCCTCACCGCCTACACGAAGGCGAAGACGGTGACCGAGGTGCTCGCATTCGAGCTGGCGCGCCGGCTGGAGGCCGCGGGGACGCCGATCGTCTCGCTGGTCACCCGGCCGGGGGTCGGGGTCGACGCCCGGACGCCGCACCGTGCCGGCATCCGCGACTCGACCACGCCGTATCAGCGCAACCCCTACACGCCCTGGGCCCAGGGCAAGGACACCGCCGCCTGGTCGGCGGTGCGTGCCCTGACCGACCCGCTGGCGCGCAACGGTGACTACTACGCGCCCGTCGGCCGGCTGAAGGGGCTCCCGGTGCGCGTGGACCCGACCGCCCGGACGGCGTCGCCCGAGGGTGACCTCGCGGCGCGCGTGTGGGAGCAGGTCGAGGAGCTCGCGGGGACGGCGCTGCGGATTCCCGCGGGTCGGACGACGTCCCGCTGACTCGGCCCGGCCGGATCGCGACCCCGGCGACCCTCACCTCGCAGATCGCCGTCCAGCCCGTACCTCGCCGATAACGAGATGGCAAGATGTCCGACATGCCTACTCATGGCGGGATCAATATCGGCCGGACGGTGCAGTCGGCGATCTACCGCAACGGGGTCTACGGCCGCCGGCCCACGGTGCCCACCGATCCCGACGCGCTCGCCGCCGCCGCCCGCCGCCGCATGACCCGCACCGGCTGGTCCTACGTGGCCGGCGGCGCCGGCGCGCAGCGCACCGTGGCGGCCAACCGGGAGGCGTTCGGCAGGTACCGCATCGTGCCGCGCCAGATGGTCGACGTCGGCGAGCGGTCGCTGTCCACGACCCTGCTCGGCCGCGAGCTGCCCGCCCCCGTGCTGTTCGCGCCGGTCGGGGCGCTGGAGCTCGCCGTGCAGCACCAGCGCGGCAGCCGGGCCGCCGCACCGCGCAACGCCGAGCCCGCCCTGGCCCGCGCGGCGCGCGACCTCGGCCTGCCCGTCGTCATCTCGTCCCAGGCGTCCACCCCCATGGAGGACACGGCCGCCGCCCTCGGCGACAGCCCGCGCTGGTTCCAGCTCTACTGGTCGTCCGACGACGCCCTGGTCGAGTCCTTCGTCTCCCGCGCCGAGGCCGGCGGCTGCGAGGCGATCGTCGTCACCCTCGACACCCACGTGCTCGGCTGGCGCACCGCGGACCTCGACCTGGGCTACCTCCCGTTCGCTCGCGCCGAGGGCATCGCCCAGTACCTGAGCGACCCCGTGTTCCGCGGTCTCGTCGAGGCGCGGGTCGAGGGGGCTGCGTCGGCGTCCGGTGCTGCGCCGTCCGGCGCTGCCGGTCCCGGGGCGGACGCGGACGACGCGACGTCGTCCGACCGCCCCACCGCCGCCGCCGTCCGCTCGCTGCTGTCCATGGCACGCCACCACCCGGGCCCCACCCTGCGCAACCTCACCCAGCCCCACGCCCGCGCCGCCGTGGAGACCTTCCTGGAGGTCTTCTCCCGCTCGACCCTCACCTGGGCCGACCTCGCCTGGCTGCGCGAGCGCACCACCCTCCCGATCCTCGTCAAGGGCATCCAGCACCCCGACGACGCCCGCGCCGCCCTCGACCACGGCGCCGACGGCATCGTCGTGTCCAACCACGGCGGCCGGCAGATCGACAACGCGATCGCCTCGATCGACGCCCTCGGGCCCGTGGTGGACGCCGTCCGCAAGTGGTCCGGGGCGTCCGGTTCTGGAACGGGCGCTCGTGCGGACGCCGTCGTGCCCGGCCCTGTCCCCGTGCTCTTCGACTCCGGCGTCCGTACCGGGGCCGACGCCTTCACCGCCCTCGCCCTGGGCGCGGACGCCGTCCTCCTGGGCCGCCCCTGGGTCTACGGCCTCGCGCTCGCCGGGGCCGACGGCGTCCGCGCCGTCGCCGAGCACGTGCTGGCCGAGCTCGACCTCACGATGGCGCTCGCGGGTGTCTCCGGGACGGACCAGATCGGCCGGCACAACCTGGCGCTCTGACCAGCGGGCCTGACCTGCGGGCCTGACCTGCGGTCGGTATGAGATCGTGACCGCTCCAGCACCCAGGATTCATGCGACCCGGGCAGACTGCGGCCATGACCGACGCCGTACCCGGACCCGACGCGCAGCCATCCTCGGCGAGCGAGACACCGACGCCCCCGAGGATGGGCCTGGAGCTGCAGGACGGCGTGCGGATCCCGCGCCGCCAGGTGATCTCCTGGGCGCTGTGGGACTGGGGCACCCAGCCGTTCAACACGGTGATCCTCACCTTCGTGTTCACCGCGCTGTACCTGACCACGGAGTCGTTCCTGGACCCGGCCGTCGCGGCGCTGGGCGAGGACGACCCGGCCTACCAGCACGGCCTCGCCGAGCTCAGCAGCGGTGTGGGTCTCTGGAACACCCTCGCGGGTCTGCTGATCCTCTTCCTCGCGCCCGTGCTCGGGCAGCGCGCCGACGCCACCGGGCGACGCAAGGCGTGGCTCGCCGGCGGGACGGCAGGCATGGTGCTGTGCATGCTCGCGCTGTGGTTCGTCGAGGCCGACCCGGCCTACTTCGTGCTCGGCGCCGCGCTGATCGGCCTGGGCAGCGTGCTCAACGAGATCGCCGGCGTGAACTACAACGCCATGATGGTGTCGGTCGCCACGCCGAAGACGGTCGGCAAGGTGTCGGGGCTCGGCTGGGGCCTCGGCTACGTCGGCGGCATCCTGGCGCTCCTGTTCGTGGTGATCGCCAACGGGGCGGAGTGGTGGGGCATGCCCACCGACAACGGGCTCGCCTTCCGGGTGATCGCCGTGGGCTGTGCGCTCTGGGCGCTGGCGTTCGCCTGGCCGATCCTCGCCTTCGTGCCGGAGCTGCCGCCCACCAAGGGCCGCGCCACGGTCGGGTTCTTCGCCAGCTACATCGTGCTGTTCCACGACATCAAGGACCTGTGGCGTACCTCGCGCCGCACCTTCTGGTTCCTGCTCGCCAGCGCCGTGTTCCGTGACGGCCTGAGCGGCGTCTTCGCGTTCGGCGCGATCATCGGCGGCGTCAGCTTCGGGTTCTCCGCCGACGAGGTCATCATCTTCGGTATCGCCGCCAACCTCGTGGCCGGGGCGAGCACGGTCCTCGTGGGCTTCGCCGACGACCGCTTCGGCCCGCGCTCCGTCATCCTCAGCACGCTCAGCGTCATCGTCGTGGCCGGGCTCGGCGTCGTGTTCCTGCACGACCTCGGCCCCGTCGTCTACTGGGTGGGCGGCCTGATCCTCTCGGCCTGCGTCGGCCCCGCACAGGCCGCGTCCCGGTCCTACCTCGCCCGGGTGGCTCCGGCGGGCAAGGAGTCGGAGATCTTCGGCCTCTACGCGACGACCGGCCGCGCCACGTCCTGGATGTCGAGCGCCCTGTGGACGATCACCATCGCGGCGACGGGCGCAACCATCTGGGGCACGCTCGGGATCATCGCGGTGGTGCTCATCGGCCTCGTGATGATGTGGTTCGTGCGGGAAGCACCCCTGGCCGACGCCGGCACCACGGCCGGGCCGACGGGGGAACCGACGAGCGACCGTTCGATGGCCTAGCTCTCGGAGGTCGGCTGGTCCGCGGTCCGCTGCGCTGCTGCGCGCCGGGCCGCGGTCCGCGACTCCAGCGCGCTCCTGAGCGTGGCCTGGAGCCGGTCAAGATCCGCGAGCTGCCCCAGGTGCCCGAGCTTGTCCGGGTTGATCACGCCGCGGATACCCGCGAGCTGACCGCCCACGACCTCGAACGACCAGGTACCGATGAGGCCGCCGCCCACGGCGTCGTCCGCCACGATGAGCAGACCGGGCTCGCCGCCCACGAGCGCCCGCTCGAAGTGGAGCGGCGCGCCGCGGCCGATGAAGGCCGCCAGCATCCGGGCGACCGTGACGCGGCCCGCGACAGGCCGGGCGATCGACATGCCCTGGGGCACGTTGCCGCCGCCGTCGCCCGTGAGCACCACGTCCTCGGCCAGCAGCTCCAGGAACGAGTCCACCGCACCCTCCTCGCACGCGGCGAGGAACCGGGTCACGAGCTCCTCGGCGCGGGCCCGGTCGCTCGCGGTGCGCGGCCGCGTGGGCGGGACGTGGTGCGCGAGGTCGTCCTGCTCCGGGTGGCGGGGCGCTGCGGGCCGCGACGCTGCGGGCAGCGGGGCACCGGGCGGCGACGCAACGGGCGGCGACGCAACGTGCCGCGCGATCCGCCGTCGGGCGCGTGAAGCGAGCTGCCGCGCGGCGACCTCGCTGGTGCCGATCACGTCGGCGGCCTCGCTGTGCGGAAACCCGAGCACGTCGTGCAGCAGGAACGCCGCACGCTCGGTCGGGGTGAGGGTCTCCAGCAGCACCAGGAACGCGGTGGAGAGGTCGTCGGCGAGCTCGGCATGGCGCGCGACGTCGGGCGCCGGCGTCGCCATCGCGACCGGCAGCGACGGGACGGGACCGACCAGCGGCTCCGGGAGCCACTCGCCCACGTACTGCTCCCGCCGGACCCGCGCCGAACGCAGCACGTCGATGGCGATGCGCGTCGTCACCGTGGTGACGAACGCGTCGGGATTGCGCACGTCGGGCGCCTGCGAGACGCGTGTCAGCGCCTCCTGCACCACATCCTCCGCCTCGGCCACGCTGCCCAGCATCCGGTAGGCGACCGCGAACGAGAGCGGACGCAGCCGGCCGAGCGCGGCGTCGTCCAGGAAGGCGCCGGTACGGGGCACAGTGCCGGACGGCGTCGCGCCGGCTGTCGCGCCGGCCGTCGCGCCGGCTGTCGCAGCGGACGGCGAGGTCGAGGGCTTGGTCATGCGGACATGCTCTCGCGTCATACCCCTCTGACGGGACGGGGGCGGCAGATGTGACACCCTCGCGCGACCTGCGCCGGATCGGCTCCCCGTGACCCAGGGGACATGCGGACGGCACGTGAGCCCAGCTCACACGGTGCGTACGCTGGCGCGCGTGAGAACAACTGCCCTTGTCGTGCGCTTCCTGCTCGAGCTCGCACTCGCCGCGGGCGCGGGCTACGCCGCCTGGAACCTCGCCGACGGCGGATGGCGCCTCGCCGCCGTCCTCCTCGCGCCGGCCGTCGTGATCGCCCTCTGGGCGACGTTCCTCTCGCCGAAGGCACCCGTGGCGGTCCCGGCCTGGGCGCAGGTCGCCATGGAGGCGGCCCTCTTCGGCGGCGTCGGATACCTGTGCTGGCGCGTGGGAGCCGCCGCCCCCGGCGTGGCGCTCGCGGCTGTCTGGGCGGTGGACCGGCTGGTGCTGTGGTTGACCCGAAACCGGCCCAGCGTGCTGGAGCCCGAACGCGACTCCGGGCCGCGCCGGGGGGCCTGAGCCGTGGGCCGGGCGCGAGTGCTTCCCGCGCACCGGACCGGCGGCACGACGTGACCGTTCGACGTGACCGTTCGACGTGACCGTTCGACGTGACCGTTCGACGTGACCGTTCGACGTGACCGTTCGACGTGACCGTTCGACGTGACCGTTCAGCGGGACCGCATGGCGTCGATCTCGTCGCGCCGGAACAGCACGAGGCGGTCCAGGACGTCGTCCGGCAGCGGCTGGTCCGGTGTGAACCGCACCGTGCCCTTCGACGTCGAGAGATCGGCCAGGTCGGGTGCGAGCGCGTCGATCGCGGGCGGGCTGAACGGATACAGCCCGATGTGCTTCGCGGTGGCGCGCGCCGAGACCAGCGGGCTGCCCCGGTAGCGCAGGGCGGCCATGCCGTAGCTCATGCCCTCCTCGGCGTCCGGCACGAGCTGCAGTGCCCGCGCCCGCACGTGCTCGACGGCGTCCTTGGCCGGCCCGTCCAGGCCGGCGATGTACTCGGTGAACTCGCCCATGAGCACAGCCTCGCGAGGTCCGGCGGGTTCCGCGAGGGCAGGGGTGTCGGACGGCGACGGCGTGCCGTCGCCGCCGTCTGTCGCCGTCGCCTGTCCAGGCGTGCGAAGAGTTGTCCACAGATTTGAAGTGCGCCTCGCGGTGCGTATGAATGTTCGAGACAATGGTGTCAGGTGAACGAGGGGGGTGGCACGGGTGGACTCGAATGGGATGGCGTCCGGTGGTGTGTCCCCGGGTTCGTTGGAGGTGGTGCTGGCCCGGATCGAGACGGCGGTCAGCGAGCTGGCCGACCTGGTCGCCCCGGGGGTGCTGGACGGTTGGGGTGCCCCGACGGTGGCGCGGTTGATGGATGCGCACTCCCGGATCCGCAGGGTGACGGGACGGTTGGACGGGGTGCGGTTCACGGTGCTGCCGCGGATCGAGGACGACGGGTCCTGGCGTAGCGGTGGCATGTCGCGCACGTTCGCGTCGTGGTTGCGGCTGCGGGAGGGTGTCGCGGCGGGCACGGCCCGTAAGGACGTGGCGACGGCGCGGCGGCTGGCGCAGGCGTTGCCGGCCACCCGGGCGGGGCTGGTGGCCGGGCGTGTGGGGGTGGATCACGCCCGGGTGATGGCGGAGGTCGCGCCCACCAGCCAGACGCGTCAGGACGCGTTGGCGTGGTTGATCGACACCCGCACCGGTGAGCCGACGACACCGGAGGCGTTCGTGCAGACCGTCAGCGTCGACTTCCCCGACCCTCGGGATGACCTGGACGGATCGGAGACCAGGGACCGGATCACGAAGGTGCTGGAGACCGCGATCGGTGAGGGGGTGCTGGCGACGGGTGAGGGTCTGGTCCTGCGCGAGGCGGGGGTGCTGAATGCCGATCAGTTCCGCGTGGTCGCGCGCCGGTTCGCCACGATCACGGACCCCGACACGGACGACGTGGACGATGACAGGGCCGTCCGGGGTGAGTTCCTGGACGTGTCCAGGACGCTGGGCGGGTTCCATGTGGCGGGGTTCTTGACCGACGAGCACGGCCTGCTGCTGACTACGGCGTTGACCGCCGTGGCCGGCGCACCGGCGGCGGAGGACTCCAGGACGCCGGGTCAGCGCCGTGCGCAGGGTCTGGCGGATGTGGCGCGTCTGGTGCTGGACATGAACCAGGCTTCGCCGGGTGCGTCGATCCGGCCGCACCTGAACGTGACGGTCTCCTGGTCGGAGCTGGTCACCCAGGTCACCCGCACGCGTGAGGGGTCGTGCCTGACCTGCGGACAGACGGTCCCGGGCCGGTCGGGCGCGCCGAACGGGGGTGCACGGAACGCAGGTGCGCCGAACGCGGGTGCGCCTGGTGTGCCGGCTTCTGGGTTGCTGGGTATGGGTGGTGCGGTGTTCACGGAGTCGGGCTCTCGGGTGCCGGTGGGGTTGTTGCGCCGGTTGGCGTGTGACAGTGCGGTGACTCGGGTCGTGTTCGGTGCGGAGGGTGCGGTGCTGGATGTGGGGCGGGCGCAGCGGACGGTCACGGGGCAGATGCGGCGCGCGGTGATCGCGCGGGACGGGCACTGTGTGTTCCCGGGGTGTGATCAGCCGCCGTCGCGGTGCGAGGTGCATCACGCGGTGACGCACTGGGCCGAGGGTGGTGCCACGTCGGTGAGCAACAGCGCGTTGTTGTGCTGGTTCCATCACCAGATTGTTGATGCCCGAGGAATCGCCATGTCCTGGGAGGGCAAGCCGACCTCCGCCACCACCAGGGGCGTGCTGGTGGAGACAGGGTGGGTCTTCACCGACGCCCGTGGTCACCGCATCCGACTGCCCGAACCCATCGACCCACCCGCCGCACCACCAGCCACCGCCGCGTGACGCCCAGGGCCTGGGTCCCCTCGCCCACGAAGTCCCTCGGTTGCCTACGACCGGCTCCGCCCTGCGCGGCGCCGCCCTACGCGGCTCTGCGCTTGCTGTCCCGCGCTCACGGCACAACCTGCGGGACTGCGACGCGGGTCCTCCCCGCGAGCGCGAGCGCGGCCGCCGCCAGCAGCCCCGTGAGCCCCAGCACGACGGCGTAGGCGGGCAGTCCGGCGACGTCGTACAGGGTCCAGAGCAGGGCGCCGGTCGCGGACGACGCGATGGCGGCCGCGACGGCATCAGCCACCTGGAGGGCGGACGACGCCGAGCCCTGCTCGTGCGGTGGCGCCAGCTCCAGCGTGAGGACGGACAGTGTCGGGTACACCAGGCCCATGCCGCTGCCCGAGAGCACCCAGAACGCCATCCCGACCCCGGCTGGTACGTCCGGCAGCACGAGCACCGCCGCGCCGACCATCCCGAGGGCGAGCAGGCCGCCGCCGAGCCGCACGTACCCGGCGTGGCTCAGGTGCAGCAGGTTGCGCCCTCGCACCCATGACGCCGCGGACCAGCCCAGGGCCCCGACCGTCAGGATCAGCCCGGCGCCTCCGGGGCTCAGGTGCCGCTCGTGCACCAGGAGCAGCGGCAGCAGCACCTCGGCACCCGTGAACGCCGCCGACACCAGTGCCCGCACCGACACGACGGCGGGCAGCCCGCGTCCCGCACGCAGCACGGACAGGGCCAGGCGCAGCGCGTGCCGCAGCGGTCGATCGGCTTGTCCGACGTCGGAGGACGGGCCCGCGCCGGTGGAGGTCTCGACGCCGTCCCGCAGGCCGAGGTCGATGCCGCCGTCGTCCGGCGCGCTGCCCCGCGCTGCGGTGCCGTCCTCGTCCAGCTCGTCCAGCTCGTCCGCCGATACCCGCCCGTCGGCCGGCACCCGCCCCGCGCCCTGCGCCGCCGTCAGTCCTGGGCGCATCAGGATCGCGGCCGGGACGGTGAGCGCGGCCGCACCGAGGAAGACCCAGCGCCAGCCGAGGTGGTCGACGACGAGCCCGGCCAGCCCCGGCCCCACGATCGCGGGTACCACCCACGCGGCGGCGAACGCCGAGAAGACGGCCGGACGCCGTTCCGCCACGAAGACGCGTGCCACCAGGACGTACAGCGCCACGCCGAAGAGCCCGCTGCCGACGCCCTGAACCGCGCGTCCGGCGATCAGTGCGCCCATCCCGGTGGCGGTCCCCGCGACCACCAGACCGATCACGAAGAGCGCCACGCCGGTCCACATCGCCGGCGCCGGACCGGTGCGGTCGCACCAGCGTCCCGCCGTGAGCATGCCCACCACGCTGGTGGCGAAGACCACCGCGAAGGCGAACGTGTAGTGCCGCAGCCCGTCCAGGTCGACGGCGATGGTGGGCATCGCCGTCGCCACGGCGAGCGCTTCGAACGCCCCGAGCGAGCAGAGCGCGACCATCCCGATCAGGACGAGGCGCTCCGCACCGGGGCTCAGGGTGCCCGGCGCCGCGACCGTCCGTTCGGTGGAGACCGCGGCGCTCACACCAGCACCACCTTGCCGGTCGTGCGGCGTTCCTCGAGCTCGCGGTGGGCGCGGGCGGCCTCCGCGAACGGCACGCGGTGCGTCGCCACCCGCCAGCGCCCCGACGCCGCGTTCGCCAGTGCGCGCTCCTGGTACGGCCGCTGGTCGCCCATCGCCGGAGCCTGGGGCCCGACGGCGTAGCGCACCTCGATCGGCGACTCGATCCGCTCGGCCTCGGCCCACGAGGTGTAGCGGTTGGCCGTCCCCGACGCCCAGCCGTACGCGACGAGCCGGCCCGGCGCGGCGCTTTGGCCCGCACCGCCACCCGCGCCGCCGCCCGCACCGCTCCCCGCAACGCCCAGCAGACCCGTGGCTGCCGTGCCGAGCTCGCCGCCGACGCCGTCGAGCACGAGGGTCGCGGGGGAGCCGCCGAGCGCCGCGCGGGCAGCATCGAGCCAGCCCGGGACGGAGTAGTCGACCAGGACGAGGCGGTCCGTGTCCGGCAGCAGGTCGCGCAGCACCTGCAGCTTCGCGGCGCCGCCCGCGAGCGCGACGACGCGCGCCCCGGCGCGCAGCGCCTCCTGGACGAAGAGCGTGCCGAGCCCGCCTGCCGCGCCCGTCACGACGACGACGTCGTCCGCCGTCACCGCAGCGAGGTCGAGGGTGTAGACGGCCATCCGCCCGGTGCCGATCATGGTGATCGCGTCCGCCGGGTCGAGCGGGGCGCCGTCCACGCCGTCGGGTACGGCGTGCAGCTTCTCCGCGCCGACGACGACGCGCCGGGCGTACCCACCGCCGTCAGGCACCGGCCCGAGATGTGCCGCGACGGGCCGACCGATCCACGAGGGGTCGACGCCCGGCCCGACGGCGGCCACGGTGCCCGCGATCTCGCGGCCCGGCACCGTCGGCAGGCTGGGCAGCGGGAGCGGCGGGCCGGCCTCGCCGCGCCGGAGGCTGGTGTCCAGGAGGTGCACTCCGTGCGCGACGGCGTCCACGAGCACGTCGCCGGGGCCGGGAACGGGGTCCGGGACCTGCTCGAGCACGAGGACCTCGGGCGGTCCGAAGGAGTGGTGTCTGATCGCGTCCATGCGCTCATCCTTTAACCTGAACCAAAGTTGAGGTCAACACGGGTCTGAGGTCGGCAGGCGAGGCCGGCAGGCCGAGCCTCTCTGACCGGATTTCCCGAGTTCTCGTGAGTCGTTGGAGGCCACGCATGGAAGCACCCAACCCCGCCGTCCCCTGGGATCGTGACGAGCTTACCGTCGGCGATCTCGCCGCTCGCAGCGGTGTCGCGGTGTCCGCGCTGCACTTCTACGAGCGCAAGGGCCTGATCACGAGCCGGCGGACGTCGGGCAACCAGCGGCGCTACCGACGCGAGACGCTGCGCCGGGTCGCGTTCATCCGGGTGTCCCAGCGGGTCGGGATCCCGCTCGCCGACATCGGCGCGGCACTCGACACCCTGCCGGGGGACCGGACGCCGACCGCGAAGGACTGGCGCCGTATCTCGCAGGCCTGGCACGACGACCTCGACGCGCGGATCGAGCAGCTCTCCCGGCTGCGCGACCACCTCACGGACTGCATCGGCTGCGGCTGCCTCTCGCTGCGCCGCTGCGCGCTGACCAACCCCCACGATGCCCTCGCCGAGGCCGGACCCGGTCCGCGGACGCTGCTGGTGGACGGCCTGGAGCCCGACGGGGCGTGAGGGAGGGCGGGGCTGCTGGTCGGGGCGTATCCCTGGCTCGGGCGTGTTACCGGCTCGGGCGTACCGGGCAGGGATGTCAGTGGCGCGGGGTAGCGTGCGCGACGCCGGACATCAGCAGCCAGCCGAGGGGGAGACGTGGGTACGTACTACGAGTGGGTCGCCGACCTGGACGCGACCGAGGCCGAGGCCCGCGAACTGGGACAGCGGGTCGTGGACGCGCTCGTCGCGCGCGGGGTGCTGTTGCCGGAGGTGTCCTGGGAGGCCGCCCTGGGCGGTGCCGGGCACCCACCAGGCCCGGCGTGGGCGGACACCCTCGCCCGGTCGGGAGCAGGCACTGTCTCCGGGGAGGCCCCGTGGGGCATGGCGGTCGGGGTGGGCCGCGAGGTGTACGACGGCGGGCAGGGCGACGTCGACACGGTGACCTGTCCCCGGTGTTCGGTCCGCAGGTCGTTCTTCGGGCCGCCCGAGGAGTTCGGCCCCACGTGCTCGGACGAGGAGGGGCTGCGCTGGTTCCACGACGCGGCTGCCGCCTGGCGGGACGGCGGTGACGGCGACGGCGACGGCGACGGCGACGGCGACGGTGACGGCGACGAGACAGTCGATCTGGTGTGCCGAGAGTGCGGCGCCGCGTCCCCCGTCACACAGTGGTCGGCCAACGACGCGGCACTGGCCTGTCTGGGCTTCACCTTCTGGAGCTGGGACGAGCTGCGCCCCGAGGTCGCCGACTGGATCGCCGAGGCGACGGGCGGCCACCGGATCGCGCACGGCAGCGGCAAGGTCTGAGATACGACGGCGTCCCGACCCGCTGACCACTAGGCTCGCGGCCATGGCTTCCGCACGGTCTTCCGAACTGCCCAGCGTCCTGGTGCTCAACGGTCCCAACCTCGGCCGGCTCGGCGTCCGCGAGCCCGAGATCTACGGGCACGCCTCGATGGCGGACCTCAAGGTGGCCGCCGCGAAGTGGGGCGAGGACCTGGGCCTGGCGATCGAGGTGCGGCAGACCGACGACGAGTCCGAGATCGTCGGCTGGCTGCACGAGGCAGTGGACGCCGGTGCCCACGTAGTGCTCAACCCCGCCGCGTTCACGCACTACTCGTACGCGCTGCGCGACGCCGCCGCGCAGGTCACCACAGCGGGGCTGCTGCTGGTCGAGGTGCACCTGTCGAACCCTGCGACGCGCGAGTCGTTCCGGCACTACTCGGTGGTCGCCGGCATCGCGACGGGGACCGTGGCCGGGTTCGGGTTCGACTCCTACCGGCTCGCGCTCTCGGCGATCGCGGCTCGGCTGGGGGAGTAGCTCGGGGAGTAGCTCGTCCGATATGTTCACCACAAGGCTTAGGGCTTGACCCGGCTCTATCAAGTCTTAAACCTTGAGCATAGTGTGTTAAGGCTCTAGGCTTGATCCATGATCGTCCTGACTGTCGACCAGCGGGGCTCGACTTACGCGGCCGACCGCGTCCCCGAGGTCCTCGCGGAGCTCGCGCGGCTGACGCGCTTCCGCGAGGGCGTCGTCGTGGGGTTCGAGCGCACGGTGGGTGACGAGGTGCAGGGCGTCCTGGCGTCGGGCCGGGCGGGCGCCGAGCTCGCTGTCGACCTGTCCCTGCACCTGCTGCGGGACCAGGGCTGGAGCGTCGGTATCGGCGTCGGCCAGGTCGAGGGGCCGCTGCCCACGGTGTCCCGGGAGGCGCGTGGGTTCGCGTTCTACCGCGCCCGCGACGCCGTCGAACGGGCCAAGACGCGCGGCAGGGGCACGTCGGTCGCGGTGGAGGGTCCGCCGCCGGGTGCGCCCGACCTGAGGACCGCCATCTCCGGGGCGGCTGCCCCCGGCGCGCCTGCCCCGGACACGGGCGCCCCGGACGGCGGCAGCGCGACGGACGCAGGCCGGACGGCCCCGGACCCTGACGCCGCGCAGCCTGACACCGCACAGCCTGACACCGCACAGCCTGACGTCGCGCAGCCTGACCTTGCCGCCGAGGTCGAGGCCCTGCTGCGTCTCCTCGCGGCGATTCGCGCGCGCCGTACTCCCCAAGGGTGGGAGGTCGCCGATACGCTCGCCTCGCTGGCGGACAAACCGGGACGACAGAGGATCGTC
Organism: Promicromonospora sp. NPDC090134; assembly: GCF_044746965.1. Taxonomy (NCBI): domain Bacteria; kingdom Bacillati; phylum Actinomycetota; class Actinomycetes; order Micrococcales; family Promicromonosporaceae; genus Promicromonospora; species Promicromonospora sp. NPDC090134. The sequence goes on along the minus strand of NZ_JBIVCZ010000009.1, from coordinate 142,079 downwards.
GCCCAGTCCTTGCATGTCAGCGAACAGGCGGTGAGCCAGCGGGTCCGAGCGGCGCTCTGGCAGGAGGAGGAAGCGGTGCGGCCGGTGGTGGTGCGGTTGCTCGCCGAGCTCAGCGGCACGGTGGGGCCGGACCTGGTCCCCGGGCCCGAACCTGCCGGCAGGGCCGCCGACGGTCCCGCCGGCTCCGCGGAACCCGCCGGTCGGAGCACCACGAAGAAGCGCGCCAAGAGCTGACGCAAGAGCAGAGCTGACGCAAGAGCAGAGCTGACGCAAGAGCCGACGCGAGAGCTGAGGCGCCACGAGCTGAGGGGAACGTCACGCCGTGACCTGGGAGATGCTGGACTACCTCGACGGACTGCAGTGGGTCGCCGCTATCGCGACCTGGCTGATCACGTTGGCGCTGAGCGTCATCGTGGGCTCGTGGGTGGTGCCCTGGGTGCTGCGCCGCGCGGGCCGCGGCGACCTGCCCTGGGCGCGCTACAAGCCGCCCGTGTACCCGCAGGCCCTGGAGCCGGGCGAGGGCGAGGGTGCCGCGGGCGCAGCCGGAGAGGGCGCGCCCGGGGAACGCGCATCCGGGGAAGGCGCATCCGGAGCGGGCGCTCCGGGAGAAGGCGCAGCGGGCACAGCGGGCACAGCGGGCACAGCGGGCGAGGGCGAGAAGGCCGAGAAGGGCTCCGGCTCCGGAGCCGACGGCGGGTCCGGGTCGGCGAAGGGCGGGCACACCGGTGAGGAGTCGCCCACCGGCACGATGCACCCGGACGCCGTCGCGATCCTCCGGGGCGGTGCGTGGCTCGGCGTGCTGGAGCGGCTGGCGATCACGGGCTCCCTCCTGGCCGGCTACCCGTACGGCATCGCGATCGTCGTTGCCATCAAGGGCCTGGGGCGGTACGCGGAGCTGCGCGACCAGCCCGTCGCGTCGGAGCGGTTCGTCGTGGGTACGCTCGCCTCGTTGATCTGGTCGGTCGCCACCGGACTCCTGGGACTCGTCGTGCTGAATGCGCTCGTCCTCTGACCGGTCCGGTAGACTTGACCGCTGCTGCTTGACACCTCGCTTGATCACCCCAGCCGCCGGCCTCTCGTCGGCGTGCCCCGGGGTACACCCTTCACCCGACACAGGAAGACGAACGTGGCTACCTCCAACGACATCAAGAACGGCACCGTGCTCCGCATCGACGGCAACCTCTGGTCCGTCATCGAGTTCCAGCATGTCAAGCCGGGCAAGGGTGGAGCGTTCGTCCGCACCAAGATGAAGAACGTGCTGTCCGGCAAGGTCGTCGACAAGACGTTCAACGCGGGCATCAAGGTCGAGACGGCCAACGTGGACCGCCGCGACTTCCAGTACCTGTACATGGACGGCGAGGACTTCGTCTTCATGGACAACGACACGTACGACCAGATCAACGTGTCGGCCGCGACCGTCGGCGACGCGAAGGACTACATGCTCGAGGGCATGAGCGTCATGCTCGCCTCGAACGACGGCACCCCGCTGTACATCGAGCTGCCGGCGTCCGTCGTCCTCGAGATCACCTACACGGAGCCGGGCCTGCAGGGCGACCGCTCCACCGGTGGCACCAAGCCGGCGACGCTCGAGACGGGCGCGGAGATCCAGGTCCCGCTGTTCCTCGAGCAGGGCGTCAAGGTCAAGGTCGACACCCGCACGGGCGACTACCTCGGTCGCGTCACCGAGTGACCCACTGGCGGCGGGCTCGTACCGGGTCCGCCGCGGTTCGTGTCACGCGGCTCGTCGCCGAGCCGCGTGACACGAGTTCCCCAGCTGAGTTTTCCGCGACAGAGAGAGACCATGGGCGCACGCACCAAGGCGCGCAAGCGCGCCGCCGACATCCTCTTCGAGGCGGAGCAGCGGGGTATCGACCCGCTGACGCTCCTCGCCGACCGTGTGGCCGTGCCGCACTCCGAGGCGGCCGTGCCGCAGTACGCCGTTGACATCGTGGAGGGCGTGGTCGCGCACCGCGACCGCATCGACGAGGTGCTGGAGACCTACTCGCAGGGCTGGACCCTCGACCGGATGCCCGCCGTCGACCGCGCGCTGCTGCGGATCGGCTCGTGGGAGGTCCTCTTCAACGACGATGTGCCCGACGCCGTCGCGCTGGACGAGGCGGTCGACCTCGCCGGCGACCTGTCCACGGACGACTCTCCGGCCTTCGTGAACGGCCTGCTCGGCCGGGTCAAGGACCTGAAGCCGACGCTGCTGGCGTGACCTGGCACGCAAGCCGGCACGCAAGCCGGCTAGCACTGTGAGCACCGGTCCCGGCGCTGGACGGTTCGACGAGCGACGTCTGCTCGTCGCCCTGTTCGGCGCCGGGACCGCTGCGTTCGCCCAGCTCTACGCCCCGCAGTCCGTCCTGCCGGACGCCGCCCGCGAGCTCGCGACGTCGGCGTCCGCGACGTCGCTCCTCGTCTCCGCCGCCACCCTCGGCCTGGCCGTGGGCGTGCTGCCCTGGGCGTGGGTGGCCGACCGTGTCGGGCGGGTGCGGGCGATGACCGTCGCGATGCTCGGCGCCACCGCCATCGGGCTCGTGGTCCCGTTCGCGCCGTCGTTCGAGCTGCTCGTGGCCGGGCGTGCCGTGCAGGGGCTGTTCGTCGCGGGCGTGCCCGCCGTCGCGATGGCCTACCTGACGGAGATGCTGATCGAGTCGGGCGCCGCGGCCGCGGTCCCGCGCGCCGCCGGGACGTACGTAGCGGGCACGTCGGTGGGCGGGCTGCTGGGCCGGATCGTGTCCGGCGGCGTGACCGAGCTGTTCGGCTGGCGTGCGGGCGTCGGCGCCGTCGCGGTGGCGTGCCTGGTCGCCACGGGCGCGTTCATCTGGCTCGCCCCCCGCGACCGGGGGCCGCAGGCAGCGGCGGGGCTGCCCGACGCCCCTGCCCCAGACCCGGCCTTCCCCGGGCGCGGTGCTCCGCGCGGCCGGCTCGGGCGGTTCCGCGCTCTGCTGAACCCGCGCCTCCTCGTGCTGGACGCGCAGGGGCTGCTGCTCATGGGCGGCTTCGTCGCCGTCTACAACTACCTGGGCTTCCGCCTTGCCGCCGCGCCCTTCAGCCTCTCGCCCGGCGTGGTGAGCCTCGTGTTCCTCGCCTACCTGGCCGGGACCTGGTCGTCAGCGCGGACGGGCCGGCTCGTGCTGCGGCACGGGCGGCGCCGGGTGCTGATCGTGTCGACCGGGGTGATGGCCCTCGGGGTGGTGGCCACGCTGTCGGGCCGGCTGCCGTTGGTGCTGGCCGGGCTGGTCGTGCTGACCGCGGGGTTCTTCGGCGCGCACGCCGTGGCCAGCGGGTGGACGCCGGTCGCGGCACCTCAGGCCCGGACCCAGGCCGCCGCCGTCTACAACCTGGCCTACTACGCGGGATCCAGCCTGTTCGGCTGGCTCGGCGGGATCGGGTTCGCGTTGGCGGGCTGGCCCGGGACGGTCGGGATGGTGCTCGCGCTGGTCGCGGTCGCGGCGGGTCTGGCGGCGGCGGTGCTGCGGGACTAGGCGGGGGCCGAACGGGGCCGGGGGACAGGCCTCGTCCCTGCGCAATGCAACCAAAGGGTTGCGCATTGGCGAACGGGGGTGCATCGTAGAAGTGCAATCAAACGGTTGCGCTATTCTCATCGATCGAGCCGCTCCGGAGGACACCATGACCACCACCCAGCCCCGCGCCAGCATCGACCTCGCCGCACGTTCCGTCACCCGCACCGTCCGGGTCGCCGCCGGACCCGACGCGGTCTGGCGTGCGATCTCCGAGCCCGAGCACGTCGCCGGCTGGTTCGGCGACGGCTGCGAGACCGACCACGGCGGCCCGCTCGCCGCCGGCACCCGCGGCCGGCTGCACTTCGAGGGCTACGGCTGGTTCGCCTTCGAGGTCACCCGGTCCGAGGCCGGCCGCGTGCTCGCCTACCGCTGGGGCCAGTCGGCGGACGAGCCCGAGCGCATGACCGAGGCCACGTTCACCCTGGAGCCCGACGGCGCCGGCACCTACCTCACCGTCTACGAGACCGGCTTCACCGGCGACACCGACGACGCGGTACGCGCCGCGCTGGACGGCAACCGCGAGGGCTGGGACGGCGAGCTGGACGAGCTCGTCGAGTACGTCGAGTCGCGGTCGTGGTGACGTCGGGGGCGGCGGTCCCGCCGTCGCCGGTCGCCGCGTTCGCGGCGCTCGGCGACGAGACCCGCTGGGCCGTGCTCCAGGCGCTGTCGGGCGGGGAGCACACGGAGCACGACGCCGGCGAAGACACCGTCGACCCCGCTTCCGGCCTGACCGCCTCCGCCCTCGCCGCGCGGCTCCCCGTGTCGCGGCAGGCGATCGCCAAGCACCTCGCGGTGCTGGAGGCCGCGGGGCTGGTCGAGTCCTGGGTCGTCGGTCGCGAGCGCCGGTATCGCGCGCTCGGCGCTGAGCTGACGGCGCTGGGGCGTCGGCTCGAGCGCATCGGGGACGCGTGGGAGGCGCGGCTGGGTCGCATCGCCGGTATCGCGGAGCGTCTGGAGCGCGGCTGACCCCCTGGCGCCCTCGCCGCACGCGCCCGGGATGTGAGCAACGCCCCTCCCGGCGGGCGCCGGCGTCGGCATCCGGCGCAGGGACGGCGCGTTATGGTGGTGGCTGTCAGACTCCCTTTAATCCCGTCCAGTGAGGCGGAGAAGGAGGTCGCCAGATGAACCCTGGCACCCGCATGCCCGAATCCAGCGAGACCCCGAGCAGCGCTTCCGGCGCCGCCCCTGAGCCGGGGACGAGCCCGGGGACGAGCGCAGCCCCCGGCACCGCCGCCGAGCGGACGGTGCTCGGCGAGGCCGACATCGCCCGGGCGCTGACCCGCATCGCCCACGAGATCGTGGAGCGCAACAAGGGCGCCGCCGACCTGCTGCTGCTCGGCATCCCGACGCGCGGCGTGCAGCTCGCCCGCCGGCTGGCCGAGCGCCTCGCGCAGATCGAGCCCACCTTCAGCGGCGAGCACGGCACGCTGGACGTGACCATGTACCGCGACGACCTGCGTCGTCAGCCCACGCGCGCCGTCGGGCAGACGGTGCTGCCGGGCAGCCTCGACGGCACGATCGACGACAAGGTGGTCGTCCTCGTGGACGACGTCCTCTTCTCCGGCCGCACCATCCGCGCCGCGCTCGACGCCCTGAACGACCTCGGCCGCCCCCGCGTGGTGCAGCTTGCCGCCCTCGTGGACCGCGGGCACCGCGAGCTCCCGATCCGCGCGGACTACGTGGGCAAGAACCTGCCCACCTCGCGCAGCGAGCGCGTCCGCGTCCGCCTGGCCGACGTCGACGGCGGAGCCGACGCCGTGGTGATCAGCGAGGCGACGTCGACCCCGACAACCGGTACCAGCCCCGCGAGCCCCGCCCCTGCAAGCACTGAGAGGGGCGCCCGATGAAGCACCTCCTGACCACCCAGGACATGTCCAAGGACGACGCGATCCTGCTCCTGGACACTTCCGCGCAGATGGCCGCGACCCAGTCGCGCGAGAACAAGAAGCTGCCCACGCTGCGCGGCCGCACCGTGGTGAACCTGTTCTACGAGGACTCCACGCGCACCCGGATCTCGTTCGAGACGGCGGCCAAGCGCCTGTCGGCCGACGTCATCAACTTCTCGGCCAAGGGGTCGAGCGTGTCCAAGGGCGAGTCGCTCAAGGACACCGCGCTGACCCTGCACGCCATGGGGGCGGACGCCGTGGTCGTGCGGCACTCGGCCTCTGGCGCGGCGCACCAGCTCGCGCACGCCGGCTGGCTCGACGCGGGCGTGCTCAACGCGGGTGACGGCATGCACCAGCACCCCACGCAGGCGCTGCTGGACGCGTTCACGATCCGCCGCCACCTGGTGGGCCACGTGGGCGACGACGGTCGCGGCACCGACACCTCCGTCGGCGCCGACCTGGCCGGCCTGCGCATCGCGATCGTCGGCGACGTGCTGCACTCGCGGGTCGCGCGCAGCAACGTCTACCTGCTGCACACCCTGGGCGCCGAGGTGACGCTGATCGCGCCGCCCACGCTCGTGCCGGTGGGCGTGGAGACCTGGCCGTGCCGGGTGTCGTACCACCTGGACGAGACGCTCGAGCAGTGGCAGCCGGATGCGGTCATGATGCTTCGGGTGCAGCGTGAGCGGATGTCGGGCGGTTCGGGGGCGTTCTTCCCGAGCCCCATGGAGTACAGCCGCAAGTTCGGGTTCGACGCCCGCCGCCTGGCGGTCCTGCCGGACCACGCGATCGTGATGCACCCCGGGCCGATGAACCGCGGCCTGGAGATCTCGGCGGCCGCCGCCGACCACCCCCGCTCCGTGATCGTGGAGCAGGTGGCCAACGGCGTCGCCGTCCGGATGGCCGCCCTGTACCTGCTGCTGTCCGGCACCGACAGCAGCGACTCAGTTTCCAGCACCGACGAGAGGAACGTCCTGTGAGCACCGCGAGACCGCAGACCTATGTCCTGCGAGGGGTCCGTCCCTACGGCACGGACCCGGTCGACGTCGTGCTGGCGGACGGCGTGATCGCTGCCCTCGGGGCGCCCGGCACGGTCGAGGTGCCCGACGGCGCGCACGAGATCCATGGCGGGGGGAGCGGCAGCGGCGACGGCGCAGAGCACGTGCTCCTGCCCGGCCTCGTCGACCTGCACACCCACCTGCGCGAGCCGGGCCGGGAGGACGCCGAGACGGTGTTCTCCGGCACCCGCGCCGCCGCGGCGGGCGGCTTCACGGCAGTGCACGCCATGGCCAACACGACGCCGACGCAGGACACCGCGGGCGTCGTCGAGCAGGTCTACCGGCTGGGCCAGGAGGCGGGCTGGGTGGACGTGCACCCCGTGGGCGCGGTCACCGTGGGCCTGGGCGGCGAGAAGCTCGCCGAGCTGGGCGCGATGGCCGACTCCGCCGCCTGCGTGCGCGTCTTCTCCGACGACGGCAAGTGCGTGCACGACCCGGTCCTGATGCGCCGCGCGCTGGAGTACGTCAAGGCGTTCGACGGCGTCGTGGCCCAGCACGCGCAGGAGCCGCGCCTGACCGAGGGCGCGCAGATGAACGAGGGCGTCGTCTCGGCGCAGATCGGCCTGACGGGCTGGCCCGCCGTGGCCGAGGAGTCGATCATCGCCCGCGACGTGCTGCTGGCGGAGCACGTGGGCTCGCGCCTGCACGTGTGTCACCTGTCCACGGCCGGCTCGGTGGAGATCATCCGCTGGGCCAAGGGCCGCGGCATCAATGTCACCGCCGAGGTGACGCCGCACCACCTGGTGCTCACGGACGAGCTGGCCCGCGACTACGACCCGGTGTTCAAGGTGAACCCGCCGCTGCGCACGGCCAAGGACGTCGAGGCGGTCCGCGAGGGCCTGGCCGACGGCACCATCGATATCGTCGCCACCGACCACGCCCCGCACCCGGTCGAGGACAAGGACTGCGAGTGGGCGTCGGCCGCGTTCGGCATGACCGGCCTGGAGACCGCGCTCTCGGTGGTCCAGCAGACCATGGTCGACACCGGCCGCCTGACCTGGGCCGACGTCGCCCGCGTGCTCTCGGAGAACCCCGCGCGCATCGGCCGGATCGGCGCGACGCAGGGCCGGCCGATCGCCGTCGGCGAGCCCGCCAACCTGGTCCTGGTCGACCCGGCGGCGACCCGCGCGGTCGACGGCCGCAGCCAGGCCACCGCGAGCGACAACACCCCGTTCCAGGGCATGGAGCTCCCCGGCCGCGTGGTCGCCACGTTCCTCCGGGGCCGGGCGACCGTCCTGGACGGCGCGCCCGTCGACGGCGCTCCGCTCGGCGGCGCTCTGGAAGGAGCCACCCGATGACGACCCTGGCCGTGGTCCTGCTGGCCGCCCTGGCGGTCTTCCTCGTGCTGTACGTGACGCTCATCGGCCGCCGCCGGCTCGCGCAGCGCACCACCACGGTCGTGCCGGTGCCGCCGTCGCCGCCCACCGGTACCAGGGCTGGCGACGCCAGGGCTGGCGACACCAGGGCTGGCGGCACCACGGCGGGCGAGACCCTCGGCGAGGTGCGCTCCGGTCCCGTGGAGGCGATCTACGTCTCGACCACCCTGCACGGCGACTGGCTCGCCCGCGTCGGCGCGCACGGCCTGGGCGACCGCTCGCACGCGGTCGTCACGGTGCATCAGACAGGCGTTCTCATCGAGCGGGACGGCACCGACGACCTGTGGCTCCCCGTGAGCACCATCCGCAGCGCGGGCCTCGCCCCGGGCATGGCGGGCAAGTACGTCGGCGCGGACGGGCTCGTGGTCCTCACCTGGGCCGTCCCGGAGGCAGACGGCGTCCCGGCGGCCCTGGTCGACACCGGGCTGCGCCCGCGGCGCGCGGAGGACCGCGGCGGCCTGGTGGACGCCGTCCGCCACCTGCTCGCGTCCCAGCAGAGCCCGTACAACCAGCACAGCCAGCAGCACCCCGAACAGCAGTACCCGCACCAGCAGTACCCGCACCAGCAGGAGGCCCGGTGACCATCCCGACGACGTCCGCAGAGATGTCCGCAGAGGCGGCAGCACAGCCGTCCGTAACTACCGCAGCGCTGGTCCTCGAGGACGGCACCACCTACCGCGGCCGCGCCTACGGCGCCACCGGCACGACGTTCGGCGAGATCGTCTTCTCCACCGGCATGACCGGCTACCAGGAGACGCTGACCGACCCGTCCTACCACCGGCAGATCGTCGTCATGACGGCGCCGCACGTGGGCAACACCGGCGTCAACGACGAGGACCCCGAGTCGGGCCGCATCTGGGTCTCCGGCTACGTGGTGCGCGACCCCGCGCGCCGGGTCTCGAACTGGCGCGCGCAGCGCTCGCTCGGTGAGGAGCTCGCCGGGCAGGGCGTCGTCGGCATCTCCGACATCGACACCCGCGCCCTGACGCGCCGCCTGCGCGAGGAAGGTGTGATGCGCGCCGGGATCTTCTCCGGCGACGACCTGGTGCGCGGCGGCTACCCGCGCCCCGTCGAGGAGCTCGTGGCCGAGGTGCAGGCCTCGCCGCAGATGGCGGGCGCGAACCTCGCCCCCGAGGTCTCCACGAAGGAGGCCTACACGGTGGAGCCGGCCGGCGAGCACGCCGGGCGCACCCCGGTCGCGACCGTCGTCGCCGTCGACCTGGGCATCAAGTCCATGACGCCGGCGCGGCTGGCCGAGCGCGGCGTGCGCGTCGTCGTCGTGCCCCAGTCCTCGACCATCGACGACGTCCTGGGCGCGTTCGCGGACCTGCCCGACGACGCACCTCGCGGCGTGTTCTTCTCCAACGGCCCCGGCGACCCGGGCGCCGCCGGCCACGAGGTCGAGCTGCTGCGCGCGGTCCTGGACCGCCGCATCCCGTTCTTCGGCATCTGCTTCGGCAACCAGCTCCTCGGCCGGGCCCTCGGCTACGGCACGTACAAGCTCGGCTACGGCCACCGGGGCATCAACCAGCCCGTGCTCGACCGGACGACCGGCAAGGTCGAGGTCACCGCGCACAACCACGGCTTCGCGGTCGACGCGCCGGTGGTGGACGACGCCGGCGCCCCCGCCGTCTCGCAGGCGCCGCACGACGGCGGCCGCTACGGCCGCGTCGTCGTCTCCCACGTGGGCCTCAACGACCAGGTCGTGGAGGGGCTGACCTGCCTCGACCTGCCCGCCTTCTCGGTGCAGTACCACCCCGAGGCGGCCGCCGGCCCGCACGACGCCGCGTACCTGTTCGACCGGTTCGTCGGCCTGCTGACGAACCCGGCGGCGTGGCCGCCGGCCCTCAAGACCCAGAACAAGATCCAGAACGACACCGAGGAGAACCACTGATGCCTCGCCGTACCGACCTCTCCTCGGTCCTGGTCATCGGGTCCGGCCCGATCGTCATCGGCCAGGCCTGCGAGTTCGACTACTCCGGCACCCAGGCCTGCCGGGTCCTGAAGGAGGAGGGCCTGCGGGTCATCCTGGTCAACTCGAACCCGGCCACGATCATGACGGACCCCGAGTTCGCCGACGCGACCTACGTGGAGCCCATCACCACCGAGGTGCTGACCACCATCATCGCCAAGGAGCGCCCCGACGCCCTGCTGCCCACCCTGGGCGGGCAGACGGCGCTCAACGCCGCCATCGCGCTGGACGAGGCGGGCGTGCTGGAGAAGTACGGCGTCGAGCTGATCGGCGCCAACATCCCCGCCATCCAGAAGGGCGAGGACCGCCAGCAGTTCAAGGACGTCGTCGAGAAGTGCGGCGGCGAGTCCGCGCGCTCGGAGATCGTGCACACGATCGACGAGGCCCTGAAGGCAGCCGAGATCCTGGGCTACCCGATGGTCGTGCGCCCGTCGTTCACGATGGGCGGCCTGGGCTCCGGCCTGGCCTACGACGAGGCGGACCTGCACCGCATCGTCGGGCAGGGCCTGCACTACTCGCCCACCACGGAGGTGCTCCTGGAGGAGTCCATCCTGGGGTGGAAGGAGTACGAGCTGGAGCTCATGCGCGACAAGGACGACAACGTCGTGGTCGTCTGCTCCATCGAGAACGTGGACCCCGTGGGCGTGCACACCGGCGACTCGGTGACCGTCGCGCCCGCGCTGACGCTCACCGACCGCGAGTACCAGAGGCTGCGCGACATCGGCATCGCCGTGATCCGCGAGGTCGGCGTCGACACCGGTGGCTGCAACATCCAGTTCGCCATCGACCCGGCCGACGGGCGCATCATCGTCATCGAGATGAACCCCCGCGTCTCCCGCTCCTCGGCGCTGGCCTCCAAGGCGACCGGCTTCCCGATCGCGAAGATCGCGGCCAAGCTCGCCGTCGGCTACACGCTCGACGAGATCCCGAACGACATCACCAAGGTGACCCCCGCGAGCTTCGAGCCCACGCTCGACTACGTCGTGGTCAAGGTCCCGCGGTTCGCGTTCGAGAAGTTCCCCGCCGCCGACGACACCCTGACCACCACCATGAAGTCGGTGGGCGAGGCCATGGCGCTGGGCCGCAACTTCACGGAGGCGCTCGGCAAGGCCCTGCGCTCCATCGACAAGGGCGGCGTGCAGTTCCACTGGGACGGCGACGCCCCGGCGGGCGACGAGCTCGCCACCCTGCTCAAGGAGATCGAGCGGCCGACCGAGCAGCGCCTCGTGCAGGTCCAGCAGGCCCTGCGCGCCGTCGCCACCGGTGACGTCACGCTCGAGCAGGTCTTCGACGCGACCAAGATCGACCCCTGGTTCCTCGACCAGATCCAGCTGGTCAACGAGGTGGCCGCCGACGTCGCGGCGTCGCCCACGGTCACCGAGGACCTGCTGCGCCACGCCAAGCGGCACGGCCTGTCCGACGCCCAGGTCGCGCGCCTGCGCGGCATGGGCGCGTCCGGTGAGTCCACGGTGCGCGAGATCCGGCACGCCCTGGGTGTCCGCCCGGTCTACAAGACGGTGGACACCTGCGCGGCCGAGTTCGCGGCAAAGACCCCGTACCACTACTCGAGCTACGACGCCGAGACCGAGGTGGCGCCCCGCGAGCGGGAGGCCGTGATCATCCTCGGCTCCGGCCCCAACCGCATCGGCCAGGGCATCGAGTTCGACTACTCGTGCGTGCACGCCACCCTGGCGCTGGCGGAGAAGTACGAGACCGTCATGGTCAACTGCAACCCCGAGACGGTGTCCACGGACTACGACACGTCCGACCGCCTGTACTTCGAGCCGCTGACCTTCGAGGACGTCCTCGAGGTCTACCAGGCCGAGCTCGCCGCCGGTCCGGTCAAGGGCATCATCGTCCAGCTCGGCGGGCAGACGCCGCTGAGCCTCGCGCGGCGCCTCGCCGAGGCCGGGCTGCCGATCCTCGGCACCAGCCCCGAGGCGATCGACGCCGCGGAGGACCGTGGCATCTTCGGTCAGGTCCTGCTCGACGCCGGACTGCCGGCCCCCGCATTCGGTACGGCCCGCTCGCTGGCCCAGGCCAGGGACGTCGCCGAGGGCATCGGCTACCCGGTGCTCGTGCGCCCGTCCTACGTGCTCGGCGGCCGCGGCATGGAGATCGTCTACAGCGAGGACCAGCTCACCGGCTACGTCGAGCGCGCGCTGACCGAGAGCGCGGCCGCCGCCGCGCTGAACGGGGCGCCCGGCACCCTGGCCGCGCCGCTCCTGATCGACCGCTTCCTGGACGACGCGATGGAGATCGACGTCGACGCGCTGTACGACGGCGAGGAGCTGTTCCTGGGCGGCGTCATGGAGCACATCGAGGAGGCCGGCATCCACTCCGGCGACTCGGCGTGCGTGCTGCCCCCGGTGTCGCTCAGCGAGGCCGAGATCGCGCGCATCCGGCGCTCCACCGAGGCCATCGCCAAGGGCGTGGGCGTGCGCGGCCTGCTCAACGTCCAGTACGCGCTCGTGAGCGACGTCCTGTACGTCCTGGAGGCCAACCCCCGCGCGTCGCGCACCGTGCCGTTCGTCTCCAAGGCCACCGGCACGCCGCTGGCCAAGGCCGCGGCCCGCGTGATGGTCGGCGAGTCCATCGCCGACCTGCGTGCGGCGGGCGTGCTCCCGGAGCACGACGGCGCCACGCTCGACCTGGGCGCGCCGCTGGCCGTCAAGGAGGCCGTGCTGCCGTTCAAGCGGTTCCGCACCCGCGAGGGCCTGGTCGTCGACTCCGTGCTCGGCCCGGAGATGCGCTCCACGGGCGAGGTCATGGGCTTCGACAAGGACTTCCCGCACGCGTTCGCGAAGTCGCAGGCGGCGGCGTTCGGCGGGCTGCCGACGTCGGGCACGGTGTTCGTCTCCGTGGCCGACAGCGACAAGCGGCACGTCGTCTTCCCGGTCAAGCGCCTGGTGGAGCTCGGCTTCAAGGTGCTCGCCACGGCCGGCACCGCGAACGTGCTGCGCCGCAACGGCATCGAGGCCACCGAGGTGCGCAAGCACACCGAGGGCCGCGGGCCGGACGGCGAGCTCACCGTCGTCGGGCTCATCACCGAGGGGCAGATCGACCTCGTGGTGAACTCGCCGTCCGGCCAGGGCGCCCGCGCCGACGGGTACGAGATCCGCGCGGCGACGACGGCGGCCGACAAGCCGATCGCGACCACGGTGGACCAGCTCGCGGCCGCGGTGCAGGGCATCGAGGCGGTGCTGGCGGGCCCGTTCGAGGTGGCGAGCCTGCAGGAGCACACGGCGGCCACCGCGGCGCGCCGTGCGGCCGCGCAGGTGGGCGTCGTGGCGCCGGCGGCGGGGGTGCACGCGTGACCGCGGGTGCTGGTGCCGGTATCCCGCCGTTCGGCGCCCGCCTGGCCGCCGCCATGGACGAGCACGGGCCGCTCTGCGTGGGCATCGACCCGCACGCGTCGCTCCTGCACGCCTGGGGCCTGTCCGACGACGTCGCGGGCCTGCGGGAGTTCTCCCTGCGGGTCGTGGACGCGCTCGGGGGCCGGGTGGCGGCGTTCAAGCCGCAGTCCGCGTTCTTCGAGCGGCACGGCTCGCGGGGGCTCGCTGTGCTGGAGGAGGTGCTGGCGGCTGCTCGGGCGACCGGCTCCGGCAGCGGTTCCGGCAGCGGCTCGGGCACGCTGACGATCGTCGACGCCAAGCGCGGCGACATCGGCTCGACCATGGGGGCCTACGCCGAGGCGTTCCTGGCCGACGGCTCGCCCCTGGCCGGGGACGCCCTGACGGTGTCGCCGTACCTCGGGTTCGGCTCGCTGGACCCCGCCGTCGAGCTCGCGACGGCGACGGGCCGTGGCCTGTTCGTGCTGTGCCTCACCTCCAACAAGGAGGGCTTCGAGGTCCAGCACGCGCAGACCGATGGTGTCTCGGTCGCCGCCCTCACCGCGGCGCACGCCGCGGTGCTCAACGCGGGTGCCGAGCCCATGGGCTCGGTGGGCCTCGTGGTGGGCGCCACGATCGGCGACGCGGTGGCCGCGACTGGGACGGACCTGGTGGCCGTCAACGGACCGCTGCTGGCCCCCGGCGTCGGTGCGCAGGGTGCGGGGGAGCGGGAGCTCGCCACGACGTTCGGCGACGCCCGGCGGAACGTCCTGGCGTCGTCGTCCCGGGCGGTGCTCGCGGCTGGACCGACCCCGGAGGCGCTGGTGAGCGCCGCGCGCGACGCCGCGCGGGAGGCGACGGAAGCCTTGCGAGGCTGATTTTCGGGCTTCACCCCCGGGTTGGACAAAGCGCCCTCGATCCCTACGGATCGGGGGTGCTTTGTTGTGGAATGTACTAAATGCTTAAAAGCGCATGTGCATGAGTTTTCACGAAGTGGCGTTCTGCGATTGCCGACCACTGAGGCGATGGCTACTTTCGATGCAGCAGTTCACACCAGACCGGTTGCGGGCCAGGTCACGGACTTGGGCATCGGGCCCGAGCGAGGACCGGACGTCCCGAGTCAGAAGACCGGTCGAGAGACGAGTAGGTGACTTGCGTGGCACTACCACCCCTCACACCCGAGCAGCGTGCGGCAGCACTCGAGAAGGCAGCCGAGGCGCGACGCGCGCGGGCAGAGATCAAGAACAAGCTCAAGTACTCGCAAGGTTCCCTGAGGGAGGTCATCGAGCAGGGCCAGAAGGACGACGTCGTCGGCAAGCTCAAGGTCGTCTCGTTGCTCGAGTCGCTGCCCGGGGTCGGTAAGGTTAAGGCCAGGGCGATCATGGAAGAGATCGGGATCGCCGAGACCCGCCGCGTCCGAGGCCTTGGACCGCACCAGTCGGCGGCGCTCATCGAGAGGTTTGGCTGAGATCAGTACGACACAACCCGCACGGCTGACCGTGCTCGCAGGTCCCACCGCGGTGGGCAAGGGCACGGTCTCCGCCGACGTGCGGGACCGTTATCCGCAGGTCTGGCTCTCCGTGTCGGCGACCACCCGGTCGCCGCGCCCGGGCGAGGTGGACGGAGTGCACTACCTGTTCGTGTCTCCGGAGGAGTTCGACCGCATGGTCGCCTCCGACGAGATGCTCGAGTGGGCGGTGGTGCACGGTCGTAACCGGTACGGGACGCCACGGCGGCCGGTCGAGCAGAAGCTCGCCGCCGGGGTCCCCGTGCTCCTGGAGATCGACCTCCAGGGCGCGCGCCAGGTGCGCGACGCGGTGACGGCCTCGGGCCTCGAGGCCCGGTTCGTCTTCCTCGCCCCGCCGAGCTTCGACGAGCTCGTCCGGCGGCTCGTCGGTCGTGGCACCGAGGACTCGGAGGAGCGGGAGCGGCGGCTCGCCACGGCGCGCGTCGAGCTCGCCGCCGAGGAGGAGTTCGACGTCACCATCGTGAACGACGACGTGCACCGTGCCACGGACGCGCTCGTCGCCGTGATGGGTGTGGGTTCCACCACACCTGTCGGCTAGCCCGGCGCGCTGCCTGCCACCTCCGGGTGACAGAGCAGGTAGACTCGGTCCTCGGACTTTCCCCCGTCACCCAAGACTTCTGGAGCTTCACCATGGCCGGAACCGTCGCCGCCCCTGAGGGCATCACCGACCCGCCGATCGACGAGCTGCTCGAGCGTATCGACTCGAAGTACGGCCTCGTGCTGTACGCGTCCATGCGCGCCCGTCAGATCAACGCGTACTACTCGCAGCTCAACGAGGGCCTCCTGGAGAACGTGGGCCCGCTCGTCGAGACCCGCAACCAGGAGAAGCCCCTCTCCATCGCGATGCGCGAGATCACCCAGGGCCTCCTCACCATCGAGGAGGTCGACCCGGCCGAGGTGCAGGCGCAGGCTGACGCCGCTGCCGCCGCGAAGGCCGAGCAGTCGCTGCCCGATTTCCCGGCCTGACCGGACGTGACCGGCAGGCCGCTGGTCCTGGAGGGCGACCACCGATGAGGATCCTCCTCGGCGTCTCCGGTGGGATCGCCGCGTACAAGGCGGTGCTCCTGCTGCGGCTGCTGCGCGAGCAGGGGCACGCCGTGCGCGTGATCCCGACTCGCGCGGCGCTGGAGTTCGTGGGCGCCCCGACGTTCGAGGCGCTGTCGGGCGAGCCCGTCAGCACCGAGGTGTTCGACGACGTCCCCGGCGTGCAGCACGTGTCGCTGGGGCAGCACGCCGACCTCGTGATCGTCGCGCCGGCCACCGCGGACCTCATGGCGCGTGCCGCCGCGGGGCTCGCGGACGACCTGTTGACCACCACGCTGCTGGCGGCCCGCTGCCCGGTGGTGCTCGCCCCGGCGATGCACACCGAGATGTGGGACCACGCGGCCACCCGGGCGAACGTGGCGACCCTGCGCGAGCGGGGCGTGCACGTGATCGAGCCTGCCTCGGGCCGCCTGACCGGCGCCGACACCGGCCCCGGGCGGCTGCCCGACCCCGAGGACATCGCGCGCGAGGCGCTCTCGCTCGTCGCCGACCCGCCGGCCGAGAACCTCGACCTCGCGGGTCGGCGCGTCGTCGTCTCCGCGGGCGGCACCCGTGAGGCCATCGACCCGGTGCGGTTCATCGGGAACCGGTCCAGCGGCCGGCAGGGCGTGGCGCTGGCGCAGGCCGCCGCCGCGCGCGGCGCCGACGTGACGCTGGTGGCGGCGAACCTCGCGCAGGACGTCACCGACCAGGTCCTGGCGGGTCCGCGGGCCTGCTCCGTCGTGCAGGTGGAGTCCACGGTGGAGCTGCGTGACGCGGTCCGGGCCGTGGGCGTGGACGCCGACGTCGTGGTGATGGCCGCCGCCGTGGCGGACTTCCGCCCCGCCGTCACGCCCGACGCCAAGATCAAGAAGGTGCCGGGGCAGGGTCCCGCGCCCATCGAGCTCGTCGAGAACCCCGACATCCTCGCGGAGATCGCGCACGACCGGCTGCGTCCCGGCCAGGTCGTGGTGGGCTTCGCCGCCGAGACGGGTGACGCGTCGGGCAGCGTGCTGGAGCACGGCAGGGCAAAGGCCCGGCGCAAGGGCGCCGACCTGATCGCGGTGAACGCGGTCGGTGCGGGGCGCGGGTTCGGCACCGAGAGCAACGAGGTCACGATCCTGGACGGGACCGGCGACGTCGTCGGACTGGCCTCCGGGTCGAAGCGCGAGGTGGCGGACGCCCTGTGGGACGCCGTCGCCAAGCTGCTGCCGTGACACCCGTCTCACCTACCAGGATCGACTTCCCACTGTGCGAGACGTAGGCTGGTGGCCATGAGCGAGCTGCGCCTTTTCACGTCCGAGTCCGTGACCGAGGGTCATCCGGACAAGGTCTGTGATCAGATCAGCGACGCCATCCTCGACGCCCTGCTGGAGCAGGACCCGACGTCGCGCGTCGCGGTGGAGACCATGGTCACCACCGGGCTGGTGCACGTCGCGGGCGAGGTGACCACCGAGGCGTACGTCGAGATCCCGCAGATCGTGCGGGACGTGGTGCGCGGCATCGGCTACACGTCGTCGGCCATCGGGTTCGACGGCGACTCGTGCGGTGTGTCCGTCTCCATCGGGCAGCAGTCGCCCGACATCGCGCAGGGTGTCGACAAGGCCCTCGAGATGCGTGACGACACCAGCGACCTCGACCCGCTGGACGCCCAGGGCGCCGGCGACCAGGGCCTGATGTTCGGCTACGCGTCCGACGAGACGCCCGCCTACATGCCCGTGGCCGGTTGGCTGGCGCACCGGCTCTCGGAGCGCCTGGCCGCCGTCCGCAAGTCCGGCGAGCTGCTGGGCCTGCGCCCCGACGGCAAGACCCAGGTGACCATCGGGTACGACGGCGACCGGCCCGTCGCCGTCGACACGGTGGTGCTCTCCACCCAGCACGACGCCGACGTGGTGCAGGAGAAGCTGCACGTCGAGGTGGCGGAGATCGTCATCGCCCCCGTGCTGGAGTCCGCGGGCCTCGACTGGACCGGCGCCCGGCAGTTCGTGAACCCGACCGGCAAGTTCGTCATCGGCGGGCCGCAGGGCGACGCCGGCCTGACGGGCCGCAAGATCATCGTCGACACCTACGGCGGCATGGCGCGGCACGGCGGCGGCGCGTTCTCCGGCAAGGACCCCTCCAAGGTGGACCGGTCGGGCGCGTACGCCATGCGCTGGGTGGCCAAGAACATCGTGGCCGCCGGGCTCGCGCGGCGCTGCGAGGTCCAGGTCGCCTACGCGATCGGCAAGGCGCACCCCGTGGGTCTCTACGTCGAGACCTTCGGTACCGAGACCGTGCCCGTCTCGAAGATCACCGCGGCCATCCACGAGGTGTTCGACCTGCGCCCCGCCGCGATCGTGCGCGACCTCGACCTGCTGCGGCCGATCTACCGGGCCACCTCCACGTACGGGCATTTCGGCCGCGACCTGCCCGACTTCACGTGGGAGCGCACGGACCGGGTCGAGGACCTGCGCAGCCTGTTCTGAGGGCTGGTGTTCTGGGCGCTCCTGTATCGGGCGCTCCTGAGGCCGCCAGCCCGCTGACCCCAGTGCTGACCTCACTGCCTGGCGATGACCTCGCGGGGCAGCCGGACGGGGTCGGCGTGCGCCGCGGAGTGTGGGTGGCCCGTGGTGGGATAGGTACGTGAACGGGGACATGGCGGTGGACGACGGGGCGCTGCTCGGGCTGGACGAGGTGGGCGGTGCTCCCGCTGCCGGCCGGGGGGAGAAGAGCTCCCGGGACCCGCTCGACAATGCCGAGACCAGCGGCATCCCGATCGCTCAGACCCTGCCGGTCGCACGCGTCGTGCTGGACCTGCAGCCCGCGCACCTCGACCAGCCGTACGACTACCTCGTCCCCGCGACGATGGCCGACGACGCCCAGCCCGGCGTGCGGATCAAGGCGCGGTTCGGGCGGCAGGACGTCGCCGGCTACGTCGTCGCGCGCCAGGAGACGTCGGACCACGACGGCCGGCTCGTGCCGCTGCGTCGGGTGGTGTCCGGCGAGCGGGTGCTGACGCCGCAGGTGCTCGAGCTGTGCCGCGCCGTGGCCGACCGGTACGCCGGCACGCTGGCCGACGTCCTGCGCCTGGCCCTGCCGCCACGGCACGCGCGTGTGGAGAAGGAGCCGGTGCCGGAGACCGAGGTCATGCCGGCCCAGGACGACATGCCGGCCCAGGACGACATGCCGGGCCAGGACGACACTGCGGCACGGGACGACACTGCGGCACGGGACGACACTGCGATGCGGGACGGTGCGTCCGCAGCGGAACCGGCCCTCGCGCCGCCGTCGTCCGCCTGGGCCCCGTACCGTGGGGGTGAGGCGTACCTGCGCCGGATCCTGGCGGGCGAGGCGCCCCGGGCCGTGTGGTCGGCGCTGCCGGGTGTGGGCGTCGACGCGGCCACGGGTACGGGCACCCCGCACTGGGCCGCCGCCGTCGCGCAAGCCGTGCGGGCGTGCAGCGCGGGTGGGCGCGGGGTGCTCGTCGTCGTGCCGGACGCGCGGGACGTGGCGCGTGTGACCGCCGCCCTGGAGGGCGCCGGGATGGCCGACGACGACGTGGTGCGCCTGCTGGCCGACGACGGCCCCGCGCCCCGGTACCGGGCGTTCCTGCGGGCGCTGCGGGGCGACGCGCGAGTGGTGGTGGGGACCAGGGCCGCGATGTTCGCGCCGGTCGCCGACCTCGGCCTGGTGGTCCTGTGGGGGGACGGCGAGGAGACGCTGGCCGAGCCGCACGCGCCGTACCCGCACGCGCGCGACGTGCTGGCGCTGCGTGCCGAGCGTGAGGGAGCGGCGTTCCTGCTGGGCTCGCCGGGGCGCACCGTGCAGGCGCAGGCGTTGCTCGCGTCCGGCTGGGCGCGTGAGCTCGCCGCGCCCCGGGACGTGGTGCGGGCCCACGCGCCGCGGGTGCGCGCGCTGACGTCCGTCGAGCTGGCGCGGGACGGCGCCGCCGCCGCGGCCCGGCTCCCGTCCACCGCGTGGCGTGCCGCGCGCGAGGCCCTGGACCGGGGCCCGGTGCTGGTGCAGGTGCCCCGCTCCGGCTACCTGCCGGTCGTGGCGTGCTCCCGCTGCCGCGTCGCGGCCCGCTGCGCGCACTGCCACGGGCCCCTGGGTCTGCCGCACGCCGACGGCGCCCCGCAGTGCACCTGGTGCGGCCGCCTGGCCGGGGGCTGGCGGTGCGAGGAGTGCGGGTGGACGGGCCTGCGGTCGGTCCGCGTCGGCTCGGCGCGCACCGCCGAGGAGCTCGGCCGCGCGTTCACGGGGGTGCCGGTGCGCCTGTCGGCGGCGTCCGCCCCGGGCGGGGTGCTCGACGTCGTCCCGGCCGCTCCCGCGCTCGTCGTGGCGACCCCCGGCGCCGAGCCCGTCGCCGACGGCGGCTACGCCATCGCGCTCCTGCTCGACGCCGCCGTGATGACCGGCGGCACCGGCCTCGCCGCGGGCACGGAGGCCCTGCACCGCTGGCTCGCGGCATCCTCGCTGGTCCGCCCCGGGCCCGGGGGACAGGTGCTGCTCGTGGGTGACGGCGCCCCCGGACCCACCCAGGCCCTGGTGCGCTGGGACCCGGCCGGCTTCGCGGGGCGGGAGCTCGACGAGCGCGCCGAGCTGCACCTGCCGCCCGCCGTCCGGGTCGCCGCCGTGACCGGCGACCGGACCGCGGTGGACGCCGTCGTCGGCCGGGTCGGGCTGCGCGAGGACCTGGGCGCGGGCTCGGGCGTGCTGGGACCCGTCGAGATCGACCCGGAGACCCCCGGGCGCGGCCCGGGCGGCCGGGGCACGGGAGCGCCGTCGGGCCGCCGAGACGCCGGGTTCCAGGTCCTCGACCTGCCCGTGCGCACCGTGCTGCGGGTCCCGCTCGCCCAGGGTGACGAGCTCGCCCGTAGGCTCAGGGCCAGCCTCGCCGTCCGCTCCGCGCGCCGTGAGGGTGGGACCGTCCGTGTACAGCTCGACCCGAAGGAGATGCTGTGACCCCAGCCGACCCCGCGACCGAGGTGCCCGCGATCGACACCGTCGTCTACGACTTCGGCAACGTGCTGATCGGGTGGGACCCCTTCGGGCCGTACGAGGGGCGCCCGCGGGCGGAGATCGAGGCGTTCTTCGAGGCCGTCGACTTCGGTTCGATCAACCACGCCGCGGACGCCGGGACGTCCTACGCCGTGCTGCTGGAGCGGGTGGGCCGGACCCACCCCGAGCAGGTCGAGGACCTGCGCCGGTACGTGGAGCACTACGAGCTGTCGCTGACGGGACCCATCGAGGGGTCGGCGGAACTGGTGGCCGAGCTGAAGGGGCTCGGTCTGCGGCTGTACGGCCTGACCAACTGGCAGGCCGAGACCTTCCACAGCGCCGAACCCGCCGCGCCCGCGATCGGGCTGATGGAGGACGTCATCGTGTCCGGGCGCGAGGGCATGGCCAAGCCGGACCGGCGCATCTTCGAGCTGGTGGTCGAGCGGTTCGGGGTGGACCCGTCGCGTGCCGTCTTCGTCGACGACAAGCAGGTGAACGTGGACGCCGCACGCGGCGTGGGCTTCCACGGCGTCGTGTTCACCGACACCGACGCCCTGCGCCACGACCTGCGCGCCCTGGGGCTCCCGGTCACGACCTGACGCGCCGGAAGGCCGCCAGCGCAGCAGCAACACGACCACCGGGTGCACGGCCCTTCGGCGACGGGCGAATCACCTCCCCGCCGCCGCCGGGCGGTGCCAGGCTCGCGCCATGACCTCGCCCGCATCGCCGGCGCCGCCTGCCGCGAAGACCCCGGCCGCCCTGCTGACGCGCGCCGTCCGCACCAACCCGCCGCTGGCCGTCACCACCCTGCTGACGGCAGTGGTGCTGCTGGTGTGCCTCGTGGGCCTGGCGGCCGACCCGCGCCAGGTGCTCGGCGAGCCCACCTGGCTCAAGCCCGCGAAGTTCGCCGTCTCGATCTGCGTGTACAGCCTCACGCTGGTCTGGCTCCTCACCTACGTCCGTGGCCGACGGCGCCTCGTGGTGACCGTCTCCTGGATCGTCGCGGCCGCGCTGCTGATCGAGCAGGCGCTGATCGTGCTCCAGTCGGCGCGCGGGCTGCGCAGCCACTTCAACGTGAGCACCCCGCTCGACCAGACGGTGTACTTCACCATGGCGGGCGCCATCGCCACGCTGTGGGCCACCAACGTGGTCCTCGCCGTCGTGCTGCTCGCCCAGCGGCTGGACGACCCCGTGCTCGCCTGGGGCCTGCGCGGCGGCCTCGTCGTCGCCGTCGTCGGCATGGCCGTCGCCTTCCTCATGACCGACCCCACGCCCACCCAGCTCGACGCCCTGCGCGCCGGCGGGGACCGCGTGCTGATCGGCGCCCATACCGTGGGCCCGGCGGACGGCGGGCCCGGCCTGCCCGTGCTCGGCTGGTCCACCGTCGCCGGCGACCTGCGGGCCGCGCACTTCGTCGGCATCCACGCCATGCAGGCCCTGCCGCTCGTGGCCTGGCTGCTCGCCGCCGTGCCCGCCACCTGGCTCACGGTCCGCGACCGCGCCCGGCTCGTGCTCCTCGCCGGCGGGGCGGCGCTCGCGGTCGTCCTGCTGCTGGCCTGGCAGGCCCTGCGCGGGCAGCCGCTCACGGGCCCGGACGCGCTGACCGTCGCCGCCGCGGCCACGATCGTGATCCTGACCCTGGTCGGCGCGGGGCGCGTGGTGCTCGTCGCCCGGCGTCGGGCCGCGGTCAACGAGGCGGCACACCTAGACTGACCCGGTGCGTCTTCTCTTCGCCGGAACCCCCGAACCAGCCGTCGCCTCCCTGGAGGCCCTGCTCGCCTCGCGCCACGAGGTCGTCGCCGTCCTGACCCGCGCCGACGCGCCGTCGGGCCGCGGCCGCAAGCTCACGCCCAGCCCGGTGCGCGCCCGGGCCGAGGAGGCCGGGATCCGCGTCATCACCGACGTCCCGCGCGGGGACGAGTTCGTCGCCCTGCTCGAAGAGCTCCAGGTCGACGCCGCCCCCGTCGTCGCCTACGGCCACATCCTGCGCCCCGCCGTGCTCGCCGTACCCCGCCTCGGCTGGATCAACCTGCACTTCTCCGTGCTGCCCGCCTGGCGCGGCGCCGCCCCCGTGCAGCGCGCCCTCATCGCCGGCGACGAGGTCACCGGCGCCACCACCTTCCTGCTCGACGAGGGCATGGACACCGGCCCCGTGCTCGGCACGGCCACCGAGACCATCCGCCCCACCGACACCTCCGGCGACCTCCTCGGCCGCCTCGCCGTCTCCGGCGCCGAGCTGCTCGTCGCCACCCTCGACGCCCTGGAGGACGGCACCCTCCAGCCCCAGCCCCAGCCCGCCGACGGCGTCTCCGTCGCCGCCAAGCTCACCACCGACGACGCCCGCGTCGCCTGGACGGACCCGGCGCTCGCGGTCGACCGCCTGGTGCGCGGCTGCACGCCCGCGCCAGGCGCGTGGACCGTGCTGCCCGACGGATCCCGCCTGGGCCTCGGACCCGTCTCGCCACGCCCCGATGTCACCGACCTGCGGGCGGGCGAGGTGCGCGCGCTCAAGCACGAGGTGCTGGTCGGCACGGCGACGCACGCCGTCGCACTGGGAGAGGTGCGGCCGGTCGGCAAGAAGGCCATGCCCGCGCCCGACTGGGCACG
Organism: Promicromonospora sp. NPDC090134; assembly: GCF_044746965.1. Taxonomy (NCBI): domain Bacteria; kingdom Bacillati; phylum Actinomycetota; class Actinomycetes; order Micrococcales; family Promicromonosporaceae; genus Promicromonospora; species Promicromonospora sp. NPDC090134. The sequence continues at coordinate 118,790 of NZ_JBIVCZ010000009.1, read as the reverse complement.
GGGCGGCGGTCGCGCGCTCGTCGAGGCGGGGCTGGTGCTGGGCGGGACGACGGCGACTGACACTGCCTCGGCGACTGGCACGCCGTCCGCCACGAGCACGACGGGGGCCTCCGCATGAGCGGCCACGACGGCGATCGCGGAGGACGCAGCGAGCGCGGCGGCCGGGGCTTCGGCGACGAGCGCCGCAGCTCCGCGGGGCGGCAGCGCTCCGCGTCGCGGTCCCGCGGCGACCGGTCCCGCACCTCGCAGGCGCCCGCGGAGCGCCGCAAGGGCACCGACCCGGCGCGCATGGCTGCCTTCGACGTGCTGCGTGAGGTCGACGAGTCCGACGCGTACGCGAACCTGGTGCTGCCCCCGCTGCTGCGCGAGCGGCGGATCCGCGGGCGCGACGCCGGCTTCGCCACCGAGCTGACCTACGGCACGCTGCGGATGCGCGGCCGGTACGACGCGATCCTGGCGACGTGCGTGGACCGGCCGCTGTCGGGTCTGGACGGGGCGCTGCTCGACGTCCTGCGCCTCGGCGCGCACCAGCTCCTCGGCATGCGGGTGCCCGGGCACGCCGCGGTCTCGGAGACGGTCGGGCTCGCGCGCAACCGGGTGGGCGCCGGGCCCGCGCAGATGGTGAACGCCGTGCTGCGCCGGGTGTCCGAGCGCCCGCTCGAGGAGTGGCTGTCGGTGCTGGAGAAGGAGGCGCCGGAAGCCCTGAGCGGCCTCGCGACCACCGAGTCGCACCCGCTGTGGATCGCCCGTGCGCTGCGGGAGGCGCTGGCGGGCAACGGTCGCGGCGTCGACGAGCTCGGCGACCTCCTGGCCGCGGACAACGCCGCCCCGCGCGTCACCCTCGTGGCGCGGCCGGGCCTGGTGGAGGCCTCCGACGAGAATGCCTGGGGCGACGTCGACCTGGTCGCCGGGCGCTGGGCACCCACGGCGCTGCGCCTGGAGGGTTCGGACCCGTCCGGCATCCCCGCGATCCGGGAGGGCCTCGCGGGCGTCCAGGACGAGGGATCGCAGCTCGTCACGCTCGCCCTCGCCGGCGTACCGCTGGACGGCGCCGACAGCCGCTGGCTGGACCTGTGCGCGGGCCCGGGCGGCAAGGCCGCACTGCTCGGCGCCCTGGCCGCCGAGCGCGGCGCGACGCTGGTCGCCAACGAGGTGGCGCCGCACCGCGCTCGCCTGGTCGCCAACGCCCTGGCGGCGCTGCCCGACGGCGTGGTCGAGGAGGTGCGCACCGGCGACGGGCGCGAGGTCGGCACGGAGGAGCCCGGGGCTTACGACCGGGTGCTCGTCGACGCGCCGTGCACGGGGCTGGGCGCGCTGCGCCGTCGGCCCGAGAGCCGGTGGCGGCGGACGCCGTCGGACCTCGCAGCGCTCACCGGGCTGCAGCGCGAGCTGCTCGCATCCGCACTGGACGCCGTCCGGCCCGGGGGAGTGGTGGCGTACGTGACGTGCTCGCCGCACCTGGCCGAGACGCAGCTCGTGGTGTCCGACGTGCTGAAGAAGCGCTCCGACGTCGAGCGGCTGGATGCGCAGGCCGCGATGCGGTCCGTGGTGCGCCCGGGCGCTGACATCCCGCTGGCCGACCGCGACGACGTGCAGCTCTGGCCGCACGTGCACGGGACGGACGCGATGCACCTGACGCTGCTGCGCAAGGTGGGCTAAGGCCTACCGTCGGCAACACACACTGCGCCACATCTACCTTCCGAAGGCCGGACCGAGACCCTGGCCGGGTGTGGGTCCGGCGCCCCGACTGCGGTAAACCAGCGTGCTGATGGCTGTCGTGACGGACACGGCCGCCGTCGCGGCCACTGCGGCGAGAGCGGCGGTGTAGATCCACAGGGGAGAATTCCCATCGCTCTGTCCGGCCAACCGGGCGTTGCGCGGGTCGGCCGGCTCGTAGACGACGTCCACGGGGTCACCCTCGTAATACACGCCGTCCCTCACGACGACGTGGGCCGTGCGCCTCGTGCCGTCCTGGATGGGGAACCGGACGTCGAGGTCGCCGGCGCCGTCCCAGACGCTCTTCACGACTACCGCGCGTGCAGTGACGCCGGTAGTTCTCAGGGCCGCCGCATCGCTGAGGGAGCTCGCGGTGAGCAGACCGAATATCGCGGCGCCCAGTACAGGCCCGATGATCAGCAGCAGGACGATCTGCGGCGCCTCCCAGCCGGCGAGGGGCCGGCGGGGGCGAGGCCTCACGGGAGGTCGTCCAGCGCTGTCGGGTGCGACCTCGTCCCGACGCCGCGCCGGCGCGCGCCGGAGGAGTTCACCGACGGCGGTGAGCAAGAACGCGAGCGCGAGCAGGTCGAGGCTCGCGAAGAGCAGCACCTGCCCGTCCACCAGCGGTTCGTCGACGGTGACCACCCGTCCGGGATCGTGGGGGTCGTACACGACGTCGAGCCGGTCGTTGAAGGCGAGGTCGCCGCGCCAGCGGTGGAGAGTCGTCTCGAAGTACGGCGGGTCGTCCGGCCGGACGACCATCGTGTCCGGGCCTTTGCGCACCCAGTTCCGGTCGACCACCCAGACGTCGACCTGCACCCCACGGTCCGCGAGGATCATTCGGTCCCGGACATGCTCCAACGTGGCGTAGGCCGGATACGCCGCACCAAGGAAGATCAGGAAGATCATGAGTACGAGGCCGCCGGTGCTGGCGCTCCGGAAAGGTCCCGACCTGCCGACCGCTGCGGCTGTCTCTGGCTCGGTCACGCTCGGAGGTTAGCGGCGCCACTCCGGTCTGAGCCACTCCGGTCTGACCCACGTCGATCGGCGCCACGTCGATCGGGGCGCCGCCGGGATGAGCTTCGCGAGGGCACCGCGCGGGGTCAGACACCCGCCGGCGGCCACACCCCGATGATCACGGCCATGACCAGGATCGTCACCAGCTCGTGCGCCAGGTTCAGCGTGGTGAGCTGTGGCGGGCGGCCCTCGAAGGCGTCGTGGGTGATGAAGCGGGCCGCGGTGAAGCCGATCCAGAGCAGCACCGCCGTCACGACCGACGCCGTGAAGAAGCTGCCCTCGTAGAACACCCACGAGATGTAGACGGCACCGGCCAGTACCCACGCCGTCAGGAAGCTGACGACCACCGTCACGACGATGGGCCAGACGCCCGCCGCCTCGGCGGCCCGGGGGTCCACCTTGGCCAGCCGCATCCAGCGCGTGCCGAACACCTTGGGCGTGTACCAGACCGAGCCCACCACGAGCGTGGACAGCGTCGCCACGATCACGGCCCAGTAGTTCACATCGGGGATCATCGGCGCTCCCGGTCGGTCGAGGCGGTGGGAATCGGGCCCTACGCTGGCATCATGGCAGCACTCATCGCCCCCAGCATCCTGTCCGCCGACTTCGCCAACCTCGAGCGCGACCTCGGCCGGATCGCCTCCGCGGACTACGCGCACGTCGACGTCATGGACAACCACTTCGTGCCGAACCTGACGCTGGGGCTGCCGATCTTCGAGCGGCTCGCCAAAGTGTCGCCGATCCCGCTCGACGCCCACCTCATGATCGAGAACCCGGACCGGTGGGCGCCGGCGTTCGCGGAGGCGGGGGCGGCGTCGGTCACCTTCCACGCGGAGGCCGCGCAGGCGCCCGTCCGCCTGGCCCGGGAGCTGCACCGGCTCGGCGCGCGCGCCGGCGTGGCGCTGCGCCCGGCCACGCCGGTGGAGCCCTTCCTCGACCTGCTGGCCGAGATCGACATGATCCTGGTGATGACGGTCGAGCCCGGGTTCGGCGGGCAGTCGTTCATCGAGGGCACGCTGCCCAAGATCCGGCGCGCGCGGCAGGCCGTGAGCGAGTCCGGGCTGGACGTGTGGATCCAGGTCGACGGGGGAGTGTCGCGGGACACGATCGAGCGCGCGGCTGACGCCGGCGCGAACGTCTTCGTGGCGGGCTCGGCCGTGTACGGGGCCGAGGACATCCCGGCGGAGATCGCGACGCTCCGCGAGCTGGCGGCCAAGCACACCCACTGACCGGCCCCGGCCGTCCACTCGGCGCCGAAGTTCCCGTCAGAAATAGTGTGCCAAGCGCGTTCAACCACCCGCCACGGTGTGCGCACACCTCGCCGAGCGGCCCCGGCGGGGGAGCCCGGCTCGTACTTCTGGCTGATCCCGCGGGGCGGCCGGCGCTCGTAGCATGAGGCCGTGTCCGCCATCCGTTCGGTCTGGGACGAGCCGCGGCCCGCCGACGTTCCCGCGCGGGCGTGGTGGGACTGGGCGCTGGTCGGCGTGTTCGTCGCCGCGGCGGTGATCGAGGGGATCGCGCGCCCCGACGTGCCGGGCCGCTGGCTGCAGGTCGCCACCGTCGTGCTGCTCGCGCCGACCCTGCTGTGGCGCCGCACGTACCCGCTGCTCATGGTCGCGGTCGCGTTCGTCGTGTCCGGGGTGCCGGCCGTGCTGCTGGGCCGGGAGCTGGACCTCGGGGGAGCCGTCTTCATGCTGGTCCTGGCGTACGCGCTGTTCCGCTGGGGGAGCGGGCGGGCGATGGTGCTCGGCGGCGCGCTGATCCTGGCCAAGGTGGGCGTGAACGCCGCCCTCGGCTTCCTGAGCTGGACCGACGTCGCGGCCGGTCTGGTGATCCTCTCCGCGGCCTTCGCGCTCGGCCTCGCGTTCCGCTACCGCGCCGGTGCCCGACGCCGGGAGCGCGAGCAGGTCGCCCTGCTGGAGCGCGAACGCCTCGCGCGCGACCTGCACGACGTCGTGGGGCACCACGTCTCTGCCGTCGCCGTCCGGGCGCAGGCCGGGCTCGCGGTGTCCCGCACCGACCCCACCGCGGCGGTGGAGGCCCTGCGGGTCATCGAGGGCGAGGCCACCCGCGCCCTCGCCGAGATGCGCACGCTGGTCCGGGCGCTGCGCTCGGACGAGGCGCCGGCAGCAGGCGCCACAACGGGCGCGCCCGTCGAACGCGGGCCCGGCCCCACGCTTGCCGATGTCGAGCGCCTCGCCGACACCGCGGCCCCGCCCGTCCGCGTGGTCGTGGAGGGCGACCCCGGCCCGGTGTCGGCGGCGGTCGGGTCCGCCGTGCACCGCATCGCCCAGGAGTCGGTCACCAACGCGCGCCGGCACGCCCGCGGAGCCTCGGGGATCGCCGTGCTGGTCACCGTCCGCGACCAGGACGTCCGGCTCCACGTGTCCGACGACGGGGCCACGCCGGCGCGACCCGCCCGCGACGGGTACGGGCTGGCCGGGATGCGCGAGCGTGCGGCGCTGCTCGGCGGCACGCTGTCGGCCGGGCCGGACGACGCCGGCGGGTGGGCCGTCGAGGCGGTGCTGCCGCTGACCGGCAAGCCGGGTCGACCCGCATGATCGCCGTCGGCGGGCCCGTCAGGCCGATCACCGTGCTCGTCGCCGACGACCAGGAGATCGTGCGCACCGGCCTGGCGATGATCCTGGACGCGGAGCACGACATCGAGGTGGTCGCCCAGGCGGTCGACGGTCGGACGGCGGTCGAGCTCGCGCGCCGGCTGCGGCCAGACGTCAGCCTGCTCGACATCCGGATGCCGGGCCTGGACGGGATCGAGGCCACGGCGCTGCTCGCAGGACGCGAGGTGGCCGACCCCCTCGCGGTCGTCGTCATCACGACCTTCGACCTCGACGAGTACGTCTACGCCGCCCTGCGCGCCGGGGCGCGCGGGTTCCTGCTCAAGGACGCCGGCGCCGCGCTGCTGGCCCAGGCCGTCCGGGCCGCCGCGGCGGGCGACGCGCTCATCGCGCCGAGCGTCACCACGCGGCTGCTCCGGGCCTTCGCGGACGCCGCGCCGCAGGGTGGGGCGAGTACGCGTGGAGGTGCGGGCGCGAGCAGGTCCGGCGCGGACGGCGTCCCGCAGCCGCTCGATCCGCTGACCGCCCGCGAGGAGGAGGTGCTCCTGGCCGTGGCCCGTGGCCGGACCAACACCGAGATCGCGCGCGAGCTGTTCGTCACGCTCAGCACGGTGAAGTCGCACGTCGCCAACCTGATGACGAAGGTGGGCGCGCGCAACCGGGTCGAGGTGGCGCTCTGGGCCTACGACACGGGGCGGGTGCGGCCGGGCCAGCCCTGACCCACCGGCCTGATCAGCACGGCACTCGTACTTTCGGCCGGTACGAAGACTGTTCCGCGGACCCATGACCCGGCACCGGCCGGGCCGCGACGCTCGGTACATGACCACATCTGACGCGGCACCCAGCGCGACACCCAGCACGACACCCGACGCGGTATCCGGATCGCTGTCGCGGGCGACACCCGGGACCGCACCCGTCCCGGCGCGCCGACCCGCCCGCCACACCTGGCTCGTTCCCGCGGGCCTGCTCCTGCTGTCGGTGATCCCGGCGCTCGGCGGCTCCGCACGGCTGGCCGAGCTCGCCTCCGACCCGATGCTCACCGAGGAGAACGCCCGGTTCGTCAGCCAGCCGGTGCCCGTCGTGCTGCACATCGTGTGCGTGACGGTCTACAGCATGCTGGGCGCCTTCCAGTTCGTGCCGGGCCTGCGCCGCCGCCGCTGGCACCGGTGGGCCGGGCGGGTGCTCGCCCCGGCGGGCGTCGGCGTCGCCCTGACCGGGCTCTGGATGACGGCGTTCTACGACCTGCCGGTCAAGGACACCGCGGTGGTCAACGGCATGCGCTACCTGGTGGGCACCACCATGCTGGTGGCGATCGTGCTGGGGGTCCGGGCGGCCCTGCGCCGGGACTACGCCACCCACTCCGCGTGGATGACGCGCGCGTACGCGCTGGCCATGGGCGCCGGGACCCAGGGGCTGCTCCTCGGGCCCCTCGTGCTGGTCACCGGGAGCCTGGACCCCGTGACCAACTCGATCGGGCTGACCGCGGGCTGGGTGATCAACATCGCCGTTGCCGAGTGGGTGATCCACCGGCGCCGGCGCCGGGAGCCCAGGTGACCGGAGCCCAGATGACGGGAGCGTGCGTGACGAGACCGCGTGTGACGCAGACCATGGCCGCACGCGACGCGACCTGTGGCATGCTGGCGAGCAGCAGTACGCACACACGTGCTCCGGGGTCGGTGTAATTCCGAGCCGGCGGTCATAGTCCGCGACCCGCGTCCGTCCGCAAGGACGGGCCGGTTGACCTGGTGGAACTCCAGGACCGACGGTGAAAGTCCGGATGGGAGGAAGCACGTGCGGCGGCGCCGTCCCCTGGGACGCGTGACGTCGTGACGTCGTGCGCGCGGGCGGGGCCTTCACGGCTCTCCGTCCGCGTACCCGTCGTCCACCCCCGGAGCGCCGACGCTCGGGGAGGACGGCATGAATCAGGCACCGATCGGACCGGACGGTCTCCAGGCCGCGATGCGCCGCGCCCTCGCGCTGGCGCGGTTGGGCCCGGCGTACGGGCCCAACCCGCGCGTCGGCTGCGTGCTCCTGGACCCCGACGGCGGCACCGTCGCGGAGGGTTACCACCGCGGCGCCGGCACCCCGCACGCCGAGGCTGCGGCCCTGGCGGACGCGCGCTCCCGCGGCGTCGACCCGCGCGGCACGACGGCCGTCGTGACCCTGGAACCCTGCGCGCACCACGGGCGCACCGGCCCCTGCGCGGACGCCCTGATCGAGGCGGGCGTCGCCACGGTGCACGTCGCGGTCGGCGACCCGAACCCCGTCGCGACGGGCGGCGCGACCAAGCTCCGCGACGCGGGCATCCCGGTGTCCGTCGGCCTGCTCGCCGACGAGGGCGAGGAGCTGCTGCGCCCCTGGCTGCACGCCGTCCGCACCGGCCGCCCGTACGTGACCCTCAAGCTCGCGACCAGCCTCGACGGCCGGGTCGCCGCCGTGGACGGGACCAGCCGCTGGATCACCGGCCCCCAGGCCCGCGCCCACGCCCACACCGTCCGCGCGCAGGTCGACGCGATCGCCGTCGGCTCGGGGACCGCCCTCGTCGACGACCCGTCGCTGACCGCCCGCCGGGTCGACGGCGGCCTGTTCGAGCACCAGCCGCTCCGCGTGGTCCTCGGCCGTCGAGAGGTGCCCGACGACGCCCGCCTGCGCGGGCCCGGCGGACCGCTGCTGCATCTGCCCACCCACGACCTCGACGCCGGGCTGCGCGAGCTCGGCGGCCGGGAGGTGCGCCACCTGCTCGTCGAGGGCGGCCCCACGCTGGCCACGGCGCTGCTGGCCGCGGATCTCGTCGACGAGCTGCACGCCTACGTCGCCCCGGTGCTGCTCGGAGCGGGCGCGACCGCCGTCGGCGACCTCGGCGTGACCACGATCGGCGAGGCCCCGCGTTTCGCCACCGGGGACGTGACCCGGCTGGGCGACGACGTGCTGCTGGTCGCGCGCCGGCTCAAGCCCGCTGAGGACCGGTTCTCTGACGACCGGACTGCCGCAGACCAGCCAGCCGCAGACCGGTCAGCCGCAGACCGGTCAGTCGCAGACCGGTCAGCCGCCCTTTCCACTCAGGACGGCCGACCCGGCCGGCGCACCCAGGAGGAGATCTGATGTTCACCGGAATCGTCGAGGAGCTCGGCTCCGTCGTCGCGCTCGTCCGGCCCGACGGCCCGACTGTCGCCGACACCGCCGCCACGCCCGACACGGACGCCGTCGCGCCCGACGCCGTCCTGACCGTCGCGGGGCCGCTCGCCACGTCCGACGCGCGTCCCGGCGACTCGATCGCCGTCGACGGCGTGTGCCTGACCGTCACCTCCGTGGCCGACGGCGCGTTCGTGGCCGAGGTGATGCCCGAGACCCTGCGGCGCACATCGCTCGGCGGGCTGGTCCCCGGCGCCCGGGTCAACCTGGAGCGGGCGCTGCCGGCGAACGGCCGCCTGGGCGGGCACGTGGTCCAGGGGCACGTCGACGGCGTGGCCACGCTCGTCCGGCGCACGCCCGGCCCGCGCTGGGACGACCTCGAGTTCTCCGCCTCCGCCGCGCTGACCCGGTACGTCGCGGAGAAGGGCTCCGTGGCGCTGTCGGGGGTCTCGCTCACGGTGACGTGGGTGTCGGACGACGGGTTCGGTGTCTCGCTCATCCCGACGACGCTCGCCGCCACGACGCTGGGCGGGCTGGCCCCGGGGGACGCGGTCAACGTGGAGGTCGACGTGCTCGCGAAGTACATCGAACGGCTCATGGCGAGCGGGGTCGCGCGATGAGCGGCGTGCAGGTGGCGGATCCCGCGGGCACTGACGTCACGGGCACGGGCCTCGTGGAGCGCGCCCTCGTCGAGCTCGCCGCCGGGCGTCCCGTACTGGTGGCCGACGACGCCGGCCGGGAGAACGAGGTGGACGCCGTGCTGGCCGCCGGCGTCGCGACGACGGAGTGGGTGGCGTGGACCGTGCGGCACTCGTCCGGCTACCTGTGCGCGCCGATGCCGACGCACCGGGCCGACGCCCTGGAGCTCCCGCTGATGGTCGAGCACAGCGAGGACCCGCGCGGCACGGCGTACACGGTGTCGGTGGACGCCGTGGGCGTGTCGACGGGCATCTCGGCCGCCGACCGGGCGCTGACCCTGCGGGTCCTCTCTGACCCGGGCTCGGGCGCGCGCGACCTGATCCGACCCGGGCACGTGCTGCCGCTCCGGGCCCGCCCCGGCGGCGTGCTGGAGCGGGCGGGGCACACGGAGGCCGCGGTGGACCTGGTGCGGCTGGCCGGCGGCTCCGGCGAGGTGGGTGCCATCGCCGAGCTGGTCCGGGACGACGGCGCCATGATGCGCCTGCCGGAGGCACGGGCCCTGGCGCAGGAGTACGGGCTCGTGGTGCTGACGGTTGCCGACCTGGTCGCGTGGCGGCGGGAGCACGACGAGGCTCCGGCCGCCGCCGAGGAACTCACCGCAGAGGAACTCACTGCGGAGGTAGGCACTGCGGAGGTAGGCACTGCGGAGGTAGGCACTGCGGAGGTAGGCACTGCGGGAGTTCCGCGCACGGATCCCTGGGTGGAGCGGGTCGCGGAGGCCGCGCTGCCGACGCAGTACGGCGACTTCCGGGTGGTGGCGTACCGCGACCTGCGTTCGGGCGCGGAGCACCTGGCCCTGACGCCGGTGGACCCGGCCCCGGCGTCTGCCGCACAGTATGCGCGCCAGGGCCGGCAGGCACCGTTGGTGCGGGTGCACTCCGAGTGCCTCACGGGCGACGGCCTGGGCTCGCTGCGCTGCGACTGCGGCCCACAGCTCGAGGCCTCGCTGCGGGCGGTGGCCGCCGAGGGCGGCGCCGTCGTGTACCTGCGCGGGCACGAGGGCCGCGGGATCGGCCTCGCGGCCAAGATCCAGGCGTACGCGCTGCAGGACGCCGGGCTGGACACCGTGGAGGCCAACGTCGAGCTGGGGCTGCCGGTGGACGCGCGCGAGTACGGTGCGGCGTCGGCGATCCTGGCGGACCTCGGCCTGGACGGCGTGACCCTCCTGACGAACAACCCGGAGAAGGTGACGGGCCTGCGTGCGGCGGGCACGGACGTCGTCGGGCGGCGCGGGCTGGTGGTGGGGCACGGGGTGCACAACCACCGCTACCTGGAGACCAAGCGGCTGGTGATGGGGCACTACACGAACGACAACGCGAGCCAGAACCAGAGCCAGAGCCAGAACGAGCACGAGCACGAGCACGAAGGAGCATGCGCATGAGCGGGGCAGGAGCACCGAAGGTGACGGTCGACGGAACGGGTCTGCGGGTGGTGGTCGTCGCGGCGAGCTGGCACGAGCAGGTGATGGACGGCCTGCTGGCCGGCGCGCGGCGGGCCCTGGCGGCGTCGGGTGCGCAGTGGACGGAGCTGCGGGTCCCCGGCTCGTTCGAGCTGCCGGTGGCCGCGGCGCGGGCTGCCGGCGTCGGCGGGGGACCGGCGGCGGACGCCGTCGTCGCGCTGGGCGTCGTGATCCGCGGGGGCACGCCGCACTTCGAGTACGTGTGCTCGGCGGCGACGTCGGGCCTGACGGACGTGAGTGTGCGCACCGGAGTGCCTGTCGGCTTCGGTGTGCTGACGTGCGACACCGAGCAGCAGGCGCTGGACCGGGCCGGGCTGGAGGGGTCGAGCGAGGACAAGGGCGCGGAGGCCGTGGAGGCGGCGATCGCGACGGCGGTGACGCTGCGGAGCCTCGCGGGCACCACCACCGTCTGACGCAGGCAGACACAGCAGGCTGACGCGCACGGGCGCCGTCCGGCAGGTTCGGACGGCGCCCGCATCTTGTTCCGGAGTCGTTCTCACGAGAATTTAATAGTGTGCCAAGCGGCTTGAGAACCACCCACAACCTGGTAGGACGCCGCACCCCTCAGCCCCAGAAAAGGGCCTGGAAATCAGCCGGCCGCGCAAGAGACGACCCGGTCGGGACATTCACCGGGCATGAGGACTTCACGCGCCCGGCGCGCAGCGGCGGTACTGGTGACGACGGGTCTGACGGGAGCGATGGCGGTCGGCCTGGTGGGCTGTGCCGACGCCGGGCCGGCCGGCGGCTCGCCGGTCCCGGCTGAGGGAACGGCCGGGGGAGTGTCGGAGGAAGCGCCCGAGGGTGCTGCCGAGGAGGCTTTCGGCGACCTGCTCGACGGGTTGCCCGGGGGCGGCGTGGCCTGCGTCGACTGGGTGCGCTTCGTCACCCCGGAGGAGGCCGCGGCGGACGCCGGCGCCGTGCTGCTGGGCGCCGTGGTGGAGCGGGACGGCACGGCGCGGATGTTCGGCGTCGAGGCGCACCGCTGGCTGTTCGAGGTGGACGAGGTGCTGGAGCGTCCCGACCCCGGGAGCTCGCGCGTGAACCCGGCCGCGGAGCCGCCGCCCGAGCTCGAGGTCTCGCCGGGGGAGCAGATCTCGATCGTCTCGACGCCGGAGACGTGCGGGGGAGCGGACAACCCGTACCCCGGTGGCGACCCGCTCGACCCTGCCACGGGTGCCGGCACGGAGAGCGGCACCGGCGGCAGCACCGGCAGCGTGATCGTGCTGCTGTCCGGCTCGACGGACGACGGTTCCACGGACGAGCCCGTGGGCTTCCACCTGATCACGCCGTACCAGGGCATCGTGTTCCCGGAGGCCGACGGATCGTTGCCGGCGGAGTGGCCCTCGACCCCGTGAGCGGTCCGGCACCTGTTCCTTCGGCTTCCTTCGGCGCGGTGCACCGAAGGAGAGTCTGGCCACAACGTGGGACGGCAAGCGGTAGTGCCCCCCTCGCCCGACTAGGCTGAGCAGGTGAAGACCTTCGAGACCCTGTTCGCCGAGCTGACCGAGAAGGCCGAGACCCGTCCCGCGGGTTCGGGCACCGTGGCCCAGCTGGATGCGGGAGTCCATGCGATCGGCAAGAAGGTCGTGGAGGAGGCCGCAGAGGTCTGGATGGCGGCCGAGTACCAGTCGGACAGCGAGACCGCGGAAGAGATCTCGCAGCTCCTGTACCACCTGCAGGTCCTGATGGTCGCCAAGGGACTGACCCTCGAGGACGTGTACACGCATCTGTGACCCGGCCCCGGGAGGGCTCGACCACGACGGTCGAGCCCTCCCGGGAGAACCGGGTCCACCGATCCGTCGTACACCCCAGAGAGGAACCAACCACATGCTGCGCATCGCCGTCCCCAACAAGGGTGCCCTGTCCGGCCCCGCCTCCGAGATGCTGCGCGAGGCGGGCTACCGCCAGCGCCGGGACACCCGCGAGCTCGTGCTCGCCGACCCCGAGAACGACGTCGAGTTCTTCTTCCTGCGCCCGCGCGACGTCGCGGTGTACGTGGGGACCGGAACGGTCGACGTCGGCATCACCGGCCGCGACCTCATGCTCGACTCGGGCGCGGACGCCGTCGAGCACCTGGGCCTCGGGTTCGCCCGGTCGACCTTCCGCTACGCGGCGCCCGCCGGGGCCGGCGAGGGCGACCCTGTGACCGAGATCGCGGACATCGCCGGGCGCCGCGTGGCGTCGTCGTACACCACGCTCGTGGCCCAGCACCTGGCGAAGCAGGGTGTCGAGCCCGCCGCGATCGTGCACCTGGACGGCGCCGTGGAGTCGAGCGTGCGGCTCGGCGTCGCGGACGTCATCGCGGACGTCGTGGAGACCGGCACGACCCTGCGGGCCGCGGGCCTGGAGGTGTTCGGCGAGCCGATCCTGCGCTCGGAGGCCGTGCTGATCCGGCAGTCCGACGCCGGGCCGCCGGCCGGCCTCGACGTCCTGACCCGCCGCCTCGAGGGCGTGATCACCGCCCGCGAGTACGTGCTGATGGACTACGTGGTCCCCGAGTCCCGGCTGGAGCAGGCCGTGGCGATCACGCCCGGCAAGGAGTCCCCGACGGTCTCGGCGCAGCACCACAGCGACGCCCGCGCGGTGCGCGTGATGGTGCCGCGCAGCGAGACCAACCGGATCATGGACGCGCTGTACGACGTCGGGGCGCGCGCCATCATCGTGACCTCGATCCACGCCTCGCGGCTGTAGGACCGATGGGTGCCGGGTCGGGGAGCAGCGCGATCGGCCGCGGCCGGCGCGACGACCACTTCCGCACCTTTCGCGGCCGCTTCGGCACGCCGACCGCCTACGGGCTGGCGATCCTGTTCGCCGGCGGGTGCACGTTCGTCGCGCTGGCGGCGAGCGGCCCCGGGGCGGACGCCGCCAATCGCATAGCGATCATCGTGTTCGGGCTGCTGGGCGCCCTGGTCGCCTGGCGGTTCGGCGCGGTGCGCGCCGTCCCCGACCGGTCCGGGCTCACCGTGGTCAACTACGCGACCCGCCGTCGGCTCGCCTGGCCCGAGATCGTGACGGTCCGGTTCGGGCCCAACGACCCGTGGGTGCATCTCGACCTGGCCGACGGCGACGTGCTCGCCGTCATGGGCATCCAGCGGGCCGACGGCGAGCACGGCATGGCCGAGGCGCGCCGTCTCGTGGCCCTGATCGCGGAGCTGGGCGAGGCCGCGGAACCCGACCAGCGGTAGCCCGTCCAGCGGTAGCCCGTCCAGCGGTAGCCCGTCCAGCGGTAGCCCGACCAGCGGTATGGCCCGACCCCGGCGGAAGAGGCGGGAGAGAACACAGCAGAGCGCCTGCCCCCAGTGGGGCAGGCGCTCTGCTTGTCGGTCGGGAGTGTCAGCGGCTGCTGCGCGCCTCCCAGTGGGCCGGGCCGCGGCCGCGGGGGCCGCGCTCGCCGTCCGGACGGCGGTGGTCGCCACCGCTGCGGGGGCCACGCTCGCCGCCGCGCGGTGCGCCACGGTCCAGGGTGATGCGCAGCGGCTTGCCGGCGACGCGGGCGCGGGCCAGGCGGTCGAGCGCCTCGTTGTCCAGCGGCGCGATGATGTCCACCAGCGAGAAGTTGCCGAAGATGTCGATCTTGCCGACGTCGGCCCCGGTGATGCCGCCCTCGCCCGTCAGGGCGCCGACGATCCCGCCCGGCTGCACGCCGTGCGTGTGGCCGACGGCGATGCGGTAGCGGGTGCCCCGGGCCGGACGGCGGATGCCGCGGTCGCCCTCGGAGCGGCCGCGCGCGGACCGGTCACCCGACCGGTCGTGCCGGTCGCCCTCGCGGGTGGTGCGCCGGGCGGCGGCAGCCTTGGCCTCGGCCCGCTCGCGCTCGTACTCCTCCTGCTCCGCGCGGGCGCGCGGGCCGTCGTCGCCCACCGCGAGCGCCGCCATGGCGGCTGCGATGTCGATGGGGTCGGTGCCGGTCTCGTCGGCGTAGGCGCGGATGAGCTCGGTGTAGAGCTCGAGGCGGCCTGCCTCGCGGCGGGCGGCGACCTTGCCGAGGGTGCGCTTGACCTGGTGGGCGGAGACGTCCCGGGGGGAGGGGATCTCGACCTCTTCGAGCTGGGCGCGGATGGTGCGCTCGATGGAGCGGAGCTTGCCGCGCTCGTGCGGGGTGACGAAGGTGAGGGCTTCGCCGGTGCGTCCGGCGCGGCCGGTGCGGCCGATGCGGTGGACGTAGGCCTCGGGCTCGCCGGGGACGTCGAAGTTGACGACGAGTCCGATGCGGTCGACGTCGAGGCCGCGGGCGGCGACGTCGGTGGCGACGAGGACGTCGAGGGCGCCGGAGCGGAGGCGCTCGACGATCTTCTCGCGCTCCTTCTGGGCGACGTCACCGGAGATGGTGGCGGCGGAGATGCCCTTCTCGATGAGGGCGGAGCCCACGTCCTCGGCGGCGCCGCGGGTGCGGGTGAAGACGATGGCGGCGTCGGCGTCGGACGTCGACAGGACGCGTGCGAGGGAGCCGACCTTGTGGCGGAAGGGCACGACGGCGTAGGTCTGGCGCACCGCGGTGACGGTGGAGGCCTGCCGGGTGACGGCGATCTGCACGGGGTCGGTCATGTGGTGGTCGGCGACCTTGCGGATGGCCGGCGGCATGGTCGCGGAGAAGAGGGCGACCTGGCGCTCGGCGGGTGCCTGGCCGAAGATCTCCTCGACGTCCTCGGCGAAGCCCATGCGGAGCATCTCGTCGGCCTCGTCGAGGACGAGGAAGCGGATGTCCTCGAGCCGGAGGGCGCCGCGCTCGAGGTGGTCCTTGATGCGGCCGGGGGTGCCGACGACGACGTGGACGCCGTCGCGCAGGGCGCGCTGCTGGGGCACGTAGGGGGATCCGCCGTAGACGGGCAGGACGCGGACGTCGTCCATCTTGCTGGCGAACGACTCGATGGCGTCGGCGACCTGCATGGCGAGCTCGCGCGTCGGGGTCAGGACGAGGGCCTGGACCTTGCGCAGGGCGGGGTCGACGGCGGCGAGCAGCGGCAGGCCGAACGCGGCGGTCTTGCCGGTTCCGGTCTGGGCGACGCCGGTGATGTCGCGGCCGGCCAGGAGCTCGGGGATGGCGCGGGCCTGGATGGCCGAGGGCGTCACGAAGCCGAGCTCGGCGATGGCGGCCATCAGCGGCGCGGGCAGGTCGAGGCTCGCGAAGGTGGGGCCGGTGGGCTCCGTGGGCTCGGCCGGGGTGGGCTCGGCCTGGGTCGGGGCTGCCTCGGTCGGCTGTGCCTCGGGGGTGGTGGCGGCCGCGGGGGCCGTCCGGTCGCCGGAGTCGGCGGTGACCTGGTCGGTCTCCTGCTCGGCAGGCGCGATCAGGTCAGGGGTGTCGATAGACATGCAGTGCTGCACCGTTCGTCGTCGGGTGGGAGTCAGGGCCGAGGTGAGGGCCCTCGCGTCGCTCGCTCCCGACACACCTTCCCCGCAGCCGAGGCTGCGGGCCTGTCTCGCACGTTGCGTGCACACACGGGAAGACGACGAACTCCAAGGGGATGTGGCACCACTGTATCGGTTGTGGGCGCCCTGAGCACAGAGGCTGGGGGCGTGACGTGCAGCACCCGGGTGATGTCGTCCGTGGTGAGGGCGTTGCGGGCGGGGTCGGGGGAGTGGCTGGTGGGGTGTGGTGCCGGGCGTGTCCGCGGGTGGTGCGGGGTGGGTCGGCAGGGTGGTGTGCGGGTGGTCCTGGCCGTCCGGACGGCGTGCCCGTGCGTATACGCAACGGTCGCGCCGTAGGATGGCGGCCGAGACGAACCGGCGTGAGCAAGGGCGGTGTGCGTGTCCACTGGGGCGGAGATGAGCTCCCGGGTGCTGACCGTGCCCAACGTGATCAGTCTGGTGCGGCTGGCCCTCGTGCCGGTCTTCGCCGTGCTGATCGTCGTGGGCGAGGACGGTTGGGCGCTGGTGGTGCTCGCCGTCTCGGGGGCGTCGGACTGGCTCGACGGTGTGCTGGCCCGTCGCCTGAACCAGGTCACGCGGCTGGGGCAGATGCTGGACCCCTTCGCGGACCGGCTCTTCATCTTCGTGACCCTGATCGGCCTGGCCTGGCGTGAGGTGGTGCCGCTGTGGCTGGTGCTGGTGATCGTGGCGCGTGACGTGCTGCTGGCGCTGACGGTGCCGGTCCTGGCCCGCCTCGGGTACGGGACGCTGAACGTGACGACGGTCGGCAAGGTCGCGACGTTCGCGCTGCTGTACGCGTTCCCGTTGCTGCTGCTCGCGGAGGTGCCAGGCTGGGTGGGTGCCGGTGCGCACGTGGTGGGCTGGGCGTTCACCTGGTGGGGTGTGGGCCTGTACTGGCTGGCGGGCCTGCAGTACGTGGCGCAGGTGCGCCGGCTGGTGGCGCAGGGATGACGGCCCCCGTGGCGGGCGACGCGGCCGACCGCACGGCCCCGCGTCGTCCGGACGAGTCGATGACGCTCCTGCGGGAGGTCACCGAGCGGCCGCTGGACCCGGGGTACGCGGAGATGGCGCGGCGGCGCGCGGAGGCGGGCCAGACGTCCGGTCCGCTGGCGGGGCGCGGTGTGTCGAGCGTGGTGACGATGCTGCTGGTGGCGATCGTGCTGGGTGCGGTGACGGCGGTGGCGGTGCGTGACCTGCGAGCGCCGCAGCCGACGGTCACGAGGGGGCGGTCGGTGCTGATCGAGCAGATCCAGGACCGTAGTGCGCAGGTGGAGGCGCTGTCGGCGCGGGCGACGGTGCTGGACGCGCAGGTGGACGGGTTGCAGAGCGGTGGGTTGCTGCCGTCGGCGCTGCAGGAGGTCAACGAGCTGGACCGGTTGGTCAGTGGTGCGGTGCCGGTTCAGGGGCCGGGGATGGTGGTGTCGCTGACCGATGGCTCCGGTGGTGGGCTGGTGGAGCCGGGTGACGCGCCGGCGGAGTCGCGGGTGCGGGACGCGGACGTGCAGTTCGTGGTCAACGAGCTGTGGGCGGCGGGTGCGGAGGCGGTGGCGGTCAACGACGAGCGGCTGACGTCGTTGTCGGCGATCCGGAACGCGGGGGACGCGATCCTGGTGGACCTGCAGCCGTTGAACGGTCCCACGTACACGATCGAGGCGATCGGTGACCCGCAGGACATGCAG
The DNA here is from genome assembly GCF_044746965.1 of Promicromonospora sp. NPDC090134. Classification (NCBI taxonomy): domain Bacteria; kingdom Bacillati; phylum Actinomycetota; class Actinomycetes; order Micrococcales; family Promicromonosporaceae; genus Promicromonospora; species Promicromonospora sp. NPDC090134. The sequence goes on along the minus strand of NZ_JBIVCZ010000009.1, from coordinate 101,145 downwards.
GTGGAGTTCGCGCGGTCGGCGGGGCTGGGGTTCCTGCAGCTGTTGAGCGCGGAGTACGACATCAAGAACGACGTGAGCACGAGCGAGGGGATGTACCTGCCGGGTGCGGGCACCCCGACGCTGCGGTTCGCGCGGGTGCCGCAGGGTTCGGGTACGGGACCGGGTGCGACGCCCAGCACCACAACAGGTGGTTCAGCAGGTAGCTCAGCAGGTACGGAACAGGACCGATCCGAGGAGGACAACGGATGATCGCGCTCGTCGGGCTGGTGATCGGGGTGGTTGCGGGGCTGGTGCTGCAGCCGACCGTTCCGCTGTTCCTGCAGCCTTACCTGCCGATCGCGGTGGTGGCCGCGCTGGACGCCCTGTTCGGCGGGCTGCGCGCGATGCTCGACGGGCTGTTCGACGACAAGGTGTTCCTGGTGTCGTTCCTGTCGAACGTGGTGGTGGCCGCGTTCATCGTGTTCCTCGGCGACCAGCTCGGCGTGGGCAGCCAGCTGTCCACGGCGGTCGTGGTGGTGCTCGGGATCCGGATCTTCTCGAACGCCGCCTCGATCCGCCGGCACATCTTCAAGGCGTGAGCATGGGCCGGGACAAGAACGGGGCGGGCGCGAAGCCCGACAAGAGCGGGTCGAACAAGCCCGGGCCGAAGGTTTCCGGGTCGCAGGCTCCTGGGCCGGAGGTTTCCGGGCCGAAGGTTTCCGGGTCGCAGCCGGTCGAGCCGAAGCCCGTGGCGGACGAGCCGGTCGACGACGCCCTCGACGTCCCCGCGGAGGATGCACCCGACATGACTCCGGACGTGACTCCGGACATGACCCCGGACGCGGCTCCGACCCCGGGGTCGGAGCGGGCACCGGAGCCGGAGCAGGCACCGGAGCCGGCGTCCGGCTGGAAGCGGGTGGCGCAGCTGCTGCGCCCGCGCGGTACGCGCTCGGAGCTGCTGACGGGCCTGCTGTGCCTGGCGCTCGGGTTCGCGCTGGCGGTGCAGGTGGGGCAGTCGACGGGGGACCAGCTCAGCAGCCTGCGGCAGGACGAGCTGGTGCGGCTCCTGGACGAGGTCACGCAGCGCGCGGACCAGCTCGACGCCGAGGTCTCGGACCTGGAGGAGATCCGGGACGACCTGCAGTCGGAGGACGGGCGCGACCAGGCGGCGCGGGATCTCGCGCAGCAGCGTGCCGAGCAGGAGGGCATCCTGTCGGGTCGTCTCCCGGCGCAGGGACCGGGCGTGCAGATCCACGTGGCCGACGGCGCCAAGCCGCTGGAGGCGCAGGCGCTGTTCAACCTGCTCGAGGAGCTGCGCAACGCCGGGGCCGAGGCGATCCAGGTCAACGGCGTCCGGTTGGTCACCACCAGCTACTTCGTGGACTCCGGCGGTGGCATCGTGCTCGACGGCGCCGCGATCGCCTCCCCGTACGAGTGGACGGCGATCGGTGACCCCGACACGATCGACCGCGCCCTGGAGATCCCCGGGGGCGCGCTGCCCCGGATCCGCGAGGAGGGCGGCGAGGCGACCACCACCACCTCGGACGAGGTCCTGGTCGACGCGGTCCGCATCCCGGGTCAGCCCGAGCACGCCGAACCCGTCGCGCCGGGCGACGAAAAGTGACCCCCGCCACGTTCCTGACCTGCTCGGACACCGGTTGCGGACCAACCTGCTGAACCGGCATGCGGAACCGCCCCGGGGTAGGTAGTTTTATCCGGGTTGGTTCCCGACATTGGTTTTCGCCGCTACCCCGATCGGGGTAGGTTGAGTGGAACCCGGACGATGCCCCGGCCGTTGTCCCAACGTAGTCACCCAGTTCCATCAACATCGCACCCGAGGAGACCTGATGACGGACCCCAGCGCCCATCCGGTCGGGCCCGATACCACGGCCAACCTGGGTCGCATCGCGTTCCCGACCTCCGACGAGCAGGCACCCCGCACTGCTCTGAGCCCGGAGGAGGCGGCTGCGGTCGCCGCTCTGCCCCGGCACTCCGCACTGCTCATCGTGCAGCGCGGCCCCGGGTTCGGTGCCCGGTTCCTGCTGGACACCGGCCGTTCGGTCGCCGGCCGCAGCGAGCAGGCGGACATCTTCCTCGACGACGTCACCGTGTCGCGCAAGCACGCCGAGTTCGTCCGTGAGGGCGACTCGTTCGTGGTGCGCGACATCGGCTCCCTCAACGGGACCTACGTCAACCGGGGCCGGATCGACGCCGCGACGCTCGTGACGGGCGACGAGGTGCAGATCGGCAAGTTCCGCCTGACCTTCCACGCCAGCCCGCAGTCGCCGGCTCAGTGGGGCCCGGGAACGCCCGCCCCGTGACCGCCGGCGCCGCACGCGACCGTGACCGTGACCGTGCGCACGGTCATGACGCGGACCTCGACGCGCCCTGGCCCCGGGGTATCTCCCGGCAGGCCACGATGCGGATCAGCGACGTCCTGCGTGTCCTGGGCCAGGAGTTCCCCTCCGTCTCGCACTCCAAGCTCCGCTTCCTGGAGGAGCAGGGCCTGATCGAGCCCGTGCGGACGCCGTCCGGCTACCGCCAGTACAGCCAGGCCGACGTCGAACGCCTTCGGTTCGTCCTGACCGAGCAGCGTGACAGCTACATGCCGCTGAAGGTCATCAAGGAACGCCTGGCGGCGATGGACGCCGACCCCGACTCGGCCGAGCACCCCGCACCACGGCTCGCCGCGACCGGGTCACCGGCGCGCCGCCGCTGGACCGCGCCCGCGGTGGCCGAGGCAGCGGGCGTCACCGAGGAGTTCGTGCAGAGCCTGGCCCAGGCCGGGCTGCTGCCCGCGTCGGGCAGCACGTTCGGGCCCGGCGCCGTCGAGGTCGCCCGCATCGCGGGAGCGCTCGCCGAGTTCGGCGTCGAGCCCCGGCACCTGCGCACCTTCCGCACCGCCGCCGACCGGCAGGTCGCCCTCGTGGACCAGGTCGTCGCCCCGCTGCGCAGCCAGCAGGCCAGCGCCGGGCGCGGCCGCGCCGCGAGCATGGCCGGCGAGATGGGCGAGCTGTTCACCCGCCTGCACACCGCGTGGGTCCGGCAGGGCATCGAAGACCTCGGCTGAGCCCGAAGCGGAACCGCAGGCTCAGCCGACAAACACGCAGGGCTGAGCCACTGCCCGACGGTGCGACCGTAAGTTTTACCGTCGGCGCACCCGCCCGTGACCAGGAATTTGACCCGCGCGCGCGACGAGTGGTGGCAGGACGCCGTACGGTGAAAGCGTGAGGCCGGACGACGTGCCGATGGTCCCCGTGGAGATCCTCGGCGTTCGACAGCAGCAACGCGATCAGGAGATCGTCGTGCTGCTGCTCGACGCTGCCGCCGACCTGGCCATCCCGATCGTCATCGGGGCACGCGAGGCCAGCGCCATCGCCATGGCGCAGGCGGGCCTCGCCACACCCCGGCCCATGACCCATGACCTGCTGCGCGACGTCCTGGGCGCCGTCGGCGTGGCGCTCGACCGGGTCGAGATCGTCGCCCTGGAGGGCGGCATCTACTTCGCCGAGCTCGTCCTGAGCAACGGCGTGCACCTCGACTCGCGCGCCTCCGACGCGATCGCGCTGGCCGTGCGCACCGGCAGCCCCGTCCTGTGCTCGGCGGAGATCGTCGCACTGGCCGGCGTCGAGATCGTCGACGTCGACCAGCAGGCCGAGGTCGAACGGTTCCGCGACTTCCTCGACCACGTCACCCCCGAGGACTTCTCCGGCCCACCCGGCGGAGGGTCCCAAGGGGGTGGGCGGACCGGCTGAGACGCGGCTGAACCGCGACACGCCGAGACGTTTCACGGCGCGCATCTTTGAAATCACCTTCGACGCGCCATAGCGTGGTCACGACACCCCAGGAGGCACAGTGAACACCAGCGGTGAGAGAGCCACACGCGCTACGGTCCCGCACGGCGCGCAGGGTCTCCTCTTCGGTGAGGACCTGACGGAACAGGACGCCACGACCGGCTACCGAGGCACCACGGCGTGCCACATCGCCGGGATCACCTACCGGCAGCTCGACTACTGGGCGCGCACCGGACTCGTGGAGCCGAGCATCAAGCCCGCCACCGGGTCCGGCACGCACCGGCTGTACAGCTTCCGCGACATTCTCGTGCTCAAGGTGGTCAAGCGCCTCCTCGACACCGGCGTCTCCCTCCAGCAGATCCGCACCGCCGTCACGGCCCTGCGGGAACGCGGCGTCGAGGACCTGGCCCAGATCACCCTGATGTCCGACGGCGCCAGCGTCTACGAGTGCACCTCACCGGACGAGGTCGTCGACCTGGTCGCCGGCGGCCAAGGCGTCTTCGGCATCGCCGTCGGGCGCGTCTGGCGCGAGATCGAGGGCACCCTGGCCGAGATGCCCACCGAGACCCTCGACCCGGGCGAGACCGGCGAGGTCCCCGAGGTCGAGGGTGATGAGCTCGCCCAGCGCAGGGCCGCCCGGTCCGCCGTCTGACACCCGACCGAACCGCCCGCTCCTGACCCTGCCGTCTGGCACGGGGTAGCCACCGCACCCCGACCAGACGGCTCGCTGTTGTCCGTGGCCTGCTCACGCTCGCGGGCGGGCGTAGCCTGCGAGCATGCAGCTCACCTTCCACGGACACGCGTGCGTCTCCCTCAACCTGCCCGACGGTCGGCCCGACGGTCGGCCCGACGGCGCGGGAACGCTCGTCATCGACCCCGGTTCCTTCAGCGACAGCGTCACCGCGCTCACCGGCGCCCGGGCGGTGCTGATCACCCACGACCACTTCGACCACGTCGACGCGCCCGCCGTCGTCGACCACCTGACCGCCGCCCCCGACGCCCAGGTATGGGCCACGGGCCCCGCCGCGAGCGCCTTGCGCGAGGCGGGGGCCCCGGCCGAGCGGGTGCACGAGGTCACGCCCGGGCTGGTGTTCGACGTCGCGGGTGCGCGGGTCACGGTGGGTGGTGGTGACCACGCCCTGATCCACGCCGAGATCCCGCGTGCGGTGAACGTGACCTACCTGGTGGAGGTCGACGGCGGGAGCGTGTACCACCCGGGTGACTCGTTCGACGTGCCGGCGGCGCTGCCCGACGGTGGTCTGGACGTGCTGCTGGTGCCGGTGTCGGCGCCGTGGCTGAAGACGGGGGAGTTCATCGACTTCGCCCGGTCGGTACCGACACGTGTCGTGGTCCCGATCCACGACGTGTTCCTGTCCGAGATCGGGCACGGCGGCGTGAGTCGTTGGCTGGACACGGCGCGGCTCGGTGGTGACTACACGTACACGCGGCTGGCGGTGGGGGAGTCGCTGACGGTGTGACGGGCGTTCGCTACAGCAGGGGCCGTAGCGGGATCAGCAGGTACTCGCCGATCTTGGCCACCGCGCCGCGTTCCTCCCACTGGGCGAGGGTCAGCTCCTGCGCGTTGGACAGGTCCATCGCGAAGACGTCCTCCATGCGGGCGGCCAGGCCCGGGTCGACGATCTCGAGGTTGACCTCGTAGTTGCCGGTCAGGCTGAGGCGGTCGATGTTGGCGGTGCCGATGGTGGTCCAGCGGGCGTCGATGGTGGCGGTCTTGGCGTGGACCATGGCGCCCTGGTACAGGAAGATCCGCACGCCGCCGCGCAGCAGGGAAGCGTACTGGCCGCGGGCGAGCCAGTCGGCCACCACGTGGTTGGAGCGGTGCGGCACCAGGACCCGGACGTCGACGCCGCGGGCGGCTGCCGCGAGCAGCGCGGCGTGGATGTCGTGGTCCGGGATGAAGTAGGCCTGGGTGATGTAGACGTGGTGCGTGGCGCGGTCGATCGCGTCGAGGTAGATGCCGCGGATCGGGAACACGAGCTCGGACGGTGCGTTGCGTGCGGCCTTGAGGTGCGGCAGCCAGGTCCCGGAGCCGACGTCGGCCAGGATGGGGTGGCGCGGCTTGCGGTGCCGGTTCCAGAAGTCGACGAACGCGTTGCGCAGCTCCCACACCGACGGGCCCTGCAGGCGTACGTGGGTGTCGCGCCACTGCGTGGCGTACAGGGAGCCGATGTTGTACCCGCCGACGAACCCGATCTCGTCGTCGACCACGAGGATCTTGCGGTGGTCACGCCCGGACTTGCGGACGTTGAGGTAGGCCATGCCGGGGCGTAGCGCGGGGAAGCGCAGCATGTGCACGCTGGGCGGGAAGCGGAAGAACGAGTAGGGCACGACCAGGTTGGCGAAGCCGTCGACGATGACGTAGACGTCGACGCCGCGGGCGGCGGCGTCGATCAGCTCCTGCTTGAACTGCTGCCCCACCTCGTCGTTCTTCCAGATGTACGACTCCAGCATCACGGACTTGCGGGCTCCGCGGATCGCGTCGAGCATCGCCTCGTACAGGTCGGCCCCGTAGGTGTAGACCGTGGTGGCCGTCTCGTCGATGTTCTCGGTGAGCGGCTTCTCCGTGGGGAACTTCGCCGTGAGCGGGTGGATGCGCCGCCGGACCATGTCGGTCACCGTCAGGGCGACGGCCGCGGTCACCGGGACCGCGGCGGCGATGATCGCCGCGCGGGTCGCGAGCGAGCGGGCACGCTGCATGAAGTCGGACGGGATGTCCAGCGTGAGCTTCGGAAGGTTGCCGGGGATCTTACGTGAGGCCACCCGCTCACGGTACCCGGTCTCACGTCCTCCGACCTGGGATATCGAACGGGGTGGCCCCGCGCGGGTGCCGTGCACGTGCCAGGCGGGTCAGCCGCCCGCCGTTCTCGGGCCTCACTCGATGGCGGCCGCCAGCGGGTGCGACCGGATGGCCGCGGCCAGCTCACCCTCGATGCGGTCGAGGTAGACGCCCGTGGTGGCGATCGACGCGTGCCCGAGCAGCTCGGCGACCACCTTCACGTCCCACCCGTCCGCCACGAGCAGGGTGGCCGTGGTGTGTCGCAGGGCGTGCGGCGTCGCCTCGCGCTGGTATGGCGCGGGCATGCGCCGCACGGCACGGGCCAGCAGCGCACGGATGGCCTGGGTGTCGATGCGCCGTCCGCGCCACGACAGCAGGAGCGCACGTTGCGCGTCGGCGTCCTGCGGGCGCTTGGCGGCCAGGGTGGGCCGCAGGTTCGTCAGGTAGTCCTCCAGGGCGCGAGCCAGAGGTGGGGACAGGGTCACGGTGCGGGTGTTGCCGCCCTTGCCACGGATGCGCCACGTGGTGCGCTCTGGCTCGCGGGCGACGTCGTCCACGTCGGTGCGGGCCAGCTCCGAGACCCGCGGCCCCAGGACCAGCAGGAGCGCGACCACGAGCCGGTCGCGCAGCGCGAGGTCCTGGTCGGTGCGCGCGGGGGTGTCCGACGGCGGGGTGGTCAGCAGGCTGCGTGCCGCGCTCGCGGACAGGGCCGTGCGGGCGGTGCGCAGGGTGCCGCGCACCTTCGCGGGCGGCGCCGCCCACTGCATCGGGTCGGCCTGCACCCAGCACTCCCGCGCGGCATAGGCGAAGAACCGGGTGACCGACTGCCGGAACCGGTTGACCGTCGCCGTGCTGCGACCCGGCCCGGCCTTGCGGTCCGGATCGGTGTACCGGGCATCGGGCGCGGACTGGTACCGCACCAGCACGGTGTCGACGTCTGCACCCGTCACGTCGTCCAGGATGCGCTCGCGGCCCGTCAGGCGCCCGAACTCCGTCACGTCGCGCGTGTAGCTGCGCGCCGTGGCGGGGGACAGGACACCGCGGATCGTCTCGACCTCGACCGCTGCCAGGTAACGGCGGGCGGCTTCGTCGACGGTGATGCGCTCGAGGCGCGGAGGAGCGACCATGTCCGCCACCCTAAGCGGGACCACTGACACTCCCGATATGTCGGAATATGCCGCTGACCTGCGACGGGACCACGACCCTCACGCCAGGTCGCGGCGGCGCACCACCACCAGCACCACGGCGCACAGCCCCACGACGTAGGCCACGACCGTGACCACCGCCTGCCCGCCCGGGACGACGTCCAGCACGCCGGGGGTGCCCGTCCCCGTCCCCGTGAGCGAACCGACCAGGGACCCGGCGGCCGTCCCGGGCAGGAAGTGCGTGACCTGCCCGACGGCGTCCAGCAGGGACCCGACACCGCGCAGCAGGTTCTCCACGACCAGCGCCCACACCAGCCCCAGCCCCACCGCGAGCGCCGGCCCGCGCGCCAGGACGCCGACGGCGTACCCGAGCAGCGCCCACATCTCCAGCACCAGCAGCCCGCTGCCGACGGCCTGGGCGGTGGCGCTCGCGGTGGGCCAGACGATCGCCTGGCCCTCGGCGAGGGCGATCCCGGTGGACACGGCGGTGAACAGGGCCAGGGTGGCCGTGACCATGAGGAGCACGAAGGCGGTCAGGGCGGTCAGGGAGCCGCCGACGACGGCGGTGCGGGAAGGTCCCTGGGTGAACGCGGTCTTCCAGGTGCCCCAGCCGAAGCCGTTGCCCGCGACCAGGGCGCCGAGCACCATCGCGAGCGCCCCGCCGAACATCGGCATGCCCTGGACCAGCACATCGGGCACGGCCTGGGGGAGGAGCCCGGCCAGGAGCGCGTCGCGGGCGGCCGCCGCGCCCTCGGTGGCGAAGGTCTCGGTGCCCGTGGCCCAGGTGACGTAGTCGAAGACGTAGCCGAACGTCAGGGCCAGGGCCGCCCAGGCGCCGACGGTGATCCAGACGGCGGGCCAGCGGCTCAGCCGGAGCAGCTCGGCACGGGTGGCGTGCAGCACGGTGGTCATGAGACGGACTCCTTCCCGGTCGTGGTGGGGCGGGTCGTGATGGGGCCGGTCGTGGTGGGGTCCGGCGTCGTCATCTCGAGGAAGACCTCCTCCAGGGTGCGTTCGGTGGGCGCCACCTCGTGCACGTCGGCCCCGGCGGCGACCAGCGCCCGCGTCAGGTCGGGGGCGGCGCTCGCGGGCAGGTCCACACCGAGGGCGCCGTCGGGCAGCGGGCGGACGGCGTCCGGGCCGGCCAGGCGGGTGGCGACGGCGAGCGCCGTGCCGGGCGGCGTGGCGCGCACCCGTACGGTGACGCTGCCGCGCAGGTCGGCGACGCGGGCTTCCCGCAGGAGCCGGCCGTGGTCGATGATCCCGACGCGGTCGCAGATCTCCTGCACCTCGGCCAGCAGGTGGCTGGACAGGAGGACGGTGCGGCCTCCCCGGGCGAGGGACACGACCAGGGCGCGCATGTCCGCCATCCCCGCGGGGTCCAGGCCGTTGGTGGGCTCGTCCAGGATGACGAGCTCCGGGTCGCCGAGCAGGGCCGCGGCCACGCCGAGGCGCTGCTTCATGCCCAGGGAGTAGCCCTTGTAGGCGTCGTCGCCGCGGCCGGTCAGGTCGACCAGGTCCAGGACGCGCTCCACCTCGGTGCGCGGCAGGTGCTGGTAGCGGGCCAGGACGCGCAGGTTGTCCCGGCCCGACAGGTACGGGTAGATGCCCGGACCCTCGACCAGGGCGCCCACCCTCGCCGTCACCGCGGGCCGCCCCGCCGGCCGGCCGAGCACAGTGACCCGCCCCGCGGTGGGGCGCACCAGCCCGAGCACCATCCGCAGCGTTGTCGTCTTGCCCGCGCCGTTGTGCCCCAGGAAGCCGTACACCTCGCCCTGCCGCACCGTCATGCTGACCCCGTCGACGGCGGTCCGGTCGCCGTACCGCTTGGTCAGCGCGTCGGTGCGCAGCACGAGGTCGCCCGGGGGCGCCGTCCCTGTCGTGCGCGTCGTGGCCCTGTGTGTCGTGGCCGTGCCTCTCGTGTCCATGACCCCACCGTCGCCCCGCCACCGGGTGCCCGGCGTCCGTCAGGGAGCGACACCCGCCTACGCAGGTTTGCGTACGAGCCACCGCGACCACCCACCTGCACCTGGGCACCTACGTCCTGGCCAACGACTTCCGCCACCCCGTGCTCGTCGCCAAGGACGCCATGACCCTCGCCGTCCTGTCGGACGGCCGCTTCGAGCTCGGCATCGGCGCCGGACACCCCGGCACCGGACCCGACAACGCCATGCTCGGACGCACGTTCGACCCGCCCGGGGTACGCGTGACCCGCCTCGCCGAGTCCGTCGCCATCATCCGCCGCCTGCTCGACGGCGAGACCGTCACCACCACCGACGCCCACGTGACCCCGTACGGCACGCAGCCGCCCCAGGTCCCCCTCCTGATCGGCGCCGGCGGAACCCGCATGCTCGCCCTCGCCGGCGGGCACGCCGACACCGTCGCCCTCGGCATCCCGCTCGACGCCGACGCGGACACGGCAGGCAAGCTCATCGACCGCGTGCACGACGCCGAACGCACCCGACCCGCGCCCGCCCCCGTAGAGCTCAACGTCAACCTCATGGCCGTCGGCGACGCCGTACCCCGCTACCTCACCGACCGCATCGACCCCACGGCGCTCGCGGCCTCGGGAGCTCTCTCCGTGGTCAGCGGCTCGCCCCAGGACATGGCCGACCAGCTCCGGGACCGCCGCGAGCGCCTCGGGATCTCGTACCTGGTGGTCTCGGAGGAGCTCGTGGACGCGTTCACCCCGGTGCTGCGGATCCTGTCGGGGGCGTGAGGGCCGGCGGGAGCGTGAGCGGCGCGGATCGGGTGTCGGTGGCGCGTGGTTGAATCCGCTCGTGCGAGCGATCCTCTTCGACGAGTTCCAGGGCCCCACCTCCGTCCGGGAGGTCCCCGACGTGACGGCCCCCGACGGCGGGGTCGTCGTCCGCGTGCACGCCACCGGGCTGTGCCTGAGCGACTGGCACGCCTGGGCCGGGCACGACCCCGACATCCCCGCCCTGCCGCACGTGCCCGGGCACGAGCTCGCGGGCACCGTCGCCCAGGTGGGCGCCGGCGTCACCCGGTGGCGCGAGGGCGACCACGTCACCGTGCCGTTCGTCAGCGGCTGCGGCACCTGCGAGTGGTGCCGCACCGGCCAGGCCCAGGTCTGCCCCGACCAGACCCAGCCCGGCTTCACGCACTGGGGTTCGTACGCCGAGCTCGTCGCGCTCAACGCGGCCGACGCCAACCTCGTCGCCATCCCCGAGGACGTCACCTTCGAGGCGGCCGCGAGCCTCGGCTGCCGGTTCGCCACCGCCTACCGGGCCGTGGCCGGCCGCGCGCAGGTCCAGGCAGGGGAGTGGGTGGTGGTCGTCGGCGCGGGCGGCGTCGGGCTCAGCGCCGTCATGATCGCCGTGGCCCGCGGGGCGCACGTCGTCGCCGTCGACCGCTCCCCAGGGGCCCTCGACGCCGCCCGCCGTGCCGGCGCCGAACACACCGTGCTGGCCGACGGCCGCGACGTCCCCACCGTCGTCCACCAGATGACCGACGGCGGCGCCCACGTAGCCGTCGACGCCGTCGGGAGCGAGCAGACGTGCGCCGACGCGGTCCTGAGCCTGCGCCGACGCGGCCGACACGTCCAGATCGGGCTCTTCCCGCCCGTCGACGGCGGCCCACGCGTACCGATGGGCCGCGTGATCGGCTGGGAGCTCGACGTGCTCGGCAGCCACGGCATGGCCGCCGTCGACTACCCGGAGATGCTCGACCTCGTCGCCTCCGGCGCACTACGGCCCCAGGACCTGCTCGACCGCGTGGTTGGCCTGGCCGAGGCGGCTGCGCTCGTGCCGACGATGGACTCCGCGCCCCGCGCCGGGATGGTGGTGCTCGACCCCCGGCGGGCGTGACGGGGGCGTTCGCGGCTCGTCCGGCTGCGGGGCTCCAGCTCAGGTGGCCCAGCGCAGCAGCGCGTCGAGCGGGGCCGGTACCCGGTCCAGGGGGAGCGTCTCGGCGAGGCGCCGCCCGTAACGTTCCTTGCGGCCCCCCTTGGAGCCGATGAACCGGTGCAGCTGCTGGGTGGTGGTGCGCTCGCGCTGCGCGGGCTGGCCTCGCAGCCGCTCGAAGCTGCGCCGCTCGCCCTCCGCCTCGATCAGGGCCAGGAACCCGTCGGTGCCGACGGCCCGCATGAGCTCGTCCTCGAGGTCCCGGTCGCACCGGAAGAAGCCGTGCTCGGACAGGGGAGTGGTGGCGGCCTCCGGGCGGAGCCCGACGCGGTCCAGTCCCTTGATCACGAAGCGTTCCTCGGCGGCGTCGTACAGGCCGCCCACGCGGAAGGCGCGGCCTGCGTCGGGTGGGCTGATGCTCGGCCAGCCGGCTGCCTGGCCGGACGACGGGCCGGACGACTGTTTGCGAGCTGGGCGCTCACCGGACAGGGCGACGAGGTGGTGGCCGATGTTGGTGATCCCGCCCATGGCGACGACCTGCACACCGAGTGCGGGGAGAGGGAGGCCCAGCCGTGCGGCGAGGGCCTCGACGGCGACGCGGTCGCTCTCGCCCTCCACGAGGACGGCGGTGCTCGTGGAGGCGGCGAGTATCCCGGCGAGGTTCATCGTCTCGGAGCGTATGCCCCCGGTGCGGGGCGGCGCCGCAGAAAATCGGTCCTGCTACCGTGATGATCTTGTTTGATGTCGGAAGACAGTTGTGTTGCGCTATACACACTGCTTTAAGTTCCTTGGGTGGCGCGTGGCGAGTGCCGGTGGGGGTGGGGCAGCTTGAGTGGGCCGAGGAACGGGGCGGCACAGGCGGCCGAGCCGCAGGCAGTGCGCAGATCCACCGCCGCGGCGCTCAAGGGGGCTCGACGACAAGCGACCTGCGGATCGTCGACCCGACGATCCGCAACTCGATGATCGGCGACCTGCTGATCGTCGACCCGAGGATCAGCGACCTCAGGTGATCCCGTCGTCCGATCACCTTTGAGGCCCGACTTTCTCCGCTTTGACAGGCCTCAAAGCGGAGAAAGTCGGGCCTCAAAAGGGGGTGGCTGCCCGCGGGCTGCCCGGCGGTCGGCTCAGGGCCTGGTCCACGTCTGGTGGCCGCGTTCGGCTGGTCACCCCTCGATGCACCGCGTACGGGGGACCCGTCCTCAGGGCCGTCTTCCCGCCGTAATGACATAATGTGCATTATCGGATCTAGTGCGAAAGGCTCTGGTCTCAGCCGGAGCGTGTGTTGGTCGGCCGTCTGGCCGCACCCGTCGAGCACATCGGGTCCTCGTCGGTGCCCGGGCTCCCGGCCAAGCCCATCGTCGACATGCTCGCCGTCGTCGACGACCACGAGGCCTTCGCTCCGGTGCTCCCGGAGCTGCTCAGGATCGGCTGGGTGCACGCCCCGGAACCCGGCGACGCCGAGGGAGCTCGCACGCGTGACCTTCTGACATAACGAAGCCCTCGTCCGCAAGACGCCCCTGTGCCGGACCTCGGCACGTCCGTACCGGCAGAATCACCGCGTGACCTCTCGCCCCGCCGCCCGACCGGCCGTTCCGGAACCCGCCGTCCCTGACCTGGCCGACACGCTCCGCCGTCGTCCCACCGTGCGCCTCGGTGCCGACGTCGACCCGGGCTGGCATGACGCGCTCGCGGGATGGGCGCGCTCGAACGGGCTGGAGGTCACCGACGGGGACGCGACGGTCGCGATCACGACGGATCCGACGCAGGCGGTGCGCGCCGCCTGGGTCCACTCCCCCTTCGCCGGCGTCGAGCACCTGGCACCGGCCCTGCCGGACGGCGTCGTCCTGACCCGCACCACCGGCACGATGCCCGGGCGGATCGCCGAGTACGTGCTGACCTGGGTGCTCGCGGAGCGCTGGCACGTGGCCCGGTACCTCGCGCAGTCGACGACGGCGACCTGGGACGCGTCGAACCCGCCCGCGTCCCCCGACCGTCGCGAGGCCGCCGTCGTGGGCACCGGTGCCATCGGCACGGCGATCGCCCGAACCCTGGCGACTCTCGGGTACCGCGTCGTCGGCCTGAGCCGGACCGGCCGCCCCGACGACGCCTTCGACGCCGTACTCCCCCTCGCCGACGCGTTCGGCGCGACAGCACGAGCCGCGACAGCACGAGCCGCGACGGCGGAACACGCGGCACCTGGGGCTCCGGTACCTGGCGCTCCAGGCGCTACCGCACAGGTGTTCGATGCCGCACGTGCCGACGTCCTCGTGCTCGCACTCCCCCACACCCCGCGGACCGACGGGCTGGTCACGCCCGCGCTGCTGCGGGCCTTCGAGCGGGTGCACCTGGTCAACATCGGCCGCGGGTCGGCGGTCCGGACCGCCACGCTGCTGGACGCTCTCGACACAGGCCGGCTGCGGCACGCCACGCTGGACGTCGTCGAGCGGGAGCCGCTGGAGCCGTCGTCGCCCCTGTGGCGGCGGCCCGACGTCACGATCACGCCGCACGTCTCCGGGCTCACCCTGCCGTCCGACGTCGTGGCCGGCCTCGACGCGGCGCTGACGGCGATCCGGGCGGGGGCTCGTCCGGCGTCGGCCGTCGCCCGGGAACGCGGCTACTGACCGTCCTGACCGTCCTGGCCGTCCTGGCCGGGCGCGAACGGCCATTCCTCGAACGCGCTGCACCGGCCGTCGTCGTCGAGCTCCAGGATCCACAGGTCCCGCCACCGGTCCCCCGGCTCCAGGTACTCCACGTTCACCCGGACCACGGCGGTCGGCCCGTCGACGGCGAGCACCTGCGCCGTCAGCGTGAACTGCTCGTCCGGCCCGTCGCGGTGGCTCTCCCAGAACTCCGCGAGCGCCGGGAGCCCGACGACAGGTGGTGCCCAGGGTGAGGGCTGGTAGGTGGCGTCCGGGGTGAAGAGCTCGGTGAGGCCGTCGGTGCCGGCCGTGCGCCAGAGGCGTTCGTAGTCGCGGATCCAGGTCTCGACGGTGGTGCGCTGGGTCATCTTCCGAGGTTACTCAGCGGGTGCCGTCGAGGCCTGGGGTGCGTCCGGGGTGGTGGGTTGGGGTCGGTCGATCTGGTCGGCGAGGTGCTGCGGGGCCTGGATGCAGTAGGAGTCGGTGAGCAGCTCGGTGAGCTCGTCCCAGTCGGTGTGCTGGTCCAGGATCAGGCCGACGACGTTGGTCCCCCAGTCGGCCTTGAAGTACTGCGTGCCGAGGTGCTGGAAGGCCGCGACCTCGTCGGGGTCGGCGCGGAAGGTGATCCGGACCAGGCCGTCCTCGCCGCCGAACACGTGGGCGACGGTGGCGTCCCGGGTCTTCCAGGCGACGCCCGTCCAGGCGTCGTGCTCGCGGCACTCGGGCAGGCGTTCGAGGATCGCGGCGAGCCGCTGGACGACGTCGACGGGGACGGGTGCGCGTTCGGTCACGTGCGTGAGTCTTGCACCCGCCACTGACACGGCCCGGCTGACCGGGGGCGGCCGGGGGCCGCTCCCCCGCTCCCCTGTCAGACGAGCCCGAGCTCCCGTGCCCGTACGCCGGCCTGGAACCGTGACTCGGCGCCCAGGGCGGCCATGAGCTCGGCGACGCGGCGGCGGTAGGTGCGTACGCCCAGGCCGAGGGTGCGGGCGGCGGTCTCGTCCTTGGTCCCCTGGCTGAGCAGGTCGAGGACCTGCGGTGCGAGCTGGCGGATCTCGGCGATCCGGTTGTCGTAGACGTCCAGGTCGGTGGCGGATCGCCAGGCGGCCTCGAACAGGGATGTGACGCCCTGGACGGTCTCGCGCTGGGTGATGACGCTGTAGCTGCGCTGCCCGGCGCGGACGTCGCCGGCGAGGATGACCAGGCGGCGGTCGAGGATGATCGTCTCGTTGATCTCGTCGCTCGTGATGCGGATCTGTGCGCCGTGCCGGTCGCGGTCCCGGGCCAGGCCCTGGGCGGCGACGGGGTCCAGCAGCAGGGCGGAGCGGTAGACCTTGCGGATGCGGACGTCGCCAGGGCGGCGGGTCCGGATCGCCTCGACGAGCTCGCCGGACGCCTGCGCGCTGGCCCAGGTGGCGAGGTCGTTGGCGGCGCAGGCGACGTCGGTGGCGGAGGTCATCAGGTGCGCGGTGCGCTCCATCAGCTCGCGCTCCCCGTGCACGATGGTGACCATCTCGCCCGTCTGCATGCCATCGATCATGCCCTGCGGCGAGGGGCGGCACCAGGCGCGGCCCCGGAGGCGGCAACAACCTGCCATCACCGCCGGATCGGGCGGGCGCGGCGCGAGGCTGGCTTCATGACGACAGAAATGATCACGCCCACCACCTGGCAGCTCGGCGACCGCACGGTCAACCGCATCGGGCTCGGCGCCATGCGGCTGATGGGCATGCCATGGGACGAGAAGCCCCGTGAGCGCGGTTCGGCGCTCGCCGTGCTGCGCCGGGCCGTCGAGCTCGGCGTGAACCACATCGACACCGCCGCGTTCTACTTCACCCCCACCCGCTCGGCCAACGAGCTGATCAGCACCGCCCTGCAGCCCTACGCCGACGACCTGGTGATCACCACGAAGGTGGGCCCGGCCCGGTCGCGGGACGGGCAGATGGAGCCGATGGCGCGTCCCGACCAGTTCCGCGCCCAGGTCGAGGAGAACCTGCGCCAGCTGGGCCGGGACCACCTCGACGTCGTCAACCTGCGCTGGGGCACCCGCATGGCGGGCGAGGGACGTGCGGCCGAGTCGGTCGCCGAGCACTTCGGTGCCCTCGCCGAGCTGCGGGACGCCGGCCTGGTGCGGCACCTCGGCGTCTCCAACGTCCTGGCCGAGCAGCTCGCCGAGGCGCTGACCATCGCGCCCGTGGTGTGCGTGCAGAACCAGTACGGCCTCACGTACCGGGAGGACGACGACCTGGTCACCCTGTGCGGCGAGCGCGGCATCGCGTTCGTGCCGTTCTTCGCCGTGGGTGCGGCCGTGCCCGGTGCGTCCCCCGCCGGCGGCGCCGACGACACCGGGCAGGCGGAGGTCGCCGCGATCGCCGCGGCGCACGACGCCACACCGGCGCAGGTGCGGCTGGCCTGGACCCTGCACCGCGGGCCGCACGTCCTGGCGATCCCCGGCACGGGCAGCGTGGCGCACCTGGAGGAGAACGTCGCCGCGAGCGCCCTGCGGCTCACCGAGGAGGAGCTGGCGGTGCTGGACGGGATCGCCTAGTCCGGTACCTGGAGGCGGGTAACCTGACCGCCGTGAGGATCGCGGTCACCGGCTCGACCGGCACGCTCGGCAGTCAGGTCGTCCATCTCCTGGCCGCGAGCGCCGGGCACGATGTCGTGGCGCTGGCGCGTCGTCCGGAGGCTGTGCCGGCGAGGTTGACCGAGCGGGTGCGGCGGTCGGGCGTGGTGACTGCGGTACGTGCGGACTACGACGAGCCGGGGTCGCTGGTGGCGGCGCTGGGCGGAGTCGACGTGCTGGTGTTCGTCTCGGGTGACGGTGAGGCGGCGCGGATGCTGGTGCAGCACCAGAACGTGGTGCGGGCCGCGGTCGACGCCGGGGTGGGGCACGTGGTGTACCTGAGCGGGGTGGACGCGGATGTGGCGTCGCCGTTCTGCTACGCGTTCACCAACGGGTGGACGGAGCGGCTGCTGGAGGGCAGCGGGCTGCCGTTCTCGTTCGCTCGCGCGTCGCTGTTCACGGAGTTCTTCGCGGCGTTCCTGCGTCCGGCGCTGGTCTCGGGTGAGCTGCGGGTCCCCGCCGGGGAGGGCCGGGTGTCGCTGGTCTCGCGGTCGGACGTCGGACGGTGCCTGGCGGCGCTGGCGCTGCTGCCGCCGAGCGGTCGGCACCACGACCTGACCGGGCCGGCGTCGTCGACCCTCGAGACCGTGGCCCAGGTGCTGAGCGGGATCGCGGGGCGGCCGGTGCGGTACACCGACGTGCCACCGCCGGCCCTGGCCGAGGAGCTGGCCAGGGCCGGCGAGGACCCGTGGTGGACGTACGCGTACTGCAGCATGTTCGCCTCGATCCGTGAGGACCGCTGGAGCGAGGCGTCGCAGGAGGTGCTGCGGCTGACGGGCCGGGCCCCGGCGTCGCTGGACGTCGTCGTCCGCGCGACCGCCTGAGCCGGCTAGCGGTACTGCGCGACGATCGGGCAGTCCATCGGGTCGGCGTGGCCCAGTCCGACGCGGTTGAGGTACTCGACGATGATCCCGTACGACTCGAACAGCCCGGTCTCGGTGTAGGGGATGCCGCGCTCGGCGCAGAACTCCTGCACGATGGGGCGGACCTGGCGGAGGTTGACGCTGGGCATCCGCGGGAAGACGTGGTGCTCGACCTGGTAGTTCAGGCCGCCCATGGCCCACGCGACGAACCGTCCGCCGCGGATGTTGCGCGAAGTGAGGACCTGGCGGCGCAGGAAGTCGATCTCGAGGTCCTTGGGCAGCAGCGGCATGCCCTTGTGGTTGGGGGCGAACGTGGCGCCCATGTACACGCCGAAGGTGGCGAGCTGCACCAGCATGAACGCCGTGCCGAGCACCGGGCCGAGGGTGAGCAGCACAAGGGTGGGGAACCCGATGAGCCGGATGCCCAGGAGCACGCTCTCGGCCGCGCGGTGCTTGATCGCCGGGGTCGTGGCGAGCGTCTGGACCGAGTTCGCGTGGAGCACCGGACCGAACAGCGCCAGCATCGGGAAGAACAGCCAGCCCTGCCGCCGGGTGACCCAGCCGAGGAACCCGGTGCGCCCGGCCTCCTCCCCCGGTACGAACACGAGCGCCCCCGTGGCGATGTCGCCGTCCTTGCCGATCACGTTGGGGTTGCCGTGGTGCTTGTTGTGCTTGCGGTTCCACCAGCCGATGCTCAGCCCCACGCCGAGGTTGCCGATGATCCGGGAGAACCACTCGTTGTGCCGCCCGGAGCTGAAGATCTGCTGGTGGCCGCCGTCGTGGGCGAGGAAGGCACCCTGGGTGAACACGACGCCGAACAGCGCCGCCACGGCGAGCTGCCACCACGTGTCGCCCAGGGTGAGCAGCAGCACGAACGCGACGGCGAGGGCCCCCGTGAAGGCGAGGGTGCGGCCGACGTACCAGCCGACGCGACGGCCCATCAGGCCCGCGGCGTTGGCGCGTTCGACGAGCTCGAAGTAGTCGTTGGTCTGCGCGTTGCGGGCCGTGCGTCGTTGGCGGGCCGGGCGGGGCGGGGCTTCGGTCGTCATGGGCGTCAACCTAGGAACCCGGCTGCGGGTGGCGCGTCCCCCGCAGGAGCCAACCTCACCCCCTACGCAGGTACCGGGTCCGGGTCCTCGACGGGCAGGGTCGCGGTGAGCTCGAAGCCGCCGTCGGGCGTGGAGCCCGCGCTGACGGTGCCGCCGAGCGCCGCGACGCGCTCACGGATGCCGGCCAGGCCCAGGCGGGCGCCGGGGGTGGGCTCGTCGTCGCGGTCGGGCGGGGTGTTCGTCACGGCAACGCGCAGCTCGTGCCCGTCGTCCGTGACGGCCACCGTGATCGCGGACCCGGGAGCGTGCCGCAGGGCGTTGCTCAGGGCCTCCTGGACCACGCGGAACGCGGTCAGGCCCACCACCTCGGGCACGGCCTCGCTCTCGTCCCGGTCGGCGCTCGCGGCACCGGCGGCACCGGCGGCACCGGCGGCACCGGCGGCACCCTCGACGCCGTCGCCCGGGTGCGCCTCCCGGTAGGTGATCGCAACACCGGACGCGCGGGTGGACTCGATGAGCCCGGTCACGTCGGACAGGGTGGGCAGCGACGCGGTGGGCGCGGTGTCGTGGCCGCGCAGGATGCCCAGCAGGCCGCGCATCTCCCCCAGGGCGCGCCGGGAGGAGGCGGCGATCTCCTCGAACTCGCGCTGCACCGCATCGTCCAGGCCGGGCTGGCGGTAGCGCGCCGTGGAGGCCTGGACGGTGATGACCGACATGCTGTGCGCGACGACGTCGTGCAGCTCACGGGCGATCCGGTTGCGCTCCTCGAGCTCACGGCGGCGGCCCTTCTCGGTGGCGCTGAGCCGCTCGGCCTGCTCCATGCGCAGCACGCTCAGGCTCCACAGGCGCACCAGCACACCGAACAGGGCGAAGCCGCCGCTGAGGGAGACCAGCACGACGCCGTTGGCGAACGCGGCCGGGTGTCCTCCGTCACTCAGCGCGGCGGGCGCCAGCACGGTCAGCATCGCGCCGGCCAGCCAGAGGGACGCCGCCCAGTACCAGGAGTGGCGCAGTGCCAGCACGAACACCGTCAGGCAGTGCGCCAGCAGCACCGTGACCGGCCAGGGCCAGGGCCACTCGGGCGGGGCCCCCGCGGTGACGACCGTCAGGGCGGCGGACCCCGCGATCGAGGCGCTCAGCCCCGCCCACGGCCAGCGCATCGCCAGGATCGTGGCGGCGCAGTTGACCAGCGTGAACGCCATCGCGGCGGCGGGGTGGGTGTCGTAGCCGGAGGCGGTGACCGGCCAGCCGACGGCGACCAGCGTGACGGCCGCGACGGAGACCAGCGACCACAGCCACACGACCTCGCGGCGCGCGATCGAGACCGCGCTGACGTCGAGCCGGGTCAGGGAGCGCAGCCGACGTCGCCGCGTCTGGGGTGGGAGATCCATCAAGCGCAGGCTATGCCGTCACCCGAGCAGGGCGCGTCCCCCGAACGAGCGACCCACCGTCATACTTTCGTCTCTCCGTTAGGTTGTCCCCATGCCAGCGCCTGCCGACGTCGCCCACGACATCCGCGTCCTGATCGTCGACGACCAGTCGATGATCCGCGCGGGGTTCGAGGCCCTCCTGAACGCGCACGAGGGCATCACGGTGGTCGGCACCAGCGACGACGGCGCCGGCATCGCCGAGGTCGTGCGCCGCGTGCAGCCCGACGTCGTGCTGATGGACATCCGCATGCCCAAGGTCAACGGCCTGGACGCCGCCCGCACCGTCATGGGCCTGCCCGGCACCCCGCCCAAGGTGATCATGCTGACCACCTTCGACGCCGACGAGTACGTCTTCTCCGCCCTGCGCGCCGGCGCCAGCGGGTTCCTGCTCAAGGACTCCCCGCCCGAGGAGCTCACCCACGCCGTCCGGATCGTCGCGGCCGGCGACGCGCTCCTGTCCCCGCGCGTCACCCGCGCTCTCATCGCCGACTACGCCGCGCGCCCGGCCGCGCCCGCCTCGGCCGACGTCAGCCTCGCCGGGCTCACCGACCGCGAGATCGACGTCATGAAGGCCGTCGCCGCAGGACGGTCCAACGCCGAGATCGCCACCGACCTGCACCTGGCCGAGCAGACCGTCAAGACGCACGTCTCACGCATCCTGAACAAGCTCGGCCTGCGCGACCGCACCCAGATGGTCGTCAGCGCCTACGAGTCCGGGCTGGTCCGGCCCGGCCGCTGACCCGGGATGTCCGACATGGGTCAGCGAGCGCCGTCCGCCCCGACGTAACGGGCCAGGTGCTCCCCGGTCAGGGTCGGCTCGCCCGCGACGGCCCGGGCCACCAGGTCGGCGGGCGTGCCCTCGAAGACGACGCGGCCGCCGTCGTGCCCGGCCCCGGGGCCGAGGTCGATGATCCAGTCGGCGTGCGCCATGACGGCCTGGTGGTGCTCGATCACCACCACCGACTTGCCGGACTCCACGAGGCGGTCCAGCAGGGCCAGGAGGTTGGCGACGTCGGCCAGGTGCAGGCCCGCCGTCGGCTCGTCCAGGACGTACACGCCGCCGTCCTCGCCCAGGTAGGTGGCGAGCTTGAGGCGCTGGCGCTCGCCGCCGGACAGCGTGGTCAGGGGCTGGCCGATCTTGAGGTACCCGAGGCCGACGTCGGCCAGGCGCGCCAGGATCTTGTGCGCGGCGGGCGTGCGGGCCTCGCCGGCGGAGAAGAACTCCTCGGCCTCGGCCACCGACATCGCCAGCACCTCGGCGATGTCCTTCCCGCCCTCGGCTGCGCCGTCGCCGGAACCGCCGAGCTTGTACTCCAGCACCGCTGCCTGGAACCGCTTGCCCTCGCACTCCTCGCACGTGGTGGCCACGGTGTCCATGAAGCCGAGCTGCGTGTAGACCACGCCGGCGCCGTTGCAGGTGGGGCACGCGCCCTCGGAGTTGGCGCTGAACAGCGCGGGCTTGACGCCGTTGGCCTTGGCGAACGCCTTGCGGACCGGCTCCAGCAGCCCGGTGTAGGTGGCGGGGTTGGAGCGGCGTGAGCCCTTGATCGCGGACTGGTCCACCACGACGACGCCGTCGCGGCCCGCGAGGCTGCCGTGGATCAGGGAGCTCTTGCCCGATCCCGCGACGCCGGTCACGACGCACAGCACGCCCGTCGGCACGTCGACGTCGACGTCGCGCAGGTTGTGCGTGCTCGCGCCGCGGATCTCCAGGGCGCCCGTGGCGGCCCGCGGGGACTCCTTCAGGGAAGCCCGGTCCGCCAGGTGCCGGCCGGTCAGCGTGCCGCTGGAGCGCAGCTCGTCGACCGTGCCCTGGAAGCACACGGTGCCGCCCGCGCTGCCGGCGCCCGGGCCGAGGTCGACGACGTGGTCGGCGATCGCGATCGTCTCCGGCTTGTGCTCCACGACCAGCACGGTGTTGCCCTTGTCCCGCAGCTGGAGCAGCAGGTCGTTCATCCGCTGGATGTCGTGCGGGTGCAGGCCGATGGTCGGCTCGTCGAACACGTAGGTGATGTCCGTGAGCGCCGAGCCGAGGTGGCTGATCAGCTTGGTGCGCTGCGCCTCGCCGCCGGACAGCGTGCCCGAGGGCCGGTCCAGGGACAGGTAGCCCAGGCCGATCTCGGTGAACTTGTCCAGCAGGTGCTGCAGGTTGGCCAGCAGCGGGGCCACGGACGGCTCGTCCAGGCCGCGCACCCAGTCGGCGAGGTCGCCGATCTGCATGGCGCACGCGTCGGCGATGTTGACGCCGTTGATCTTCGACGCCAGGGCGGCCGCAGCCAGGCGGGTGCCGCCGCAGTCGGGGCAGGTGATGAACGTGACCGCCCGGTCCACGAAGGCACGCAGGTGCGGCTGCAGGGCGTCGCGGTCCTTGGCGAGCATCGAGCGCCGCACCTGGGGCACCAGGCCCTCGTAGGTCAGGTTGGCGCCGCCGATCTTCCGCTTGGTCGCGTCGCGGTACAGGAAGTCGTGCCGCTCGGTCTCGGTGTAGTCGCGGACCGGCTTGTCGCCGTCGAGGTACCCCGACTCGGTGAAGAACCGCACCGACCAGCCGCCCGCCTTGTACCCGGGCACCGTGATCGCGCCCTCGTTGAGCGACTTGTCCTCGTCGACGAGCTCGCTCAGGTCGATGTCCGAGACGGTGCCCCGGCCCTCGCAGCGCGGGCACATCCCGCCGTGGTACGTCGCCTCGCGCACGATCTGCTTCTCGCCCGTGGACGACGTCATCACGCCGCTCGCCGTGCGGGCCGGGATGTTGAACGAGTACGCGACCGCAGGGCCGGCCGACGGCGTGCCCAGGCGGCTGAACAGCAGCCGCAGCAGCGCGTTGGTGTCGGTGACCGTACCGAGCGTGGAGCGCGGGTTGGCGCCCAGCCGCTCCTGGCCCACGACGATCGCCGTCGTCAGCCCCTCCAGGAGGTCCACGTCCGGGCGCGACAGCGACGGCATGAGGCCCTGCACGAACGCGCTGTACGTCTCGTTGATCATCCGCTGCGACTCCGCGGCGATGGTCGCGAACACCAGCGAGCTCTTGCCCGAGCCCGAGACCCCGGTGAACACCGTCAGCCGGCGCTTCGGGATCTCCAGGTCCACGTCCCGCAGGTTGTTCTCCCGCGCGCCGTGCACCCGGATCAGGTCGTGGCTGTCCGCCGGGTGGGTTCCGGACGGCGGCGCGTCCGTGCCGGCAGCCGTGCGGGCGGTGGTGCTGGTGGCTGTGCTCGCCGTGTTCATGCTCGGCCTTCCGTGTCGGTGGTACCGGAGGCGGACACCAGCACGCGCCGGGTTTCCTCGGACGGTCCGGTGTCAGTCAGCTCGGTGTCAGCTTGCTCGGTGTCGGTAAGGCGGGGTTCGGCCGCCCGGAGGTAGGCCGCCAGCCCGGGGACGCACACGGCGGCCCGGTCAGAGCTGCTTGATGCGGACGGTGTTGCCGGCCGGGTCGCGGAACGCGCAGTCGCGGAACCCGTACGGCTGGTCGACCGGCTCCTGCATGACCTCCGCGCCGCTGGCCTGCACCCGCTCGAACGTCGCCTCCAGGTCGGTCGCGCCCAGGATGACGGCGGCGTACGTGCCCTTGGCCATCATCTCGGCGACCGTGCGGCGCTCGTCCTCGGTGACGCCCGGGTCGGCCCCTGGCGGCGTCAGCACGATCGACGTGTCCGGCTGGTCGGCCGGGCCGACCGTGATCCAGCGCATGTCGCCCCGCCCGACGTCGAGGAAGACCTCGAAGCCCAGCGCGTCCCGGTAGAACGCCAGGGACGCCTCCGGGTCGGTGTGCGGCAGGAACGTCTGGTGGATCGTCAGGCCCGTGCTCTTGCTCGTCTGTGTGCTCATGACGATCACGCTAGGTCCGGACCCGGGGGTCGCGCTTCTCGATTCCTGACGGGCCTGGTCACCTGCTTGGCGATGCACGCCGGCAGGCCCGCGGTGTCGACCTGCGCGCCCGCGAGCACCGGGTCGGTGCGATACACGCTCGGCGGCACCCCGACCAGCTCGGTGAACCGCGTGCTGAACGTGCCCAGCGACGAGCAGCCCACCGCGAAGCAGACCTCGGTCACGCTCAGGTCGCCCCGGCGCAGGAGCATCATGGCGCGCTCGATCCGCCGGGTCATCAGGTAGCTGTACGGCGACTCCCCGTAGGCGGCCTTGAACTGGCGCGACAGGTGCCCGGCCGACATGTGCACCCCGGCCGCGAGCGCCGCGACGTCCAGGGGCTGGGTGTACTCGCGGTCCATGCGGTCGCGGACGCGGCGCAGGAGCGCGAGGGTGCGCAGGTGCTCGGTGTCGTCGGCGTTGTTCGTCACGCACGTGATGCTGCCATGTCGCGCCGTCCTGCTCGCGCCGTCCTGCTCGCGCGGCGCGGCCGACCGGCAGGAGGCGACCGGCGTGTCAGTGGGTGAATGTACGTTGACCAGATGCCTCCACCGTCGCGAGATCGGTCGCAGCACGATGTGTTCGCCCTGGCCCTGGCCCTGGAGAGATTCGACGTGCGGCTGGCCGGTGGCGCGTCGCCCGCCGACGCTCGTTCGGCCGCGGGGATTCATCGTGTCGAGCTGAGGGGTGGTGGGCGTGCGTACCTGAAGGTCACCGCGGCCGCCGTCGGTCGCTCCCGAGCCGAGGCGGAGCGGGAGCTGAGGTTCTACCGCGGTGCGGCACCTGCCGCCCCCGTGCTCACGCCCGCGCTGCTGGACACACTGGTCGTCGACGAGGGCGTCGCGCTGCTGCTGGAGGACGCCGGCGAGCAGCGCGACGCCGCTGCCTGGTCCCGGGATCGGTGGCGGGCGCTCGGCCGCGACCTGGCCCGGCTGCACGGGATGGCTCTACCGGCGGGCGACTGGGCACGCCCGGACGACCTGCTGTCGGCGCTCGCGGTCCCGGACCTCGGTCCGGTCCTCGAGTTCTGGTCGGGTCATCTTCCGCGGCTCGACGACCTGCTGGCCGACCGGACCGCGCTGGGTGACCGCCTCGGCACGGTGCCGCCGGTGTTCGTCCACGGTGACTGTCACACCGCGAACGTCGTGCACCGCACGGCCGGCGGGCACGACGTCCTGGTGTTCTGCGACTGGCAGGCGGCCGGCGTCGGGCGGGCGACCTCGGATCTCGCGTTGCTCAGTGTCCGCGCGACCCCCTCGGGTGCTCGTGTCCCGGCTGTCCTCGTGGAGGAGTACCTGGTGGAGCGGGCGCGGGCGGGAAGCGCACGAGACGGCACCGAGTTCCGGAGACTGCTGGCCCTGGAGGAGCTGGCCGTCCTGGTCTTCCAGTGGCCGCCGTACGCGGCGTACAACGGTCCGGCCGCGGTTGCCCGTGTCCGGCGGCGGGCCCGGTATCTCGCGGCCCGGTATCTCGCGGAGCGCGTCAGCGGCTGAAGAACTGGAGGTAGTTGGTGTCGCCCCAGCCGTTGTCCGCGCCGTCGGCCTGGTGGCTGACGGCGACGGGGCCGCGGGCGTTGACCGCGACGCCGAACGTGGTGCCGTTGAAGTAGCCGCCGACGGCGACGTCGTTCCGGGGCGTGCTGGTGCGGTCGAGGGTCACCAGACGGGCCTTGTTGCTGCTGCACGCGGTGCTGCCGGAGTCGGCGACGACACCGAGGGCGACGTAGGAGCGGCCCGCGGGCGCCATGCCGAGGCCGAGGTTGATGCGCTCCCGGCAGCGCACGGGCACGGTGGTGGGGAAGGTCTTGGCCCATACGGTGGTGGTGGGGCCCCAGCCCTGCGTGGTCGAGGTCTGCGCGAAGTGGCGGGTGCGCACGGACAGGTAGCGACCGTTCCGGTAGGGCCAGACAACGCGGGTGTCGGTGGTGCCCGCGGCGAGCTCGGCGTCCCGGCCCACGGCGAAGGCGTAGGCGGGCGTGGAGCTCGTCGTCTGCTGCCGCCAGAGCTTGTCGCCCGCGGTGATCGTCTCGCGGCCCTGGCCGTCGGTCACGATGCGCGGCGCCCCGCCGACGGGCGAGACGGTGCCGAGGGTCTGCGGCGCGGTCCAGGTGGTGGCGCCGGGGCGCAGCACGGTGCGCCGGACGGCCTGGGTGGTGGTGCTGGTGGCCTCGGCCCAGACGACTGTCACCTTGGACGCGTCGTTGACGGTCGCGGCGAAGTACCCGTTCTCGGGCACACCGGTGACCGGAAGCGTCGTCCAGGTCCCGCCCCGCGGGTGGAGGCCCGCCATGAGGCCGTCGGGAGCACGCCAGACGACGACGGCGTCGCCGTCGGCGTTGGTGACGAAGCTGGTGGCGTGGTCGAGCTCGCCGATCGTCTCGGGCGCGGTCCACCGTCCGCCGACGAACTCGCGGGACACCAGGAGCGGGTCGGGCCCGGAGGAGACGGCGATCCCGTACGCGCCGGGCCCGGCGTTCACGCTGCCGCCGTACCCGGGGATCTCGGTCGGGGCGGGCCAGGTCCCGTTGTACGTCGAGCCCAGGCTGATGGTCTCGAGACCCTCGCCCGGCACGGGGTGCGCGACCGTGTGCACCCGGCCGGACTGGGAGACCGCCGCCGACCACGTGCCGCCGCTACGCTGCGTGGGCCAGCCGGGGGCGGGATCGCCGGGCGCGGCGTGTGCGGGCAGGGGTGCCGCCGCCAGCACCAGTGCTCCTGCCAGGGCGCCCACGATTCGTCGTCGCATCCGGGCTCGCCTTCCTCGGGGCTTCGTCGTCCTGTCGGCGGTCTTCTCGGCGGTGTTCGTGGTGGTGTTCGTGGTGGTGTTCTTGGTGCTGTTCCCCGCCGAGGTTAGCCCGGGCCGCTCCCGTGCGGACCCGTGGGACCGGGTGAACTCGGCGGGGTCCACCGCAGGAACACCACACCAGCTCCGTAGGAACGCCGCAGGTCGGAGCCCCCGCTCGGGAACAAATCGGGCCTCGTCGCACGTTATGGAAGCAGCAATGAGCAACTGTCCGATGTCTGTGGCCCAGGGCTCTCCCCAACCCCTGACGTGCGTCGGCGCACCCGAATCTCCCTGGCTCGACATCCCGGTCCGCGAACCCGGTCCAGCACCCTCTCAGGGCGCTCCCGGTGATCCTGGATCGGCTCGCGCGATGCTGCTCACCCGGCCCCCTACGTATGGAGGACCACGTGACAACACCCGCCCCACTCCTGCGTCCCGTTCCCGACTCCCCTGACTCCTCCGACGGCGCTCGCGGCCGCGCCCCGGAACCCGTACCTGACCGTGTCGCCGACCACCGTGCCGACCACCGTGCCGTCCAACCGGCCAACCACCCCGCCGGCCCGCTGATGATCGTCGTGGGCGGTGTCCCGGGCGCCGGCAAGAGCACGCTGCTGGCCAACGTCGCCGCGGACGTTCCGCGCGCGGTGGTGCTCGACCCCGACCGCTACCGGCGTCGGATCGCCGCCCGCCTGCCGTCCTGGGCGCCGTACGGCGCGTACCGCTGGGTGGCGCACACCCTGCACGCCGTCGCGACCGTGCTGAACCTGCTGGCGGGGCCCCGTTCCGGCCGGCCCCTGCTGGTGCACGACACCGCCACCCGCGAGCACCGTCGGGAGCTCCTGGGCCTGCTGGCGCGGCTGTGCGGGTGGGACCCGGTGCTGGTGGCGGTGGACGTGTCGCTGGCGGAGGCGCTGGACGGGCAGCTCGACCGGGGCCGTGTGGTGCAGCCGGACGAGTTCGTGCGGCACTGGGAGCGGTGGACGGCGCAGCGTTCGCTGCTCGCGGCGGCGGCCGGCGGGCCGCGGGGCCCATGGTCCGCGGTGCACCTGATGGAGCGGTGCGACGCGTTCGGGCAGGTGCGTGACCTGGTGCGGCGTCGTTCGGTCGTGGTGGCGGCGAGCCGCCCGGAGCCGGCTCTGGACGGCGGCGGCCGGGCCGCCAACCCCTGCGCGGCGTAGCCGACCAGCCGACGCTCACATCCCGGTCAGCAGCGCCTCCCGGAGGCTGTCCGGCAGGTCGGGCGGGACGTCGGGCGGCACGGCGAGGGCGTGCAGGGCCCGGCTGAAGTAGTTCCGGGCGGCGGCGGCCAGCACGACGTCGACGATCTGCCGGTCGGTGAGCCCGAGGTCACGCAGCCGCCGGGTGTCCTGCTCGGTCAGCGCGGTCGAGTCGCGGCTGATGCGCTCGGCGAGCTCCATGGCGGTGACCTCGAGCTCGCTGAGCCCGGCGGCGTGGTAGTCGAGGGCGATGCGTTCGAGCTGGGTGTCGTCGAACACGGTGCGGGACTTGCGCCCGTGGGCCAGGCGGCAGGCCTGCGACCGCAGGGCGCCCGCGGCGGCGAGGGTGACCAGCTCGTACAGGCGCAGGCCGATGCTGGGCACGATCGCGCCGGTCAGGTCCTCGAACGCGCGCTGCGCCTGCGGGTTGGCGGCCATGACCCGGGTGTGGCTGGGCACGTAACCGAGCTCGCCGAGGTCTCCGGCGTACCCTTCGGCCCAGGCGCCGGTGGCCTCGGCGGGCTCGGGCGTCCTGATGATGGTCATGTTCGCAGCGTCCCACCGCCGTCGTCGGCCCGACAGCCGGCCGGCGGGTGAGATCGGCGCCCGCGGATCTCACCCGCCGGTGGCCGCGGTCATCGCGTTCGCACCCTCGCCGGACGTCAGCCGGCGCGCCAGCCGAGCGGCGGCGCCACGTGCTTGACGATGTTCTCGATGACGTGCGCGTTGTAGTCGACGCCGAGCTGGTTGGGCACGGTCAGCAGGAGCGTGTCGGCGGCCGCGACTGCCTCGTCCTCGCGCAGGTCCTCGACCAGCGCGTCGGGTTCGCCCGCGTACGTCTTGCCGAACCGGGCGGGCCCGGTGTCGAGGTGGCCCACCTGGTCCTCGCTGTAGACCTCCATGCCGAAGTACTGCCGGTCGCGCTGGTCGGTGATCGGGAAGATGCTGCGGCTGACGGACACCCGCGGCTCGTGCTCGTGCCCCGCCTCCGCCCACGCGTCCCGGAACCGCTGGATCTGCTCGGCCTGCAGCCGGTGGAACGGTACGCCGGTGTCCTCGGTGAGCAGCGTGGACGACATGAGGTTCATGCCCTGGGCCGCCGTCCACTCGGCCGTCGCACGGGAGCCGGCGCCCCACCAGATGCGCCGGCGCAGCCCGTCGGAGTGCGGCTCGACCCGCAGCAGGCCCGGCGGGTTGGGGAACATGGGGCGCGGGTTGGGCTCGGCGAAGCCCTCGCCGTCGAGCAGCTCCAGGAACCGGGCGGTGTGCTCGCGGGCCAGGTCCGCGCCGCCGGCGTCCTTCGGCGCCGGCTCGTACCCGAAGTGCCGGTAGCCCTCGATCACCTGCTCGGGTGACCCTCGGCTGATGCCGAGCTGCAGCCGGCCGCCGGAGATCAGGTCCGCCGAACCGGCGTCCTCCGCCATGTACAGCGGGTTCTCGTAGCGCATGTCGATCACGCCCGTGCCGATCTCGATGCGGCTGGTGCGCGCCCCGATCGCTGCCAGCAGCGGGAACGGTGAGGCGAGCTGTCGCGCGAAGTGGTGCACGCGGAAGTAGGCGCCGTCGGCCCCCAGCTCCTCGGCGGCCACGGCCAGGTCGATCGACTGGAGCAGCGCGTCCGACGCCGAGCGGGTGCCCGACTGCGGATGCGGTGTCCAGTGACCGAAGGACAGGAACCCGATGTTCTTCACGCTGACCTCAACTCCCCCGGGGTGCTCGTCCCGTCCCGGGACGGTACGACCGTTCCCGAACCGTTATCGGCATGCGGGCATCGTTTCGAGCCCGTCGGACGTCTCTATCAGTGTGAGCAACAACGACGCCTTCCTCGACCGCACCACCTCCGCGCAGCCCGACCACTTCTACGGTCGCACCCAGCCGGAGACCGTGCGCTGGTGGATCCCCCTGGTGGCCTCCACCGGCGCGCTGCTCGTTCTCGTCCTGGGCACCGCTGCCGTCGTCAGCGGCATCGTGAACTCGACGATCGGCAGCATCGGCGGCTGACACTCCCGACAGGCCCTGCCCGACGGCAAGGCCCGAAGGAGACCGAAGGACCCTGCCGGACGGCGGCCACCGCCGCCCGGCAGGGTCCTTCGCGCAAGGCGCGCGGGCGCTCACACCTGCTTGCGCACCGCGTCCGCCACGGCGTCCGCGACCCGGTGGTCGAACACGCCCGGGATGATGTACGCGCTGTTCAGCTCGTCGGGCGCGACCACCTCGGCGATCGCCACGGCGGCCACGCGCAGCAGCTCCGTGGTGATGTCCGTGGCGCCCGTGTCGAGCAGCCCCCGGAACAGGCCCGGGAAGGCCAGCACGTTGTTGATCTGGTTCGGGTAGTCGCTGCGCCCCGTCGCCACGACCGCCGCGGACTCGGCCGCCTCCAGCGGGTCCACCTCCGGGGTCGGGTTGGCCAGCGCGAACACGATCGCGTCCTGCGCCATCTGCGCCACGTCCGCACCCGACAGGATCCCGCCCGCCGAGACCCCGACGAACACGTCGGCGCCCTTGAGGCCCTCCTGCAGCGTGCCCGAGAAGCCGTCGACGTTGGTGTTGTCCACCAGCCAGCGCCGGTGCGGGTCGTCCGTGACCACGCCCGGGTGCAGCGCGCCGTCCCGGCCGAACGCCACGATGTGCCGCGCCCCCTGCGCCTTGAGCAGCCGGATGATCGCGTTGCCCGCCGCGCCGACGCCGGACACCACGATCCGCACGTCCGCCAAGTCCTTGCCCACCACCTTCAGGGCGTTGACCAGCGCCGCCAGCACCACGATCGCCGTGCCGTGCTGGTCGTCGTGGAACACCGGGATGTCCAGCTCCTCGCGCAGCCGCGCCTCGATCTCGAAGCAGCGCGGCGCGGCGATGTCCTCCAGGTTCACGCCGCCGTAGACGGGCGCGATCGCCTTGACGATCCGCACGATCTCGTCCGTGTCCGTGGTGTCCAGGCACACCGGCCAGGCGTCCACCCCGCCGAACTCCTTGAACAGCGCCGCCTTGCCCTCCATCACGGGCAGCGCCGCGGCCGGGCCGATGTCGCCCAGGCCCAGCACCGCCGTGCCGTCCGTGACCACGGCGACCGTGTTGCGCTTGATCGTCAGCCGGCGCGCGTCCTCGGGCTTGTCCGCGATCGCCAGGCACACCCGCGCCACCCCCGGCGTGTACGCGCGCGACAGGTCGCGGCGCGTCTTGAGCGGCACCTTGTTGGTGACCTCGATCTTGCCGCCCAGGTGCATCAGGAACGTCGAGTCGCTCGACTTGAGCACCTCCGCGCCCTCGACGGCGTTCACGGCCGCCACGACCCGCTCACCGTGCTCGGCGTCGATCGTGTCGCACGTGACGTCCACGACCAGGCCGTGCGACGTCGAGTGCGCGATGTCCACGCCCATGACCGCCGCCCCGGCGTCGGCTACCGCCGCTACCACCGTGCTCGTGGCGCGCTGTGAGGCGGCCACCTCCACGCGCAGGGTGATCGTGTAGCTCGGGCTCGGCAGCGACATCGTCGTTTCTCCTCGGTCCTCCGGCCCTCGTCGGCCGGCACAGGCGCACGGGCGTGCGCGCACCTGGAGATTCCTACCCCCAGGACGTGACGTGCGCCACACGAGCCCGGCATGCGGACGGCGCACCCGCGAGCGCCCCGCAGGATGGTGGCGTGAAGATCTCCCCGGACTCCCCCGCCCGCGACGACGTGCTGCGCCTGCTCGACGAGCACCTCACCGACATGTTCGCCACCTCCCCGGCGGAGAGCGTGCACGCCCTGGACCATACGGCGCTGCTCGCCCCGACGATCACCTTCTGGACCGCCCGGGACGAGGACGGCGTCCTGCTGGGGTGCGGTGCGCTCAGCGAGATCAGTGGGCACGGCGAGATCGGTGGGGCCGGCGAGATCGGTGGGCACGGCGCGCGGCCGGAGGGCGAGATCAAGTCGATGCGCACCGCCGCCCACGCGCGCGGCCGCGGCGTCGCCTCGGCGCTGCTCGACGCCGTCCTGGCCGAGGCAGCGCGGCGCGGGTACGCGCGCGTGAGCCTGGAGACCGGGGCGCAGGACTACTTCGCGCCCGCTCGCCGCCTCTACGCCCGGCACGGGTTCGTCGGATGCGGGCCGTTCGGGAGCTACGCCCTGGACCCGCACAGCGTGTTCATGACCCTGGAGCTGCAGGCCGGGGAGCTGCAGGCCGGGGAGCTGCAGGCCGGCGGGCTGCCGGTAGCCGACCCGGGCGGCTCGGCTACCGCAGGAGCCCCCGCAGGTTCGTGATGCGCACCTCGTCCAGCCCGGCGTACCGCAGGTAGGCGACCGGGTCCAGCTCCGCCAGCCACTCCAGCAGGGCCGCACGGCGCTCGCCGACGCGTTCGTCGAGCTGGCGCGCGGTCCAGGTCTCGCCGCGGTGCTGTACCCAGGCGCCGCGTTCGACGTCGTAGGCCACGCCGCCGCCACGGTGCGTGGTGCCGCGGAACGCGCGCTCGTAGTCCTGCGCGATCGCCTCGTGCTCCACGCCGGTCAGTGACAGGAGCAGGGCGGTGATCATCCCGGTGCGGTCGCGGCCGGCGGCGCAGTGCACCAGCACGGGCCCGGGGGCGTCCGCGACCACCCGGAAGACGCCGCCGAACAGGTGCGGGTACATCGCGATGTTGGGCGCGTAGGAGCGTGGATGGTCGAGCCAGGGACCGCAGGTCTCCAGGAAGTGCGGGTCGCCCGGGTCCTCGGTCGGGGTGTTGAGCGTGACGAGCCCCCGGGGCCGCACGGCGTCGGGCATGAGGTCGTGCGCCTGCTTGACCTCGGCGGGGTTGCGCAGGTCGACGACGGTCGTGAGCCCGGCGTCGACGGCCTCCGCCCACCCCGTCTGCGTCATGGGTTCGGGAGCACCCGAGCGCCAGACGCGCCCCGCGGCGGTGGTCCCGCCGTCCTCCAGCGGGAGACCACCGAGATCGCGGAGGTTGACGGCACCGTCCCAGACCTGGAGGTTCACCGGGTTGCTCATGTGCGGCATCGTGGTTGGGGGTCCACGGGCAGGTCAACGGGTAGAACTGCCCGTGGACAGCGCGACCTGGTCAGACGTCCACCTCAGGCGCCGAGGTCGACGACGACGAGGGCGTAGTTGTCTGGCGAGCCCGCCGTCGCCGGTCAGGACGAGCCGGTCCCCGGGCCGGACCTCGGTCGTGGCCAGGTCGGGTCCGGCGTCGGAGTGCCCTCCGGTCCCCGCCGGGACGAGCGCCCGGTTCAGGAGGCTGCGGTCCTCGTGGGAGCGCGCCTCGTCCTCGGTGAGCCGGCCCTCCTCGATCAGCGCTGCGACCACGGTGTGGTCCCGGGTGAGCTGCTCGGCCCGGCCGTCCCGCACGAGCCACAGCCGGGAGTCGCCGACGTGGGCGCTGAACAGCGTCGAGCCGACCAGGAGCGCGGCGGTGACCGTGGTGCCGAAGTGCCTGGGATCGGCGAGCGCGGCCGCCTCGGCGGTGATCGTGCGCTGAGCCTCCGCGAACGCGGCGCCCAGCGCGGCCGCCGGGTCGCCGTCGGCCGCGTTCCAGGGGTGGTCCATCGTGGCGAACGCGTCGACGGCCAGGCCGGCCGGGACGGGGCTGCCGTGCGGCCCGAACCCGTCGGCGACGACGAACAAGGACTCGCCCGCGTGGAGCGCGTCCTGCTGGGCGGCGCGTGCGCCCTGGCCGAGCCGCCAGGCGCTGCGGGCCGTGAGCGTGGGGCCTGAGATCTGCATGGTGGTCTCCTTCGTGCGCAGGTGTTCGACGACGGAGGCGACGATGTCGCGGCGTGAGGCCGTGTCGGCCTCGACCTGGCGCCAGTACGCCCGCACCTGGTCGGCCGCGACGCCCACCGGCGCGGAGGCGACCTCGCGGATGCGGGCCAGGGGCATGCCGATCAGGCGCAGCCGAGCGACCAGGCGGGCCCGGTCGAGCTGGTCCGGCGCGTACCAGCGGTACCCGGTCAGCGGGTCCACCCGGGCCGGCCGCAGCAGGTCGAGCTCGTCGTACAGGCGCAACGCCTTGGGCGTCAGGCCGGACGTCCGGGCGAACTCGCCGATGCTCAGGTGCTCCACGTCGCCATCCTCGTCCCCGGCGCGGGTCGCCGGTGCTCAGGAGACTGGTGCTTCCCCCAGGGTGAAGGTCAAGGGGGCCGAGGCGCCGTTGCGTATAAGCAACAAGATGCGTCAAAGCATGCCAAGCGTCGCGATCTCTGCGAACCTGGGGGCGTTCAGTTCCAGCTCCAAGGAGTCATCGATGGCCGTCCCCACCCTGACCGCGACCCACCATCGCGCGGTCGCCACGCTGCTCAGCGCGCCCCGGCTCGCCCCGTACCTGCGGGCCTGCGGCGGCAACGTGCGCGCGGCGCTCACGCTGTACCAGTGGAACGTCGAGATGTCCTCGGCGGTCTACAAGATGTTGCACCTGGTCGAGGTCTTTCTCCGCAACGCGATCGATGCGAGGTTGCGCGTGTGGAACGCGACCCAGGTCGATCCGAGATCGGGTCGGGCCCACGGCCAGGAGTGGTTGCTCGATCCTTCACGCCTGATCGAGCGGATCGTGCGTCGCGACGAGATCGACAAGGCGACACGGCGGGCCAGGCTCGCCGTCAACGACTCGGCCGCGAGCCAGCGCGCGGTGACGCATGACGACGTCCTCGCCCAGCTGACGTTCGGCACATGGCGCTTTCTGCTCCCCGGCCGCGACCCCGGGCGGCAGCTGTTGTGGCAGGAGGCGATCCGCCAGGCCTTTCCCGGCCTGGGCCGGCCCGTACGGGAGCTCGTCCGCGACGTCGACCGTCTGCACCGCCTGCGCAACCGCGTCGCACACCTCGAACCACTGCTCGTCGTCGCCGTCGTCATCCTGCAGCTGAAGGCCGCCCGCCGGGTCCTGCGAGAGATCGAGCCGTCCGCGGAGATGTGGCTGGTGTCCCATCAGCAGGTCTCGGGTGTCGCCGCCCAGCAGCCCGCGCTTGTCCCAGAAATGCCTGACGGCCCCCTCAGCGAGAACTGAAAGGGCCGCGGCCGAACTATTAACCAGGAGACCTGCCCTGGCTTTCGTGACAAGGCTAGACCGCTCACACGACCGGCGCCAGCGCTGACGGCCCGGCTCCGCAACCGACCTGGACCAGCTGCTGCGCTTCACCGCCGCCGCGGCACCGCCACCCGGTCCAGGTCGGACGCGACCGTGAGCTCGCCGTCGAACACCGTGCGGGCCTCGTTCTCGAACTCGGCCGGATCGGTGTACCGCTGCGAGAAGTGGGTCAGCACCAGGCTGCGGACCCCGCACCGCGCGGCCACCGTCGCCGCCTCCAGCGCCGTCAGGTGCCCGTGGTCGCGCGCGAGGTTCCGGTCGCGGTCCAGGTAGGTCGACTCGATGACGAGCAGGTCCACGCCGTCGGCCAGGTCTTCGACGGCGTCGCACATCCGGGTGTCCATGACGAACGCGAACGACTGCCCGGGCCGTGGTTCGCTGACGTCCTCCAGCCGGACCACGCCCTGCTCGGCCCGCAGCGTGCCCTCCTGGGCGAGGCGTCCGACGTCGGGCCCCGAGATGCCCGCGGCCGCCAGGCGTTCGGGGACCATACGGCGGCCGTCGGGCTCGTCGAGCCGGTACCCGTACGCCTCCAGCGAGTGGTCCAGCCGGGCCGCCCGCAGCACCGCGGGGCCGTGCAGCTCCCCCGGCACGCGCGGCACGACGCCGTCCCGGCTCAGCCCCTGCAGCGCGAGCCGCTCCTGGTGGTAGTAGGCGGTCGCGTCGCACAGGTTCTCGACCCAGCGGCGGCCCGACGCCGGGAACATCACCGGCACCGTCTGCGGCACCGCGTCCAGGCTGATGCGCTGGACCACGCCGGCCAGGCCCAGGCTGTGATCGCCGTGCAGGTGCGTGATCGCGATGCGGGTCAGTGCCGTCGCGGAGATCCCCGCGTGCAGCATCTGGCGCTGGGACCCCTCGCCCGGGTCGAACAGGATGACCTCGTCGTCCCAGAACAGCACGTAGCCGTTGTGGTTGCGGGTCCTGGTGGGCACCTGGCTCGCGGTGCCGAGCGCGACGAGCTCGCGGCTCGAGACACGATGGTGGGCTGGACGCTGGAACACGCTCGCATTGTGTCCCGGAGCGCAGCCCTCGGCACGGGAAAATCTCCCGATAACGACTAGGTTCTTAACTTTCTAAAGATCACCCGCAGCCGGGCAAGACGTTCATCGGGTCGCAGCCGTAGCGCGCCTGGGCCAGCACCAGCACCGCCCAGCCGAAGCCCGCCAGCATCGCTCCGCCCACCAGGATGTTCAGCACCGGGTAGGCCCCGCCCTGGATCGCCGGGGTCAGCGCGAGGCCTGCTCCGGCAAGCAGGCAACCCAGTGCCACAATGGTGACTGGGCTGGTCAGAGCGTCGGAAGTCGAGAGCTGCAGCCACCCGAACCGATCACCCAGCAGTGTCAGCGCGACGTACGGAAGTGCGAACGCGAGCGCCGCGATGGCGCGCCAGTCCATGACCGATAACTTCGCCAGCATCATGACCTCCCCTTTTGCCCTGCCCCAGACGGTGGCCAAACACCCACCGCAAGTGTTAATAATCGGGGGGCGGTCCGCTATCTTTGGTAGTGATTTTCACAGAATCCGACATATTCGTACGATCTCCACTTTCAGGACTCTCGCGCAGATGGCACCCTGTGGCGCGTCGTAGCGCCAACGGCGGCACGGCTGTCGAGAAAGGACGCGCATGGCGAGGGACGAACGCGTGGGCAAGCCCGCGTACGCAGCGGTGTCGACCCGGATCACCGGGATCCAGCTTGCTGGGGCACGCCTGCGAGAGATAGCGGTCGTGCGCGTCGACGAGCGCGGCGGGGTGGTCGACGAGTGGTCCGCGGTGCTGCACCCCGACGGCGCCTGGATCGCGCTGGCCGACGTCGCCGCCACCCTGCGCGAGCGCCTGTCGCAGATGGCGATCGTCACGCACAACGGCCGGCTCGGCGTCGAGGTCCTGCGCAACGAGCTGTCCCACCTGGGCTGGGAGCTGCCCACGCTCGCCCAGCTCACCATCATCGACGCGAGCTACCACTACCTGCCCGGCCTGGTGCACCGCCGGCTGTCGGACTGCTGCACCGCCGCAGGGGTCCCGTACGAGGGCGGTCTGCCGAACTCCAGCCCGCTCAGCGAGGCGCGGGCCGTGGCCGGGCTCCTGGCCCGGTTCGTGCAGAGCGCGACCGGCCTGCCGGACCTGCCCGAGCTGCTGCAGGTCACTCTGCGCGCGTGGGTCTACCCGTGGCCGGAGGGGCCCACACGCACCGCCGACGCCCCGCGGCCGTGGCCCGGCCGGCGCGGTCCGGGCGTGCTGACGACGCTCGGCGGCCAGCCGCTGGCCGACGCGATCGCCGCCGTCGCCGACGTGCGGACCAACGGTTACCTGTCGCTCCTCGCGGAGACCCTCCAGGACGGGCGGCTGACGGCGGAGACCGCCGCGGGGCTGGCCGAGGCCGAGCCGCTGTACCGGCTGACGCCCGAGGCCGCCGCCGCCGCCCGCAAGGCGTTCTTCGACGCGCTGGTGCGTCAGGCGATCGAGGCCGACCGCTACCACCTGGAGGCCCGTCAGGAGCTGTGGCGGGTCGCCGACACGATCGGCTGCGCCCGGGACTCGGTGATCGAGCCGATCGTCGAGGCGACGCCGGTGGACTTCCCCAAGCTGGTGGACGAGTCGGGGTCGAAGAAGCCCACCGACGGCCGCGGCCGGGCGACCCCCGCGCAGATGCGCGCCTGGGCCATCGCCAACGGGTTCGACGTCGAGGGCTACATCCGCCTGCCCTGGTCGATCGTGCGGGCCTTCGAGGAGGCGCACGCCGAGCCGGTGGACCGCACGGTGCGCCGGACGGTGCGCGAGGAGCCGCCGGTGAACGAGCGCGCCTCCCGCCACGACTCCCGCCAAGACTCGCGGCCCGCGCTCGGCCAGGAGCTGCGGCCGATCCTGATGCCGGCTCCCCGGACCGACTCCCGGCCGCCGGTCGGCCCCGACCCGGACGAGGGCGTGCCCCAGCTCGACTTCGACCGGCTGGAGACGCCGCCGATCGGCAACCCGCTGGTCTGACCGGTCCGGCCCCCGGCGAGGTAGCCGGGGGCCGGACCCGTGCCGGCCGGCGTCAGTCTTGCTCAGTCCGGCACAGGCAGGCTCAGCTGCCCGGGAACCCCTTGGGGTTCTGGGACTGCCAGCGCCAGGTGTCGGCGCACATGTCGTCGATGGTCTTGGTCGCGTGCCAGCCCAGCTCGGTGTTGGCGCGTGTCGGGTCGGCCCAGAAGGCAGGCAGGTCGCCGGCGCGGCGCGGGCCGATCTCGTAGGGCAGCTCGCGGCCGACCGCGCGCTCGAAGGCCTTCAGCAGCTCCAGCACCGACGTCCCGGTGCCGGTGCCGAGGTTGAACGCCCGCGCGGGCTCCACCATGTCGTCCAGGTGCTCCAGGGCCGCGACGTGCCCGGCGGCGAGGTCGGTGACGTGCAGGTAGTCGCGCTCGGCAGTGCCGTCCGCCGTCGGGTAGTCGTCCCCGAAGACGGTCAGCCGCTCGCGCCGGCCCACCGCGACCTGCGCGATGAACGGCATCAGGTTGTTCGGGATACCCTGCGGGTCCTCGCCGATGTCGCCGCTCGCGTGCGCCCCGACCGGGTTGAAGTAGCGCAGCAGCGCGACCTTCCAGCCCTCGGAGATCTGCGCGATGTCCGTAAGGACGCGCTCGATCATCACCTTGGTCTGCCCGTACGGCGACGAGGAGGACAGGTGCTCGTAGTCCTCCTGGTAGGGCACGGGGGCCTTCTCGCCGTACACCGTGGCCGACGACGAGAACACCAGCTTGGTCACCCCGTACTTCGCCATCGAGGCCGCCAGGGCGAAGGTCGAGTCGAGGTTGTTGCGGTAGTACTCCAGCGGCTTCGTCACCGACTCCCCCACCGCCTTGAAGCCCGCGAAGTGGATCACGGCGTCGATCCGCTCGTGCGCGAACAGCCGCTCGGTCTTGTCGGCGTCGGTCAGGTCGAAGCCGTGGAAGGGGATCGCGCGACCCGCGAGCGCCTCCAGGCGGCCCTGCACCGAGGGCTTCGAGTTCGAGAAGTCGTCGACCACGATGACGTCGTGACCGGCGGCTACCAGGGCAAGGACGGTGTGTGAGCCGATGTAGCCGGCTCCACCGGAGACGAGAACGCGCATGTCTCCAAAATACCGGCTCGTCCGTGCGTGCCGGTCATCGGTGAGACAGGCAGGGGCAGGACAGACACTGGCGGGACAGACACTGGCGGGACGGGCGCTGGCGGGACGGGCGCTGGCGGGACGGGCGCTGGCGGGACGGGCGCTGGCGGGACGGGCGCTGGTACGTTCGCGCGCGTGACGGTTCTTGAGGCGATGCTCCTGTTCGCGCTGGTCGCGATCCCGCTGACGATCATGCCGGGTCTGGACAGCGCGCTGGTGCTGCGGACCGCCGTCGTCAGCGGCCGCAGGCACGCCTACGCCACGGCGCTCGGCATCAACGTGGGCGTCCTGGCCTGGGGCGTCGCGGCCGCCGTCGGTGCGACGGCGGTGCTTGCCGCCTCCGAGACGGCCTACCGGGCGCTCACCCTGGCGGGCGCGGCCTACCTCGCGTGGCTCGGCGGCCGGATGCTGTGGTCCAGCTTCCGCGCCGGGCGGTACGACGCGCTGCCCGACGGCGCCCTGCCCGACGCTGTGCCTGGCGCTGTGCCGGGCGTCGAGCGTTCGCCCTGGCGCTCCTTCGTCCTCGGCGCCACGACGAACCTGCTGAACCCCAAGGTCGGCGTCTTCTACCTGGCCACCATCCCGCAGTTCCTGCCCGACGGCGTGCCGCACCTCCTGATGGGCCTGCTCCTGGCGGTCGAGCACGACGTGCTCGGGCTGGCCTGGCTCGCGCTGCTGATCAACGCCGCGGGCCTGGCGAAGCGGTGGCTGTCCGGGCGCGCGATCGCGCGGGTGACGGACCGGGTGACCGGCGTCGTGCTGCTGACCCTCGGCGGGCGCATCGGCTGGAACGCGTTGACGGGACAGGCGCGGGCGATCTGACGGCCCCGCACGGACCTACCCGCGCGCGGTCTGCTCGGCCTACGCGCGCCCGGTCTCCGCTCGGACGGCTTCAGCGCGCACGGCGGCGAGCATGTCGTCCACGGAACCCGCCGGGTCGATCACCGGTGCCTGGACCCGGTGCACGGTGCCGTCGGGCGCGACCAGGAGCGTGGTCCGCTTGAGGCGGTCCGTCCCGGCTGCGCGGAACACGGGAAGGCGCAGGGCGGACGCCGCCAGGCCGTCCTGGTCCGAGGCCAGCGGGTAGGGCAGCTCCGCGTGCGCCGCGAAGGCCGCGAGCTGGTCGGGCCGCTGGGTGGACACGCCGAGCACGCGCGCGCCGGCGTCGGCGAGCGCCGCGGTGCGCCCGGCGTACGTGACGCACTCCAGCGTGCAGCCGCGGGTGCCGGGGATGTCGCTCCAGCCGGCGGGGTACCCGTCCGTATCAGGGGCGTAGGCGCCCGGGAAGAAGAACAGCACGGTCCAGCGGTCGGGATCCACCAGGGTGACGGCGCTCCCGTCCTGGGCCGTGAGCGTCACGTCCGGCACCCGCGTCCCGACGAGGGCGTGCACGCGCCGGGCCTCGGCGTCGCCGACGGCGCCCGAGACGGTGCCGTCGCCCATCACGTGGCGCGTCCCCCACTCCTGCAGGGCGACCAGCACGGGCACGAGCCCCTCGCCGCGGCGGGTGAGCCGGTAGTCGAACCGGGGCGGGTGCGCCGAGTACGGGACCCGCTCCAGGACGCCGTCGTCCACGAGCCGGCCGAGCCGCTCGGTCAGGGCGCGCCGGCTGAACCCGAGCTCGTGGGCGAGCGCGTCGAAGCGTGAGACGCCGGCCGCGGCCTCGCGCACGATCAGCAGGCTCTGCCAGTCGCCTATGACACCGA
Organism: Promicromonospora sp. NPDC090134; assembly: GCF_044746965.1. Lineage (NCBI taxonomy): Bacteria > Bacillati > Actinomycetota > Actinomycetes > Micrococcales > Promicromonosporaceae > Promicromonospora > Promicromonospora sp. NPDC090134. The sequence continues at coordinate 60,203 of NZ_JBIVCZ010000009.1, read as the reverse complement.
GCGACTGCGCGATCCCGCAGTCGGCGTCGGCCAGGTCCTCCTTGCGCATGCGCGCCATCCTCTCGCACGTCCTCGCCCGGGCCGCGTCGCCGGGCTCAGCCACCAACACGCGTTGCGCCGGCCGTCGTCCTTCTGCCACTGTACGCGCAGTGAGTTCCAAAATGGAACCCACTACCAACCCACCACCACCCGACCCACCAACCCACCACCACCCGACCCACCACCCGACCCACCATGACGGAGGCACACCATGACGACGACGGCCCCGACCGCCGCACGCTCCTTCTGGACCTTCTGGGCGGCCACGACGACCAGCAACATGGGCTCGGCGGTCACGAAGATCGCCCTCCCTCTGACCGCCGTCCTCGTGCTCGACGCCGGACCGTTCGAGACCGGGTTGCTCGCCGCGGCGTCCTACCTGGCCTGGATCGTCATCGGGCTGCCCGCCGGCGCGATCGTGCAGCGCTGGCCGCTGCGCGCCACACAGATCGGCACCGACCTCGTCCGCGCCGTCGCCATCGCATCGGTCCCCCTTGCCTGGTGGGCCGGCCACCTGACCCTGGCCCAGCTCTTCGTCGTGGCACTCGCGCTCAACCTCGCCGAGGTGCTCTTCTTCAGCGCGAGCACGACGTTCATCACCTCCGTGGTGCCCCGCGACCAGCTCACCAGCCGCAACTCGCTCATGTCCGGGACGCATGCGGTGACCGAGCTCGGCGGACCCTCGCTGGGCGGGCTGCTCGTCCAGCTCGTCGGCGCCGCGCCCGCCCTGCTCCTCGACGCGGTGTCCTACGTCGCCTCCGCCGTGCTGCTGCGCACCCTGCCCGAACGCCGCCAGCCGGGCGACGACGACCCGACCCCGCTGCGCCGCCGGATCGCCGAGGGCTGGCGGTTCGTCACCAGCCACCCCGTCCTGGCGCCCTGCACCTGGTGGGCGTGCGTGGTCAACACGGTCTGCGGCGCCCAGCTCGCCCTGTTCGCGATCTACCTGGTCCGGGAGCTGCACGCGCCGGCCGCCGTGGTCGGCCTGCTGCTGGCGACCGAGGGCGTCGGGGCGCTGCTCGCCGCCTGGGCGACACCCTGGCTCGTGCGGCGGTTCGGCTCGGCGCGCGTCGTGCTGTTCGACGGGCTCGTCGGGTTCGCCGCGGCGCTGCTGATCCCCGCCGGAACCGGACACTGGGGCTGGCTCTGCTTCGCCGTCGGCAACCTCGCCTTCGCGGCCAGCGTGGTCCCCGGCAGTGTCGTCACGCGCACCTACCGGCAGGTCGCGAGCCCGCCGGAGCTCCTGTCCCGCGTCATGGGCACCGTGCGCTTCGTGTCCTGGGGCTGCATCCCCCTGGGCGGCCTGATCGCCGGGGCGGTCGCCGAGACGGCCGGCACCCGAGCGGTGCTGCTCGGGTCCGCCTTCGTGATGCTCGCCGGCCCCGCGATCCTCGCGGCGAGCCCGGTGCGGCGCCTGCGGAACCTGGAGGACTACGCGAGCGAGCCGCAGCACGCCGCGGCGTGAGCCGTGCTCGACACGCCGCTCCCCGACACACCGACCCAACACACCGACCCGACACACCCAGCACGACCACGACCAGGCGGAACGCCCCGACTACGCTGCCCCCGTGGCGTACACCGAGCAGCGCACCGACTCCGACGGCCGCACCGGCTACATCGGGCGATTCCGCGTCGACGGCCGCCTGCGCAGCACCCGCCGCTTCACCGTGCGGCGCGAGGCGCTCGCGGAGGCCCGGCGGCAGGAGGAAGCGGGCAAGCACGCCGAGTGGATCGACCCGTCCGCGGGCCGCGTCACCGTCGCCGAGTGGTTCGCGACCTGGCAGGAGGCCCGCGTCGACCGCGCGCCCCGCACCATCGAGGCCGAGCGCGAACGCTTCCGCTCGCTGGTCGCCCCGACCTTCGGCGACCGGCCGCTGCGGCAGGTCACCCACGAGGACGTCGCCCGCTGGGCTGCCACCATGGCCTCCCCCACCACCGGGCAGACCGCCTCGCCCGCCCGCCGCCGGGACGCGGCCCGCCTCCTGGTGGCCCTGCTCGACGCCGCCGTCGACGCGCGCCGCCTGCGCACCAACCCCGCGCGGACGCCGTCGGGCAAGGTGCCCGCCCTGCCCCGCGCCCCGAAGACCAAGCCGCACCGCTACCTGTCGCACGAGCAGCTCCGGCGCGTCGCGGACGCGACCACCTCCGCCCAGACGCGCACCCTCGTGCTGCTCACCGCCCTGACCGGCCTGCGCTGGGGCGAGGTCAGCGCGCTGACGGTGGCCGACGTCGACCCGCTGCGCCGCCGGGTGCACGTCACCAAGGCGTACACCCGCCTGGACGACGGAACGCTCCTGCTCGGCGACACCAAGACGCACGCGCGTCGCGAGGTGCCCCTGCCGGCGTCCCTGGTCCCGGCCGTGGCCGAGCAGGCGGCGGGCCGGGCGCGCGGCGACCTGCTGTTCACCGGGGCGCGGGGCACGGCGCTGCGGCGCGAGAGCTTCGACCGGTCGGCGTTCCGGCCCGCCGTCCTGGCGGCCGGCCGCGCCGTCCGCACCCTGCGCGAGGCCTTGGGCCTGGACGACGTGGGCCTGGACGACGCCGGCCTGCGCGTCACCGGGCCGCGCGTCACCGGGCTGTACGACGACGGTGTGGTCACCGCGGTGCGCCGGCTCCAGTCGGACGGCGGCCGGGAGGCGACCGGGATCTGCGACCCCGCGACGTGGACCCTGGTGGCCGCCGCGGACCGGGCGCGCGAGACGATGACGCGGGGCGAGAAGGTGAGCCGCACCCGCCTGCTGACGGCGCTGTCGCGCACCACGCTGGGGCCCGGCGCCGAGGACTTCGACACGCTCACCCTGCACGACCTGCGCCACACCGCGGCGTCGCTGGCCATCTCGGGCGGCGCGACGGTCAAGGCGGTGCAGCGGATGCTGGGGCACGAGTCGCCGGTCCTGACGCTGTCCACCTACGCCGGGCTGTTCGAGGACGACCTCGACGCCCTGGGCGAGACGATGAGCGCGGCGTTCCAGGCGACCGCCGTCGTGCCGGGGGCTGACGGGCGCGGACCGCACGGGCCGGCGGCGGTCACACCTCTCCGGACCGTGCGGGGCCGGGCGGGCTGACCTGCACGTCCGAATGTCCTGAACTTTTTTCTGGCGGATCGACGATCCTGATGTCGAGAACGCGAGGAGGGCTCCGTCCTAGGGTCGAGGGCGCGAGACCGCGTCCGTACCGAGTTCGGACGGGCCCCACGGGGCCCGCGACCCAGGGAGAGAACCATGGCGAAGTACCTGCTGCTGAAGCACTACCGGCGCGGCGGTCCGGAGTGGGTGCCGGGCACCGACGTCCCGATGGACCAGTGGACGCCCGAGGAGATCACGGAGCACATCGACTACATGCGCCGGTTCGCCGACAAGCTCACCGAGTCCGGCGAGTTCGTCAGCGAGGGCGCGCTGTCCCCGGAGGGCACGTTCGTCCGGTACGACGGCGAGGGTCGCCCGCCCGTCACCGACGGACCGTTCGCGGAGACGAAGGACCTCATCGCCGGCTGGATGATCATCGACGTCGAGTCCCAGGACCGGGCCTACGAGGCGGCGGCCGAGCTGTCCGCGGCGCCCGGCCAGGGCGGTCGGCCCATCTACGAGTGGCTCGAGGTGCGGCCGTTCCTCGGCGAGGACCTGACGATCAGCGAGTGATCTGACGGCGCAGTCCGAGGAGACGCAGCTCGAGGAGACGCAGCTCGAGGAGACGCAGCTCGACGGGAGGCCTGGTGTGGACCACGACGCGGTGAACGATCAGATGCGGACGCTGGCGCCGCAGGTCCTCGGCGTCCTCGTCCGTCGCGGAGCAGACTTCGCGACGGCCGAGGACGCCGTCCAGGAAGCCCTCATCGAGGCCGTCCGCCACTGGCCCGACGACCCGCCGGACGACCCGAAGGCCTGGCTCCTGCGCGTGGCCGGCCGCAAGCTCATCGACGCCCAGCGGTCCGAGGCCGCTCGCCGCCGGCGGGAGGAGCGGGTCCACGACGAGCCGTCGCCCGGGCCCACCGAGCAGTCCGACGACACGCTGCTGCTCCTGAGCCGCTGCTGTCACCCGGCGCTGAGCCCGGCGTCGGCGATCGCGCTGACGCTCCGGGCCGTCGGCGGCCTGACCACGGCCCAGATCGCGCGGGCCTTCCTGGTCCCCGAGGCGACGATGGCGCAGCGGATCTCGCGCGCCAAGCGCGCCCTCGGCGGCCAGCGGTTCGACCGGCCCGGGGACGTCCGTGCGGTGCTGCACGTGCTGTACCTGATCTTCAACGAGGGGTTCACCGGCGAGATCTCGCTGGCGGACGAGGCGATCCGGCTGACCCGTCAGCTCGCGGTCGCCTCGGCGGCACGTCCCGAGGGGGCCGATCCCGAGATCTCCGGCCTGCTGGCCCTCATGCTGCTGCACCACGCCCGCCGCGAGGCCCGGTACACCGGCTCGGGCGAGCTGGTGCCGCTCGACGAGCAGGACCGCTCCCGGTGGGACACCGCGATGATCGGCGAGGGAGTGGAGGTGCTGCAGGACGCCCTGGCGCGAGGGCGGCGGGGGCAGCGCTCGGCCGGGCAGGATCCGCTCGGGCAGTACCAGGTGCAGGCCGCCATCGCCGCCCTGCACGACGACGCCCCCACCGCGGAGGAGACCGACTGGCCGCAGATCCTCGAGTGGTACGACGAGCTGGCCGGTCTCACCGACAACCCGGTCGTCGCCCTGAACCGGGCCGTCGCCGTCGGGCAGGTCGACGGCCCGCGGGCGGGCCTGGCGGCCCTGGCCGAGATCGACCCGGGGTTGTCCCGGTGGGACGCCGTGGCGGCCCACCTGTACGAGCGCGCCGACGACGCCGCCGCCGCGATCGACCACTACACGGCCGCGGCAGACCGGGCGGCGAGCTCGGCCGAGCGCACGCACCTCATCAAGCAGGCGGCGCGGCTGCGGGCTGCTCACTGAGGTAGGCGTCCAGCGCGGCTGCCCCCGCGAGCATGGCCCGCCCCCGGTCGGTCAGGCGCCCGTGCCACTCGTGCAGCGTCGCTTCCAGGGGTTCCAGCCCGCCGGCCGTGCGTACCTGGCCGATCAGCGGGGCGATCTGCTCCAGGAGGTACCCGCCGCGCCGGAGCTGGTGGGTCAGCCGGGCGTCCCGTTGCGCGGCCTCGTCGTAGACCCGGTACCCGGTCTGCGGATCGCGCCGCGGGCGCACCAGGCCGGCTCGCTCCCAGGTGCGCAGGGTCGCGGGCCGGATCCGGAGCGCGGCGGCGAGCGGACCGATGAAGGTGTTGGTGGTGACCGCGGCGGCGCCGTGCCCCCGGTCCGCGTGCGCGTTCGTCTTCGCGGAGTCGAGATCCCGCAGCGCGTCCTCGACGGCGCGGAGCATCCTGCGGTCCTCCAGGAGCTGGGCGTGGCTCTCGTCGATCAGACGGAACGCCTCGCCGACCGCGCCGTCGTGCACGGCCCGCATGATCGCTGCCGCCGTCCGGTGCCCGTGCCCCGGGACCAGGGCGAGGAACGCGCGCAGGGCGCGCGCGTGCCGCGGTGTGTAGGCGCGGTATCCGGACGGCGTGCGGACGGCGGCCGGGAGGATGCCGGCGTCCTCGTAGTTGCGGACCGCCTGCGTGGACAGACCGTGCTCCCGCGCGAGATCGACCGGACGCAGCCGAACGGTCCTTTGAGGGTTCGTCGCCATCCACCCGCCTGTTCTGCATGCGCTGCCTGCTCTTCCAGGGCGCTGTTCGGGCCCAGGTCTCCACCGGGACGTCAACGATACCGTTGAGGGAATGGTGAGAGACCTCCAGCACACCGTTCATCCCCTTGACGCCGCCGCCGTCCTGCACCTGCTCCCGGGCCGGCCGCGGATCCTCGCACTGGGCGAGCCCACTCATGGCGCGGGCGCCCTGCTGAGGCTGCGGAACGAGCTGTTCTGGGAGCTCGTCGAGCAGGCGGGCTACCGCACGATCGCCCTGGAGACCGACTGCCTCGCGGGGCGGGTCGTGGACGACTACGTCGCCACCGGTGAGGGCCATCTCGACGACGTCATGAGGCGTGGGTTCAGCCACGAGTGGGGTGCCTTCCCGGCCAACCGCGAGCTGGTGCGCTGGATGCGCGCCTGGAACGAGCGTGCCGGCAACGTTCGCACTGACGAGGCGGGCCGGCCCGACGCCGGCCGGCTCCGCTTCGCGGGCTTCGACGGGCCGCTGGAGATCCAGGCGGCCGCGAGTCCCCGGGCCGCGCTCACGTCCCTGTACGGGTACCTGTCCGCGCGCGTCGAGGCGGAGCTGCTGCCCTGCACCGCGGACGTGCTCGACCGGATGATCGGCGCGGACGTCCGGTGGACCGAACCTGCCGCCATGATGGACCCGGCCCGGTCCGTGGGTCAGTCCGCCGAGGCCAGGGAGCTGCGCCTGCTCGCCTACGACCTGGCGACGCTCCTCGACACGCACGCACCGCAGCTCGTCGCCACCTCCACGGCGCAGGAGTGGGACCGGGCGCGCCTGTACGGACGCACCGCGACCGGCCTGCTGCGCTACCACTTCTGGATGGCCGACCCGTCGCCCGCCCGGATGACGCGGCTGCTCGCGGTCCGTGACGCCATGATGGCCGACAACCTGCTCGCCCTCGCGGAAAGCAGCCCCGTGCTGGTCAATGCCCACAACAGCCATCTGCGGCGCGGCATGAGCACGATGCGCATGTGGGACCACCCGCGGCTGGAGTGGTGGGGCGCCGGCGCCCTGGTGAGCGCCCGGCTGGGCGAGCGGTACGGGTTCCTGGCCTCAGCGGTCGGCACCATCCGGCACCACGGCGTCGACGACGCGCCGTCGGACAGCGTCGAGGGGCTCCTGTCCGCGCTCGGTGCCGACCGGTCCGTCGTCGACGCCCCGGGGCTGGCCGCGCTGCTCGGGGGCTCGGTGGCGCGGGTGTCTCCCTGGTTCGGTTACGCACCGCTCGACCCGGCTCAGCTCGCCGACCTGGACGGGATCGTGTTTCTCCAGGACGTTCCTGAGGACTGATCCTGCGTCCGCGTGTCGGTCCGGTCCGATCGTCGGCCCAGGTGCCGCGGATCTCCGACCGATCTCCCGCGGATTCGATGCTCACTATCTGCTCCCCGCAGGCCGAGTAGTGCCCTGACAAGTCCCGCTGAACCCTGCTATCTGGCCGATCCTGCATCTACTGCGCACCCGCTTCAGGAAAGCGGGTGCGCAGTGTGTGGAGCGAAAGTAGGAGTAGGATTGCGCTACTACTCGTACTACTACGAGTGGAAACAATGCGGGTGGAAAGAACGACTGTCGAAACAGGGACGGTCGAGACGACGACGTGAGCGGGGAACGACGTGCGGGACAAGGAACGGGTCTTCCAGGCGGCGGACGCACTGGCGGCCGAGGGCGCGGCGCTGACCGTGACGAACGTGCGCGAGCGCGCCGGCTGCTCCAATGCCACGGCCACGAAGTACCTGCGGGAGTGGCGCGACGCGAAGACCGCCGAGGACGACGCGCGCAGCGCGCTCCCTGACCTGCCCGCCGCGGTGAGCGCGCTGGCGGAGCGCGGTCTGGAGGCCCTGTGGGGTGCGGCGGTCGAGGCGGCACGGGCGGAGCACGAGGCAACGGTGGCGGCGTCGGAGGAGGCGCTGAGCGCCGTCGTCAGTGAGGCGGACGCCCTGGCGGCGCGCGTGGACGAGGCCGACGCCGAGCTCGCGCAGTTCCGTGCCCTGTTGGAGACCGCACGTGAGCACGCGCGGTCGGTCCAGGACGAGCGCGACGCGGCCGAGGAGGCCCGGGGCGACGCGGCGTCGTCGGCAGCCAGGCTGGGGGGTGAGCTCGACGGCGCGCGGCGGGCACTGGAGTCCGTGCGCGACGAGCTCGCCGAGGCCCGGGCGGGGGCCGCGGCCGCCGAGCGAGCGCGGTCCGAGGCGGAGTCGGCGCGCGCGCAGGCGGACGGTGCTGCCGTGGGCCTGCGGGAGTCCCTGACGGACGTGCGCGGCGCGCTCGAGGCCGCACGGGGCGACGTCGCGCAGGCGAACCGTGACCGGGCTGCCGCCGATGCCGCGCGCGCCGCCGCCGAGGCCTCCGTGGCCCGGCTGGAGGGCGAGCTCTCCGCGTCCCGGGACGCGCTGGAGTCCGCGCGCAGGCAGGCAGCGGACGCCGAGGAGGCGCGCGTCGTGGCGATCGCCGGCCAGGCCCAGGCCGAGGGCACCGCCGCGGGGCTGCGGGAGGCGCTGAGCGCGGCCGTTCAGCGGGTCGACCCGTCCGGGACCGAGTCCGCTCCTGTGGCGCAGGCGGGGTGAGGCAGCGGGGTGAGACACGGGCGAAAGGGCGAGTGAAAACCGCCCCTGAGCACGAAAAACACCCGCGGGCTCCGGCGAGTGTCAGTGTCCGGTGCTGAGATGGCGGCATGAGCCTTCGAGGATTCTCCACCATCAACTACTGGGCCGACGACGTCGCCGCGGCCTCCGCCTGGTACACCGAGGTGCTCGGCGTCGAGCCCTACTTCCAGCGGTCCGGACCGGACGGCACGCCCGCCTACGCCGAGTTCCGGATCGGGGACCACGAGGCCGAGCTCGGCCTCGTCAGCCGGGCCTACGCGCCCCCGGGCCTGCCCGACCAGCCCGGGGGCGCGCTCATGTACTGGCACGTCGACGACCTGCGGGGCACCGTGGCCCGACTGCTCGACCTGGGTGCCACCGAGTACCAGCCCGTCACCGAGCGCGGCCACGACTTCGTCACCGCCGCGGTCGTAGACCCCTTCGGCAACGTGCTTGGCGTCATGTACAACCCGCACTACGTCGAGCAGTTCGGAGCGACCGCCGGGGCGGAGTAGGCGTGGAGTGACCGCTGCGTGACCGCAGGCAGATCGGCTGCTGGCCGGGGTCCCGGTGCGCGACATCTCGATGCGGTGCGCCTCCACGCGCAACGGCTCCGTGGTTCAACGGTTATCCACAGATTTCATCTCGGCCCAGCAGGTCGAATGTATGTTCGATAACCTTGGAGAGTCGGCACAGCAACAGATCGGGACGGGGGTGACACGAGATGGACGGCACACCAGCGACTCCACCCGAGCCCCGTCAGGCGTGCGGGCCTCGCGCCCTCGAGACCGTCCTGAGCGAGCTGGACGTGCTCGCCGACGAGCTGGTGGCCTCAGCGGGACCGGACGCGGTCGCCGGCGGCGGCGAGTCCGCCGGTACCGGTGGCGTCGCGGTCCCTCGGCTCGTCGTCGCCGCACCGCGGCTGCGTGCGCTCAGTGCCCGCCTGGACACGGTCCGGCTGACGTGGCTGCCCGTGATCGAGGCTCGGCATCCCTGGCAGGCCACGGGTGCGCGGACGTTCTCGGCCTGGCTCGCCAGGACGGAGAACGTCAGCACCACCACCGCCAACCGGGAGGCCCGAACCGGCCGGGTGCTGCGTGACCACCTGCCCACGGCCCGCGCGGCGGCGCTCGCGGGCGGCATCGGCGTCGACCACGTCCGTGCCCTGGTGGACGTCGCGCCCACCAGCGAGGCACGCAAGGCGGCACTGGCCGCGCCGATCGAGCTGGACGGCTCCGAGGGTGGCGCTGCTGCTGACCTGTGCGGCGATGCGGTCGATGGCGATGCGGTCGGCGACGGTGCGGTCGATGACGAGGCTTCTGCCGAGCCGGGCACCACGGACGGTGACCCGGAAACGGTGGGCGACACCCGTCCGGCTCCCCCGGCCATCACCGGCGAGGGGTACCTGACGGGGCTGGCCGGTGCTTGCGACCCGGCGCGCTTTCGTCGGGTGCTGAAGCGGTTCGGCCAGGTCGCGGACCCCGACGCGGACGACCGCGGCTACCGGGAGGCGACCGAACGTGAGCACCTGGAGGTCTCGCCGACGTTCGGGGGCTGGCACGTCAACGGCTTCCTCACCGACGAGCACGGGCACCTGCTGTCGACGGCGCTCGGCTCGATGATGGGCTCCCCGGCCGCCGGCGACGACCGCACACCCACCCAGCGCCGGGCGCAGGCGCTCGCCGACCTGGCGCGGGACGTCCTGGACAACGGCCGCGTCGGATCGGGGGCCGCGGTGCGTCCGCACGTCCACGTCACCGTCTCCCTGACGGAGCTGCTCCGGAGCGGGCGGACGAACAGCCACGGCGGACGGACCGGAGCCGGACAGACGAACGTCGGATCGACGAATGGCGGCGCGCTCCGTCCCGGCGACCTGACGGCGCTGACGGCTCAGCCCGCGACGTTCACGGGGGCGTCCGCGAAGGGAAGCGTCGTTCCCCGCGACCTCCTGCGCCGGCTTCTGTGCGACGCCGAGGTCACGCGCGTCGTGTTCGGCGCAGACGCTACCGCGATCGACGTCGGACGCGCCCAGCGCACGGTGACCGGGCAGATGCGCAAGGCAGTGATCGCCCGTGACCAGCACTGCGTCTATCCCGGCTGCGATCAGCCACCCAGCCGGTGCGAGGTGCACCATGCGTTGCGGCACTGGGCCGACGGCGGCGAGACGTCCGTCGCGAACTCCGCCCTCTTGTGCTGGCACCACCACACGCTCGTGGACACCACCGGGATCACCATGGCGTGGGAGCCGGGTCCGACACCGGACCAGCCGGGGCACTGGAGCTTCGCCAACCGCCACGGTCGCAGGATCGGGCTGCCATGGGCCCGGGATCGGGCTGCTTGAGGACGGCCACATGCTGTCCCGGGCTAGGTTGCGTCAGTGACTTCCGTACCTGTGCCCTCCGTACCTGTGCCCTCCGTGCCTTCGACAGACGTGCCTTCGACAGACGTGCCCTTGGCTTCCGCACCCGTGCCCTCCCTACCCGTGCCCTCGGCGCCAGAGATCATCAGTGCCCTGCTCGACCTCACGGCCTGGGCCGTCTTCGACGTCGACCCGGAGGGCCGGATCCTCGCGGGGAACGACGAGTCCGGCAGCATGCAGCTCGTCGAGATCGCGCCCGACGGCACCCGGACCCAGCTCACGGCACTGCCCTCGCGCTGCTCCGGCCGCTACGTGCCGGGCGCACGCCGCGTGGTGGTGCAGCACGACAACGGCGGCGACGAGCAGATGCAGCTCAGCCTCCTGGACATCGAGCGCACCGACGTCCCCGCCACGCTCGCCGACCTGGCTCCGCTGGTCCACGACCCCGCGTACAAGCACGACCTGGCCGACGTCTCCGCCGAGTCCGTGGTGTTCCTGACCAACCGGCGCGACGGAGTCGACTTCGATGTCGTGGTGCACGACCTGGCGACCGGCTCCGAGACCACGCTGTACGACGGTGGCGGGTACCTCATCGACGCCGTCGCCTCCCACGACCGGCGCTCCGTGGCGATCACGACGCTGAGCAGCCAGCCGCGCTCCACGCAGGTCCTCATCGCCGGTGGCGCCGCGGGTGGCAGCGCGGGTGCAGGCGCGGGTGCGGGTGCGAGGGTGGGCTCAGCGGGGAGCGGGACCGGGGCGGCCCGACCCGTCGCTGTCACTGCGGCCGACGAGCACGCCCACCACACCCACGTCGCCTGGGCGGCCGGCGACGACGCGCTCGTCATGTCATCGGACCACGAGCGGGAGTTCGCCGCCATCGTGCGGGTGCACGTCGGCGACTCTGCCCAAGACTCTGCCCAAGACACCGTCCGCGACGGTGCGCCCGACGGAGCCGACGGGACCGTCTGGGAGATCCTGGTCGAGGCCGACGACCACGACCTCGCGGTGATCCTGTCCCCCGACGGCTCCGCGATGGTCGTGGGCCACCACCAGGACGGCATCACCACCCTGGCCGTCCACGAGCACGACGGCACCTACCGCTGCGACGTCACGCTGCCCGACGACGGCGTGCCCAGCGTCATCTGGGCCCCGGACTCCTCACGGTTCGCCGTACACCTGACCGCCTCCGGCGACCCCGGATCGATCCACCTCGTCGACGCCGCCAGCGGCAGCACCACCACCCTGGTCGACGGCCGCGCCCAGATTCCCGAGGGCCTGCCGATCTCGCTGCCCACGGTGCACCGCGTCCCCACCCCGGACGGCGAGCAGATCCCCTGCTTCGTGTACCGGCCCGCCACCGGCACGACCGGCACGACCGTCGCGGGCGCCTCCGTGGTCCTTGTGCACGGCGGACCCGAAGGAGAGGCGACCCGCCTCTTCTCCCCCGTCATCCAGGCGCTCGCCGGCACCGGATTCACCGTGCTGGTCCCGAACGTCCGCGGCTCGGCCGGCTACGGCAAGCGCTGGGTCAGCCTCGACGACGTCGACAAGCGCCTGGACTCCGTGGCCGACCTTGCCGCGCTCCGCGCCTGGCTGCCCGAGCTCGGCCTCGACGCCGACCGCAGCGCCCTCTGGGGCGGCTCCTACGGCGGCTACATGGTGCTGGCCGGCACGACCATGCAACCCGACCTGTGGGCCGCGGGCGTCGACATCGTCGGCATGTCGTCGCTCGTGACCTTCCTCGAGAACACCTCCGAGTACCGCCGCGCCGCCCGCGAACGCGAGTACGGCAGCCTCGAGCACGACCGCGACTTCCTCGTCACCGCGTCACCGATCACCTACCTCGACCAGCTCCGCGCACCGCTCTTCGTGATCCACGGCGCCAACGACCCGCGCGTGCCGCTCTCCGAGGCGGAGCAGATCGCCGCGGCGCTCGCGGACCGCGGCATCCGGCACGAGCTGCGGGTCTACCACGACGAGGGGCACGGCCTGGCCAAGCGGGCGAACCGGAAGGACGCCTACCCGGCCGCGATCGAGTTCCTCACGGAGATCCTGGGTCGCTAGAGGCTCGGCCACCGGGAGACACGACGCACCGAGGCCGGCCCTGTGCCCCGCCCGGAACCGGGGCTAGCCTCGGTGCGTGACCCGCGAGGAGCGCCGTCTGCGCCTGTCGATCGACGACCAGATCAAGAACCGGTACCTCGAGGTGCCGTTCGAGATACCGGCGGGGCGCAGCACCGACGCCCTGGAGGTCACGCTCGCGTACGACCGGGACGCCGCCGTCATCGACCTCGGGTGCTACGACCCCGAGCGGTGGCGCGGCTGGTCCGGCGGTGCCCGCTCGCGGTTCGCGATCACCCCGAACGCGGGTCCCGGCCCCGCCGGGCGAGACCGGCAGGGCAGCGCCACGCCCGGGTACGAGCCGGGCGAGATCGTCCCGGGCCGGTGGGCGGTGGTGCTCGGCCTGCACGGGATGCCGGCCGCACCGATCGACGTCACCGTCACGATCGCCACCGGGGCCGAAGCCGGCCCGGTCGAGGACGAACCGCCCGCGCCGGCCCCGCCGTCGGGCACCGGAGCCCTTGCAGCGGCGCCTGGTTCAGCGGCGCCTGGTTCAACGGCATCCGGTTCAACGGCATCCGGTTCAACAACGACCGGGTCGAGCCGGCCGCACAGCGCCGGCGCCCGCGGACGGACCCGCCTGGGGCGGGATCTGCCCGCGCCCGACGGCCTGACCTGGTACGCGGGCGACCCGCACGCGCACACCACGCACTCGGACGGGGCGTTGAGCATCGCCCAGCTCGCGGCGGCCGCCGTCGGCCGGGGGCTGGACTTTCTCGCCGTGACCGACCACAACACCGTCTCGCACCACCCGCACCTGCCCGGGGTCGGCGCCGCGTACGACCTCTGCCTCCTGCCCGGGCAGGAGGTCACCACGCACGCGGGGCACGCCAACGCGTTCGGCGACATCGGCTGGGTGGACTTCCGCCGTCCGGCGGCACAGTGGTTGTCCGACGTCGAGGAGCGTGGCGGCCTGCTGTCCGTGAACCACCCGCTCCAGGACGACTGCGGCTGGCAGTTCCCCGTACGCACCGGGTTCCTGGAGCTGTGGCACATCTCGTGGTTCCTCGACCTGACCGCGACGGGACCGTGGGCCTACCTGCGGGGCTTCGACGGGCCCGCTGACCCCGTGTTCCTGGGCGGCAGCGACTTCCACACGCCCGACCAGGGTTACCCGCCCGGCACGCCCACGACCTGGGTCGCCGCCGAGGACCGCACGCCCGAGGCGATCCTCGACGCCGTCCGGCAGGGGCGGACCGCCCTCAGCAGGTTCCCCGGACCGGGCGAGCCCGTCCTGGTGCGCGTGGGCGACGACCTGGTCGCCGTCGACGCGGACGGCACCGTCCTGGTGGAGGGTGTGCCCGACGGCGGCACGGACCGCCGTCGCCGGGTGCGGGGCGACCGCGTGACGTTCTCCGCGCCGCCCGAGCACGGTCCCTACCGCCTGGAGGCGGCCGACCGGACCCTGCTCGCGATCAGCGCGTGAGGGGCACGTCGCCCGACACCCCGCCGGCCTCCTGGGGCGCTGCCGGCAGGCGGATGAACCGCGACACCGCGGTGCCGAGGACGAGGAGCGCGAACGGGTACACGGACAGGTACACGCGGAACGCCTGTCCCGGGTCCGGGCCGGGGTCCGCGCCCGACCGGTAGCCGAACCACAGCGCGAGCGACGCCAGCGCCGCCGCCGTGATCAGGCCGTTGAGCCGGCCCAGCGCGCCGAACGCCGCCAGGAACAGACCGCTGCGGTGGGTGCCGTAGCGGGCGGCGTCGGCGTCGAGCACGCGGGCGATCACCAGGTCGTTCGTCGCCAGCACGCCCGAGTACCCGACGGCGACCGCGAGCCCGGCGAGGATCCCCGTGAGCAGGTCCGTCGCGAAGTACAGCGGCACGAATCCGACAGCGGCGACCGGCAGCGCGAGCCGCCACGTCCAGGCCGCACCCCTGCGGCGGACGACGGCGGCCCACACGCTCAGCATCCCGATCGACACGGCGATGACGACGAGCTGCAGGATGCTGGCGTCCAGCGCGGAGCCGCCCAGCGTGTGCTCCACGTACAGCTGCAGCCCGCCCAGCACCAGCGCCATCGCCGCGCCGTAGCAGGCGTTGACCAGGCCGACCGTCCAGAAGTGCGACGTCGACAGGATCTGTCCCACCGACCGGAAGAACCGGGGCTTGGGCTCGGCGTCGAGCGCCGGGTCCTCCCGCACGCCGAACGCGGTCCACAGGATCACCGCGGCCGCGACCACGGCGAAGATCACCGCGAGCCGCGCGTACCCGACGGCGGAGCCCTCCGTGCCCAGCACGTTTCGTGCCAGCACCGGCGTCAGCGCCAACGCGATCACCAGGGCGATGAGCTGGGCACCCTGCCGCACCGCGTTCGCCGTGGCGCGACGCCGCTCGTCGGTGAACAGCTCCGGCAGCAGCGCACCGTAGCTGGCGTTGATCAGGGAGTCGGCCATCTCGGTGGTGATCGCGAAGACGGCGAACCACACCGCCAGCCCCACCGCCGACTCCGCCACGGCCCCCGGCACCGAGAACAGCGCGATCGTCGTGGCCGTCAGCACCAGCGCGCCCACCACCAGGTACGGCCGACGCCGCCCCCAGCGCGAGCGCGTCCGGTCCGACAGGTAGCCGAACACGGGGTTGTCCAGCGCGTCCAGCACCCCGTAGATCGCGTACACGGTCGCGTAGACGACGGCGTCCAGGCCGAGCAGCTCCACGTACACGTAGAGCATCGAACCCTTGACCAGGTTGATCGGCAGCGACGTGCCGAACATGCCGGCGCCGTAGCGCAGCGGCGACGTCCCGCCCGCGCCCGGGTCCCGCCCGGCGGACCGCGACGGGGCTCCTGCCTGCGGCGCTTCCACGGCGTCCTCGGCCTCCACGCGGGTGAGCCTACTCACCACCCGCTGACCAGGTCGATGCCCTCCCGCTCGATCTCCCGGATGAAAACGGGGTCGCCGAGCAGTCGCAGCTCCCACGTCCGCTTGCGCCACCACGTCGCCGACGCCTCGCGCAGCCGCGCGGTGTCGGGCGCCGGGTGCAGGAAGATCTCGCTCGTCCCCTCGGGCAGCCGCCCCAGCAGCCGCAGGTAGTGGTCCCGCAACGACCCGTAGTCCCCGGCCTCCGCGTCACCGCCGCGATGGGTGGCGATCACCTCGGGCAGGCGCACCTCCGCCGCGTCGGCGGCGACCACGGCGCTCGCGTGCCGCGCCCGGACGTCGGCCGTGGCCAGCACCGGGTCGCCGTCGCCGTACAGGTCCAGGCTGCGGGGCAGGCGGAACGCCAGCCCGCGCCCCGCGCAGAACCCGATCGCCTCGCCGAGGTAGGAGCGGCCCAGCAGGCCGTACAGGCTGCCCTGGTGCGAGTCGAGCCGCCGGGGCGGCGGCGCACCGACGGCGGCGGTGGCCCGCGTCAGCGCGTCGACCTGGGTCGTGATGCGGTCGACGACGTCGTTGAAGCCACCCGCCGGACCCGGCGTCGGGAGCACCACGTGCACCCCGGGCGCGACGTCGGGCGCGGACCGGGCGATGAGCCCGACGGCGCGCACCGCCCCCTGACTTTCGTTCGGGCGCTGACTTTCGTTCGGGCGCCGGCTCTCGCTCGGGGCCTGGCTCTCGTTCGGACGCTGGTTCTCGCTCTGGCTCAGGCCTGCCGGTCTGCCCGCGTCGTCCGGTCGAGCCCCGTCGTCCGGATCCGTGGTGATCACCCCCACCGCCGTCAGCGGCGAACCGGCCAGGAGGGCGGCGATCTCACGGTCTGCGTCGGGATCGGTCCCGGCGTCGTCGGCGGTGAGGACGAGGCTGCGCGTCATACGCCCAGTCTGGCCCAGCGGACCAGGAGTCAGCCCCGAGTCAGCCCCGAGTCAGCCCCTGTCCCAGGCGTCTGACCTGGAACGTTCTCGGTTCGGGCTGCTCACGTCTCTCCCACGTCGCTCGTGCCGAGCGCCGCCCGCGCCTTGCCGAGCGCCACCTCGAGCTCCCAGGGCGTGGTCACGTGCGGGATGTCGGATGCCACGCAGGACGGCTTGCCCGTGTGCAGCGTCAGGCTGGTGCCCAGGCTGTCCGCCCGCCAGACGCCGGGCCCCACCACCTCGAACTCACCCGCGTCGTTGCGGTGCAGCACCACCACGTACTCGCGACCGCTGCGCAGGATGGACGGCAGCTCGCCCCCCGGGGGTGACGCGGCCGAGCCGACCTGGGTCACGGCCAGGACGGCGTCGTGGCCGAGCGCGCCGAGCAGCACCTTGCGCAGGTCCAGCTCGGTGCGGGTGTACGGCACCCGGTCCACGACGTCGACCCCGGAGCGGCCGGCCTGCGCCAGCACGACGACGTCGGCGTCCGCAACGAGCTGCTCGACCGACCCGTACTCCTCCGGCACCGTGAAGTTGGCGACGCTCGCGTCCGGACCGCAGCCGCTGAGCAGGCCGGCGACGACGCCGCTCACGACGACCCCGCTCAGGGCGAGGAGACCGAACCTGGCCCGCATGCGCGTAGGCATCAGCCGCTCCCGCCCCTCGTCGACTTGTCATCGGATGCCTGGTCGGCACCTACTGAGAGAGAGCGACAGGTCGCGACGCGTGGTGCGGCTGCTTGATGCACTCGTCTGCAGTGCAACGAATGCTCCACTGTGGCAAGAACCCCGGACAAGGCCCCACCAGGGCGAACCCATGCGGTCGGGTCTCTTTTTTTGCCGCTATCTGGAAACTCGGCGAAGAACCGCGGAATCGGCCGGACAACGGGCGGGCAACAGGCGGGCAACAGACGAAGGAACGGCCGGTTGTCGGGTGCTGAAGTATCGGGTGGCTAAGTGTCGGGTGCTGAAGTGTCGGGTGTCAGTCCGTCGTCAGGCGGCGTGGGCGCTGCCGATCGCCCGCACGAGGCCCGACGTCGAGATCGAGCCCTTGCGGTACCGCTCGACCGCGGCAGCGAGTGCCTCGCCCACGTCGCTCGGCACGCGCGAGGACCGCGCCGAGGGGTACCAGATCTCCCGTTCGAAGACGGCGGTCCGCCGGGCCGGGCCGCGGAACAGCCGTCCGGCCAACGCCGGCGGCGGGGGCACGGGAGGTACCGGTCCCGGCGGCGGTGGCACGGGCGGCAGGGGTGCAGACGGCAGGGGGGCCGGCGGCACTGGAACCGGCTGGTTCGCGAGCTGCGACGCGCGGTAGCGGGCGCCGGGGTTCCAGCGCAGGGTCGGCGTGCGCGGCGCGGTGGACCGCACCCCGCTGGTCGCGCGGCGGGGCGCCGGGAGTTCCGGTTCGATGGTCTCGGTGCCGGAGTCCGCCGGTTCGGCGGTCTGCTCGGCGGTCAGCTCGACAGTCAGCTCAACGGTCTGCCCGACGCTCTGCTCAGCCGCCCGCTCGACGGAACGGGCTGCCTGCTCGGCGTGCGCCTTCCGCAGCGCCGCGACGATCCGCGCGACCCGTCCGGTGTCGGCCTGCGGGCCGGTCGGTTCCGTCGATGTCGTGTCCGTCGATGTCGCGTGGGTCGATGTCGGGTCGGTGATCGCCGCGGCGTCCGCCGTGGACGCGTCGTCCGGTGCATCGACTTCGGCTGCTACGACTTCGGCCGTTACGACGTCGGCTGCGACGGCCTCGGGAGCAGCCGCCTCCGGGACAGCCGCCTGAGGCGCGTCAGTGCCGTTCGAGTCGTCCGAGACCTGGTCCTGTGTGTCGTCCGCCATGACCGCGCTCCCTCACCATCGACCTGCCCACGACCCGTTGCGGTGGCTGTCCCATATGTTCCCTGCCAGACCCTGGGCGTGCAAGCCCCGGCCCTGGCACGCAGGCCCTGGCACGCAGGCCCTGATCAGCCCAGGTCGGCCCGCGAACACGCAGGCCGACCCCACCGGCGGATCACCCGTGGGCCCCGCCGTCAGTCCCCGCCCAGCATGTCCAGGAAGCTGGGCGTCGTGGAGAACGGGTCGTCCGGCTTGGCGTGCTCCCCGCGTGCGGAGACGATCGCGGCCAGCGACCGGCCCGCACGTTCGATGCGCTCCGGGAGGGAGCTGGCGCCGTCGTCGTGCCGGGTGTGGTCGCCGGCCTGGGCCCAGTCGTCCGTGGCCGCGAAGACCGACGTGGTGACGACGTCGGCCCGTAGGTAGGTGAACAGGGGGCGCATCGAGTACTCCAGGGCGAGCGAGTGGCGGGGTGTGCCGCCGGTCGCGCCGAGCAGGACGGGCATGCCCGTCAGGGCGTCCTTGTCGAGGATGTCGACGAACGACTTGAACAGCCCGGAGTAGGTGGTGGTGAACAGCGGGGTGACGGCGATGACGCCGTCGGCCGCGGTGATGGTCTCGATGTCCCGGGCCAGGTCACCGGTGGGGAACCCGGTGAGCATCGCGTCGATGATCGCGTGACCGTGGTCGCGCAGCTCGACGACCTGCACGGTCACCTCGTGGCCCAGGGCCTCCAGCTCGCGCACCGTGGCGTCGGCGAGGCGGTCGGCCAGCAGGCGCGTGGAGGAGGGCTGGCCGAGCCCGGCGTGCACGACCGCGATCGTGCGGCGGGTCCGGTCCTCTGTGGGGACGATGCCTGTCATGTCAGAGTGCCTCCTCGGTTTCCTCGGCCAGCGTGCCGGTGTACTCGTCGCCGCCGTCACCCACGTGCGTGGCGCCGGTCTGGCCCTTGGCGCGGGCCGCGGCGACGCGCTGCGCGTGGGTGGGCGGGTTGGCCGGCACGTCGTTGGGGAGCTTGGCGTCGGCGATCTTGCGCAGCTGCGGCACGACGTCGGCGGCGAGGATGTCGATCTGTTCCAGGACGGTCTTCAGGGGCAGGCCGGCGTGGTCCATCAGGAACATCTGGCGCTGGTAGTAGCCGACCTCGTCGATGAACGAGCCGTACCGGTCGACGACCTCCTGCGGGGAGCCGACGGTCAGCGGGGTGTCGCGCGTGAAGTCCTCCATGGTGGGGCCGTGCCCGTAGACGGGCGCGTTGTCGAAGTACGGCCGGAACTCGGTGATCGCGTCCTGGCTGTTCTTGCGCATGAAGACCTGCCCGCCCAGGCCCACGATCGCCTGGTCCGCGCGGCCGTGGCCGTAGTGCTCGAACCTTTGGCGGTAGAACGCCACCATCTGCTTGGTGTGGCTCATGGGCCAGAAGATGTTGTTGTGCAGGAACCCGTCACCGTAGTACGCGGCCTGCTCGGCGATCTCGGGGCTGCGGATCGAGCCGTGCCACACGAACGGCGGCACGCCGTCCAGCGGGCGCGGGGTGGCGGTGAAGCCCTGCAGCGGGGTGCGGAACTTGCCCTCCCAGTCCACGACGTCCTCGGTCCACAGGCGCCGCACGAGCGCGTAGTTCTCGATGGCCAGCGGGATGCCCTGGCGGATGTCCTGCCCGAACCACGGGTAGACGGGACCGGTGTTGCCGCGGCCCATCATGAGGTCCATGCGACCGTTGCTGATGACCTGGAGCATCGCGTACTCCTCGGCGATGCGGACCGGGTCGTTGGTGGTGATCAGGGTGGTGGCCGTGGACAGGGTGATGTCCTTGGTCACGCCCGCGAGGTAGCCGAGCATCGTCGTCGGGCTCGAGGCCACGAACGGCGGGTTGTGGTGCTCACCGGTGGCGAAGACGTCCAGGCCCGCCTCGTCCGCGTGCTTCGCGATGGTCAGCATCGCCCGCACCCGCTCGGTGTCGTCCGGGGTATGCCCCGTCGTCGGGTCCGTCGTCACGTCACTGACACTGAAGATCCCGAACTGCATGATGCTGCGCTCCTCGATCGTGGTGCTCCTGAGCGGGTCGCCGCTCGCGCTGTTCATGCATCTGCATGAACATGGGTGTCAACCGGCGACCCGTGCTGATTGTTCCCGCCGCGAACACGGTCACCTGCCTCGGCGTACGTGAGATCGCGCACATCCACACCCAGTTTGCCCGGAGTGCGCTTGCGGGCGCACGTCCGATCGGTAGCCTGGTTTGGCACGGCTGGTCGTCAGACCGCTGAAACATGGGCTGGAACATCACAGAGGGTCCCTGCGTTGGCTATACGGACCTTTTTCCGCCACCTATCCCGACAACCCTCTGGAGGACATCGTGCCTGACCGGTCCCTGCGCGGTATGAGCATCGGTAGTAAGAGCATGGAGTCCGACGAGGGCGTGGACTTCGCCCCTCGGTTCCAGGCCTACTACGACTGCCCCAACGGCCACACCATCATCCTGCCCTTCGCCACCGACGCGGACGTACCCCCGATCTGGGAGTGCCGCTGCGGCGAGGAGGCGCTCCTGCGCGACGCCGAGAAGCCCGAGCCGAAGGCGACCAAGCCGCAGCGCACCCACTGGGACATGCTGCTCGAGCGCCGCACGGTGAAGGAGCTCGAGGACCTGCTCGACGAGCGCCTCGAGCTGCTGCGCGCCGGCAAGCTCCGCCGCTCGGCCTGAGCAAGCAGCGCGAGCTAGCGAGCAAGCAGGAAACAAGAGAGACCGCCGGCCCGAACCTCACGGTTCGGGCCGGCGGTCTCTCTTTCGTACGCGAGGGTCTTTCGGGCGTGGGGTCCCGTAGCGGGCGCGCCCTAGCCCCTTGCCCGACGCCGCGCGCCGATCCCGCCCACGACGCCGGCCACGACCAGCGCGAACGCGAGGCCGCCGACGATCCAGCCCGGCCAGTACCCGGCCGCCACCGCCGGCGTGATCGAGGACCGCAGCGGCAGGTCCACCACGAACTGGTCGGCCGTGAACAGCTCCGTGTCGCGCACCACGGTCCCGTCCGGCGTGATGACGCCCGAGACGCCCACCGTGGAGATCTGCACCGCGGCCCGCCCCGTCGTGATCGCCTGCAGCCGCGACATCGCGAGCTGCTGCGTCGACTCCGCCGTGAACCCGAACGACGCGTTGTTCGTCGGGATCACCAGAACCTGCGCGCCCTCCTGCACCGCGTCCCGGATGATCTCGTCGTACGCCACCTCGAAGCAGATGATGGTGCCCAGCCGGTACGCGTCCTGACCCAGCCGGCTCGGCACGTCCACGTAGGGCGGGTTGACCCCCGGGATCATGTCCGTGGTCACCCGGTCCACCTGGTCCGAGAAGAGCCGCAGGATCGACCGCAGCGGGATGTACTCACCGAACGGCGCCGGGTGCTGCTTCGCGTACCGGCCGATCACACCCTGACCCGCCTGCCACAGCAGCGACACGTTGTACCGGCCGCCCGTCTCCGGGAACTCCTGCGCCCCCACCAGGATCGGCGCACCCACGGCCGTCGACGCCGCGTCCAGCCCGCGCGCCACGTCCGGCGCGGTCTGCGGGTCCAGGTCGCTGCCGTTCTCCGGCCACAGCACCACGTCCAGCTCGCCGGCGAAGTCCTCCGCCAGCACGTACGTGCCCTCCAGGTGGTTGTTCAGCACCTCGGCACGGTTGGCGAACGCCCCCAGGCCCGGCTCCCCCACGTTGCCCTGCACGGCGCCCGCCCACAGCTGCCCGTCCTCCGCCAGGTCGCTCCCGGCGTCGTACACCTGCTGACCCTCCGGCGTCTCGACGGGACCGGCGTTCGCGGACGTGGGCAGCGGCAGCACCAGCGGCACGACGGCGACCGCGACACCCAGGGCGAGGGCTCCGACGGAGCGGCCCACCGAGGAGCGGACGGTCACGGTGCGGTTCCCTGCCACGCGGGCAGGCTGCTCCGCCGGCGACACCCGGGCCGCGCGAGCCGTGCGGACGGCCCGGACCAGGCCCGCGACGGCCAGCGCGAGCAGCGCGCCCGCGAAGGCGACCAGGAGGGAGACTGCGACGGTGCCGCCCAGCCAGGCGGCGCGGCCGGTCGGGGTGCCGGCCATGGTCCAGGCGAGGCGGCCCCAGGGGAACCCGCCGAAGGGGATCTCGGCGCGCCACTGCTCGACGGCGACGAACAGCACGGCGAACGCGGCGGCCAGCCGCCAGCCGCGCCGGCGCAGGAACCGCGCCCGGCGCACCCAGGTCCACAGCACTCCGAAGCCGCCGATGAACAGCGCCTCCAGCGCGGACAGCGCGATCCACGGCGCGGTCTCGGTGGACTCGTGGGCCCACCACAGGTGCGGCAGGAAGAACGAGACGCCGAACAGGAACCCGATCAGGAGGTTCCACCAGGCGTTGTCGCGCCCGAGGGCCCAGTACAGGACGGCGACGGCGACGAACGCGGCGGGCCACACGCCGGCGTCGGGAAACGCGGACCAGAGGACGAGGCCACCGGCCACCGCGAGGAACAAGGACAGCAGCCGGGACGGCTCACGCAAGCGCACGATCGCAGCCTACCGGCGCGCAGGGGACCGTCAGAGCGTGTCGTGCAGGACCACGCCGTCGCGCAGGGTGTGCAGGCACTCGGGCTGCACGGCGTCCGGCGAGAGGTCGGGCAGGAGCGGTGTTCCCGCGCGGGCCTCCTCGCTCCAGGAGCTGAGCCGCCCGGGGGCGGCCTGCACGCCGAGGTGCTCGGCCCGCCACACGGCGAGGTGGGCGGGCGCACCGACGCGGAGCTGTCCGGCGCCGGTGTGGTCGAGCCCGGCCAGGCGCCAGCCGCCGCGGGTGTGGGCGCGGAACGCCGCGCCCGCGGAGATGCGCTGATCGGGGTCCTCGTGGCTGGTCGCGGCGCGCACGCCCTGCCAGGGGTCGACCGGGGTGACGGGGGTGTCGGAGCCGAACGCGAGCGGCACGCCCGCCTGCGCGAGGTCGGCGAACGGCATGATCGACCCGGCGCGTGTGGTGCCCAGCCGGGAGGCGTAGACGCCCTTGGCGCCGCCGAAAGCGGACTCGAACGCGGGCTGCACCGACAGGCCGATCCCGTGCACCAGGAGGGCGGCGAGCGTGACGGCGTCCACGAACAGGGCGTGCTCGATGCGGTGGTGCCCGGCGCGCAGGGCGCTCTCGCCGCTGGTCTGCGCGGCGATCTGCAGCCCGAGCACCATCTCGTCCATGGCGCGGTCGCCGATGACGTGGAACGCGGCCTGCACGCCGGTGGTCCCGCGGGCGCTCTGCACGGCGCTCAGGTGGTTCGCGATCTGGTCGGCGGTCAGGTACAGGTTGCCGGTCCACGGGGAGCCGTCGGGGTTGGTCAGGGCGCCGGCGAACGAGCCCGACGACGGGTCGGTGGGCAGGTCGGAGTACGGGCTGCGCATGGCGGCGGTGCGCGACCCGATCGACCCGTCGACGTTGAGGTCGCCGCCGATCCCGGTCAGGAACGGCAGCTCCGCCAGGAGCGCGCGGGCGTCGTCGGCGGTGGCGCACAGCTCGCCGCGGTAGGCGGCCAGGTGCGGCAGGGCGAGCGCGTCCGGGCCGGCCAGGGCGTCGGCGGTGACGGAGTCGGCCGACAGGGCGTACAGCTCGGCCAGGCCGGCGCGGGTGTCGAGGTGCTCGCCGCTCATCTCGTGCACGGACACGACGCCGCGGGCGGCCCAGGCCGCCAGGGTCTCGCGGTACAGGCGGGTGCGGCGCTCGGGTGACAGGGCGTGCGCGACGTCGCGCACGGTGTGGTGCAGGTCGGCGGTGACCAGGCCGGTGTCGGCGGGCGCGTCGGACCAGCCGGAGCCGGCCAGGCCCATACCGGTCCAGGCCGGGTCGCGCTCGATGCCCGCACGGGCGGCCAGCGCGGACGAGATGACCGCCGAGTGCACGTCGACGCGCGCCGCGTACACGGGGCGGCCGGCGCACGCGGCGTCCAGCTCCTGGCGCGTGAAGGCGCGTCGTTCGGGCCAGGCCTGCTCGTCCCAGCCGAACGCGAGCAGCACCTGCTCGCCGGAGGGGTCGGCCGCCGCCAGCTTGCGGGCGCCCTGGTGCAGGGCGGCCAGCGCGTCGGCCAGGGAGTGCACGCCGCCGGCGGGCGTGAGGTCCACGGAGTCGGCTGACAGGCCGGTCTCCAGCACGTGGGCGTGCGCGTCGACGAACCCGGGGGTCACCAGCGCGCCGTCGAGGTCGATCACGCGGTCGGCGCGGGCCGCCAGCCCGGCGGCGGTGTCGTCGGCGCCGAGCCACGCCACCACGCCGTCGTCCACGAGGATCGCCTCGGCGAACGGGTCTGCCCCGGAGTGGACGACGCCGTTGCGGTAAAGGATGGATCGGACAGGCTGGCTCACGGTGGGAACTGTATGCGATGCGGCGGGTCCACGCCCTGGTCAGCAGGGCGTGGACCCGCACAGTCACCCGCTCGGGGCCGGTTTCACAGGCTGGAGTAGGCCACCACCCCGCGCAGGACGGCGTCCTGCGCCTTGCGTGCCGTGGCGCGCAGCTTGTCCGACGGCGCCGCGCCGCCGAGCTGGTCCAGCACGTCCACGACCTGCTTGCACCACCGCACGAAGTCGCCCGCGGCCAGGTCGGATCCCCGCAGCACGCTGTCCAGGCCCTTGCCCGACGCCCAGCGGTACATCGCGCCGACCAGGCCGAGGTCGAGCGGCCCGGTCGCGTCGATGCCGTGCGCCTCCTCCAGGTCGTCCACCTCGGACCACACCCGCTGGGTGTCGTCCAGGACGCCCGCGAGCCGGCCGGTCGGCCCGCCCGGGATGTACGGGTCGGGGGCGTCGTCGCGTCGCCCCTGGTAGACGACCGTGGACACGACGGCGGCCAGGCCCGCGGCGTCGAGACCGTCCCACACCCCGCGGCGCAGGCACTCGGCCAGCAGCAGGTCGTTCTCCGCGTACAGGCGCCGCAGCCACCGGCCGTCGTCGGTCACACGGATCCGCTGCTCGGAGGTGCGCTGCAGGTACCCGAGGGTGAGCAGCACGTCGAGCGTGCGGTCGAAGGTGCGGGCGATCGACCCGGTACGGCCCTCGACGCGGCGCACGAGCTGGTCGTGCTCCCGCTTGAGCTTGTTCCAGCGCTCGGCCCAGCGGGCGTGGTCGTCCCGCTCGGGGCAGGCGTGGCACGGGTGGGCCTTCAGCGCCTTGCGCAGCCGGGCGAGCTCGGCGTCGGTCGCGGCGTCCGACCGGCGGCCGACCACGGGCCGGCCGCCGCGCGCGGCCCGGCTCGCCGCGCTGCGCGACGGCGAGGTCGTGGAGTGCGCCGACGGCACGTCGTCCGCCAGCACGCCCAGCGCGTTGCGCATGGTCGAGACCAGGTCGCGGCGCGCGTCGGGCTTGCGCGGGTTGAACGCCTTGGGGATCTTCACCGTGGTGACGGTCTCCAGGCCGTCGGGCGCGTCGGCCAGGGTCAGCTTCTTGACCTGCCGCTCCTGGGTCAGGACCGTGGGCCGCGGCCCGTCGAACCCGCCCGGCTCCCCCGGGTCGAGCACGAGCACGTACCCGCGCCGCCGCCCGGACGGCACCTCGACGACGTCGCCGCGCCGCAGGTTCTCCAGGGACGCGACGATCTCCGCCCGCCGCGCGCCCGAGGCCGCCCGGGACAGCTCGCGCTCGCGGTCCTTGATGGCGCGCCGCAGGTCCATGTACTCGCCGAAGTCGCCTTCGGTGCAGGACATGGCCTTGGCGTACCCGTCCAGGGCCTCCGCGTGCGCCTGGGCCTGCTTGGCCAGGCCGACGACGCCGCGGTCAGCCTGGAACTGCGCGAACGAGGTCTCCAGGACCTCGCGGGCGCGGTCGCGACCTACCTGGGCGACGAGGTTGACGGCCATGTTGTAGGTGGGCCGGAAGCTCGACTTGAGCGGGTACAGGCGCTTGGACGCGAGGCCGGCGAGGGCCACGGGGTCCAGGGCCGGGTGGTCGACGACGACGGCGTGGCCCTCGACGTCGATGCCGCGGCGCCCGGCGCGGCCGGTGAGCTGCGTGAACTCGCCGGGCGTGACGGGGACGTGGCTGGAGCCGTCCCACTTGACGAGCTTGTCCAGCACGACGGACCGCGCGGGCATGTTGATGCCGAGCGCGAGGGTCTCGGTGGCGAACACGACCTTGACCAGGCCGCGCTCGAACAGGTCCTCGACGGTCTCCTTGAACACGGGCAGCATGCCGGCGTGGTGGGCGGCGATGCCGCGCGCCAGGGCCTGGGACCAGGCCCAGTACCCGAGCACGTCGAGGTCCTCGGGCGGGATGGCGGCAGTGCGCTCCTCCACGACCGAGCGGATCGTGGCCTCCTCTTGCGGGGTGGTCAGCCGCAGCCCGGCCTTGAGGCACTGGTCGACGGCGGCCTCGCAGCCCGCGCGGGAGAACACGAAGTAGATCGCGGGCAGCAGGGCGTCGGCGTTCAGGGCGTCGATGACGATGAACCGCGGCGGGGTGCGCCGCCCGGGTCCGACGGCGCCGCCGGGGCGGTCGTCGGCGCGCCGCCCGTTGCCGCCGCGGTACCCGCGGTCGCCCCGTCCGCGCCCGCGTCCGCGCCCGCCTGGTCCACCAGCATGGTCGCCGGGGCGGTTGCCGCCGCGCCCGGACCGGAACGCGGCGGACAGGTCGGGGTTGATGGGCGGGCTGGTGCCGGGGTCGGTCGGGTCGACGTGCCCGGCGTACAGGTCCAGGAGGCGCGGCTTGCCGCGCGGCTCGGGCGAGGACATGAGCACGTGCTGCCACAGGGGCACGGGCCGCCGCTCGGAGACGACGACGGCGGTGTCGCCGCGCACCATCTCCAGCCAGTCGCCGAACTCCTCGGCGTTGGACACGGTGGCGCTCAGGGAGACGAGCTGCACGTCGTCGGAGAGGTGGATGATGACCTCTTCCCAGACGGGGCCGCGGAAGCGGTCGGCCAGGTAGTGCACCTCGTCCATGACGACGTACGCCAGCCCGTCCAGGGTCGAGGACCCGGCGTAGAGCATGTTGCGCAGCACCTCGGTGGTCATGACCACCACGGGCGCCTCGCCGTTGATCGTGGAGTCGCCGGTCAGCAGGCCCACGTTCTCGGGGCCGTGCCGGCGCACCAGGTCGGCGTACTTCTGGTTGGACAGGGCCTTGATCGGCGTCGTGTAGAACGCCTTGCGTCCGGAGGCCAGCGCCAGGTGCACGGCGAACTCGCCCACGACGGTCTTCCCGGCCCCGGTGGGCGCCGCGACGAGCACGCCCCGGCCCTGTTCGAGGGCCTCGCAGGCGGCGACCTGGAAGTCGTCGAGCTCGAACCCGATGACGTCCCGGAAGAGGGTCAGCTCCGGGTGCTCGGCCGCCGAACGGCTCTGGGACCGGAAGGCCGAGTAGCGCTCGGCGGGGCTCAGGTCGTTCATGGTGCACAGCCTACGGTCCCTGTGTGACACACCGGTATGACACCGGCGTGCGACACGGGGACCGCAGGCTGTCGGACCGCTCGTCGGACTGCTCAGACCTCGGCGTCGGCGAACCGCTTCTCGACGCGCCGGTCGTGCAGGATCGACACGCCGACGGCGGCGAAGTAGAGCACGCAGATCGGCAGCGCCACCAGGACCATCGTCAGCGCGTCAGGCGTCGGCGTGATGATCGCCGCGAACGTGAACGCCACGAGGATGGCCCACCGCCAGCCGCCCAGCAGCGCCTTGCCGGACAGCAGGCCGGCGAAGTTCAGCCCGACCAGCAGCACCGGCGACAGGAACGCGAGCCCGAACGCGATCAGGAGCCGCATCACCAGCGACAGGTACTCCTGGGCGTTGGTGAACGCGGTCGCGTCGTCGGGCAGGAACCCCGACAGGATCTGGATCGCGTGCGGGAACACGAGCCATGCCATGTACGCCCCGCCGAGGAACAGCGGGAACGCCGCGCCGACGAACCCGTACGCGTACTTCTTCTCGTTACGGTTCAGACCCGGCGTGATGAACGCCCACACCTGGTACAGCCACCACGGGCAGGTCAGGAACACGGCCAGGAACAACGACGACTTGATCTTCAGGTCCAGCGCCGCCATCGGCCCGGCGAAGTTCAGGGTCATCTCGTTGCCCCGCATCTCCTCCGCCACGACGAGCGGACGCTGGAGCAGGACCAGCAGCGGGTCGTAGACCAACCACCCGACGATGGCACCCACCACCAGGCCGACGGCGATCAGGACAAACCTCTTGCGGAGCTCGAGCAGGTGCTCGAGCAGCGGCATCCGACCGTCGGACGCCCGTCTCGTACGTGCCACCGATCAGGCCTTGGGGATGTCGCGGTCCTTGTGGTCGATCAGGCCGGGGGTCGACCCCGTGCCTGAACCGGTACCCGGTCCGTTGGTGCTCGTGTTGGTGCTCGTGTTGGTGGTCGCGGCGCCCGGCGCGTTGTCGGCAGCGTTGCCGTCGGCGTCCGACCTGTCGTCGCGCATGTCCTTGATCTCCTTCTTGAAGATCTTCATCGACTGGCCCACGCTCTTGGCCAGACCCGGCAGGCGGGTGGACCCGAAGAGCAGCAGGACGACGACGAGCAGGACGATCCAGTGCCACGGCTGCATGGCGCCCATGGTGACTCCTTACGGTGCGGTGCTGATTGTGGTGCGGATATGCCCGATCCTACGCGAACCGAGGGGGCACAACGGTAGCCGGGTGATGGACGTGAAATGGCGATCGCCGTCCCAGGCGCGGCACGCCCGTACCGACGGTTCTACTCGTTGAAGTGCTTCCACTTCTGCCAGGTCGCGACGTTCCGTGTCCGCCGGGCGTCCCTGCGTCCCGCGCGCGCCACCCGCTGCGCGTGGACGCGCTGGTAGTGGATCGTCACGTCGTCGAACAGGCTCGGCCCGGCGTGCTGCGTGCTCGCCGCCTCACGCGCCCGGTCGGACGCCTCCTGCAGCCGGTCGGCCGACTCGCCGAAACGCTGCGAGGCCCGGCCCAGCTCCTCCAGGAGCCCCTTGGCCGCACGCCACAGCGAACGGGCCAGAAAGAACGCTCCGACGAGGGTGCCCACGATCAAGAGGGTCCATACCCAGAACCACATGGTCGCCCAGCCTAGTGCTGATCGGCCGATGTGGCTGCGTCGCGCGCGCCGTCATCCACGCCGTCATCCACGCCGTCACCCACACCAGCACCGTCCCCGTACAGGGCCAGCGCGGCCGTGGCCGCACCCGCGACATCCGCGGCCAGGGCCTGCGGGGAGACCGAGCGCACCAGCGGCGCGAGCCGGATCAGCGTGCTGCGCAGCCACCCCGGGTTCGTGACCCGCAGCGTGACCTCGAAGTCACCGTCCGGCAGGTTGCGCACCGACTCGACCGGCACCTCCTCCGCGAACCACCGGGCCCGCGGCGCGAACCGGATCGTCGCCAGCGGCGAGGAACCACCCGCGAACAGCGCGCCGAAATCTATCTCCGGCTCCTGCCCGGGATGCGCCTGCACCGGCACGTCCGTCTCCGTGGCCTCCAGGATGCGGTCCACCCGGAACGTGCGCGGCGCCTGCGCCCGATAGCACCAGGCCGCGAGGTAGGCGAACTCGTCCTGCGTGTGCAGCCGCACCGGGTCCACGTCCCGCTCGCTGACCACGTCCGACGACGTCACGTACCGGATCCGCAGCCGGTGCCGGTTCGCCAGCGCCGACGAGATCGCCGCCACGACCTGCTTGTCACCGCCCGGCGCGAGCCGCACGTCGACGGCGCTCGCGGCCTCGCCGGTGGCGTCGGTGAGCTTGCGCAGCGCAGACTCGACGACGGCGGACCGCGCGGGGTCGGCCTGGACGGCGCCGGTCGCCTTCATGGCCCGCAGGGCCGCGACCAGGGCGACGGCCTCCCGGGTGCCGAGGCGCAGGGGCCGGGTCATGCCGCGCGCCTCGGTCAGGTGCACGACGCCGCGGTCGATGGACGCGGCGTCGAAGTCGATGAGGTCGTCGGGCCAGTACCCGGGGGTGCCGGAGACCCACAGGGCGTCGACGTCCTTCTGGATCTGGGCGGGGGTGGTGCCGAACCGGCCGGCGAGGTCGGCCACGGACACGGGCCCGGCGCCGTCGAGGTAGGCGACGATGCCCAGCAGGCGCAGGAGCCTGTCGTCGGCGCGCTCAGCCACGGGACACCTCCGCCCGGACACCGTGGAAGGTACTGCTGCCGGGGGACGAACCGCTCGGGGACGAACCGCCGGTGGACGAAGCGCCGGGGGACGAAGCGACCGCCGCGGCGGCGGTGAGCCGGCGCACGGTCTCCTCCCGCACGGACTCGGGTTCCAGGACGACGAGCGCGGCGCCGTACCCGGCGGCCTCGGACGCCATGCCGGTCAGGGACCGGTAGGGCACCTGCAGGATGTCCCACCCGGCGGGTTCACCGCCGCCATCCACCGTTGCGGGTGTCCGGGCCAGGCGCGCGTCGTAGGCGGAGCGTTCGCCGTCCGGCACGGCCTTGGCGCGGGCGCGCAGCGCGCTCGCGCGCTCCGGGCGGACGGCGACGACGGCCTGCCGCATCTCGCCGTGCGGCCCGCCGCCCAGCATCGCATCGGTGTCGAAGTCGGGCACCTCGTAGGCGTTCGCGGGGCCGATGACGCGCACGCGCGACTCGATGCGCGACATGCGGAACACGCGGGGCGCCTGCCGGTCGCGGTCGAAGCACATGAGGTACCAGCCGCCGTCGCGCGCGGCGATGCGCCACGGCTCGACGTGCCGGGTCAGCACGGCCCCGTTGTACGCGGCGCGGTAGCTGAACGTCACCACGCGGCGGGCCTCGATCGCCTCCATGAGCGGCCCGTAGGCGTCGCCGACGGCGCGCACGGACGGCGCGAGCCCGGCCAGGGCGTCGGCCGACGGGTCCCCCGCCCCGGCGGCGCGCAGCTTGACCATGGCGCGCGTGATGTCGGTCTGCAGTGTCTTGTCCTGCCAGAACTGGGCTGCCAGGGACAGCACGCCGAGCTCGGCCGGCGTCAGGTCGATCGACGGCAGCGCGTAGGCGTCCTGGTCGATCCGGTACCCGAGCTCGTCGGTGTGCCCGCCGGTCCCGACCGTCACCACGGGGATGCCCAGGGCCCGCAGCATGTCCTTGTCCCGCTCGAACATCCGCTCGAACGCCTCGTCGCTGGGCGCGTCCGAGTAGCCGGCCACGGCGGTGCGCACCTGCTGCTTGGTCATCGCCGCGTTCGTGTTCACGAGCGCGATGACGAGATTCAGGAGCCGTTCGGCCGGATTGAGCGCCGTGCCGGCGGGCTGGTTGGCGGGCTGGTTCGACGGCTGGTTGGCCGGCTGGTTCGACGGCTGGTTCGACAAAGGGGCCGACGGCGCGCCGGATGACGCACCGGGTGGCACCGTGGGAGATGAGGTGGGGGGCAGGTCGCTGGACATCAGGACAACGGTATCGGGCGGTAACCTCCACCGTGTGATGACGTGGCGGATCGGGACCGTGATTTCCACAGGCAAGTCGTGGCGAGGAGCCCTCGAGCTCCAGGTGACGCTCGACCGGCCCCTGCCCGGTAGGGCAGTCGATGGCGTTTCCGAGGGTGCGTCCGGACAGCTGACGGTCCGCGCCCTGGCGTACACCGACCTCGTCGGCGAGCCGGCGCCCGGCGACGCGCTGCTGCTGAACGTGTCCGCGCTGGCCCGCGGCCTCGGCACCGGCGGGTACGCCCTCGTCGTCGGCCCCGCCGCGCCCGGCACCGCCCTGCCGCCCGACCCCGCCGTCGGGCCCGGCCACCTCGTCAAGGCCCGGTACACGCCCCTGCAGACCATGGTGCTCGGCGTCGACGAGCAGGAGTCGCCCCACCACACCACCCTGGCCGATGCCGACAGTCTCGACGGCATGCCCGTCGTCGTCGCCGACCTGCACTCCGCCCTGCCCGCCGTCGTCGCCGGGCTGCGTCACGCGGCCGCCGCGGCCGGACGCGCACCCGGCGACCTCAGGGTCGCCTACGTCATGACCGACGGCGGCGCCCTGCCCGCCGCGTTCTCCCGCACCGTCGCCGCCCTGCGGGAGACCGACTGGCTGACCACCTGCGTCACCGTCGGCCAGGCCTACGGCGGCGACCTCGAGGCCGTCACCGTGCACACCGGCCTCCTGGCCGCCCGGCACGTCGCCGGGTGCGACGTCGCCGTCGTCACCCAGGGACCCGGCAACCTCGGCACCGGCACACGCTGGGGCTACTCCGGCGTCGCCGCCGGCGAGGCCGTCAACGCCACCGCCACCCTCGGTGGCCGCCCCGTCGCCTCCCTGCGCGTCTCCGGAGCCGACCCGCGCGACCGCCACCTCGGCGTCTCCCACCACTCCCTGACCGCCTACGGGCGCGTCGCCCTCGCCCCCGCCGACGTCCCCGTCCCCGTCCCCACCGCCGACGTCGAGAACCTGCCCGCCTGGGGCGCCCCCCTGACCGGCCGCGTCCACGACCAGGCCCGCACCCTCGCCGACACCACACCGCACACCCTCGTCGACGTCCCCGCCGACACCACCCTCCTCGACACCCTGCGCACCTCCCCCGCCGGACTGCGCACCATGGGCCGCGGCCTCGACGCCGACCCCGCCTCCTTCGTCGCGGCCGCCGTCGCCGGCGTCCACGCCCACCGGCTCACCACCGGATGACCCTCAGGAACCAGCACGGGAAGCAGCACCGGATGCCACAGCCGACACCACGCACAGCGCCCCGATCTCGCCTCGCCCTGATCTGCGTGCTCGTCACCGTCGTCGTGCTCGGCGCCGCCACCGCCACCCCCTGGACCCTCGGCACACCCCGCCTGCCCACCGTCGAGATCTCCCAGGCCCCGCAGTCCCAGCCCGCACCCTCCGGCACCCCCGAAGCACCACCAGCCCAACAACCCGACCCCGTCGACGCCCGCTGGATCATCGCGACCATCGTGACCCTCGTCGCACTCCTGGTCGCCGCCCTGCTCACGCTCGCCGCCCGCCGGCTCCTCGCCATCCGCCGAGAACCCATCGACACCGACCCCGACAACCTCGCCGCCGGCACCACCACCGCCACCCTCGGCGAAGACATCGACCTCCCCGAGCTGCAGGACGCCGTCACCCGCGCCCTGCGACACCTCGAAGGACACGCCCGCCCCCGCGACGCCGTCGTCGCCGCCTGGGTAGCCCTCGAAGAAGCAGCAGCCCGCGCCGGCACCCGCCGCGACCCCGCCCAGACCCCCACCGAGTTCACCAGCACCGTCCTGGCCGCCACCCCCGCCCCACCCGACGCCGTCACCCGACTGCGCACCCTCTACCAGCGCGCCCGCTTCACCGACCGCCCCATCGACACCACCACCGTCGCCCAGGCCCGCACGGCGCTCGCGGACATCGCCCGCACGCTCGACATCGAGCGGTCCGACATCGAGCGGTCCGACGTCGGACAGCCCTACGCCGGAAAGCCCGACGTCGAAGAGCCCGGCCCCGGAGAGGAGCCCGGACCCCGATGAACCGGAACTGGAACTGGCAGCGCCTCACCGCGATCACGGTCACCGCCGCCGTCGTCGCCGCCGGGCTCGCCTTCTGGCAGGTCATCGACCCCTGGCACGCCGCCGCGGCCGTGGCCGTCACCCTCGCCCTGGCCGCCCTGTGGTCCAGGACCGAGGACAAGGCCGCCGACCCCGAGTGGCCCCACGTCGTCACCGAGGCCCGCGCCGGCGGACGGCACGACGTCTCCGACCTGAGCTGGTCCACCTTCACCCGTGACGGACGCGTCACCGAACGCGTCGTCCGCCGCGTCCGGGCGCTCGCTGCCGACCGGGTCCGCGCCCACGGCGTCGATCCCGCCGACCCCGCAGCGGTGCCCGACGTCGAGCGGCTGCTTGGCGCACAGGTGGTGCGGCAGCTCTCGTCCCGCCAGGCGCCGACCGCCCGGACCCTGCAGTCCTGGCTCGACGCGATCGAACGCCTGGGGGCGGCTCCCGCAGGACGCTCGGCCGCCACCCCCATCGCGCCTACCCCCATCGCGCCTACCCCCACTGTGCCCGCCCCCACCGTGCCCACCCACGAGGAGAACCGTGCCTGACCTGAACGAAGCCCCCGACACGGGTCCGGCCGCCGGTCCCGGCACCGCGAGCCCCCTGCCCGTCGCCGACGTCGCCGCGCTCGGGGAACGGGTCCTCGCCGAGGTCGGCACGGCCGTCGTCGGCATGCGGGACGCGCTCCAGATCGCGCTGGCGACCATCCTCGCGGGCGGGCACGTGCTGTTCGAGGACGTGCCCGGGCTCGGCAAGACCCTCGCGGCCCGGTCGCTGGCCGCCGCGCTGGGCCTCGACTTCGCCCGCCTGCAGTGCACCCCGGACCTCCTGCCGGCCGACATCACGGGCTCGTCCGTGTTCGACCCGGCCACCCGCACGTTCGAGTTCCGGCCCGGCCCGGTGTTCACCGGCCTGTTCCTCGCCGACGAGATCAACCGCACGGCCCCGAAGACCCAGTCCGCGCTGCTGGAGGCGATGGCGGAGCGCCAGGTCTCCATCGAGGGCACCAGCCGCCCGCTGCCCCGCCCGTTCCACGTGCTGGCGACCTCCAACCCGGTCGAGTACGAGGGCACCTACCCGCTGCCCGAGGCGCAGCTCGACCGGTTCATGGTGCGGCTCGCCGTGGGCTACCCCGACGCCGACCAGGAGGCCGAGGTCCTGACCCGCCGGCT
This sequence comes from Promicromonospora sp. NPDC090134, assembly GCF_044746965.1. Taxonomy (NCBI): domain Bacteria; kingdom Bacillati; phylum Actinomycetota; class Actinomycetes; order Micrococcales; family Promicromonosporaceae; genus Promicromonospora; species Promicromonospora sp. NPDC090134. Next base: position 25,228 of record NZ_JBIVCZ010000009.1, on the reverse strand, counting down.
CGCCCGCCGGCAGGAGGCCGCACCGGTGCGGCAGGTCGTCGAGCCCGCGACGGTGCTCGCCATGCAGGCCGGCACCGAGGCGGTCGCCGTGGACACCGACGTGGTGCGCTACTGCGTCGACCTGGCCGCCTCGACCCGCGGGCACACCGCCCTGGAGGTCGGCGCCTCACCCCGCGGGTCGCAGAACCTCGTGCTCCTGGCCCGCGCGGTCGCCGTCCTGGACGGGCGCGACTACGTGCTGCCCGAGGACGTCAAGCGGGTCGCGGTGCCCGTGCTCGCGCACCGCATCACGCTCACCCCGACCGCCTGGGCCTCCGCGACCCGCCCCGAGACCGTCGTCTCCGACCTCCTGCGGGCCGTGCCGACCCCCACCACGGTCCGGTCGCGATGACGGTCGGCGGCGTCACCGGCCCCGAGGGGCCTTCCTCCCGGGGCTGGCAGCTCACGTCCGCGTACACCGCCGCCGTCGTGGCCGGCGTCGTCCTGCTCGCCCTGGGCGTGCTCGGCGGGCGAGCCGACCTCGCCCTGATCGGCGTGCCCGGCCTGCTCGCCGCTGCCTGGGCCCGGTCGGGACGCCCGGGCCTCGCCGGGGACACGGCTGAGGCCACGGCTGAGGACGCAGAGCCGCGCGGCACCCTCCAGGAGCCCGAGGGCTCGGCCGCCGCCGGTGAGCTCACCGCCACGCTCCGCGTCGACCCCGGCGCCGCCGACGTCGTCCACCTACGCATCGGCGCCGCCGGGCACCGCACCACCGAGGTGACCCTGCGCACGGCGCCGCACCCGACCCCGCACCCGACCCCGCCGTCGCACCCGGCACCCGCCCGCGACGTCCCGCTGCGCCTGTCGTCCGTCCGCACCGGGCCGCAGGACACCTTCGCCATCGACCTGCGCGGCTCGCTCCGCGCCACCTGGGAGCAGGAACCCGTCCAGGTCGGCAGCACCCGCCGCCTCGTCCTGCCCGCCGCCGCGCCTCTCGGCAGGTTGCCCCTCCCGCAGCGCCTGCGCGGCCTCACCGGCCCCCACTCCTCACGCCGCCTCGGCGACGGCGCCGAGCTGCGCGACATCCACCCCTTCACCCCGGGCGACCGCCTGCGCCGCATCGACTGGCGCACCACCGCCCGCCGCTCCCCGGACCTCGACACCCTCTACGTACGCCGCACCTACGCCACCGCTGAGGCCACCGCCGTGCTCGTCGTCGACTCCCGCGACGATGTCGGCCCCGACCTGCACACCTGGCGCGGCTACGGCACCCTCCGCGTCGACGAACCCACCTCCCTCGACCTCGCCCGGCACGCCGCCGCCTCCATCGCGCGCGCCCTCGTCGAGGGCGGCGACCGCGTCGGCCTCGAGGACCTCGCCCGCCGCCGCCGGCCCCTGCCGCCCGCCGCCGGCCGCCGGCACCTGCGCCGCGTCGTGCACGGCCTCGCCCTCGCCCACCCCAAGGACCGCGCCTCCGTCCACCGGGTCCGCCCGCCCCAGGTCCCCGCCGACGCGATCGTCTACCTCTTCACCACCGTGCTCGACGACGAACCCCTGCACCTCGTGCGCACCTGGCGTACCAAGGGCCACCCCGTCGTCGTCATCGACACCCTGCCCGACGTCCACCCCGTCACCGAGAACCACCTCCGCATCGCCTGGCGCATCGCCCGCCTCGAACGCGAGGACCGGCTCGCCGCCCTCACCGGGGAGGGCGTACCCGTCGTCCGCTGGGCCGGCTCCGAACGAGACCAGGCCACCATCAGGTTCGAGACGCTCGCCCGCGCCGCCGAACGACACGTCCCCGGACGGACGGGCACCCCATGAACCCCACCCGAGCCGCCGACTGGTCCCACCTCCTGCAGCTCACCCGCCTGCGCCTGACCAGCGACCCCACCGCGCGTCCCCTGCCCGAGATCACCATCGAGACCGGCCCCACCCTGCGCGGCTGGACCCTGCGCCTCGCCCTGCTCCTGCTCGTCCCCGCGCTGTTCCTCACCGCAGCCTCCCGCACCCCCGACCTGTCACCCGCGATCGTCTGGACCCTGGCCGCCCTCTTCACGATCCTCCTGACGACACGCCCCACCCCCGCGACCGCGGCCGGCGCGCTCGTCCTGGCCGCCCTCCTCTTCTGGGGCCTGTCCCCCGGCGGCGACGCCGGCCGGGCGTTCGACCCGTGGTCCCTCCTCGTCGCGCTCCAGGGCTACCTCGTCGCCCGCCTCACCTGGTGGGCCGCACACGTCCCGCTCCGTGGCCGCGCCGAGATCGCCGCCCTGCTCACCGGCTGGCGACGCGACCTCGCCGTCCTGGGCGGCACCACCCTCCTCGCGGCGCTCGCGATGCTCGTCTCCGGGGCCACCCTGCCGGGCGCCGTCCTCCTCGCCGCCCTCGGCGTGGCCGGGATCGCGTTCCTCGCGCTGGCGACTCACCGCTGACCGCGTGACGATGGACGCGTCCCACCGCCGGCCGGAACAGGAGGACCACCGATGTCCCCGAAGCTGCCCCGCTACACCGTCCCGTCCCTCACCCCCGAGCAGGGGGCCGAGGTCGCCGAGATCCTCCAGCAGCGGCTGCACGCGCTGAACGACCTGCACCTGACCCTCAAGCACGTGCACTGGAACGTGGTGGGTCCGCACTTCATCGGCGTCCACGAGATGCTCGACCCGCAGGTCGACGCCGTCCGCGTCATGGTCGACCAGATCGCCGAACGCATCGCCACCCTCGGCGTCGTACCCGTGGGCACCCCCGGCGCGCTCGTCGCCTCCCGCACCTGGGACGACTACGCCCTGGGCCGAGCGCCCGCCATCCAGCACCTCGCGGCCCTCGACGACGTGTACGCCGGCGTCATCACCGCGCACCGCAACGCCGCGGACGCCACGGCCAAGCTCGACGACGTCACCAACGACCTGCTCATCGGGCACCTGCACGACCTCGAGCAGTTCCACTGGTTCGTCCGCGCCCACCTCGAGTCGACGTCGGGTGCGCTGACGGAGTCCTGACGGAAGCACTTCCGCGCCGACGTCTCAGACGCCCAGGTCACCGGAGTGACCTGGGCGTCTGACACGTGAGCACCGTGCGTGTCAGCACCGTGCACGTGAGCACCGCGCGTGTCAGCAGAGCGTCAGGACTGGAGCTCCTCCTGCGTCACCAGCGGGTACACACCGTCGGCGTCATGCACCTCCCGCCCCGTGACGGGCGGGTTGAACGTGCAGATCAGCCGCAGGTCCGTCGTCGGCCGCATCGTGTGCTTCTCGTTGCCGTCCAGCAGATACATCGTCCCGTCCGAGATCTGATGGCGCTCGCCGGTCTCCCGGTTCTCCAGCTCGCCGGTGCCGCCCACGCAGTACACGGCCTCGATGTGGTTGGCGTACCACATCTCGGTCTCCGTGCCGGCGTACATGGTGGTCTCGTGGAACGAGAAGCCCACGCCCTCCTGGGCGAGCACCAGGCGGCGGCTCCGCCAGGTCTCGGACCGGACGTCGCGGTCGGTGCCCTCCAGGTCGGCCAGTCGCGTGACGATCACTTGTCTTCCTCTCCTCGGGGGTCGGTTCCGTTCTCGTGGCCGGCGACGCCGACAGCGCTGTCGTGAACGGCCGGCGCGCCCAGCACCTCGGCCGTCGCTGCCGCGATGATGTCCACCCCGGACCGCAGCTCGTCCGAGCCGATGGTCAGCGCGGGCATCGTCTTGAGCACCTCGTCCTCGGGCCCGGACGTCTCCACCAGCAGGCCCCGGCCGTAGGATGCCGCGGCGATCTTGGACGCCGCCGACGGGTCGGTGAACTTGATGCCGGTCAGGAACCCCCGGCCCTTGACGACGGCGCCGTCGTACCCGTTCGCGATCTGGGTCAGGCCGTCGCGCAGCTCGACGGCGCGCGCCCGGACGCCCTCGGCGAAGGTGTCGTTCGCCCAGAACTGGTTCAGCGCTGCGGTGGCCGTGACGAACGAGGTGTTCTGGCCGCGGAACGTGCCGTTGTGCTCGCCGGGCTCCCACTGGTCCAGCTCGGGGCGGATCAGCGTGAGCGCCATGGACAGCCCGAAGCCGGAGATCGACTTCGACAGGCACACGATGTCGGGCACGATGCCCGACTCCTCGAAGCTGAAGAACTCGCCCGTGCGGCCGCAGCCGGCCTGCACGTCGTCCAGGATCAGCAGGATCCCGTGGGCGCGGCACAGCTCGGACAGCGCGCGCAGCCACTCGGGCCGCGCGGCGCTGAGCCCGCCCTCGCCCTGCACGGACTCCACGATGATCGCCGCGGGCTTGTCGACGCCGGAACCGCTGTCGCTCAGTACCCGTTCGAGCCACAGGAAGTCGTCCGTGGCGCCCGAGAAGTAGTCGTCGTACGGGATCTTCGAGCTGTTGGTGAGCGGCAGGCCCGCGCCGTTGCGCTTCATCGAGTTGCCGGTCACCGAGAGTGCGCCCAGCGTCATGCCGTGGAACGCGTTGGTGAACGACAGGATGTGCTGCCGGCCGGTCACCTTGCGGGCCAGCTTGAGGGCGCTCTCCACCGAGTTGGTCCCGGTCGGGCCGGGGAACATCACCTTGTAGTTCAGGTCGCGGGGCGCCAGGATCCGGTCCCGGAACGTCGTCAGGAACGCCCGTTTGGGCACCGTGTGCATGTCGAGCGCGTGCACGATCCCGCCGCTGCGCAGGTAGTCGATCAGCGCGTCCAGCAGCACCGGGTGGTTGTGCCCGTAGTTGAGGGCGCCCGCCCCGGCGAAGAAGTCGAGATAACTTCGGCCGTCCTCGGCCTGGATCGTGCTGCCGGACGCCGTGGTGAAGGTCGCGGGCCAGCTCCGGCAGTAGCTGCGCACCTGGGACTCGAGCTCGTCGAAGATGCTCGTGCTGCCGGAACTACTGGCACTGCTGGCACTAGTGACGCTGCTGGTGCTGCTGATCGACGGACCGGTGGGCATGGCGGTGTTCGGGCGCATGGCTCCTTCTGCGGTCCGGCCCTGCTGGCCGGACTCGGCTGGGGTTGATCGTGTGGGGTTGATCGTGTGGGGTGTTGCTGGGTCGTGCCGGGGTGTCTGACCGGGACCAGGTCAGGAGAGTGGCCCGATGCGGAACACGAGCTCCGCGTCATGGCCGTCCGGGAACGCCTCCGTGGGGAAGACGGTCCGCACGTCGACGGGCGCACCCTGGGCCGACGCGAAGGACATGAACAGCGCGATCGACGCCGTGTTGTCCGAGGTGATGGTGGTCTCGACGTGGGTGCACCCGGGATGCTGCCCCGCGAGGTGCGCGAGCATCCGGGACGCCAGCCGCTGTCCGCGGTAGGCGTGGTCCACGGCCACCTGCCAGACCATCAGCGTGGTCGGCTCGTCGGGCCGGACGTACCCCGTGACGAACCCGGCGGGTTCGCCGTCGACGGTCACGACGACCGAGGTCCGGGCGAAGTCACGTGCCCAGAGGAGGTACGCGTAGGACGAGTTGAGGTCCAGCGTCTTGCTGTCGCGCGCCAGGCGCCACATCGCTGCTCCGTCATCGACGGTGGGCTCCCTCAGCGCCACCGTGGTCTCGGTCGGATGGATGTGCTTGAGTTCCTCTTCGAGGTTCTGCATGACAAATCGACCGTAACGAACTTGGGTGATAATTGCACATTGCGAACCCGTGACGATCCCGTGACTGGCATGTTCCCGGGGCAAACTCGGGGTAACGCCGGCAGCGCGCCCCGGCGCGCTAGTCTGTCGCGGTGAGCGAGCCATTCATCCGTCAGTACCACGTCGCCGACCGCGCCGACGTCGCCGACATCTGCGTCCGCACCGCCGCGGCCGGCACCGACGCACGCGGCCTCTACTCGTCCGACCTGATCATGCCCGACGTCTACGCGCTGCCCTACGTGGACCACTCCCCCGACCTCGCCTGGGTCGTCGAGCACGAGGGCCGCGCCACCGGATACATCGTCGCCGCCGCCGACACCCGCGCCTTCGCACAGTGGTGGGCACGCGAGTGGACGCCGGCCTTCGTCGAACGCCACCCCGCACCCGGCCCGGCCACCGGACACAACCCCGGCTACACCGAGGCCCAGCTCCTGCGCGACGGCGCGGACCCCGAGCGCATGGTCCGCGGCCTGCGCCACGGCGAGCTGGAGACGCACCCCGCCCACCTGCACATCGACCTCCTGCCCGTGCTGCAGCGCCGCGGCCTGGGCTCCCAGCTCATCGACACCCTCCGGGCGGCGCTCGCGGAGCGGGGCGTGCCGGGCGTGCACCTGGGTTACGCGTCGGAGAACACGGCGGCCGCGAAGTTCTACGACCGCTACGGCTTCCAGGCGCTCCCCTCCTCGACCCCGACCGCGCCGCTGGTAGGCATCACCACCTCCTGACCCCCCCTCGTTCGGCACCTCCTCGTTCGGCTCAGCCTTCTTGGGAGGCGTCCGTCCAGGCTCGGCGGACCTGCTCGAAGCGGGTCGGGAGCGGCGGGCGCAGCGCGCCGTAGCGGGCGTTGGTCCGGTGCACGAATCGGCGCCACGACAGCACCAGTCCCTGCCGCGTGATCGGCAGGCCGGACGCGACGGTGGTCCCGTTGTCGTGCGTGTGGTGCACCGTGAGCAGCAGCGCCCGCGGGACCGAGCCCTCCAGCTCGGCCGCGAGCTCCTCGCGCACCACCATCCAGTGCTTGAGCAGCACCACGAGGTCGGCCGGCAGCAGGTGCCGGCGTGGCGTGCGGTGCTTGCCGTGCCGCACCAGCACGCTGCCTTCGGTCGCCTTGGCGCGCGCCGGCCCCAGGTCGATGTCCTCGACCCGTACGCGCAGCAGGTCCCCGTACCGGGAGCCCGTCGCCCGCACCAGCCCCGTGATCACCGCCAGGCGCGCCGCCTCCGGCTTGGCCCCGGGCCGCATCGCCTCCGTGGACAGCTCGCGCCACACCCACTCGGCCTCCTCGAGAGTCACCGGCGGCCGCGGGTAGCGGCCGGGCTCCCCGGCCGGGGCTGGTGGTGGGACGACGTCGTCACTGGTCATGGGTCTGAATATACGCTTGGCACACTATTAATCAAGGGGGCTCGCGAGGAATCGCGAGCGGAATCGCCAGGCAGTCGCCGTACGACGACGACGCGGTGCGTACCCTCTGACGGTGGACCTCCCCGGCACGATCGCCCGCCCCGTCGACCACGAGCTGGTCATCAAGAAGTCCCGGTTCCTGGCCCACCTCGCGCCCGCCCGCAGCGTCGCGGAGGCCGACGCCGTCATCGCGCGCCTCCGCAAGGAGCTCTGGGACGCGCGGCACCACTGCGTCGCCATGGTGCTCGGCACCCGCGCCGACCAGGCCCGCTCCTCCGACGACGGGGAACCCAGCGGCACGGCCGGCGTCCCGATGCTGGAGGTCCTGCGGCACCGCGGCCGCACGGACGTGGTCGCCGTCGTCACGCGGTACTTCGGCGGCGTGAAGCTGGGGGCGGGCGGGCTCGTGCGCGCCTACTCCGGCGCGGTCGCCGCAGCCCTGGACGAGGCCGCCACCACCGGCGCACTGCTGCGCCGCGAGCTGCTCCTGGAGACCGAGGTCCCGGTCCCCCACGCCGACGCCGGCCGGATCGACAACATGCTGCGCGACTGGGCGTCCGCGCACGGTTCGGTCATGGAGCCGCCGGCCTACGACGCCGTCGCCCGGCTGCGCCTGCTCGTGCCGAAGCACCAGGTCGAGGCCCTGGTCGCGGACGTCGCCGCCGCGTCGGCGGGCACCCTGGTCCCCGTCGTCGGCGACGCCCGCGTCGTGGACGTGCCCGTCCCAGCGTCCCCGGCGCGTCGTCCTTGACTGGTCCCACGACGGGGTGAAGTCTCTGGGGCACCCAGCACGTGCCCGCAAGCAAGGCTCGCCCCAGCAAGGCCTGCACACGCAAGGTCCCACACGCAAGGCCCGCACCGTGGAGGGAACGACCATGCACCGTCGCATCCGCCCGTCCGTCGCCGTCGTCGCACTGACCGCCACCGCCGCCCTGCTCGCCGCGTGCGGCGCGCCTGCCGAGGAGCAGTCGGGGTCCATCACCTTCTGGACACCGCAGTCCACGCCCGAACGGGTCGCCGCCCAGGAGGCGGTCGCCGCGAGGTTCACGCAGGAGACCGGCATCGAGGTCGACGTCGTCCCGCTCGCCGCGGCCGACCAGGACCAGGCCCTCGTCACCGGCGCCGCCTCGGGCGAGGTGCCCGACGTGATCCTCGCGGGCGCCTCGCAGGTCACCTCGTGGCAGTCGCAGGGCCTCCTGGACACCGACGTCGTCCAGGAGGCCCTCGACGCCCTGGACCCCGCCACGTTCAACGAGAACGCGCTCGGCGCGGTCACCGTGCAGGACGCCGGCTCTGACGAGGGCACGGCCGAGAGCACGATCGCCGCCGTCCCCAGCGACGGCTGGGTGCACCTCATCGCCTACCGCACCGACCTGCTTCGGGAGGCGGGCGTCGAGGTGCCGACCACGGTCGCCGAGCTCGCGCAGGCCGCCACGGCCGTCAAGAAGGAGCTGGACGTCACGGGCATCGCGCTGGGTACGCAGTCCGGCACGGCGTCGGGCACGGAGGGGATCGAGTCGATCTTCCAGTCGGCGGGCTGCCGCCTCGTGTCCGACGGCGAGGTGACCATCGACTCGCCCGAGTGCACCGAGGCCGCCGGGCTCTTCAAGGAGCTGCGCGACTCGTCGGTCGCGGGCGACTACGACGTCGAGTCGGCACGCGCCGCGTACCTGGCGGGCGACGCCGCCATGCTGCTGTTCTCGACCCACATCCTGGACGAGCTGGCGAACCTCGACGAGGCGGTGCCGCCGTCGTGCGAGCAGTGCGCCGACGACCCGGAGTTCCTCGCGAAGAACTCCGGCTTCATCACGGTGCTGGACCCGCCGGCCGCCTCGGCGGCGTCCGCCGACAGCTCCGCCGCGGACGACGCCGCGCCCGCCCAGTTCGGCGCCACCCTCGCCTACGCGGTCCCGGCGCACGCGAACGCCGACGAGGCCCGGCAGTATGTCGAGTTCGTGCTGGGCGAGGGCTACGCCGACACGCTCGCCGTCGCGACGGAGGGCCGCCTCCCCCTGCGGACCGGGACACCCGAGAACCCGACCGAGTACCTGGACGCCTGGGGCGGCCTGGGCTTCGGGCCGAAGGTCGAGTCGTCGGTCGCCGAGGTGTACGGCGACGACCTGGTCACCGCCATGGGCGAGGGCATGTCCGCCGTCGCGCGCTGGGGCCAGGGCACGCCGGACGCGACGCTCGCCGGCCTCGTGGCCACGCAGGGCACCCTGGCGCAGCAGCTCGACCCGCTGTACCGCGGCACCGACCCCGCCGACGTGACCCGGCAGATGGCCGCCGACGTGACGGCGCTGCAGCAGGACCAGTGACGCCCGGTCGCTCGCCGTCGGCCCGCGCCAGGATCGCCCGCCCGTCCGGTGCTGGTCGGTCCGGTGCCGGTCGGTCCCATGGCGCGCCGACCGGTGCCGCGACGGGCCGCGCCCGGCGCGAGAACCGCTCCGGCTGGCTGCTCGTCTCGCCGTCCCTGGCGGTCGTCGCCCTGGTCGTGCTCCTGCCGTTCGCGCTGGTGGTGGTGTTCGGCTTCTCGGAGATCCGGCTGGTCGACATCCCGTTCCTCGGCACGGAGCCGGTCGAGTGGTCGCTGGACAACTTCCGCCGGGCGGCGGCGTCGCAGGCGTTCTGGGGCGCCCTGTGGACCACGGTCCTGTACGCGGGCCTGACGGCGGCCGGGTCGCTGGCCGTGGGCCTCGTGCTGGCCCTGGCGCTGCACCGGCCGTTCGCCGGCCGCGGGCTGGTCCGCGCGCTGCTGCTGGTCCCGTACGTGCTGCCCGTCGTGGCCGCCGCGACCATCTGGAGGACGATGCTGAACCCGCAGTACGGCGTCGTGAACGCGTTCGGGCGGGCCTACCTCGGCTGGGACACGCCGGTGGGCTTCCTCAGCACCACCTCGGCCGACGTCTGGGGCGTCCCCGTGCCGGTCGCGCTGCTGGTCGTGGTGCTGTTCGACATCTGGAAGTCGGCGCCGCTCGCCTTCCTGTTCCTCACCGCCCGGCTGCAGTCGGTGCCCGGCGAGATCGAGGAGGCCGCGGCGCTCGACGGCGCGAACCGCCGCCAGAACCTGCGCTTCATCCTGCTGCCGCAGCTGCGCGCCGTGGCGCTGCTGCTCCTGCTGCTGCGGTTCATCTGGTCGTTCCAGAGCTTCGACGACGTCTACCTGCTGACCGAGGGCGCCGGGAGCACCCAGGTGATGGCCATCCAGGTCTACACCGAGCTCGTGACCAAGGCGGACATCGGCAGCGCCGCCGCGTTCGGGCTGCTCATGAGCCTGATCCTGGGCGTGCTGCTGGTGGGGTACGTGGTGCTGTCCCGGCGCACGGAGGAGTCATGAACGGCGTCCGCCCCACCCCCGCGGCACGCGCCGGCCGGGCCGTCGTCGTCGCGATCGCCTTGCTGTGGTCGCTGGGCCCGGTCGCGTACGGCGTCGTGCTCTCCCTGCGCCCGTACGGGGAGGTCACCCGCGACCCGCTGGGCCTGCCGACCACCCTGGACCTGTCCGCGTTCGCCACGGCCATGCGGGACGAGGCCGACGGCGGGTTCGGGCTGGGCCGGTTCGTGCTCAACTCCCTGGGCGTCGCCCTGGGGACCGTCGTGCTGAGCGTCGTCGTCTGTGTGCTCGGCGCCTACGCCGCCGCCCGCCTGCGGTACCGGGGCCGGGCCGTCACCAACGGCATCATCCTCGCGGTCTACCTGTTCCCGGGGATCGTGCTCGCGGTGCCGAAGTTCGTGATCCTGTCCCGGCTGGGCCTGACCAGCTCCCTGGTGGGCCTGCTGATCGTCTACGTGGCGGCCACGGTGCCCGTGGCCCTGTACATGATGCGCAACTTCTTCCTGGCGCTGCCCGCCAGCGTCGAGGAGGCCGCGATCATGGACGGGTGCTCGCTCGGTCAGCTCCTGGTCCGGGTGGTGCTGCCGATCGCCGTCCCGGGCGTGGTGGCCACCGCCATCTACGTGTTCATGATCGCCTGGAACGAGTACTTCTACGCCCTGCTGTTCCTGGTGCAGCACCGCGACCTCTGGACGGCACCGCTGGGTATCGCGCAGCTCGGCGACTTCCAGGTGCCGGTGACGGTGCTGCTGGCCGGGTCCATCGCGGTGACGGTGCCCGTGGTGATCGTGTTCTTCCTCGCCCAGCGGTACATCGTGTCGGGGCTGGTCCAGGGGGCAGAACGATGAGGAGATCCCGATGAGGGCAGAGCGATGAGGGCAGAGCGATGAGGGCAGAGCGATGACCGTCCCGCCGCGTCAGGGCGTCCCCCTGCGCCTGGCCGTGCTGGGCGCGGGCGGCCGGGGCGCCGACGCCTACGGCCGCTGGGTGCGGGCGCACCCGGACCGCGCCCGGATCGTGGGCGTCGCCGACCCGGCGCCCGCCCGGCTGGACGCCCTGGCGGGCACGATGGCGGCCCGCTACCGCGACTGGCGCGACCTCGTCGCCGACGTCGGCCACCTGCGCCCCGACGCCGTGCTGATCGCCCTGCCGGACGCCCTCCATGTCCCCGCTGCCATCGCGGTGGCACACGCCGGCCTGCCGATGCTGCTGGAGAAGCCCGCCGCCCCCACGCTGACCGGACTGACCGACCTGGCCCAGGTGGTGCGCAGGACGGGTGCCCGGGTCGCCGTCGGGCACGTGTTGCGGTTCGCACCCTTCTGGCGCGCCGTCCGCGCCGTCGTGGCGTCCGGCACGCTGGGCGACCTCGCGACGATCGAGGTGCGCGAGAACATCGGGTTCTGGCACTTCGCGCACTCGTTCGTGCGGGGGAACTGGCGCAGCTCCGCGGAGTCGAGCCCGATGGTGCTGGCCAAGACGTGCCACGACCTCGACCTGATCCGCTGGCTCGCGGGCGCCGCACCCCAGGCGGTCTCCAGCGAGGGCTCGCTGCTGCACTTCCGGCCGGAGAACGCGCCCGCCGGCGCGCCCGAACGCTGTACGGACGGCTGCCCCGCGGCGACGTCCTGCCCGTTCCATGCGCCGCGCTACTACGTGGACGCCCTGCGCGACCACGCGGGCCACCCCGTCGCGATGCTGGGCGACGACCTCTCCCCCGCCGGCCGGCTCGCGGCCCTGCGGCGCGGCCCGTACGGGCGCTGCGTCTACCGCTGCGACAACGACGTGGCCGACCACCAGCAGACGCTCCTGCGGTTCGCCTCCGGGCTGACCGCCACGCTCACGGCCAGCGCGTTCACCGCAGAGAACACCCGGCACCTCGCGATCACCGGCACGCGCGGGCAGCTCCACGGGCACATGGGGTCGGGCGAGATCCGGGTCGACCTGTTCTCGCCGTCGGGCGGGCTGCCCGAGGCGCTGCTGGTTCCGGGGACGGGTGTCGAGGTGGTGTCCTCCGGCGTCGCCGGACCCCTCGGGCACCGGACCTGGACTCTGGCCGCCCGCGCCGACACCGTGGCCGCGGACCACCGCGGGCACGCGGGCGGCGACGACGGCCTGATGGACGCGTTCTGCCGGGCCGTCGCGGACGGCACCGTGGGCACGGGCGAGCTGTCGTTCGCCACCGCGCTGGACAGCCACCTCATGGCGTTCGCGGCCGAGGAGTCGCGCACGGGGGCCGGTGTGGTGGACTTCCCAGTTTGGGCGAGGACGGCGCTGGGGCCGGAGGGGTCGGCAGCATCGGCGGGGTCGGCAGGATCGGCGGAGTCGGCCGGATCGGCAGCCTCAGCGGGTCCGGCAGGGCCGGTATGACGGGCCCGTCGTGGGCCGGCGCCGTCCACGGCGTCGCCGGACGCGCGGGGCTCGAGCCCGCTCGCGTCACGGTGGAACTGCTGTCCGTGCGGGGTCCGGGGGCGTCATCGGCTGAGGGGCCGGCGGACATCGACCCGTCCGACAACCCGCCGGCGAGCGCGGCCGACTACCGGGCCGAGGGTGGCCGCCTGACGATCCGGGCGACCGACCCCGTGGCGGCGTCGGTCGCGCTGGGCCGGTACGCGCGCACGCACCTGGGCACGCGCCTGACGTGGTCCCGGCCTCGGGTGGGCGCGGGATCTGCAGCCGGCACGGGATCCGCAGCCGGCACGGGATCCGCAGCCGGCACGGGACCCACGGCGGGCGCAGCGACAGGCGGAAGGCCGCTCCCCGACGCCCCGCGCACCGTGGTCTCGTCCCCGCACGCCGTGCGGTACTACCTGAACGTGGTGACCTTCGGGTACTCGACCCCCTTCTGGGGCTGGGACCGCTGGGAGCGGGAGATCGACTGGATGGCGCTGCACGGCGTCACGCACCCGCTCATGCTGGTGGCGCACGAGGCGGTGCTCGCCGAGACCTTCCGCCGGGCCGGCCTGCCGGACGCCGACGCCGCCGAGTGGATCGGCGGCGGGGCGCACTTCCCGTGGACGTTCATGGGCGGGATGCACTCGTTCGGCGGGCCGCTGCCCGCTCGCTGGGCGGAGCGCCGCGTGGACCTCGCCCGGCGCATCCTGGCTCGGATGCGCGAGCTGGGCATGACGCCGGTGCTGCCCGGGTTCGGCGGGCACGTGCCACCGGCCCTCGCCGGGCAGGAGCCGGGGCAGGGTCCGGGGCAGGGCCTGGCACAGGGTCCGGGGCAGGGCCTGGCACAGGGTCCGGGGCAAGGTCTGGCACAGGGGCAGGGGCGGCCCGTCGACGAGATCGAGTGGCAGGGCTGGCACATCCCCCTGCTGCACCCCGAGTCCTCGCGCTTCCAGGTGCTGCACGCGACGTTCGCGGCGGTGCAGCGCGAGCTGCTCGGCCCGGGAACGGGCTTCTACGCGGTGGACCCGTACATCGAGTCGGTCCCACCGTCGGGCGACGTCGGGTACCTGCGCGCCGCCGGCCGCGGGATGTACCGCGCCCTCGCGGGGGCGGCCCGGGCCGCCGCGGAGCCCGACCCCGTCTGGGTGCTCCAGGGCTGGCCGTTCCACTACAAGGGCGCGTTCTGGACGCGGGACCGCGTGGCCGCGTACCTGCGCGACGTGCCCGCCGACCGGACGCTCGTCCTCGACCTCTGGGGCGAGCACGTGCCGCTGCACGCGGCCCTGCTCGCCGACGGCGGCCCGCTCGCCGGCCGGCCCTGGGTCTGGTGCGCGCTGCACAACTTCGGCGGCCGGCCCGCACTGTTCGGCGACCTCGCCGGGCTCGTCCGGGACCTGCGCGCCCTGCCCGACGGCGTCCCGCACCTCCGGGGCGTCGGCCTCGCCCCCGAGGCGATCGAGAACAACGAGGTCTTCTACGAGCTCGCGACGGACCTCGCCTGGGACGACGCCCCGCGCTCCCCCGCGGAGCTCGACGCCTGGCTGGAGAGCTTCGTGCCGACCCGGTACGGGCTGGCCGAGTCGTCAGGTGCCTCCGGGCAGTCAGGTGTCTCTGAGCCGTCAGGTGTCTCCGAGCCGTCTGGGCCGACCAGTTCCTCCCGGCAGGTCCCTGACCCGGTGCCGGGACCTGCCGAAATGGCGCTACGCGCTTGGCACACTATTTATTCGACGCTCTACGGTGCCGGACGCACCCGATCCGTCCCGACGCCCGTCATCGCCCGACCCTGGAGCGCGGGCCTCCCGTTCCCCGCCCAGCGCAGCGCCGGCGAGGCGATCACCGGCCCGCAGCCGCCCACGCCGTCGTCCAACGTGGACGCCGAGAACGACCCCGCGACCGCAGCGGCCCTCCCCCGGCTGGCCGAGGCGGTCCAGGAACTGACCGCGGTCCACCAGTCGCTGTCCGGCGGGGCTTCGAGCGGCAACCCTTCGAGCGGCAACCCTTCGGGCAGCGGCTCGGACGGCAGCCCTTCCGGCATGGGCCAGGACCGGACCGACGCAGCCCGGACCGCCGTGCCCCGCGACGTCCTGGCCGCCGACATCGCGGAGCTCACCGGGCACGTCCTGGCGCAGGGCACGCGGGTGCACGTCCGCGGCATCCTCGCGGCGGCCCGCGCCGGCGACCCCGACGGCGTCCGCGACCACATGGGACGCCTGCGCGCCGACCTGCTGGCCCTGGACGCCCTGGCCGCCGCCCGTCCCGAGTCCCGGGTGAGCACGTGGATCGACGCCGCCCGCGCCTGGGGCGACACCCCCGCCGAGCGCGACACCATGGAGCGCGAGGCGCGCAGCCTGGTCAGCGTCTGGGGCGGCCAGCACAACGGCCTGCACGACTACTCCGGCCGGCACTGGCAGGGCCTGGTCCGCGACCTCTACCTGCCGCGCTGGCAGGCCTGGGCCGACTGGCTGGCCGCCGCCGCCGCCGCCGACGGCCCGGTGCCGGAGGACGCCGACCCGACGGTGCTGCGCCAGCGCATCGTCGCCATCGAGGAGACCTGGCGCACGGCCACGTCCGGCTGAGCCCCGGCCGTCCAGCCCGGCCGTCCCGCCGAACGGTCGGCAGAACGTCAGGTGATCGGCACCTCGGAATGCCGATCACCTGACGCACTACCGATCACACGCCCGCGCCGCGGCAGCGGGGCCCGCTGCCGCGGGGCCTGCCTCAGCCGCGCGTCAGAAGCCCTCCGCGCCGATCGTCGCGCCGTCCGGCACCGTGCCGCCCTCGCCTGACAGCTCGGCCTTGCCCTCGGCCCGCACGCCCGAACCGAAGGTCCAGTCGCCGCGGACGGTGAGGGAGTCGGCGGCACGCAGCGACGGCGCGCCCGCGGCGAACCGCTGCGTGAATCCGTCGATCAGCTTGTAGTGGGCCTTGTCGAGGTCCACCAGCGGCGCGGGCGCCTGGGCCTCGAGCCGGTAGTCGGCCGTGAGGGCGTAGACGTCCGAACGCAGCACCAGCAGGTCGTTCGTGGTCTTGACCGGCAGGAACCGGGACCGCTCCACCTCGATGGCGGTCGCGCCCTCGAAGACGGCGACGGCCGCGCCCATCGCGGACTCGATCTGCACGACCTCGGGCGACGACGAGTCGGACGGGTCGACCGTCTTGTCGTTGCGGATCAGCGGCAGCTCGAGCACGCCGCCCGTGCGCTCCAGCTCCGCCGCCAGCGCCTGGAGGTCGAACCAGAGGTTGTTGGTGTGGAAGAACGGGTGGCGGGTGGCGTCGAGGGACGCGGCGACGTCGTCGGGGTGGGTCTGCGCAGTCTCGCGCTGGACGATGCGGCCGTCGGCCTTGCGGACCACGAGCTGGCCGCCCTTGACGTCGGCGGCGGTCTTGCGGCAGAGCTCGGCGGCGTAGGGGGCGCCGGAGGCGGCGAACCAGCCGGCGATCGTGGCGTCGGGGGTGGCGCCGAGGTTGTCGGAGTTGGAGACGCACATGTACCGGAAGCCGGCGTCCAGGAGGGCGGTGACGACGCCCGAGGCGTGCAGCGCCGGGTAGAGGTCGCCGTGCCCGGGCGGGCACCACTCGAGGTCGGGGTCCTTCTCCCAGGTGACGGGGGTGAGGTCCGAGGCCAGGAGCTTGGGCTCGCGGTTCTGCAGGAAGTCGACGGGCAGACCGTCCACCGCGATGTCGGCGTAC
The DNA here is from genome assembly GCF_044746965.1 of Promicromonospora sp. NPDC090134. NCBI lineage: Bacteria > Bacillati > Actinomycetota > Actinomycetes > Micrococcales > Promicromonosporaceae > Promicromonospora > Promicromonospora sp. NPDC090134. The sequence goes on along the minus strand of NZ_JBIVCZ010000009.1, from coordinate 8,835 downwards.
CGCTCCAGGGCAGCGAGCGAGTCGTCGCGGGTACGGAAGGAGTTCATGAACAGCAGCGGGAGGCGGGCCCCGGTCGCCTCCCGGGCGGCGCGGACCTGGCCGACGATGATGTCGAGGAAGGTGAGCAGCTCGCCGGCGCCGTCGGGCGCCTCGCGGACGGGCAGCAGCGACTTGGCCTGGTCCATGCCCATGGACGTGCCGAGCCCGCCGTTGAGCTTGAGCATCGCGGTCTGCGCCAGGGCGGCGGCCGCGTCGTCGTCGCTGATGGTGAGCTCGGCTCGGTTCGGGATGTCGACCAGGGGGTCGATGTCGTTCTCACGGATCAGGCCGGTCTCGCCGGACTCCAGCAGGTGGTAGAAGCGCGTGAACGTGTCGATCGCGGCGGGTGCCACGCCTGCCTGGGTCATCTTGGTGCGGGCCTGCTCGAGCCCGGTGGGGTCGGTCATGACCCCCAGGCTATTCGAAACGGGCGGGGTCGCCGGCACCTTCTCGGACGACCTGTGGATAACCGTCGGACCAGTCGACGACAGTGGTGGGCTCGGTCCCGGCGTCGCCGCCGTCGACCACCGCGTCGAGCACGTGGTCGAGCTCCTCCTTGATGGTCCAGCCGTCGGTCAGGGGCTCGGCGTGGTCCGGCAGGATCAGGGTGGAGGACAGCAGGGGCTCGCCGAGCTCGCGGAGCAGCGCCTGGGTGACGGCGGAGTCGGGGATGCGCACGCCCACGGTCTTCTTCTTGGGGTGCGCGAGCCGGCGCGGCACCTCCGCGGTGGCGGGCAGGATGAACGTGTAGGGCCCGGGCGTGGCGGCCTTGATGGCGCGGAACGCGGAGTTGTCCAGCCTGACGAGCTGGCCGAGCTGGGCGAAGTCCGAGCACACCAGCGTGAAGTGGTGCTTGTCGTCGAGCCGCCGGATGCCGCGGATGCGGTCCGCGCCGTCGTGGTACTCCATGCGACAGCCCAGCGCGTAGGAGGAGTCGGTCGGGTAGGCGATCAGGGCGTCGTCGCGCAGCATCGCGACCACCTGCGCGACCGCGCGCGGCTGAGGGTCGACGGGGTGGACGTCGAAGTAGCGGGCCATGCGGCCGAGCCTAGTCGGCAGCGGGGGCGTCGGCACCGGGTGCGTCGGCGCGACCCAGGGCGCGCCGCAGCTCGTCGCCGCTCGCATTCCCACCTGTGCAGACGACGCCGACGCGGCGGCCCGCGAACCGCTCCGGGTCGGCCAGGACGGCGGCGAGCGCCGCAGCCCCGGCGCCCTCGGCGACCGTGTGGGCTCCGGTGAGGTAGAGCTGCTGGGCGCCGCTGATCTGCTCGTCGGTGACGAGCACGAAGTCGGCCAGGTGCCGGCGCATGAGGGCCTGGGTGACCTCGAACCCGCAGCCGACGGCGAGGCCCTCGGCGCACGTGGTGTTGGCGCGCTCCAGGAGCGTCCCGGCGTGCCAGGAGTCGTGCGCGGCGGGCGACGCGGAGGACTGCACGCCGATCACCTCGGTGCCGGGCGCGACGGCGGAGGCGACCAGGCCCGCCGCGGCGGCGCCGGACCCGCCGCCGACGGGGACCACGAGCACGTCGAGGCCGGGCGCCTGCTGGAACAGCTCGAGGTAGAGGCTGCCCACGCCGGCGATGATCGCGGGCTCGTTCGCGGCGCCCACCAGCCGGGCCCCCGAGGCGGCCGCGAGCGCCGTGGCCTGCGCGCGGGCGTCGTCGAACGTGGCGCCGTGCAGGAGCACGTCGGCGCCCTGGTCGAGCACGGCCCGGAGCTTGACGGGGTTGGGGTCGTCGGGCATGACGATGGTGCAGGCGGTGCCGGTCAGCCGGGCGGCGTAGGCGACGCCCTGCGCGTGGTTGCCCGTGGAGTAGGCGACGACGCCGCGGTCCCGTTCGGCGTCGGACAGGGAGAGGAGCAGGTTGCCGGCGCCGCGGGCCTTGAAGGCTCCGGTGCGCTGCTGGTTCTCGTGCTTGACGACGACGGTGGTGCCGGCCGCCCGGTCGACGTCGGGGTACTGGCCCACGGGGGTGCGGACCACGGTGCCGTCGAGGCGCGACTGCGCGGCCAGCACGTCGGCGATCGAGACGTCGACTCGGGTGGCGTCTGGGGCGGGCGCGACCATCATGGATCCAGCGTGACCCTCCCATGACCCATAGGTCCAATACTTGTTACTTCGACTTTCGATCGATGGCACCTATCTTTCTGCGCTAGCCTGGTCACATGACCGCAGAGCTCGACCTCACCCGGCTGCGGGTGCTCGCGGCGGTGGCCCGTACGGGCTCCGTCACGGCCGCGGCGAAGGAGCTGCACTACGCCCAGCCGTCGGTGAGCCACCACCTGTCCCGCCTGGAGGCGGACGCCGGCATCCCCCTGCTGCAGCGGCACGGCCGCGGCGTCCGCCTCACCGAGGCCGGGCGCCTGCTCGCCAACCGCGCCGAGGAGATCCTGGGCCGCGTCGAGGGCGCGCGCCGCGAGCTCGACGCCCTGGCCGGGCTGCGCGCGGGCCGCGCACGCCTGGCCGCCTTCCCCTCCGCGCTGGCCACCCTCGTGCCCGACGCCGTCGCCCGGCTCGTGCAGGAGCACCCCGGCCTGTCCGTGGGCCTGGTCGAGCACGAGCCGCCGGACGCCGTCGCCGCGCTGCAGTCCGGGGCGGTGGACGTCGCGCTGGTGTTCGAGCACGTCGACGTGCGGCACGCCCGGTCCATGGACGACCTGTCGCGGTTCGAGTCGACGATCATCCTGGAGGAGCCGGTCAACCTCGTCACGGCCGCGGACCTCGACGCCGCGCCCGAGCCCGGCGTCACCCCTGACCTGCGGGCACTGGACGACGCCGACTGGATCGCCGGCTGCGAGCGCTGCCGCGCCGACATGGTCGCCCGCTGCGCCGCCGTCGGCTTCGCGCCCCGCATCGCGTTCGAGACCGACGACTACGTGGCCGTGCAGGCCCTGGTCGCCGCCGGGGCGGGCGTGAGCCTGCTGCCGGGGCTGACCCTGCTGGCCCACCGGCACCCGGGGATCGCCACCGCTCCCCTGCCCGGGGCGCTGCGCCGCGTCATGGCGCTCACCGTCGGCCCGCCCGCGCCGCCCGCGGAGGCCCTGATTCGGCAGCTCGTGGCCGTAGGCGCTACCGTCACGATGTGACCTCGGCCACTCGGCCGAGCTCCTCCGTCTCGCGGCCGTCCGGCTCGCGACCCTCCTGCTGAGGACAGACCCGGCCCGATGCTCCTGCTGTCCACCTTCTTCTACTCGGCGGGTGCCGCCGTCGCGGCGTTCCTGGCCCTGGAGGCCTACCTCGCGGTCGCCGCCGCCGACCAGACGTACCCGAGCGTCGTGCTGGCCGCCGTCGCCGCCGTCGGCCAGATCACCGGCAAGCTGCTCTGGTACTGGGCCGGCGCCGGAACCACGCGCCTGCCGTGGCTGCGCAGCAAGCTGGACTCGCCCAAGATCGCGGCCGCGATGACGCGCTGGCGCGACCGTACCGACGGCCGCCCCGTGTACCTCGGCGTGGTGCTCTTCGCCTCGGCGTTCGCCGGGCTCCCGCCGTTCATGGTCATGTCCGTGGTCGCGGGCGTGCTGCGCGTGCGGATGTGGCTGTTCCTGAGCACGGGCCTGGTCGGGCGGTTCCTGCGCTTCTGGATCGTGCTCGAGGCCGCCGACTACGCGTGGTTCTTGTTCTGAGGCTCGCCGGCTCCGCGTACCCCGGCACCGTGTACCCCGGCACCGTGTACCCCGGCACCGTGTACCCCGTGTCCGTGTAACCCCGGCGGCCCGTCCTACAGGTCGGTCGCGCCGTCCAGGGCCTCGCGCAGCAGGTCCGCGTGCCCCGCGTGCCGGCTGTACTCCTCGACCATGTGCACCAGGATCCAGCGCAGCGTGACGCGACCGCCGTGCCCGGCGTGTCCGGCCGGGCGCGCGACCTCCTGGTCCAGACCCTGGCCGACCACCTCGTCCAGGATCCGCTCGGAGGCGGCGACGGCGGCGTCGAACAGGGCGGTCAGGCTCTCTGGGGAGTCCGTCAGGGCGCTGTTCCAGTCCCAGTCGCGGTCGGCGGACCAGTCGACCGTGTCCCACGGCGGAGCGGGATCGTTCCCCAGGAGCCGCACGGAGAACCAGCAGTCCTCGACGTAGGCGAGATGCTTGAGCAGCCCGGCGAGCGTCATGGTCGACGGCGGGTGCGGCGTGCGGAGCTGCTCCGCCGTCAGGCCCGCGCACTGGCGCCGGATCGTGGCGCGGTAGAAGTCGACGAACGAGCGCAGCATTGTGGCCTCGTCGGCGGCCGGGGGCGGGTCGGCCCTGGGGATCTCGTTCGTGTCCGGGCTGATCCCCGGGCTGGTCTCGGTGCTCATGGTGCGACCGTACCGATCGCGAGGACGTGCTGGCTCATGTCCGCGACCCCGGGCGTGGTCGACAGGGCGCGGGCGAGCGTGAGCGCGGCGTCGATCAGCGCGGGCGCCTCCGGGTCGGCGAGCGGCACCCGTTCCAGCGCCCCGCCGGCCGGTCCCTCGACCCCCTGCACGACCACGGCGGACAGCCCCGCCTCGGCTGCCTCCCCCGCGAGCTCCGCGGCGTCGTGGAAGTGCGCCGCGGGAAACGCGATGTCCGACGGCGCCTCGCCGTGCTCCAGGATCGCCTGCCAGGTGGGCGGCCGGAAGCCCTCGTACCCGCCGCCGACCAGCGCCGCGAGCCGCGTGATCCCCGCGGCGACCACCGTGCCGCCACCTCGCGTCACGCGCACGGCCTCCCGCAGCGCCCGCAGCCGGTCGGCGCGCGACGCGAGGTGGTAGAGCGGGCCCAGCAGCAGCACGGCGTCGAACGCGTCGTCCGCCAGGGCCAGGCCCGGCGCGGCGAGGTCCCGGGCGTCCCCGACGCGCGCGGCGAAGGTGCCGTGCTCGGCGGCCCGCGCGACCTGTTCGGCGACGGGGTCCACGAGCAGCACGTCGTAACCGTCCGCCGCGAGCGGTGCGGCATGCACGCCGGTTGCGCCCCCGACGTCGAGCACCCGCGCGCCCGGTGCCAGGCGCTGCCGCACCAGCTCCTGCGTCCTGCGGTGCTCCAGCGGGCCCTGCGCCGAGCGGGCAGTGAGCCGGGCGTGCTCGTCCCAGCCGGTCAGGCCCGCGTAGTACTCCTGGACCCGCGCGTCGAGCGCGAGCTGATCGCTGCCGGTGCCCCGCCTGGCGTTCTCCTGGGCGTTCTCCCTGGTGCTGCTGTCGGTTCGCTCCATGGCCCGACGCTAGCGATCACCGGCGGACGAGCACCAAGTGTTTCCGGGAGGAAAATACTGGGTGATTCGTCCGAGCCGAATCGTTACATATCCAGTACGCCCCTTTTGCTCGGAGTGTGACCGTGGCAACATTCGCAAGGTGCACCTGATCCGAGAATTCGCACCTGACGCCTACGAGTTCGCGCTGTCGTCCTGGTCGTGGATAGGGACGGGTGGCAAGACGCCACGCTTCGCCTCCTGTTTTGGCGACATGTTTCTCGAGTCGCACGACGGGTGGTGGTTCCTCGACACCGTCGAGGGCACGCTGGAACGCCGCTGGAGCTCGATGGACGACATGTTCGCGGACCTGGAGGGCGAGGACGGGCGCGCCGAGTACCTCCTCGAGGAGACGCTCAACACGGCGCTCAACCAGGGAATGCGGCTCGGCGACGACGAGGTCTTCGCGTTCCTCCCCCCGCCCGCGGTGACGGGCACGATGTCGGTGAACTCCCTCGCCCCGCTGCGGTTCGCCATCGCCGCCAACCTCGCCGGCCGGATCCACGGCGAGCTGAACGGCGTGCAGCCGGACGCCGGGGCGTCGGCGCTGTTCGCAGCGCAGAACCAGTTCGCCCAGAACCAGGCGGCCCAAAACCAGGCGGCCCAAAACCAGGCGGCCCACAGCCTTGCCGGGCCGACGCCGTCGTTCGACTCGCCGAACCCCCCGGCCGACCTCTGGCAGCCCGCCGCGCAGCAGGTGAACACGGGCGCCTACCCGTCGTACCAGCCGGCCGCCGACGCCGGGGCGCACACCGGCGGCCAGCCCGGCTACGGGACGGGGTACCAGCCGCAGTACGCGGCGGGTTCCGAGCTGGACTACGGGTCCGGCCAGCAGGCGTACGGTTCGGGCTCGTACCCGGGCGCGCCCACCGCGCAGGCCACGTACGCCGCACCCACGGGGACGCACACGGCGGGGGTGGCGGCACCGGCCGCCGCCCCCGCCGCGCCGGGCGGCTACGGCAGCCAGGGCAGCTACAACGAGTACGACTACGAGGACAACGCGCACACGCTCGACTCGGGCCAGTTCAGCCAGTACATCGCGGACCAGTACAACACCGGCCAGATGACCGCCGTCGAGTACGACGCGTCCGCCCCGGCGCAGCGCAAGCCGCGTCAGGACGGACGCTGGTCGTACGCCTGAGCGCGCCGGCTATGCCTCGTCCAGCCCGGCCACCGCGGCCAGGATGAGCACCGAGCCGACGATCCCGGCCGGGCCGAGCCGCTCGCCCAGCACGACCGCGGCCGCGACCGCCGCGGTCACGGGTTCCAGCAGGGTCGCGACCACGGCCGCGCCGCTCCGGGTGGTGCGCAGCCCGGCGTAGAACAGCCCGTACGCGAGGGCCATCGTGAACACGCCGAGATAGACCAGGGTGCCGAGCGCGACCGGGTCGCTCGTGACGAACGGCCCGCCCCCGGCCAGTGCCACCGGGACGAGACCGACGGCGCCCGCCGTCGTCGCCACCGTGGTCACCGCGAGCGGGTCGACGTCCGGTGCTGCCAGCAGGGTGCCGCCGAGCGCCGTCGTCGCGGCGTAGACCGAGCCCGAGGCGACGGCCAGCAGCAGACCGAGCACCGGGCGGGTCCCGACGGCGTCGGCCCCGGACGCCGCGCTGACCAGCACGAGGCCGGACAGCGCGGCGGAGATGACCAGCCCGAGGCGCAGTGTGGAGCAGGGGCGGACCGCCGTTCGCCGTCGGGCCTGGAGAAGGTCCACCGCGGCGAGGAGGACCGGCGCGAGGCCCAGGCTGACGACCGTGGCGACGGTGACGCCCGCGGTCGCCACGGACCCGAAGTAGAGCGCCTGGTAGGCGCCCGTCCCCAGGCCCACGAGGACGGCGCGCGCCGGGTGCGCGCGCACCAGGGCCGCGAGCCGTGGTCCCCGGCGCAGCACGAACGACGCCGCGACCAGGGCGAGGGCGGCGATGAGCATGCGGTACGCGCTGACCGTGAGGACCGACATCGACGAGTGGTCGCGCAGGATCTCCAGGCCGAGGCCGCCGGTGCCCCAGAGGACACCAGCGAGGCTGACGAGAAGCAGCCCGGTTCGAGATGATGACATGTGTGCTCCTGACCGGGACCGGCAGGTCCCGGTGTGTTCCGAGGGGCCCGGAGGGCTGACGGGAGCTCGCGCGAGGAGATCCCGGGGTTCCGTCAGGCGTCCGGAGGGATGGGAAACGTCTCGGAGCACGCCTCATCCCCGGCCCGCGGGGGCCGGTCGTGGTGCCGCTCCGGTCAGACGACCGGGGGCGGCAGGACGGAACGGTTCGGAGTCACGGACGGGATGCTAGCAGCGGCGCTCCGGCGGGCGAGGTGGTGTCTCGCGCTCGGAATGTGGGTCGCTGCGTGAGGTGGCGGGCGGGAACAGTGTCAGTAGGTGGAGGTAGGTTCGCCGGTGTTCTCGGCAACCTTCGCCCATGAGTGGGTGGCGTGCGCCGTGCGGGACCGGCTCGGCCCGACACGTTTTCCACAGATTCTGATCTGGAGATGCGCAAGGTTCGCGTCGAACATACATTCGATGCATCAGTGATGTTTGAGATGCTGTGTTGGATGAAGTTGGTCGGAGGAGGGGAACGTGGACGAGATCCAGGGCAGGGGCCAGAACCCTCTCACCGTCGTCGAACGGTCCCTGCAGTGCGCGCTCGACCAGGCACTTCCATCCGCCTCACCTTGGGCTGGTTCTGGTTGGGCTGGTTCTGGTTGGGCTGACTCTGGCGGGGCTGGGTCCGGTCACGCTGAATCCGGCGCGGGTCCGTCGCTGGGCGCGACGTCGATCTCCCTGGGCTGGGCACCGCTGCCCCTCGACGACAAGGGGACCATGCCCGAGGTCATCGTTACCTGGACCGGCCACGGCACCGCTGGGCGCACACCGGCCGACGACACCGCTCGCACCAGCGCTGTCTCGGCTGCCTCGTCCGCGAGCACTTCTACGACTACCCCCACAAGCTCGTACGGCCCTGGTGTCAGCAGCGCGCGAGCCGACCGGCTCGCCGCCGATGCCCTCGACATGCCGGACCTGCCCGACGCGACGGAGTCGGTGGAGCTACCAACAGGTGCCGTCTCCATGGACGACCTGCCCGTAGGCCCGGCCCTCGTCGCGTTACTCAGCCGGGTCGAGGTAGCGGATACCGATGACGCCGACCTGATCGACGTCGCGGCACGTTGGCAGGACCTCATCTCCTGGGCCACCGCCATGCAGTCCCGCGCCACCGGCGAGATCGCCCGACGCCGCGGCTGGACCACCGAACACAACACGGCAGCCGCCGAGATCAGCGCCCGCCTACACATCCCCCAGACCGACGCGAACAAACTCATGGCCCGCGGCACCAGCCTGGCCGAACACCCCCAAGTCATGAACGCCCTGCACCACGCCAAGATCGACACCACCAAGGCCGACATCCTGCTCCACAGCGGCAACCCCCTGACGACCGAGGAACGCGACCAGGCCATCACCCTCTACCTGCCCCAGGCCCCCGACCGCACCCGCCGGTGGCTGCGCGAGGGGCCTGACCCTGGTTCTTGGACACGCTGATTCCAGCATCTGCTGGGGAAGCGAGATGATCAGGAACTATGGCCAGGAAGAACTACTCCGAGGA
>NZ_JBIVCZ010000008.1:0-315387 GCF_044746965.1 Promicromonospora sp. NPDC090134 | reverse complement strand
GAGCCGCTGGGGCTGAACGACCTTGCTTGCCAGGGTCCCCCAAAACAAGTGCTTTCTGGGGCCCCCCGGCCAACCGGCTTGTGGCCGGCCCGGGCGACTCCGGACAGCGGTCGGGGCGCGGCCGCAGCCGCCCCCCGACCTGAGGTATTTCACCCTAGGGCATGGGCGCCCCGGGCAGTTCGAGAGGGAACCTTACCCCTCTCGACTACTCGTCACCGCCGAGAGTGATGACGCTGTACACCTCGTCCTGCACCGGGGAGATCGGGTAGCCCTCGACCCCGGGCGCGACGACGAGCGACGGCACCGGGCTGGCCAGCGGGACACCGGGGAGGGCGTCCATGATCACCTCGTTGGCGTTCTTGTAGGCGTCCTCCTGCTCGTCCAGCGGAGCGTTGCGGGCGTCCTTGATCGCGTCGAAGACGTCCTGGTCGTCGAAGCCCCACTCCAGCGACGGCGCCCCGAAGAACGTGCCGACGAAGTTGTAGGTGTCGTTGTAGTCGCCCGTCCAGCCCAGCAGGTGCAGGCCGTGCTTCTCGCCGCCCTGGATGGTGTCGATGTACGTCGGGCTCCACGGCTCCGGCGTCGCCGTCACCGTGATGCCGACCTCCTCGAGGTCCGCGGACACGGCCTCGTAGATCGCGGCGGGGTCCGGCATGTACGGACGCGAGACCTCGGTCGGGTAGTTGAACTCGAGCTCGAGGTTCTCCTGGCCTGCCTCCTTGAGGAGCTCCTTGGCCTTCTCGGGGTCGTAGTCGTACGTCGTGACGTCGTCGCTGTAGCCCGTGACGATCTCCGGCACGAACTGCGTGGCGGCCGTCGTGCCCTCGGGGAGGGTCGCCTGGACCAGGCCGTCCTTGTCGATCGCGTGGGCGATCGCCTGGCGGACCTTGATGTCGTCCAGCGGCTTCTCCGCCTGGTTCATACCCAGGTACAGGATGTTGAACGCGTCGCGGTCCAGCAGGGTGTAGCCGGCCTCCTTGAGCGCGTCGACGTCGGCGGGCGCGACCAGGTCGTAGCCGTCGATGTCACCGGCCTCGAGCGCCTGACGACGCGCGGTGCCGTCGGAGATCACCGTGAAGACGATGGTCTTGACGTCGCCGATCTCGCCCCAGTAGTTCTCGTTGGCGGCCAGCGTGACGCTCTCGCCGCTCTTCCACTCCTGGAACGTGTACGGGCCCGTGCCGACCGGGTGCTCCCGGCCGTACTCGGTGAGCTGCGGCGCGTCGGCCGTGCCCTCGACGTCGTCCGCGCCGAACTCCTCCATCGCCGTGGGCGACTGCATCGAGAACGACGGCAGCGACAGCGCCGGGATCAGCTCGGGGATCGGCGTGTTCAGCGTGATGACGGCGGTGGCCGCGTCGGACGCCGCGCACGAGTCGTACAGGCTGTCGTCGCCGGTACCACCGAAGACCGCCTTGTAGTAGTACGAGAGGTTCTCGTGGGCGGCCAGACCGGTCCAGTCGTGCCAGCGGTCGAAGTTGGCGCACACGGCCTCGGCGTCGAAGTCCGTGTCGTCCTGGAACTTCACGCCCTCCTTGAGGTGGAACGTGTACTCCAGACCGTCGTCGCTGATGTCCCAGCTCTCGGCGAGCAGGGGGGCGGGGTCCGCGGTGCCGGGCTCGACACCGACCAGGCCCTCGAAGATCTGACGGGCGACCCGGAACGTTTCGCCGTCACTGGCGAACGCGGGGTCGAGCGAGCTGGGCTCGGCCGAGCCGGCGAAGACGAACGTGCCGTCACTGCCCCCGCCCTCGCCGCCGTCGGCGTCCCGCTCGCTGGCGACACAACCGCTCAGAGCCACCGCGAGCGCGGTCACCAGGGTGACGCCGCCCGCAAGGCGCGTAGCGCGTCGACGCATGGCACTCTCCTTCCTCGAGCGCATCGGCAGGCCCGGGTTCGGGCACGACGACACGCAGACGTTTGCGCCTGACCTTAGGAGCCCTTTCGTTGCTTCCGTATTTCGCTACGGCACTCGCAATCCAATCGTGACCCTTTTGTTACCGCTATGAATGTGGTAGTTGGCCCGGGCTTCACCGGTGCGTGCGGGCCGAACGGGGATGATGGCACCGTGACCTCTGACGAACCGGTGTCCTTCGGCTATCGCGACCTGCCCGACGACCGTGGCGTCGCCCGGAGCTGGTGGGACGCCAACGCCGGCGAGTACCTCGACGAGCACCGTGACTTCCTCGGCGACGCCGGGTTCCGCTGGGGCCCGGAGGGCCTGACCGAGGCGGAGGCGGGCCTCCTGGGCGACGTCGCCGGGCGCGACGTGCTGGAGGTCGGGGCCGGGGCCGCGCACTGCTCGCGCTGGCTCGCGTCCCGCGGTGCGCGGGCGGTCGCCACCGACTTCTCGGCGGGCATGCTGGCCGGGGCGGTGCGCCTCGACGCCGCGACCGGCGTCGTCGTGCCGCGCGTGCAGGCCGACGCGCGGGCGCTGCCGTTCGCGGACGGCGCGTTCGACGTCGTCTTCACGTCGTTCGGCGCCCTGCCCTTCGTGCCCGACCCCGTGCGCGTGCACCACGAGGCCGCCCGTGTGCTGCGCCCCGGCGGCCGCTGGGTGTTCTCGGTGACCCACCCCCTGCGCTGGGCGTTCCCGGACGACCCGAGCCTGCACGGTCTCACGGCCAACCGGTCGTACTTCGACCGCCGTCCCTACGTGGAGGCCGACGCCGCCGGGCGGGTCGTCTACGCGGAGTACCACCGCACCGTCGGCGACCACGTGCGTGACGTGGTCGCCGCCGGCCTGCGCCTGGTCGACCTGGTCGAGCCCGAGTGGCCGGAGTGGAACGACCAGGTCTGGGGCGGCTGGGGCCCGGAACGCGGCCGCTACCTCCCGGGCACGGCGGTGTTCGTCACGACCCGCCCGTAGCCGTGGCTAGTGGCCCGCCTCGTGCCAGGTGGCGCCCGTGCCGACCGAGACGTCCAGCGGCACGTTGAGCTCGAACGCGGCGCCCATCTCGGTGCGCAGCACCTCCTCCGCCGCGTCCCGCTCGCCGGGCGACACCTCGAGCACGAGCTCGTCGTGCACCTGGAGCAGCAGGCGCGAGGCGAGACCGCGCTCGTCGAGCGCGCGCTGCACGCGGAGCATCGCGAGCTTGATGATGTCGGCGGCGCTGCCCTGGATGGGCGCGTTGAGCGCCATCCGCTCCGCCATCTGCCGGCGCTGCCGGTTGTCGCTCGTGAGGTCCGGCAGGTAGCGGCGGCGGCCGAGGATCGTGGCGGTGTAGCCCGTGGCGCGCGCCTCCTCGACCACGCCGGACAGGTAGTCGCGCACGCCGCCGAACCGCTCGAAGTAGTCGTCCATCAGCATCTGCGCCTCGCTCGTGGCGATGTTCAGCTGCTGCGACAGGCCGAACGCGCTCAGGCCGTAGGCCAGGCCGTACGACATGGCCTTGATCTTGGAGCGCATCTCGGGCGTCACGTCGGCGGGCTCGACCTCGAACACGCGCGAGCCCACGTACCGGTGCAGGTCCTCGCCCGAGTTGAACGCCGCGATCAGGCCCTCGTCGCCCGACAGGTGCGCCATGATGCGCATCTCGATCTGGCTGTAGTCGGCCGTCAGCAGGGACTCGTAGCCCTCGCCCACCCGGAAGGCGCGGCGGATCTGCCGGCCCGCCTCGGTGCGGATCGGGATGTTCTGCAGGTTCGGGTCCGTCGAGCTCAGGCGGCCCGTGGCGGCGATCGTCTGCTGGAACGTGGTGTGGATGCGGCCGTCCGGGGCCACGGACTTCAGCAGCCCCTCGACCGTGACCCGGAGGCGCGAGACGTCGCGGTGCGCCAGCAGGTGCGCCAGGAACGGGTGCTCCGTCTTGACGAACAGGTCCTGCAGGCTCGCCGCGTCGGTGGTGTAGCCGGTCTTGATCTTCTTGGTCTTCGGCATGCCGAGCTGGTCGAACAGGACCTCCTGCAGCTGCTTGGGGCTGCCGAGGTTCACCTCGCGGTCGATCACCGCGTAGGCGTCGGCCGCGGCGTCGGCCACCCCCTGGGCGAACTGCTTCTCCAGGCCCGTGAGGTACTCGGTGTCCGCCGCGATGCCGATGCGCTCCATCCGGGCGAGCACGCCCGACAGCGGCAGTTCGACGTCGTCCAGCAGGTGCATGGCCCCGCGGTCGGCGAGCTCGCCCTCCAGCGCCGTCGCCAGGTCGGCGACGCCCTGCGCGCGCACGGCCTCGGCCTGCCCCTCGGTCTCGCCCTCCAGCGACAGGTCCAGCGCGCCCTGCGCACCCTCGGGCTCGGCCACCTTGAGCTCCCGGCCCAGGTGCCGGACGGCGAGGTCGCCCAGGTCGTAGCCGCGCTGGTCGGGGTAGCAGAGGTAGGCCGCGAGCTCGGTGTCGAACACGACGCCGTCGAGCTCCATGCCGCGCGCCGCGAGCATGTGCGCTGCTGCCTTGGCCCCGTGCAGCACCTTGGGCGCGTCGGCGTCGGCGAGCCAGGCCGCGAGCGCCTTCTCGTCGTCGGGCCCGAGCTGCGTGAGGTCGAGGTAGGCGGCCTCGCCGCCGGGCTGTGCCACGGCGACGGCCCAGGCGTCCCCGCCGCCGGGCGTGTTCTTGCCGGACACCTCGACGCCCACGCGCCCGGTGCGCGCGGCGAGCCAGGCGCCGAGGGCGCCCGCGTCGAGGTCGGCCAGGTCGAGCTCGACGGACGCACCGGAGGGCGCCTCCTCCTCGGCCACGCCCGCGGGGTCCACGGCGAGCAGGCGGTCGCGGAGCTGGCCGAACTGCAGCGTGTCCGAGACGAGGTGCACGGCCTCGCGGTCGAAGCCGGCGAGGCCGAGGTCGGTCACGGCGAGCGGCAGCTCGACGTCGGTCAGCAGGGCGTTCAGCTCGCGGTTGACCCGCACCTGGTCGAGGTGCGCGCGCAGGCTCTCCCCCGCCTTGCCCTTGACCTCGTCGGCGGCGTCCAGCAGCGCGGCGAGGCCGCCGTGCGCGGTGATCCACTTGGCGGCGGTCTTGGGCCCGACGCCGGGCACACCCGGCAGGTTGTCGCTGGTCTCGCCCACGAGCGCCGCGAGGTCCGGGTAGCGCTCGGGCGGCACGCCGTACTTGGCCTCGACCGCCGCGGGGTCCATGCGGGCCAGCTCGGACACGCCCTTCTTGGGGTACAGGACGGTGACGTCGCCGTTGACGAGCTGCAGCGTGTCGCGGTCGCCCGAGCAGACCAGCACCTCCATGCCCGCGGCCCTGGCCCGCGTGGCGAGGGTGGCGAGGATGTCGTCGGCCTCGATGCCGGCGAGCTCGATCGAGCTGATCCGGAGGGTGTCGAGCACCTCCTTGATCAGGGGCACCTGCCCCTTGAACGCGTCCGGCGTGGCGTCGCGCGTGCCCTTGTAGGCGGGGAAGCGCTCCGTGCGGAACGTGACCCGGCCCGCGTCGAACGCCACCGCCATGTGGGTGGGCTGCTCGTCGCGCAGCAGGTTCGTCAGCATCGACGTGAAGCCGTAGACGGCGTTGGTGATCTGTCCTGAGCTGGTCGCGAGGGTGTCGGGCAGCGCGTAGAACGCCCGATAGGCCATGGAATGGCCGTCGATCAGCAGGAGACGGGGGCGGCCTGAGGACGGCGTACCCGGAGTACGGCTTGGCGCGGTGGAGGTCACGCCTGACAACATAGCTCGCATGACTGACACGAGCGCTTCCGCGACGCCTTCCGACGCCGGTTCCGGAGCCGGTTCCGGTACCGAGATCGACTGGAAGGCGATGTACGCCGGTTCCGACACCGCGGGCACGCTCTTCGAGCGCATGGAGATGGAGCTCCTGGAGCTCGCCCCGGACCGCGCCGTCGGGCGTATCCCGGTGAAGGGCAACACACAGCCCGCGGGCCTGCTGCACGGCGGCGCCTCCGTGGTGCTCGCCGAGACCCTCGGCTCGCTCGCCGCGCAGGCGCACGCCGGGCCGGGCAAGAAGACCGTGGGCATCGAGGTGAGCGCCACGCACCACCGGGGCGCGCGCGACGGCCACGTCACGGGCACGGCGACGGCGATCCACCTGGGCCGGTCGACGGCGTCCTACGAGATCGTGATCACCGACGACGCCGGCAAGCGGGTGTGCACGGCGCGCCTGACCTGCATGATCCTCGGCTAGGTCCAGGCAAGGAGAGGGCTCAGCCGGCCTTGGCCGGGTGGCGGCGCGACGGGGCGCCGCCGCCCACGGCGCGCATGTCGATGGGCCCGGACTCCATGACGGACCGGGCCCGGCGGCGGCGGGCGATGAGGTCCTCGATGCCGCCGCGGGCGGACCGTCGGCGGTGCGCGCCGTCGCGGGCGGTGGCCTCGGCCGCGAGGCGGCGCTGCAGCGCCGCGACGGACGCCACGCGGTGGCCCGCGGCCGGGGCGAACCCGAGCCGGGCGAGGAAGCGCTGGACACCCCGGTTGCCGGGCACGGGCGCGGAGTAGATGTCGTGGCACTCGTGCTCGGCCGCGAGGTCCGTGGCCGCACGCAGCAGCGCGTGCCCGACTCCGTGGCGGCGGGCCTGCGGCGACACGAACAGCATGTCCAGGTACAGGCTGGCGCGCTCCGCGAAGAGGTACGCCGCCACGACCCGGCCGAGGACGACGCCGACGACCTCGCCGTCCTGCTCCGCGACCAGCACGTGACCGCCCGCCGCCAGCAGCACGCTGAGGTGCTCCAGCAGCCGGCCGACCTCCTGGGCGCCGAGCTGGGCCCCGGTGGGCGAGTCGTCGCGCGCGGCAGCGGCCAGCGCCGCGACGGCGGGCATGTCGGCCTCGCGCGCGGGGTGGATGTCCAGCACGGTGCGCACGCTCATCTCCTCCCGGGGGTCTGGCGGCCGGACGTCACGCCCGGCTCCGCGCAGACACTAGTCCCGAGCGGGTCGGCTGAAAACAGGCAGTCCTGAATTTCACCCGCTCCGGGACGACTGGTCCGGATGGCGTGTCCCACCGCTCGCTCAGGCCCCGACCTGCTCGATGACGGCGTCGGCGACCTCGCGCATGGTGAGGCGGCGGTCCATCGACGTCTTCTGGATCCAGCGGAACGACTCCGGCTCCGACAGGCCCATCTTGGTCATGAGCAGGCCCTTGGCGCGGTCCACGCGCTTGCGGGTCTCGAAGCGCTCGGTCAGGTCGGCGACCTCGGCCTCCAGCGCACCGATCTGCGAGTACCGCGAGATCGCGATCTCGACGGCGGGCAGCAGGTCGGCCGGGGTGAAGGGCTTGACCACGTAGGCCATGGCGCCGGCGTCGCGGGCGCGCTCGACGAGCTCCGTCTGCGAGAACGCCGTGAGCAGCACGACGGGCGCGGCGTGGGCCTTGCCGATGCGCTCGGCGGCGGAGATGCCGTCCAGCTCGGGCATCTTGACGTCCATCACGACGACGTCGGGCTTGAGCTCGATGGCCAGGTTGACGGCGGTCTCGCCGTCACCGGCCTCACCCACGACGTCGAAACCCGCCTCGCGCAGGGTCTCCACCACGTCCATGCGGATGAGTGCCTCGTCCTCCGCCACGACGGCGCGACGGGAGGGGTTGGCGGGAGCGGCCTCCGGCTCGGCGTCGACCAGCGGGGGCAGATCCAGGGAAAGCTTCTCGGTGTTCTCGTCGGTCACGAAGGACATCCTACGTTGCGCACCTGGGCTTGGGACCCAGGCCCGCGGTGTGGTTCTATGTGCGCCGGGTCATGTTTGATGACCTGACAGGCCGGGTTGGCGGAACAGGCAGACGCGGCGCTCTCAAAAAGCGCTGCCCGCGAGGGCGTGTGGGTTCGAGTCCCACACCCGGCACCAGCAGACTCAGCGCCCGTGGACGAGCTCCGGCGTCCGGGCCTCCTCGTAGCGGACGACCTCCAGCCCGAACTCCGCCAGGATCTCGGGCAGCAGCCGCACCACGTCGCGGTCCTTCTCCCGGTTCGCCTCGGACAGCTCCGACCACGGCACGCCGATCATCGGGTGGATCCGGGCGGCGTCGTCCCGCACCGGGCCGCTGCGCCAGCCCGCGGCGACCCGCACGGACTCCCACAGCTCGTGCTCGGCCTCGGCGAGCCGGTCGAGCTCGGCGCCGTCGAACACCACGTCCGGGGCGCCGTCGCGCGGCGCGATCGTCGCACCCATGCGCGACAGGCGCGCGGGCAGCCCGACGACCCAGCCGCGGTTGGAGGCCCGCAGGTCGTCCGGCAGGTCCTCCCAGCGCACCATCGCGGGGACCTCGCCCCAGCCGACGCCGCGCTCGAGCTGGTTGCGCAGGTACACGTGGTGCACGGAGCGCGCGATCCGCTCGTACATGTCGGCGTGCGCCCGGGCCTCGACGCGCTCGACGTCGGCGAGCAGGTCGCGCGTGGTCACGGTCCGCAGCCGGCCGTCCAGGTTGTCGAGCACGCGCGACGCCTCGGTGCCGAACGCGCCCGTCAGGCCCGCCAGCCCGTCGAGCAGGAGCACCAGCGACCCGGGGCCGCCGTGCCACAGCCGCGTCGCCGTCAGCGCCACCCGCAGGGACACGCCGTCCGACGCGTGGCACACGTACACGGTGTCCGGGGCGACGGCGCCGCCCGTGCCGAGCACCGGCACCGCCCGCAGCTCGATCCGCTGGGCCACGGGCGACCAGCGGGCCCGCAGCTCGCCGGCCACGTGGTCGGCGTCGTCCGCGCTCAGGTCGACGAGAAGGCGCAGCCCGTCCCCGGCGAGCTCCCACTCCCGGGCCAGCCCCACCACGAGGGCCTTGGCGAACTCGCCCGAGCCGACCACCACCAGGTGGGTCACGGGAGCCGGCCCGCCCGGGGCGTCCAGGATGCGCCGCACCTCGCGGACGGCGAGGGCCTGCGCGGCGATCACGTCGAGCGTGAAGAAGTCCACGCCGGGCTCGGCGCAGCTCAGGTGCCGCGCCTGGAGCGCCACGCCGAGGTCGGGGTCGCTGACGTGGGCGTACAGCCGCTCGGGGCCACCGCCCGCGCGGCGGACCGCGGCCTCCGCCTCGGCGACGGTGAGCACGTTCGCCGTCGCGTCGGTGGTGTCGTCACCGCACGCGTACAGCACGGTGGCGCCCGTCAGGCCGACGCCGGGCAGCCCGGCGGCGTCCGGGGTGCGCAGCACCCGGTGCCCGGCCGCCTCCAGCGCGGCGGTGACGGTGTCGGCGGCGTCGGTCTCCCCGACGACGATCGCGTGGCCGCGGGCGCGCCTCTCCCTGAACCGCCGGATCTCGCCCGTGAACAGGGCGCGCGCCGCCTCGAGCAGGGCGTAGACGGCGGTGCCGGGGGCGAGGAACCGCGCGACCTGGAGCTGCCAGGACAGCGGCCCGCCGCCGCTGGCGGGGTCGGCGCCCATCACGAAGAGCTGCAGGTCGTGGTAGACGACGTCGTACCAGGTGCGGCCGGGCACGTGCGTGGTGTCGAGCATCAGGCCCCACCAGCCGAGGCTGAGCGAGACCACCACGAGGACGGCGAAGCCGATCCGGGACCAGGGAAGGGAGGCGCGGTTCACGCCCGGAACAATAGCGACATCTTCCCCACATCGATTCCCGGGCGAGAACGACGACGCCGAGTCAGCATGCTGACTCGGCGTCGTCGTTCTCGTCGTTCTACGTGCTGCGTCAGCCCTTGCTGCGGCCGTCCGTGTGCGAGCCGATGCGGTGCACCAGGATCGAGTTGGTCGTACCCGGCACGCCGACCGGCGCACCCGAGACCACCACGACCGTGTCGCCCTTCACGGCGAGACCCTGGTCCTGCAGGGTCAGGTCCACCTGGGCCACCATGGCGTCGACCGTGTCGACCTTGGGCACGAGGTACTCGGAGGTACCCCACGTCAGGGCGAGGGTGTTCGCGACGTCCTGCTCCGGGGTGAACGCGAGCAGCGGGATCGACGAGCGCAGGCGGGACATCCGGCGCGCGGAGTCGCCCGACTGCGTGAACGTCACGAGGTACTTGACCCCGAGCGTCTCGCCGATCTCGGCGGCGGCGCGCGTGATGGCGCCACCACGGGTGTGCGGCGTGGAGCCGAGCGGCGCGATGCGCTCCCGGCCCGCCTCCTCCGTGGCCTCGATGATCCGGGCCATGGTCTGCACCGTGATGATCGGGTAGTCGCCCACCGAGGTCTCGCCCGAGAGCATGACCGCGTCGGCGCCGTCGAGCACCGCGTTGGCGCAGTCGGACGCCTCGGCGCGGGTCGGCGTCGGCGACGTGGTCATCGACTCCAGCACCTGCGTGGCCACGATGACCGGCTTGGCGTTGCGCCGCGCCATCTCGACGATGCGCTTCTGCACGAGCGGCACCTGCTCCAGCGGCATCTCGACCGCGAGGTCGCCGCGCGCCACCATGACGCCGTCGAACGCGGCGATGACCTCGGCGAGGTTCTCCACGGCCTGCGGCTTCTCGATCTTGGCGATGACGGGGACCGTGCGGCCCTCCTCCTCCATCACCCGGCGGACGTCCTCGTAGTCCTTGGCGGACCGCACGAACGACAGCGCGATGAAGTCGGCACCCAGGGCGAGCGCCCAGCGCAGGTCGGACTCGTCCTTGTCGGACAGGGCCGGCACGGACACGGCGACGCCGGGCAGGTTGATGCCCTTGTTGTTCGAGACCGGGCCAGGAACCTCGACCTCGGTGACGACCCGCGGGCCCTCGACGGCGGTGACGCGCACGCGCACCTTGCCGTCGTCGATCAGCAGCGGGTCGCCCACCTGGGCGTCGTGGGCCAGTCCCTTGTGGGTGGTCGAGACGATCTCACGGTTGCCGAGGATGTCCTCGGTCGTGATGGTGAACGTGTCGCCCTTGTTCAAGAAATGCTTTTCGTCTCCCGCGAACCGGCCGAGCCGGATCTTGGGTCCCTGCAGGTCGACCAGTACGGCGACCGACTTTCCTGCCGCCTTCGCGGCCTCTCGCACGTTGCGGTATACCGCCGCATGAGCCTCCTGCTCGCCGTGGCTGCGGTTGATCCGCGCCACGTTCATGCCGGCGTCAACGAGTTCCCGGAGTTTTTCTGGGCTCTCCGTGGCGGGTCCGATGGTGCACACGATCTTGGCTCTGCGCATGTCTCCAGCCTAGGCATGGTGGGCGCCAGCGCGCCCTGTGGGGGTGTACAACTCCCGGTCGGGTTATCGGGTCACGATCGCAGAGCGAGCGTGCGCGGGCGCACCGGGGCGGGCAGCTCGGTGCTGCCCTGGAGGTAGGTGTCGGCCGCAGCGGCCGCGGCGCGGCCCTCGGCGATCGCCCACACGATGAGGGACTGTCCACGGCCGGCGTCACCGGCGACGAACACGCCCGGCAGGCTCGCGGCGTAGTCGTCGCCGCGGGCCACCAGGCCACGCTCGGTGACCTCGATGCCGGTCTGCTCCTCGAGCACGCCGACCTCGGGGCCGGTGAAGCCCATGGCCACCAGCACGAGGTCCGCGGGGATCTCGTGCTCGGTGCCCGCCCGCGGCGCCCGGCGGCCGTCGGGCAGGTACTCGGTCTCGGCGACCTTGAGCGCGCGGACGTTGCCGGCGTCGTCGGCCAGGAACTCGACCGTGGAGGCCAGGTAGGTGCGCTCGCCGCCCTCCTCGTGCGAGGTCGAGACCTCGAACAGGATGGGGTCGGTGGGCCACGGCTGGTTCGCCGGGCGCTCGACCGGCGGCTTCTTGCCGATGGCGAGCGTGGTGACGCTCGCGGCGCCCTGGCGCAGCGCGGTGCCGAGGCAGTCCGAGCCGGTGTCGCCGCCGCCGATGATGACCACGTGCTTACCGGCCGCCGTCGGCGCGCCCTCGGGCAGGTCGTCGGGCGTGCCGGCCGCGACCGCCTTGTTGGCGGGCGTCAGGAAGTCCATGGCGTAGTGGATGCCGGCCAGGTCCCGGCCCGCCACGGGCAGCTCGCGCGGCACGGTGGCGCCCGTGGCGACCACGACGGCGTCGAACCGGCGGCGCAGGGCGTCCCAGCTGATGTCCTCGCCGATCGTCACGCCGGCGCGGAAGCGGGTGCCCTCGGCCTCCATCTGCGCCAGACGGCGGTCGATGTGCAGCTTCTCGAGCTTGAAGTCCGGGATGCCGTAGCGCAGCAGGCCGCCGATGGCGTCGTCGCGCTCATAGACGACCACGGTGTGGCCGGCGCGCGTGAGCTGCTGCGCGGCGGCCAGGCCCGCGGGGCCCGAGCCGACGACGGCGACCGTGGAACCGGTGAGCCGCTCGGGGACGTGCGGCGTGACCAGGCCACGCGCGAACGCCTCGTCGATGATTGAGACCTCGACGTTCTTGATGGTCACCGAGGGCTGGTTGATGCTCAGCACGCAGGACGACTCGCACGGCGCCGGGCACACGCGCCCCGTGAACTCCGGGAAGTTGTTCGTGGCGTGCAGGCGGTCGATCGCGTCGGCCCACTGGCCGCGCCAGACCAGGTCGTTCCAGTCGGGGATCAGGTTGCCCAGCGGGCAGCCCTGGTGGCAGAACGGCACGCCGCAGTCCATGCAGCGGCCGGCCTGCTCCTTCAGGAACGCCTGGCCCTCCTCGCGGTGCGCGTGCGTGTCCTTCCAGTCACGCAGCCGCACCTCGACGGGCCGGTTCGGCGGGAGCTCCCGCTCCCGGACCTTCAGAAATCCTCGGGGGTCAGCCACGTGCCACCTCCATGATCTGGTTCCACACGGACGGGTCCCACTGGGTCTTGCCCGAGATGTCGGTGCCGTCGGCCTCGGCCTCGGCGAGGGCCAGGCGCACACGCGCCCAGCCGGGGGGCAGCAGCCGGCTGAACCGGCCCCGCGCGGCGGCGGGGTCGGCGAGCAGCTCGGCGGCGATGGTCGAGCCGGTCTCGGCCAGGTGCCGCTCCAGGAGGTCGCGCACGGTCTCCCAGTCGGCGTCGGTCAGGACGCCGACGGCGAGCTCGCCCGCCTCCAGCGCCGCCTGGTTGACGCGGGAGACCCGCAGGTCCAGGAAGAACGCGGTGCCGCCGGACATGCCCGCGCCGACGTTGCGGCCCGTGGGGCCGAGCACCAGCACGGTGCCGCCGGTCATGTACTCGCAGGCGTGGTCGCCCAC
Organism: Promicromonospora sp. NPDC090134; assembly: GCF_044746965.1. Lineage (NCBI taxonomy): Bacteria > Bacillati > Actinomycetota > Actinomycetes > Micrococcales > Promicromonosporaceae > Promicromonospora > Promicromonospora sp. NPDC090134. The sequence continues at coordinate 302,456 of NZ_JBIVCZ010000008.1, read as the reverse complement.
GCCCTCGGCGATCAGGGTCGCGCCGGAGTTGCGCACCCCGAACCGCTCCCCCACGCGTCCGCGCAGGAACACCTCGCCGGAGGTGGCGCCGTAGCCGATGACATTGCCCGCGATGACGTTGGCGCCGTCGAGCACGGAGGCCCGGTCGGGCCGCACCGCGACGCGGCCGCCCGACAGGCCCTTGCCGACGTAGTCGTTGGCGTCGCCGAACAGGCGCAGCGTGATGCCGCGCGGCAGGAACGCGCCGAGCGACTGGCCGGCGGACCCGGTCAGCGTCACCTCGATCGTGTCGTCGGGCAGGCCCGCGCCCCGGTACCGCTTGGTCACCTCGTGGCCGAGCATCGTGCCGACCGTGCGGTTGACGTTGCGCACCGGCAGCTCGATCTTGACGGCCTCCCCGCGCTCCAGGGCCGGGGCGGCGGCCGCGATGAGCTGGTTGTCCAGCGCCCGGGCCAGACCGTGGTCCTGCATCCGGGTGTGGCGCAGCGACGAGCCCTCCTTGAGCTGCGGCCGGGCGAGCACGGGCGTGAGGTCGAGGCCCTGCGCCTTCCAGTGGTCCACGGCCTTGCGGGTGTCGAGCACCTGCACCTGGCCCACGGCCTCCTCGAGGCTGCGGAACCCGAGCGCCGCGAGGTGCTCGCGCACCTCCTGGGCGATGAACTCGAAGAAGTTCACGACGAACTCCGGCTTGCCGGTGAACCGGCTGCGCAGCTCGGGGTTCTGCGTGGCGACGCCCACCGGACAGGTGTCCAGGTGACAGACGCGCATCATGACGCAGCCCGAGACCACCATCGGCGCCGTCGCGAAGCCGAACTCCTCGGCCCCCAGCAGCGCCGCGACGATGACGTCGCGACCGGTCTTCATCTGGCCGTCGACCTGCACCACGATGCGGTCGCGCAGGTCGTTGAGCACGAGCGTCTGCTGGGTCTCGGCGAGGCCGATCTCCCAGGGCGTGCCGGCGTGCTTGAGCGACGTCAGCGGTGAGGCGCCCGTACCGCCGTCGTGCCCTGAGATGAGGACGACGTCGGCGTGCGCCTTGGACACGCCCGTGGCCACGGTGCCCACGCCGAACTCGCTGACCAGCTTCACGTGCACGCGCGCCGACGGGTTGGCGTTCTTCGCGTCGTGGATGAGCTGGGCCAGGTCCTCGATCGAGTAGATGTCGTGGTGCGGCGGCGGCGAGATGAGGCCGACGCCGGGGGTCGAGTGCCGGGTCGCGGCGACCCACGGGTACACCTTGTTCCCGGGCAGCTGACCGCCCTCGCCCGGCTTGGCGCCCTGGGCGAGCTTGAGCTGGATGTCGGTGGCCTGCGTGAGGTACTCCGACGTCACGCCGAACCGGCCCGACGCGATCTGCTTGACGCGCGAGCGGCGCTCGTCGTCGTACAGGCGCTCCGGGTCCTCGCCGCCCTCGCCCGTGTTGGAGCGGCCGCCGAGGCGGTTCATCGCGATCGCGAGGGTCTCGTGCGCCTCGGCCGAGATGGAGCCGTAGGACATGGCTCCCGTGTTGAACAGCCTGACGATCTCGGAGACCGGCTGGACCTCGTCGATCGGCACCGGCTCGCGGTCGGGGCTGAAGCGCAGCAGGCCGCGCAGCGTCATGAGGCGGTTCGACTGCTCGTCCACGCGCCGCGTGTACTGCCGGAAGATGTCCATCCGGCCGGACCGCGTGGCGTGCTGCAGGCGGAACACCGTCTCGGGGTCGAAGAGGTGGTCCTCGCCGTCGCGCCGCCACTGGTACTCGCCGCCCGTGGTGAGGCGCTCGCCCGGCTTCTTGTTGCCCGACGGCGGGTAGGCCTCGGCGTGCCGCGCCGCGACCTCGGCCGCGATGACGTCCAGGCCGATGCCGCCGAGCCGCGAGGTGGTGCCGGTGAAGTAGTCCTCGACCAGGTCGTGGGACAGCCCCACGGCCTCGAAGATCTGGGCGCCGCGGTAGGACATGATCGTGGAGATGCCCATCTTGGACATCACCTTGAGCACGCCCTTGCCGAGGGCCTTGATGAGGTTGGCGACGGCCTGCTCCGGCGTGACGTCCAGGTACCCGCGGCGGGCGAGGTCCTCGACCGTCTCCATCGCGAGGTAGGGGTTCACGGCGGCCGCGCCGTAGCCGATGAGCAGCGCGACGTGGTGCACCTCGCGCACGTCGCCGGCCTCGACCACCAGGGAGACCCGGTTGCGGGTGTGCTTGCGCACCAGGTGGTGGTGCACGGCGCTGGTCAGGAGCAGCGACGGGATCGGGGCGAGCTCGGAGTTGGCGTCGCGGTCCGAGAGCACGAGGAAGCTCGCGCCCTCCTCCACGTACCGGTCGACGTCGGCGAAGATCGCCTCCAGCCGGGCCAGCAGCGCGCCGCCGCCGCCCGAGACGTCGTACAGGCCCTGGATGGTCTCGGCCTGGAACAGGCCCTCGAGCTCACGGTCGCGCTCGACGTGCACGACCTTGGCGAGCTGGTCGTTGTCCAGCACCGGGAAGCCGAGCACGAGCTTGCGCGCGTGCTCCGGCAGGTCGGCCAGGAGGTTGGGCTCCGGTCCGATGGCGCTGCCGATGGCGGTGACCAGCTCCTCGCGGATCGCGTCCAGCGGCGGGTTGGTCACCTGCGCGAACATCTGCGTGAAGTAGTCGAACAGCAGCCGCGGGCGCTGCGAGAGCACCGCGACGGGCGTGTCCGAGCCCATGGCGCCGAGCGGCTCGCCGCCGGTGGTCGCCATCGGCGACAGGATGATCTTGAGCTCTTCCTCGGTGTAGCCGAAGGCCCGCTGCCGACGGCGCACCGACGCCGGGCTGTGCGCCACGTGCTCGCGGTCGGGCAGCTCGTCGAGGTAGACCGAGTGCTCGCGGATCCAGTCCCCGTAGGGGTGCATCGACGCGAGGCCGGACTTGATCTCCTCGTCCTCGACGATCCGGCCGGAGCCGGTGTCCACGAGGAACATCTTGCCGGGCTCCAGGCGGCCCTTGCGGACCACGGTGGCGGGGTCGATGTCGAGCACGCCGGCCTCGGAGGCCAGGACGACCAGGCCGTCCTCGGTGACCCACCAGCGCCCGGGGCGCAGGCCGTTGCGGTCGAGCACGGCACCGATCAGGGTGCCGTCGGTGAACGTCAGGGAGGCGGGGCCGTCCCACGGCTCGATGAGGTTCGCGTTGTACTGGTAGAACGACCGCAGGGCGGGGTCCATGCCCGGGTTGTTCTCCCAGGCCTCCGGCACCATCATCAGCACCGAGTGCGGCAGGGAGCGGCCCGACAGGTGCAGCAGCTCCAGCACCTCGTCGAAGCTCGCCGAGTCGCTCGCGCCGGGCGAGCAGACCGGCTGCAGGGGCGCCAGGTCGCCGAGCAGGTCGGACTCCATGGTGCCCTCGCGCGCCGCGACCCAGTTGCGGTTGCCGCGCACGGTGTTGATCTCGCCGTTGTGGGCCAGCAGCCGGAACGGCTGGGCCAGCGGCCACGACGGGAACGTGTTGGTGGAGAACCGCGAGTGGACCAGGGCCAGCTCGGTGGCGTACCGCGGGTCCGACAGGTCGGGGAAGAACGGCTCGAGCTGCGCCGTCGTCAGCATGCCCTTGTACGTCAGGGTGCGGGCGCTGAGCGAGGCGAAGTACAGCCCGACCTCGTTCTCCGCCCGCTTGCGCAGGCGGTAGCAGCGGCGGTCCAGGTCGATCCCGGACAGGCTCCGCGAGGGGTCGGCCACCACGATCTGGCGGAACACCGGCATCGAGGCGCGCGCCGTCGGGCCGACGATCCCGGCGTCGACCGGGACGTCGCGCCACGCGAGCACGTCGAGCTTCTCCTCGGCGGCCAGGGCCTCGACCCGGCGCACCATGGCGTCGCGCTCGGCCTCGTCGGTCGGCAGGAACGCCGTACCGATCGCGTACATCCCGGCGGGCGGCAGGTCCACCCCCACGACGTCGCGGATGAACGCGTCGGGGATCTGGGTGAGGATGCCGGCGCCGTCGCCGCTGTCCTCCTCCGCTCCCACCGCGCCGCGGTGGTCGAGGTTCAGCAGGGCGGTCAGCCCGGCATCGACGATGTCGCGCCCGGGCGTGCCGCGCAGGGTCGCCACGAAGGCGACGCCGCACGCGTCATGCTCGGCCGCCGGGTCGTACAGGCCGCCTTCAAACGTCTGCGTGGGCAGCCCAACCCTCTGTGTCGGCAACGGCTTGGTCATGGGTCCTCACAGGCACTCGGCCGCAGCCGAGCGCAGTTCCTTGCGGTGGTCCGGGACGACGGCGGCCCGGTCGGTCAGGGGGCTCGTCGTCCGGTGGTCCCGGCGGTCGTGCCCCTCAGGTGCGCACGGAGGCGTCCGCGTCGGACTCCTCCTGTGCAGCTGTCTTTACTTCCTCCGGCTCGGCCGCGGCCTCGCCGGTCCCTTCGACTCCTGGGTCAGGCTCCGGCTCGGCCCGTGGGCCCGCCGGCGGTTCGTCGTCCTCTGGTCGCAGCCGCACCGACTCTTCCCTGGTGGGGAACCTTCGAGCCAGCACGATCGAGACCACCAGGGCCGCAAGGCCCAGCAGGATCGAGGTCCAGACGTTGAGGCGGAGCCCCAGCACCTGCTCCGCATCGTCGATGCGGAGCATCTCGATCCAGACCCGTCCGAGAGTGTAGAGCAGGACGTACGCCCAGAATACCCGCCCATGACCCAACCTGAACCGACGGTCGAGAAACAGCAGAACTCCGGCCATCAGGAGATTCCACAGGAGCTCGTACAGGAAGGTCGGGTGGAAGAGCGTGCCCTCCGGGTACGCCACGCCCGTGGCCGGGTTGGACACCAGGTACTCGGCGTCGATGTGCAGGCCCCAGGGCAGCTCCGTGGGCCGCCCGTACAGCTCCTGGTTGAACCAGTTGCCGAGGCGGCCGACGGCCTGCGCGATCAGCAGGCCCGGCGCCACGGCGTCGGCGAACGACGACAGCCGCACGCCCTGCCTGCGGCAGCCGATCCACGCGCCCACGGCGCCGAGCGCCACGGCGCCCCAGATGCCGAGGCCGCCCTCCCAGACGTAGAGCGCCTGGACGGGGTCACCCCCGCCCGAGAAGTTCTCGCCGAAGTACCGGTCGGGTGACGAGAGCACGTGGTAGATCCGGCCCCCGACGATGCCGAACGGCACCGCCCAGAAGGTGATCTCCAGGACGTCGTCCGGGCTTCCCCCGCGCGCCTTCCACCGCCTGGCGGTCAGCCAGACGGCGAGCACGATGCCCGCGAGGATGGCCAGCGCGTAGGCGCGCAGCGGGAAGATCCCGAGGTACCAGGTGTGCTCGGCCGGGCTGGGGATCTGGGTCGCGGGAGCTCCGGGGAGCGCGGCGGACAACGCGGCAGGCAGCTCCACGGACAGAGCGGCCGGCAGTGCGGTCAGCAGCGTCACAGGGCCTCTCCGGAGGTGGTCGCACCGCCAGGCGTGGCGGCAGGGGGGTCGGTCGGCGCGGGAGCGCGAGCCGACCGTACCCCGGCGGCGAGGTCCTCCGTCACCCCGGCCAGATTCGTGAGACGGACCGCCCACTCGTCGTCCGGCAGCGGGCCCTCCGACAGGAGCGGGCGGACCAGCGCCGAGCCGACGATGACGCCGTCGGCGAAGCGGCCTACCTCGGCGGCCTGCGCCCCCGTGGAGACGCCCAGGCCCACGCAGACGTTCGGCGCGCCGGCGGCGCGCGTGTCGGTCACGAGCTGCTCGGCGCGCGAGCCCACCTGGTTGCGCTCCCCCGTGACGCCCATGAGCGACGCCGCGTACACGAAGCCGCGCGACTGGCCCACGGTCAGCCGCAGCCGCTCCGGCGTCGAGCTGGGGGCCACGAGGAACACGCGGTCCAGGCCGTGCGCCTCGCTCGCCGCGATCCAGTCGGCGCCCTCGTCCGGGATGAGGTCGGGGGTGATCAGCCCGGCGCCGCCCGCGGCGGCCAGGTCACGCGCGAACGCGTCCGGGCCGTACTTGAGCACCGGGTTCCAGTAGGTCATGACCAGCACGGGCACGTGCGGCGCGTACTCGGTCAGCTCGCGCACCACACGGAACACGTCGCGCACCCGCGTGCCCGCGTCGAGCGCGCCCTGCGCGGCCGCCTGGATCACCGGGCCGTCGAGGACGGGGTCGGTGTACGGGATGCCGAGCTCGATGATGTCGACGCCGTGGTCCACGAGGGTCTTCAGGGCCTCGATCGACCGGTCGACCGTCGGGTAGCCCACCGGCAGGTAGCCCACCAGGGCGGGCCGGTTCTCCTGCGTGCGCAGGCGGGCGATCAGGTCAGCGGTGCCGGAGTGCGTGTCCGGACCCGTGGCCTGCTGCGTCACCGTGGTCATCCCCGGCCCTCCTGTCGTTCGAGCTCCTCTGCCGCGACGCCGTTGTCCGCGCCGTCCAGCAGCCCGAACCAGCGGGCAGCCGTCGCCACGTCCTTGTCGCCGCGACCGGACAGGTTCACCAGCAGCAGGAGCGGCTCGCCGTCGGGGCCGGTGCGGCCCTCGGCGGCCGCGGCCTGCCCCACGCGCAGCGCGCCCGCGAGGGCGTGCGCCGACTCGATGGCCGGGATGATGCCCTCGGTGCGGCACAGCAGGCGGAACGCCTCCATGGCCTCGTCGTCGGTCACGGGCTCGTACGTGGCCCGGCCCAGGTCGTGCAGCCAGGCGTGCGCCGGGCCGACGCTCGGGTAGTCCAGGCCCGCGGAGACCGAGTGGCTGGGCAGGGTCTGCCCGTCGTCGTCCTGGAGCAGGTAGGACTTGGCGCCGTGCAGCACGCCCAGCGCGCCGCCGCTGAACCGGGCCGCGTGCCGGCCCGACTCGATGCCCTCGCCCCCGGCCTCGAAGCCGCGCAGCTCCACGTCCTTGTCGTCGAGGAACGCGTTGAAGATGCCCAGCGCGTTGGAGCCTCCGCCCACGCACGCCGCGACGACGTCGGGCAGGCGGCCGGTGCGCTCCAGGAGCTGCTCGCGCGCCTCCTCGCCGATGATGCGGTGGAACTGGCGCACCATCTCGGGGAACGGGTGCGGGCCCGTGACGGTGCCCAGCAGGTAGTGCGTCGTCTCGACGTTGGCGACCCAGTCGCGCAGCGCCTCGTTGATCGCGTCCTTGAGCGTGCGCGAGCCGATCTTGACCGGCACGACCTCGGCGCCGAGCAGGCGCATCCGCGCCACGTTCAGCGCCTGCCGCCGGGTGTCCTCCTCGCCCATGTAGACCACGCACTCGAGGTCCATCAGGGCCGCCGCGGTGGCGGTGGCGACGCCGTGCTGGCCCGCCCCCGTCTCGGCGATGAGGCGCTTCTTGCCCATGCGCTTGACGAGCAGGGCCTGGCCCAGCACGTTGTTGATCTTGTGCGAACCGGTGTGGTTGAGGTCCTCGCGCTTCAGGAACACCCGGACGCCGCCCGACTCGCCGCCCGCGTGCGCGGCGAACCGCGGCACCTCGGTCAGCGGGCTCGGCCGGCCGGTGTACTCCCGGTGCAGGCGCTGCAGCTCGGCCGCGAACGCGGGGTCGTCGGCCGCCTTGCGGAACTCCGTGTCGAGCTCCTCGAGCGCGGCGATGAGCGCCTCGGGCACGAAGCGCCCGCCGTACTGGCCGAAGTACGGGCCGGAGACGTCGGAAAGCTTCACATCGGTCACCTCGGATCCCTTCAGGCCGGACGGACGGAGCGCAGCGACGGGTGCGAGCCCGCGGCGACGAGGTCGGCCACCGAGGCGCGCGGGGCGCCGTCGGTCACGAGCGCCTCGCCCACCAGGACGCCGTCCGCCCCGGCCCGGGCCATCTCCATCACGTCGTGCGGGCCACGGATGCCGGACTCCGCGATCTTGACCACATCGTCCGGGATGTACTCGGCGAGGCTGCGGAACAGGCCGCGGTCCAGCTCGAGCGTCTTCAGGTTGCGGTGGTTGACGCCGACCACCCGGGCGCCGGCGTCGACCGCGCGGCGGACCTCTTCCAGGTTGTGCGTCTCCACGAGCGCGGTCATGCCCAGCGAGTGCACCCGCTCGACCAGCGACTCGAGCACCGTCTGCTCCAGGGCCGCCACGATGATCAGGACGAGGTCCGCCCCGTGCGCGCGCGCCTCCCACACCTGGTAGGGCGTGACGACGAAGTCCTTGCGCAGCACCGGGACGTCCACGCGACCGCGCACCGCGTCCAGGTCCGCCAGCGAGCCGTGGAACCGGCGCTGCTCGGTGAGCACCGAGATCGCCGAGGCCCCGCCGGTCTCGTACTCGACCGCGAGCGCCGCCGGGTCGGCGATCTGGGCCAGCGAGCCCTTGCTGGGGCTCGAGCGCTTGACCTCGGCGATCACCGAGACGGCGTCCGCCTGCTTGAGGCGGCCGAGGCACTCGAGGGCCCCGGGCACCGCGTTGGCGCGCTCCTTGAGCGCGTCGAGAGACACACGTGCCTCACGCTCCGCGAGGTCCTCACGAACCCCCGCGACGATGTCCTCCAGGACCGACATGTAATGAGCCTCCCCGTGCCCTCGCTCTGCCCTCGGCATGCGGCCTCGTGCGCCTGATCACGCCCTACGACTGCTGGGACGTGTGCCCCATGGCCATGGTAGGCGGATCCAGGGTGTGGTCCTGACCACTCCCGGACCGTGAGACGACGGCCCGTCAGATACCGGGCGGGCGCCGTCGGCGTCGTTCCCTGGAGATCGCCTGATCAGGGCCGGGATCAGAGCCAGGGGGTCAGGTACTGCTGCAGCCCCGGCAGGTTTCGTGCCACGAGGAATGTGAGCGCGACCCCGAGCGTGACCCAGCCCGCCGCGCTCGACAGGCCGCGGAACGGCCGTCCGCGGGCCGCGGCCACGAGCCAGGCCAGCCAGACGACCACGACCACCGGGGCGGTGACCGTCCACAGCGCGTTGGCCGACCAGGCGCTCGCCAGGTCGAGGTGCGCCAGGTCGTGCGTGGCGCGGAGCCCGCCGCACAGCGGGCAGGCCAGGCCGGTCAGCTCCAGCAGCGGGCAGAACCCGTAGGAGCCGGGCACGTGCGGGTCGCGGAGCGCCACCAGAAGGGTGGCCGCGCCGACGGCCACCCCGGCCAGGACCGGCGCCCGCAGTGCGGGCGCCGCCGGCCGGACGGTCGTCTCAGGAATTCGACCCACCCGCCAGGAAGCGGACGATGACGAGCCCGATCACGACGACGAGGATCGCGAGGGACAGCCAGCCCAGCACGACGCCGGCCAGCGCCGTCCCCTCGTTGTTCGCGTCGCCGGCGCGGACGGCGCGGCGGCCCTGGTTGCCGATGATGATCGCGGGGATGCCGGTGAGGGCACCCAGGAGGAGCACGAGCGACGCGATGCCCAGCACGAGCGACCAGACCCCCAGGTTGTTGCGGGGGTAGGCGGCGGACGGCGCGGCCATCTCCAGGGCGGTCATGGCACCGGTTACCGCTGGACCGACTTCTGGCCCAGGCCCATGTTGCGCAGGACCAGGCCGATGATCAGCGAGGCCCCGATGACGACGAAGCCGAGCACGAACAGGACCAGCCAGGCCGACCACGACTGGGCCACCACGACGCCCCACGAGGAGATCAGCACACCCAGCGTGATCCCGACCATCGTGACCCACGCGGCGACCGTGTGGCCGTGGTTGGTCGGCGGGACGTCCGGCGGGAGGTAGGCGATCTCAGGCTTGTTCTCGGTCATCGCAGGTTTGATGCCTTTCGTGTCGTGCGGTACGCGCCCAGCCTAACCGCTCGCGGCCGGGTCAGCGGCCCGTCGGGTCGTCGCCGCGGGACAGGGCGTCCCAGGCGTCATGGGGGTCGATCTCGTCGTCGTCGGCGCCGGGCTCCTCGGGGGCGGGGCCTGCGCCGTCGTCGTCCGCGGGCGTGCCCGCGGCGCCGTCGGCCGGGGCCGTTCCCCGGGCTGTTCCCTGGTCCGCCACGGTGGCGGTTCCCGTGGCCGCGGCGGTGGCCGGGGCCTGGTCCGCGCGCTCGTGCCGGCCCGACGTCGCCGTCCAGCCGCGCGCCGCGACGGCGCCCCACACGGCGACGGCCACGGCGAGCACGCCCGTGGCGACCGCGGCCCAGGGCCAGGCCGTGAGGACGACGGGCGACGTCAGCTCGGTGACGCCGCTCGAGGCGGACGCCGCGGCGGTGGCGGCGGGGGTCGGGTCCTGGATGACGACGAGCGTGCTGCCCACGACGAGCACGCCGGCCGCCGCGGCGACCACGAGCGCCACGTACCGGGCCACGCGCCCGGTGAGCGCGCAGGCGATGCCCGCCGCCAGCAGCACGAGGGCGCCCGCCCCGACGCCCGGCGCGGCCGAGGTGCCGGACGCGGCGACCGCCACCTCGGGCTGCAGCGCCGTGGCCACCGTGGTGGTGATCCAGGTGGGCGAGCCCGTGCCGAACGTCAGCGCGCCCAGCGCGAGCAGGGCGAGGACGGTGCGGGTGCGGGTCACCGGTCGCCCCCGGTGGTCCGCGGCTCCGCCGCACGCGACGGCGCAGCGCGCAGCGGCGTCAGGCGCGACGCGAGCTGGATGGCGCGGACCGCCGCTGCGGCCTTGTTGCGCGATTCCTGGTACTCGGACGCGGGCACCGAGTCGGCCACGATGCCGCCGCCGGCCTGCACGCTGGCCCGGCCGTCCGCGATGTACGCGGTGCGGATGGCGATCGCCATGTCCATGTTGCCGCCGAAGTCGAAGTAGCCGCAGACCCCGCCGTAGATGCCGCGCGAGGCGGGCTCCAGCTCGTCGATCAGCGCGATCGCCCGGGGCTTGGGCGCGCCGGAGAGGGTGCCGGCCGGGAACGTCGCCCGCAGCGCGTCCAGGGCGCCGAAGCCCGGCCGCAGCCGGCCCACGACGGTGGAGCACATGTGCATGATGTGGCTGAACCGCCGCACCTTCATGAACTCGACCACCTCGACGCTGGTGGGCTCGCAGACCTTGACCATGTCGTTGCGGGACAGGTCGACGAGCATGATGTGCTCGGCCCGCTCCTTGGGGTCGGCCAGGAGCTCCTCGCCCAGCTCGGCGTCCTCCTCCGGGTGGGCGCCGCGCGGCCGCGAGCCGGCGATCGGGTAGGTGGTGACGTGGCCGTCGTCCACCTTGACGAGCGTCTCCGGGCTGGAGCCCACGACGGCGAACTCGGCGCCGTCGGGCTTGGCCAGGTGGAAGTAGTACATGTACGGGCTGGGGTTGATCGTGCGCAGCGCCCGGTAGACGTCCAGGGGGTCGGCCGGGCAGTCCAGGTCCAGGCGCTGGGAGAGCACCACCTGGAACACCTCGCCGTCCCGGATCGCCTCCTTGCCCGCGAGCACCGCGTCCTCGAACTCCTCGCGCGTGGACCGGAACTCGAGCTGCGGCTCGGGCACGTCCTCGGCCACCACCGACGTGACCGGCGGCCCGCCGGCCGCGAGCTGGGCCTGCATGGCGTCGAGCCGCGCGACGGCGTCCGCGTACGCCTCGTCGACGCGCTCGTCCGTGGCGTCCGCGTTGATCGCGTTGGCGACCAGCCAGACCGTGCCCTCCCGGTGGTCCACCACCGCCAGGTCCGTGGCGAGGCACAGGGCGAGCTCGGGCGCGCCCACCTCGTCCGGGGCCGTGGCCGGGAGCGTGGGCTCCCAGTGCCGCACGACGTCCCAGCCCAGCACGCCGGCCAGGCCGCCGGTCAGGGGCGGCAGGTTCGCGACGCCGGGGGTGCGCAGCGCGGTGAGCGCCGCGTCGACCACGTCGACGACGTCGCCGCGCGTCGGGATGCCCACGGGCACGTCGCCGGTCCACACGGCCTGGCCGCCGTCGCTGGTCAGGGTCGCGCGCGACGCGACGCCGACGAAGGACCAGCGCGCCCAGACGCCCGACTCCGCCGACTCCAGGATGAACGTGCCGGGGCGGCCCTGCGCCAGGGTCCGGTAGAGGCCGACGGGCGTGGCGTCGTCCGCCAGCAGGGGGCGGACCACGGGGATCACCCGGCGGTCGGCGGCCATCTCCCGGAACTCCGGCAGGCTCGGCCAGGTGCGACCCCAGGGCAGGTCGGCGGGTGCGGTCGCCGCGCGGGCCTCGTGGGTGTCGGGCTGGCTGTCGAGCTGGGTCACCGGATCTCCTCGTCGTGTTGGTTGCGGTCGCCGACCACGGCGCCCAGGTCTCCCCCGGCGACGAAGCACGTGCGCGCCCCCGTGTGGCACGCGGCGCCCACCTGGTCCACCTGGACGAGCAGGGCGTCGCCGTCGCAGTCGATGCTCACCGCCTTGACGTACTGGGCGTGGCCGGACGTGTCGCCCTTGCGCCAGTACTCCTCGCGGCTGCGGGACCAGAACGTCACCCGCCCCTGCGTGAGGGTGCGGCGCAGGGCCTCGTCGTCCATCCAGCCGACCATGAGCACCTCGCCCGTGTCGTGGTGCTGGACCACGGCGGCGACCAGGCCGGCGTCGTCGCGCTTGAGTCGGGCGGAGATCGTGGGATCGAGAACTTCGGGCACCTGAGAATCCTGCCACGTCGTGGGCCGACGGCGATGTGATGTCCGCCGCCGGCCCCGATCCGTGACCCGGGCCGACCGGTGCTACCGGGTCTGGGCCACCCAGCTCGCGTGCATCTGGGCGTAGATGCCGTCCGCCGTGACCAGCTCCCGGTGCGGGCCGACCTCGGCGACGTGGCCCTGGTCCACCACGACCACCAGGTCGGACGCCTCGGCGGTGGAGAGCCGGTGCGCGATGGTGATCGTGGAGCGGCCCGCGGTCAGGGAGTCCAGGGCCCGCGCGATCCGCACCTCGGTCGCGGGGTCCACGGCCGACGTCGCCTCGTCGAGCACCAGCAGGTCCGGCTGCGCGAGGTAGGCGCGCGCGATCGCGACGAGCTGCCGCTCCCCCGCGGACAGCGCCTCGCCGCGCTGGCCCACGGCCGTGTCCAGCCCGTCGGGCAGGTCCGCGACCCAGTCGGTCAGCCCGAGCTCGGCGAAGGCCCGCTCGACCGCCACGCGGTGCCCGCCGGCCGGCTCGCCGTCCTCGGCGGCCCCGAGATCGGACTCCAGCGGCGCACGCAGGCCGTAGGCCGCGTTGTCCAGCACCGTGCCGTCGAAGAGGAAGCCCTCCTGCGGCACCAGCACGACCCGTTCGCGCAGCGAGGCGAAGCTCAGGTCCCGCAGGTCGGTGCCGTCCAGCTCCACGACGCCCGCCGTCGGGTCCATCAGGCGCGTGACGAGCTTGGCGATCGTCGTCTTGCCGGAGCCGGTCTGCCCCACCACGGCGACCTTGGTGCGCGGCGGCAGGTCCAGCGTCACGCCGTGCAGCACCTCGGGCCCGCTCGGGTAGGCGAACCGGACGTCGCGCAGCGTCACGTGCGCCGGACCGCGCTCCTGGGTCACCGCGCCCGGCTTCTCGGCCACCTGCACCGGGGTCTCGATGACGGCGATCACGCGCCGCCAGCCGGCCACGGCGTTCTGCAGCTCGTTGAGGATCTCGGTCGCCATCTGCACCGGGCCGGTGAACAGCTGCACCAGGAACAGGAAGGCCACGAGCTGCCCCGCCGTCAGGCCGCCGCCCACGCCGAGCAGCGTGCCCACGACCACCACGACGGCCAGCACCAGGTTGGAGATCAGCACGCCCGAGGAGAACGTCGCCGCGACCAGCACCTGGGACCGGGCCTGCGCGCTCCGGGTCGCCTCGACGGCGCCCCCGATGCGCCGCCCGGTACGGTCGGCCACGCCGTACGCGCGCACCGTCTCGGCGCCGACGACGGACTCCGAGATGGCGCCGAGCATCGCCCCGACGCGCTCGCGCACCAGGGTGTAGGCGCGGTTCACGTACTTCTGCCCGTACCGGATCACCAGGAACATCGGCACGAACGAGATCCACACCACGGCCGTCAGGATCGGCGAGTAGACGAGCATGAGACCCGTCGCCACGAGCACCTGCAGCACGTTGACCAGCAGCATGATGCCGCCCCACTGCACGAACAGCGAGACCGTGTCGACGTCGTTGGTCACGCGCGAGACCAGGGCTCCGCGGCGCTCCGTGTTCTGCGTGAGCGTCGAGAGGTCGTGCACGTGCCGGAACGCCTTGACGCGCAGCGTCGCCAGCCCGGCCTCGGCCGAGCGGAACAGGCGCACGTTCACGAGCGCGGCGCACAGGGCGGCCAGGATCAGCGCACCCGTGGCCAGCGACGCGAGCAGCGCCACCTGGCCGACGTCGGGCCCGCCGTCGGCCAGGATGCCGACGTCGATCGTCTGCTGCACCGCGAGCGGCACCACCACACGGCCCGCCGCCGCCAGCGACGCGAGGCCGAGCGTGACCCACAGGCCACGGGTGATCTCCGGGCTGATCTCCAGGCCGCGGCGCAGCGTCGCCATGACGCCCAGGCTGCTGGCCGACTCGATCCGGGCGCCGTCGGCGTCGAGCAGGTCCTCGGGCACGTCGTTCGTGCCGGGCTCGTCCGTCACCGCGGTCATCGGGCCACCTCTTCCAGCTCGTCGTCCAGCGTGCCGGCGGCAGCCTCGTCGGCCCGTTCCTGCTCCCGGCGCTCGGTCTCGGCCTCGTAGGCCGTGGCGAGCGCGCGGTAGCCGGCGTCGCGCACCATGAGCTCGTCGTGCGTGCCGACGTCGACCACACGGCCGCCGTCGACGTGGACCACCCGGTCCGCGAGCGCCACCGACGACATGCGGTAGGCGACCATGATCACGGTGGTGCCCGGGGTGGCGGGTCCGGCGGCGGCGGCGCCGTCGGTGTCTGCGCCGGGTGAGTCGGCCGCGGTGTCCGTCCGCGCGGCCAGGCCGCGCAGGATCTCCTGCTCCACGCGGGGGTCGACGGCGCTGGTCGCGTCGTCGAGCACGAGCAGGCGCGGGGCGCGTACCAGGGCGCGCGCGATCGCGAGCCGCTGCCGCTGTCCGCCGGACAGGTTGGCGCCGCGCTCGCCGAGGGGTGCGTCGAGGCCGCCGGCCATGTCGCGCACGGTCTCCTCCAGGCGGGCGAGCCGCAGGGCGTCCCACACCTCGTCGTCGGACGGCGCGCCGGGGGTGTCGGCGTCGGCGAGGGTGACGTTGCCGCGCACGGTGTCCTCGAAGATGAACGTGGACTGCGTGACCAGGGCGACGTGGGCCGGGATCTCGCCGTCTGCGAGGGTGCGGGCGTCGACGCCGTCGAGCAGCACCTGCCCGCGCGTCGGGTCGGACAGCCGGGCCAGGAGGCTCACCAGGGTGGTCTTGCCCGCGCCGGTGGTGCCGACGACGGCGACGGTGGCGCCGGGCTCCACCTCGACGTCCACGTCGTCGAGCAGGGTGATCGAGCGGCCGCGTGCCCCGCTGATCGCGGGCACGTCGACGCCGACGCCGGTCAGGCGGACGGCCATGCCGGGGCGCTCGGGGGCCTGGGGCAGGCGGGTGTCGCCGTGTTCCAGGGCGCCGGTCGCGTCGGCCACCTGGGCGATGCGTTCGTACCCGACCAGCGCGCGCGGGAGCTCGCCGAGCACCCAGCCGAACGCCTGGACGGGCACGGTCATCATCGTGAGCAGGTAGGCGGCGGTGACGAGGTCGCCCGGTTCGACGTCGCCCGTGGAGATGCGCCAGGTGCCGACGGCGAGCACCAAGAGGGTGCCGATCGACGGCAGGGTCTGGATGACGGGGTCGAACAGCGAGCGGACGATACCGACCCGCACGTTCGCGGCGCGCAGCTCCTGGGTGCGGGCGCCGAACCGGCTCTCCTCGCGGTCCTCGGTGCCGAGCGCCTTGACCAGCAGCGCGGCCTCGAAGCTCTCGTGCGCCACGTCGGCGACGTCGCCGCGCAGGCGCTGCGCGCGCGTCACGGCCGGGGACATGTGCCGCTGGTAGATCGCGTTCACGGCCACGGTGACGGGGATGATCGCGAGCGCCGCGAGCGCCAGCCACGGGTCGATCGACACGAGCAGCGCCACGGAGACGCCGATCATGACCACGACGCCGAGCGCGAACGGCAGCGGGTTGAAGACGCCGGTGGCGGCCTCGGTGTCCGAGGTGGTGTGGTTCAGGAGCTGGCCGGCGGGGTGCGAGCGGTGCCAGGACCCGGGCAGCCGCAGGTACTGCCGGGTGAGCCGGGTGCGGTGGTCGGCCTGGATGCGCACCACGCCGTAGCCCGCCCAGATGCGGCGGGCGGCCACGGCGAGGGCGAGGCTGAGCGCGACCGCGGCGAGCACGAGCCCGGCGAGCCAGACCCGGTCGCGGGCAGCGGCGTCGCCGCTGATGGCGGGGACGACGACGGAGTCGGTGGCCCAGCCCACGGCACGGCTGACGGCGACGGTCAGGGCGCCGAAGAGGCCCGAGGCGCCGACGGCCAGCACGTAGATGCCGGGATGGGCGCGCATACCGCGCCACATCAGGGAGAGCGACCGGCGCACACGAGAGCCGGTGAGGGCCATCGGGGTGGGTCGCGGGGCATCTGGGGGCACGGCAAAACCTCGCTTCCTGGGGGACCGCACAATTTTGTCATGGCGCGGAAATCGATTCGACGGATTTACGCCCTGGGCGTCGCCGACGCTATGACCTCAACGTTGGTCGAGGTCAAGGAAGTCCCGGGGGACGGCTCGACGGACGTCCCGGCGGGATCTCAGCGGACGTCGAGGCCCGCGGCGCGCATCGCGCCCTTGACCTGGCCCACCGTCAGCGCGCCGAAGTGGAACACCGACGCCGCGAGGACGGCGTCCGCGCCCGCCCGGGCCGCCTCGACGAAGTGCTCCGGCGTGCCCGCGCCGCCCGAGGCGACCAGCGGCACGTGCACGCGCTCGCGCACGGCGTGCAGCATCTCCAGGTCGAACCCCGCGGTGGTGCCGTCGGCGTCCATCGAGTTGAGCAGGATCTCGCCCGCCCCCAGCTTCGCGGCGCGCTCGGCCCACTCCACGGCGTCGATCCCGGTGCCGCGCCGCCCGCCGTGCGTGGTGACCTCGTAGCCCGACGGTGTCGTGACGTCGCCGGTGACGCGGCGCGCGTCGACGCTCAGGGTCAGCACCTGGGAGCCGAACCGGTGCGCGATCTCGGAGATGAGCTCCGGGCGCGCGATGGCCGCGGTGTTCACACCCACCTTGTCCGCGCCGGCCCGCAGCAGCCGGTCGACGTCGTCCGTGGAGCGCACGCCGCCGCCCACCGTGAGCGGCACGAAGACCTGCTCGGCGGTACGCCGCACCACGTCGACCATGGTCTCGCGGTCGCCGGACGAGGCCGACACGTCCAGGAACGTGAGCTCGTCGGCGCCCTCTGCGTCATACCGGCCCGCGAGCTCCACCGGGTCCCCGGCGTCGCGCAGGTCGGCGAAGTTGACGCCCTTGACCACTCGGCCCGCATCGACGTCCAGGCACGGGATCACTCGGATCGCGACGGACATCAGCCCTCCTTCTTCTTCGGCTCCTCGTCGTCATCCGCGACGGCCTTGTGCGCGTCGAGGATGTCGACCACGTACACCATGGTCTCGCCGGCCAGCTCGCTGGCGGTGTTCGCGAATCCGCTGTCCGGCGGCACGACCAGCATCACCTGGGACCCGACGGTCTGCTCCAGGAGGCCCTGGTCCCAGCCGTCGACGAGGCGCCCGATGCCGACCTCGGCGGACTGGGGCGGGGTGCCCTCGGTCCAGGTCGTGTCGACCACCTTGCCGTCGCTCCACCGGACGGCGGTGAACTCCACGGTCAGGATCTGACCGGCCCGCACCTGCGGGCCCGTGCCGCGCAGCAGCGGGTGCACCACCAGGTCGGTCGGCGGTTCGACGCCTCGCGGGACGCGCACGGTCGGGGCGCCGAGGTCGTCGAGGCGCACCTGCGGCAGGTCCTTGCCCGGCGGCACGCCCTCCCTGCCCGCCGCGCGGGCCGGCAGCACGTCCACCACCAGCAGCACCGGGACGCCGTCCTGCTCCTCCATGAGCGCCAGGCGCGTGCCGACGCGGCGGCCCTCCAGCGCGGCGAAGAGGTGGTTGCCGAGCGACTTCTCGGTCATCGTGTACCCGGCGGGCGCGGTGCGGAACGTGTTCTGCAGCTCCGTGCCGTCGCGCCCGTCCTGGGCGTAGAGGTTCAGCAGCACCGGGTCGTCGCGCTCCAGCACGTCCCCCGTGCCGGGCCAGACCATGCGCGAGCCCGGCTGCACCACCTCGAACGGCTTCTCGTACTCGAGCGTCGGCGGGGCGCCGCTCCCGCCCGTGACCTGCAGCGGCTCCTGCGACGCGGACGACGTCGGGGCGGGGCCCACCTCCACCGGGAGCGAGGCCGGCGCGCACGCGGCCGTCACGGCCACCGTCGCCGCCGCCAGCGCACCGACGAGGACGCGTACCCAGGAACTCACCCGCAGAGTCTCCCATGCCGCGACGGCGGCCCCGGTACGACGCCGCCCCGGGACCGGCCCGTCGGCCGGTCCCGGGGCGGCGCCGAGAACGTCACATGCTCTCGATGAGCCGCTCCACGCGGTCGTCCACGCTCTTGAACGGGTCCTTGCACAGCACGGTGCGCTGCGCCTGGTCGTTCAGCTTGAGGTGCACCCAGTCGACCGTGTAGTCGCGCCGCGCCTCCTGCGCCGCGCGCACGAAGTCGCCGCGCAGCTTGGCCCGGGTGGTCTGCGGCGGCAGCGCCGTCGACTCGAAGACCTCCAGGTCGGTGGTGACCCGCTCGACCATGCCGCGCGCCGCGAGCAGGTTGTACAGGCCCTCGGTGCGCGAGATGTCGTGGTAGGCCAGGTCCAGCCGGGCGATGCGCGGGTCGTCGAGCCCCAGGTCGTGCTTCTCCTGGTAGCGCCGGATCAGCTTGAGCTTGATGACCCAGTCCAGCTCCCGGTCCACGAGCGACAGGTTCTCCGCCTGCAGCGCACGCAGCCCGCGCTCCCACAGGTCGAGCACCTGCTTGACCACCGGGGTGACCTCGAGGTTGGCCTCCACGAGCTCACGGGCCCGCTCGTAGTACTCGGACTGGATCTCGATCGCCGTCATGGTCCGGCCGTTGGCCAGCGTCACCGCGTGCTTGCCCGTGCGGTCGTGGCTGATCTCCCGGATGGCCCGGATCGGGTTCTCCAGCGTGAGGTCCCGCATGGGGACGCCCGCCTCGACCAGGCGCAGCACCAGGTCGGTGGTGCCCACCTTGAGCATCGTGGTGGGCTCCGCCATCGACGAGTCGCCCACGATGACGTGCAGTCTGCGGTACAGCTCGGCGTCCGCGTGCGGCTCGTCGCGGGTGTTGATGATCGGCCGGGACCGCGTCGTGGCGCTGGAGACGGCCTCCCAGATGTGGTCGGCGCGCTGCGAGAGGCAGAACACCGCACCGCGCGGCGTCGAGAGCACCTTGCCCGCCCCGACCAGGATCTGCCGGGTGATGAGGAACGGCACCAGCACGTCGGACAGCCGCGAGAAGTCGCCCGACCGCCGCACCAGGTAGTTCTCGTGGCAGCCGTAGGAGTTGCCCGCCGAGTCGGTGTTGTTCTTGAACAGGTGGATGCGTCCCGGCAGGTCCTCGTGCTCCAGACGCTGCTGCGCGTCGGCCACGAGGCCCTCCAGGATGCGTTCGCCGCCCCGGTCGTACGAGACGAGCTGGCGCACGTCGTCGCACTCCGCCGTCGCGTACTCCGGGTGCGAGCCGACGTCGAGGTAGAGGCGGGAGCCGTTCCTCAGGAACACGTTCGAGGAACGGCCCCACGCCACCACCTTCCGGAACAGGTAGCGGGCGACCTCGTCTGCCGACAGGCCCCGCCCGTCGTCGGCCGCACAGGTGACGCCGTACTCGGTCTCGAGACCGAAGATCCTGCGGTCCATGGACTTCTCCTCCCTGTTCGCGGAACCTGGTGCTAGTGGTCTGCGCCGGGCGCGGTGCCGGAGGTGCCCGGCCCCTCGTCCGGCTTCTCCTCCGTCGGGGAGTCCTCGGCGGGCTTGTCGGCGGGTGTCTCCGGCGGAACCGTGTCCGGTGTGCCGAGGCCCGGCGTCGCCGCCCCGACCGCGACGTCGCCCGCCGGCGGGAGGTCGTCGGCGGGAGCCTCGCCCGACGGCGTCTGCGCGCCCTCGGCCAGCAGGTCGGCCAGCACCTGCCGGTTCAGCCGGCGGAACGCCCGGCGCGGGCGGTCCCGCTCCAGGACCGCCACCTCGAGCTGGGCCGCCTCGATCGTGCGCGACGACGAGCCGTCACCCGAGCCGAGCGCCGCCACGGCGAGCCGCAGCGCCTCCCCCAGCGAGAGGTCCGCGCGCCAGCCCTCCTTGACCCGCCTGCCGAGCTGCTCGGCCTGTCCGCCCATGACGACGAAACCGTGCTCGTCGGCCACGGTGCCGTCATAGGTGAGCCGGTAGATCTGGTCGTCCGCTGCCTCGGCGCCCACCTCGGCGACGACGATCTCCACCTCGAGCGGCTTGGACTCGGTGATGAAGACCGTGCCGAGCGTCTGCGCGTACGCGTTCGCCAGGCCGCGCGCCGTCACGTCGGAGCGGTCGTAGGAGTACCCGCGCATGTCGGCGTACCGCACGCCGGCGACCCGCAGGTTCTCGAACTCGTTGTACTTGCCGACGGCCGCGAAGGCGATGCGGTCGTAGATCTCCGAGATCTTGTGCAGCGCCCGCGAGGGGTTCTCCGTGGCGAAGGCGATCCCGCCCTCGTAGGCGAGCACCACCACGGACCGGCCGCGGGCGATGCCCTTCCGGGCGAAGTCCGCCCGGTCCTTCATCAGCTGCTCGGGCGAGACGTAGAACGGCATGTTCATGCGATCGACCCCCTCTCGCGGCGCTGCGCCACGATCTGCTCCGCCACGCGGGCGATCTCCGCGTCCTCGATGCGCTGGTAACCGTCCACGGTCACGGTGGCCACCACCGGGTAGATGCCGCGCACGGTGTCCGGCCCGCCGGTCGCCGAGTCGTCGTCCGCCGCGTCGTACAGCGCCTCGACCGCGACCGCGACCGCCGCTTCCGCGTCCATCCCCCGGCGCCACAGCTTCTTCAGCGCACCCCGAGCGAAGAGCGAGCCGGAACCCACACCGTGGTGCTCGTGCTCCTCGTACCGGCCGCCGGTGGCGTCGTAGCTGAAGATGCGGCCCGTGTCCTTGTCCAGGTCGTAGCCCGCGAACAGGGGCACGACCGCCAGCCCCTGCATCGCCATGGCCAGGTTGCCGCGCAGCATCGTGGCCAGGCGGTTCGCCTTGCCCGTGAGCGACAGCAGCGAGCCCTCGATCTTCTCGTAGTGTTCCAGCTCGAGCTGGAACAGCCGGACCAGCTCCAGCCCGATGCCCGCCGAGCCGGCGATGCCGACCGCCGAGTACTCGTCGGCCGGGAACACCTTCTCGATGCTGCGGCTGGCGATCATCGGGCCAGCCGTGGCGCGCCGGTCACCGGCCAGCAGGACGCCGCCGTCGAAGGTCAGCGCCACGATCGTGGTGGCGTGCGGGGACAGGGTCGCCGGGTCGGTCATGCCCGCGGGCAGGTTCCGGTTCCCGGGCAGCCGGTCGGGGGCGTGCTCGGCCAGGAAGTCCACGAAGGACGACGATCCCGGACGCAGGAAGGCGTCCGGGAGTCGTCCTGCGGTGCGGTCTGCGTTCAGGTTCACTGCCCACCCTTCTGGACGAATCCGCGCACGAACGACTCGGCGTTGGACTCCAGCACCTCGTCGATCTCCTCGAGCAGGGCGTCGACCTCGTCGTCGTCCTTCTGCGCTGCCGCAGCGGCGGGCGCCGGAGTCCCGGCGTCGTCGTCGGGAGTGCGGTCCTCGTGTGACGGGTTGATTCTTTCCTGACCGGCCATGATCGCCTCCTGGTGATCCTCTGACGTAGTGCTGGTCTTGAAGCCTAGGCCCTGAGGCTTGGTGTTGACCCTAGAGACTGACCCTAGGCGGTGACACCGACACGGAGGGTCATCTTCGCCCGGAGAGTCCGGCGAGCAGAGCCGCCGCGTCCGGGCTCGCGTCCAGCAGCGCGCCGATGTGACGCCGCGTCCCGCGGGTCGGGTCGAGCATCGGCACCCGCTGCAGCGCCTGCGCGCCGTCGACGTCGAAGATCACCGAGTCCCAGCTCGCGGCGGAGATCTGGCTGCCGTAGCGCGCCATCACCTCGCCCCGGAAGTAGGCACGGGTGTCCGTCGGCGGGTGCTGCACCGCGCGCGCCACGCTCTCCTCGTCGACGATCCGGTCCACCGCGCCCTTGGCGAGCAGCCGGTGATAGATGCCGCGCTCGGGGCGCACGTCCGACCACTGCAGGTCCATCGCGTGCAGCCGCGGGTGGTCCCAGTCCAGGTTGTCGCGCGAGCGCAGGCGCTCCAGGAGGCGCAGCTTGGCGACCCACTCCACCTCGCGCGCGCACCCGGCCAGGTCGGCGCCCAGCCGCTCGACCAGGGACGCCCAGCGGTCGAGCACCACGTCCGACTCCGGGTCGGTACCGAGCACCTTGAGCGAGCGCCGCACGACGTCGACCACCTCGCCCTGGATCTCCAGGGCCGTCATGGTGCGGCCGTCCGTGAGGTCGAGCGCGGCGGTCAGGTCGAGGTCGCGGGAGACCTTCTGCACGTCGGCCACGGGCGCCGCCAGCCGCAGGGAACCCAGCTCGCCGCGCGCGTCCACCCCGGCGTCCGCCAGCTCGTCCAGGTGCTCCAGCACCCACAGGACCAGCGACGTCGTGCCGGTCTTGAGGTAGGTGGGCACCTCCATCAGGTTGGCGTCCCCGAGGATCAGGTGCAGCCGGCGCCAGCGCTGCCGGTCGGCGTGCGGCTCGTCGCGGGTGTTGACGATCGGGCGGCGCAGCGTGGTCTCCAGGCCGATCTCGGCCTCGATGTAGTCGGCGCGCTGCGAGATCTGGAACCCGGCCGTGCCGCTCGTCGCGCCCAGGCCCACCCGGCCGGAGCCGGTGAACACCTGGCGCGTGACGAGGAACGACGTGATGAGCTCGGCCAGCGTGGTGAACGGCAGCGCGCGGTCCACGAGGTAGTTCTCGTGGGTGCCGTAGCTGGCGCCCTTGCCGTCCACGTTGTTCTTGTAGAGCACCACCTCGCTGCCGGGGAAGCTGGACAGCTCCCGCAGGGCGGCGAGCATGACGCGCTCGCCGGCGACGTCCCAGCGCACGATGTCCTCGGGCGTCATGACCTCGGGCGAGGAGTACTCGGGGTGGGCGTGGTCCACGTACAGCCGCGCGCCGTTCGTGAGGATCACGTTGGCGGCGCTCGGGTCGTCGTACTCGTCGGGGGCGGGCCGCTCGACCTCCTGGGTCGAGCCCGCCCGGCGCCGGCCACGGCCCGGCAGGCCGGGCTCCACGACGGGCACCTGACCCGTGACGGGGCCGGACGGCGCGGGCCGGGCAGGGTCGTCGGTCAGCATGGACGGCTGTGCCGAGGCGCGGTCGAGGTGGAACCCGCGCGCGTCCTGCAGCGGGTCCTCGTCGTCGTAGTCCCAGCGCGCCTTGCCGCCCGAGCCCTCGGCGCGGGTCGATATGGCCCGGTAGGTGGTCACCACCTGGCTCGACAGCAGCATGGGGTTGGCCAGGGGGCGGCCAGGCTGCAGCACTCCGTACTCGGTCTCGATGCCCATCACACGACGTACGCTCACGTCCACCACCCTATGCCGGAGTAGTCCCGATGGTCGGGCAGGTCCGCGCCCGTCGTTCGACGGACGCGGACCTGCCCGGATGTGTGGTCAGAGGTACTGGCCGGTGTTCTGGACGGTGTCGATGGTGCGGGGCGTGGCGCCCTCGCCCTTCTTCTGCACGATGGTGCGGATGAAGACGATGCGCTCGCCCTTCTTGCCGCTGATCCGCGCCCAGTCGTCGGGGTTGGTCGTGTTCGGGAGGTCCTCGTTCTCCTTGAACTCGTCGACGCAGGCGGTCAGCAGGTGCTCCACGCGGATGCCCTTCTGCCCCGACGCCAGGAAGTCCTTGATCGCGTTCTTCTTGGCCCGGTCCACCACGTTCTGGATCATGGCGCCCGAGTTGAAGTCCTTGAAGAACAGGGTCTCCTTGTCCCCGGAGGCGTAGGTGACCTCGAGGAACTGGTTCTCCTCGTCCTCGGAGTACATGCGCTCCACGACCGAGGTGATCATGCCGTCCAGCGCCTCGGTGACGTTGTTGCCGTACTCCGCCAGGTCGTCCGCGTGGATCGGCAGCTCCTTGGTGAGGTACTTGCCGAAGACCTCCTTGGCGCCCTCGGCGTCGGGCCGCTCGATCTTGATCTTCACGTCGAGACGCCCCGGGCGCAGGATGGCCGGGTCGATCATGTCCTCGCGGTTGGAGGCGCCGATGACGATGACGTTGTCGAGCCGCTCCACACCGTCGATCTCCGCGAGGAGCTGCGGCACGATGGTGGTCTCGACGTCCGAGGAGAGGCCGGTGCCGCGGGTGCGGAACAGCGACTCCATCTCGTCGAAGAAGACGACGACCGGCATGCCCTGGCTGGCCTTCTCCCGTGCCCGGGCGAAGATCAGCCGGATGTGCCGCTCGGTCTCACCGACGTACTTGTTGAGCAGCTCCGGACCCTTGACGTTCAGGAAGAAGCTCTTCACCTCGGGGTTGCCCCCGTTGGCGCGCGCCACCATCCCGGCCAGGGAGTGGGCCACGGCCTTGGCGATGAGCGTCTTGCCACAGCCGGGCGGGCCGTACAGGAGCACGCCCTTGGGCGGGCGCAGCCCGTGCTCCCGGAACAGGTCGGGGTGGGCGAACGGCAGCTCCACCGCGTCCCGGATGGCCTCGATCTGCGGCCCGAGGCCGCCGATGTCCTCGTACTCGATGTCCGGGACCTCTTCGAGGACCAGCTCCTCGACCTCGGACTTGGGCACGATCTCGAACACGAAGCCGCTGCGCGTGTCGACCGTGAGCGAGTCCCCGACCCGGAGCGGGACGTCCATCACCGAGCCGGCGAGGCGCACCACGCGCTCCTCGTCGGCACGGCCCACCACGAGCACGCGGTCGCCGCCCAGCATCTCCTTGACGGTCACCAGCTCACCGGTGCGCTCGTACTCGCCGGCCCCGACCACGGTCATGGCCTCGTTGAGCTTGACCTCCTGGCCGGGACTCAGCCGGGTCACGTCCAGGCTGGGGCTCGCGGAGACGTGCATCTTGCGACCGGCGGACGAGATGTCCACCGAGCCGTCGGCATGAGCCCCCAGGAACACGGCGTAGGTGCCCGGGGGCTTGGCCAGGTCGTCGAGCTGTTTCTTCAGCTCGACTATCTGATCACGCGCCGCACGGAGTGCTTCCGCGAGGCGCTCGTTCTTTGCTGAGAGGAGGGCAATCTGGCGCTCGTAGTCGCGGTTTGGCAAAGGCTCGTGCTCGGGATGGTTGTATCCTGACGTGTTCTCGGTCATGACATCCCCTCTCGTAGTGCCCGAGAGGCGACCATATGACGCAATCGCCTCCGAGAACAGCACTCTAAGCACAGTCACTGACAGTCCGGGAGTAAGAACACCAGTTTGAGACGTCCGGGGTACCCGATCGTTACAGCCCGTTCACGCAGACGGGGTGTTCCCCGCCTCGGGCGCAACCCCCAGGTCACGTCGCACCTTTCGGATCTTCTTGTCCGATATGGCCCGCTCCCCCAGCTCCTCCGGCGACCACTCGGCCTCGGCCGTCACGGGGTACGCACCCTTGGCAGGACGCCGTTTCCGCTCGGGCGGGACCACGCCGTCGGCCAGGCGACGGGTGGTGATGAGGAAGCCGGTGTGCCCGATCATCCGGTGCTCGGGACGGACCGCCAGACCCTCCAGGTGCCACCCCCGGACCATCGTCTCGAAGGCGGCCGGCTCGGCGAACCGGCCGTCGGAACGGAGGTCTTCCGCTGTGCGCGAAAGTTGGGTCGTGGTGGCCACGTAGCAGACCAGGACCCCGCCGGGCGCGAGCGCGGTGGCGACGGCGTCGACGTTCTCCCACGGCGCGAGCATGTCCAGGACCACGCGGTCCACGGTGCCGGGCTCGGCCACCCCGGGCAGCACGTCGGCGAGGTCGCCCACGGACAGGTTCCACGCGGGGTGCGGGCCGCCGAAGAAGGTCTCGACGTTGCCCTGTGCGATCGCGGCGAAGTCCTCGCGCCGCTCGATCGAGTGCACGTGCCCGGCGTCGCCGACGGCGCGCAGCAGGGACATCGTCAGCGCGCCGGATCCGACGCCTGCCTCGACGACCCGGGCGCCCGGGTAGATGTCGGCCATGGCGACGATCTGCCCGGCGTCCTTGGGGTAGACGACGGCGGCGCCGCGCGGCATCGACAGCACGTAGTCGGCCAGCAGCGGGCGCAGCGCGAGGTACTCGATCTCGGCCGTGTTCACGACCACCGAGCCCTCCGGCTGCCCGATGATCTGCTCGTGCTTGAAGTAGCCCTTGTGCGTGTGGAAGGTGCCGCCCGGCTGCAGGGTGATCGTGTGCAGGCGGCCCTTGGGGTCGGTCAGCTGGACCTTGTCGCCCACGCGGAACGGGCCGCGGCGCAGCTCGGCGCCGGTGGCGGTAGGGGCATCGGTGGGTGTGGTCACGACCGACCAGTCTAGGTGCAGGCCCGGAGGGCCGCGTCCGCCGGGCGGGTGCCGGCGGTCACGCCGTGCCGCGCACCGCCCGTGCCACGTCGGCCAGGTCGAGCACACCGGTGACCCGGCCGCCCTCGACCACCGGGACCAGCCGCGCGCCGACGGAGCGGGTGGCCAGGTGGTTCAGCAGGTCGGTGCCCGACAGGGCGGGGTGGACGGCGCTGCCCTCCACGAACGGCAGCGCGACGGCGTCGACCGGCGTCGTCTGCCGGGCGGCGGCGGGCACCGCGGCGACGGCGTCGTCGTCGAGCACCGCGATCGGTTCGTCGCCCTGCCCGACCACGACGAGGCGGTAGCCGGCCGCGTCCACGACGCCGGCGGCGACCGCCGCCGCCCGGGCGGACAGCGCCTCGTCGACCGTGGAGCCGTACGCGACCGAGAGTGCTGGGTGCGCGAGCCGGCCGGCGGCCAGCGCCGCGACGGCCTCCCGGCGGCGGCCGTTGGAGATCGCGGCCCCCGCGCCCGCCCAGAGGAACGCGCCGATCAGGGCCGACCACAGGACGTTGGTGAAGCTCGGTCGAGCGCCCAGCATCAACGGCACCGCCAGGGCCCAGACCAGCACTCCGACGGCGACGACGCGGCCCACCCAGCCGGCCACGACCGTGCCGGTCGCGCGCCTGCCCGTCACGGCCCAGACGAGGGACTCAAGGATCTGCCCCCCATCCAGCGGCAGGCCCGGGAGCAGGTTGAACGCGCCGACGAACGCGTTGGAGACGGCCGCCAGGCCCAGCAGGACGGTCGGCAGGTTCTGCACCGGCGCAGCCTGGCTGGCGAACTGATAGGCGAACCCGAACCCGGCCGCGAGCACCAGGTTCGTCACCGGTCCGACGACGGCGACCAGGAAGCCGTCGAGCGGCCGTCCGAGTCCGCCGGTGTAGGCCGTGTGGCCGCCCCAGAGCGTGACGGCGAGCTCGGTCACGTTCTGGCCGCGTGCCCTGGCGACCAGCGCGTGCGCGGCCTCGTGCAGGAACACCGACCCGAACAGGAGCAGCACGAACACGAACGCGGCGAGGTAGACGCCCGCGCCGAGCCCCGGCGCACGCGCCTGGATGGCGGGCGCGAACACGATGGTCAAGACGAGGGCCGCGAGGAACCAGGACCGCGTGACGATCACGGGCGCGCCGGCGACGCGGCCGATGACGAAACCCTTCGAGCGCTGTGGGGCGGGTGCAGGCGTGGAGGCGGGCTCCGAAGTGGTCACCGGACAAACTTAACCGGCCGCGGGGCGTGCGGGTGACGGCACGCTGTGGACAACTCCCGGGGGATGTCAGTGCCCGCCCCTAGGGTTGGGGCATGACGACGACGGAGCTGACCGAAGGGCTGGGGCAGGACGTGGCGACGGAGGCGGCCGCTGCCGCACCGGCCGTGCGCGCGCCCTCGCGACCGCCGGCCCTGTCCCCGTCGCGCGCCAACGACTTCATGCAGTGCCCGCTGCTGTTCCGGTTCCGCACGGTGGACCGGCTCCCGGAGCCGCCGTCGGCCGCCGCGGCGCGCGGCACGCTGGTGCACTCGGTGCTGGAGCGCCTGTACGACGCGCCGCTGGGCGAGCGCACGCTGGCCGCTGCGCACGACCTGCTGCCCGGCGAGTGGGACCGCCTCCTGGAGGCCGACGAGCGGTACACGTCGCTGTTCACCGACGGGATCGGCCCGGACGGACAGGACCGCGCGGGCTGGCTCGCCCGGGCCGGCGCGCTGCTGGGCACCTACTTCACGCTGGAGAACCCGAACCGGCTGGAGCCGGCCGAGCGGGAGCTCCTGGTGGAGTCGCAGCTCGACGGCGGGCCGCTGCTGCGCGGCATCGTGGACCGGCTGGACGTTGCGCCCGACGGCGCGCTGCGGGTGGTCGACTACAAGACGGGGAAGTCACCGCGGCCCGGCTACGAGACGTCGGCCGTGTTCCAGATGCGCTTCTACGGCCTGGTGCTGTGGCGCGAGCGCGGGGTGCTGCCCAAGATGCTCCAGCTCGTGTACCTGGGCGACGGCCAGGTGCTGCGCGGCGAGCCGACGACCGAGCACCTGGAGCACACGGAGCAGAAGATCCGCGCGATCTGGTCGGGCATCGAGGAGTCCGCCCGGACGGGCGAGTGGAAGCCCCGCCGGTCCAAGCTGTGCGGCTGGTGCGCGCACCAGGCGATGTGCCCCGAGTTCGGGGGCACGCCGCCGGAGATCCCGGAGGGCGCCGTCGCGCTGCGGCTCGGCATCACGGGCTGAAGCGCGGCCCGCCGGGTCGGTCCGGGTGAGCCCGGGTCAGCTCGGGCGAGCCCGGTTCAGCCGGGCAGGTCCCCTGCGCCGAGCAGGTCGACCACCTCGCCCGACGCGATCCGGCCGAGCAGGTCGAGGTCGACCTGCTTGAGGGACGCCGCCCGGCTCAGCCCCGGACGCGGCGGCACCGGCACCTCGGCGGGCACGCCGAGGGTGCGGGCACCCGACGCGAGCGCGGACGTGATGCCGGGGCCGGAGTCCTCGATCGCCACGCAGTCCTCGGCCCGCACGCCGAACAGGCCGGCGGCCACCAGGTACGGCTCGGGGTGCGGCTTGCCGTGCGTCACCTCGTCGCCGGTGACCAGGTGGGCGAAGGTGCCGGCGGGGGCGCCGTCGGCCACGACCTGGGCCTGGCTGCGGTAGGACATGGTCACGATGGCGCAGGGCACGTCCGCGGCGCGCAGGTCCTCCAGCAGCTCCAGGACGCCCGCGCGCCACGGCACGGCCTCGCGCAGCTGCTCGTTGACCCGGGCCACGAGCCAGGCCACGATCTCGGCCGGCTCCAGCGGGACGCCGGCGTCGTGCAGCATGCCGCCCGTGGTGAGCAGCGCCTGCCCGACGGCGCCGAGCGCGTCCTCGTGCGTCCACGTGGCCCCGTGCGCGACGACGATCTCGTGCTCGGCGCGCATCCAGTAGGCCTCGGAGTCGACGAGGGTGCCGTCCATGTCGAACAGGACGGCGGCGGGCAGGGCAGACGATTCGTGGGGCACCGACACATGCTAGGTGCCGACAGGGAACGGCCGGTAACGAGCGGGGAACGCCCAGGCGGGTCCCGACCGGCCGGATGCCGGACGATAGCGCCATGACGCACACCGCCGCTTCCGGCATCGCAGCCTTCACCTTCGAGATGGGCGTGCTCAAGCGCCTGCGCCGCGCCGGCTGGTGGCAGGTCGGCGTGCGCGACCCGGAGTCCGTGGCCGAGCACAGCCTGCGCGTCGCGCAGCTCGCCGCGCTGCTGGCAGCCGAGGAGGGCGCCGACCCGGCGCGCGCCGCCTACCTCGCGCTGTGGCACGACTCCCAGGAGACGCGCATCACGGACCTGCCGCACACGGCCCGGCCGTACCTCACCAAGCCGGACAACGTCGCGGTCACACGCGACCAGGTCGCCCCGCTGCCGGACGCCGCGGCGGCCACCGTGCTCGGCGCGGTCACCGAGTTCGAGGCGCAGGAGACGCCGGAAGCGCGGTGCGCCCGCGACGCGGACAAGCTGGAGTGCCTCGTCCAGGCCGTCGAGTACCGGCACGGCGGCCAGGACGGCGTGCAGGAGTGGATCGACTCGTCCTACGCGGCGCTGGGCACGGACGCCGCGAAGCGGGTGGCGGACGCCGCGCTCACGCAGTCCCCGATGAGCTGGCGCGACTGAGCCGGCGGGCCGGGGGCCGTGCCGGCTCGGGTCCGGTGGGCCGGACGGTCAGTCCGCGAGCAGCTCCTCGGCGCGCTCCTCCTGGCCGGCGTCGAGGTCGGTCCGCTCGAACGCGGCGACGGCCTTGTCGAACGTTCGGTTCACCCGCGGCTCGATCTCGACGACGCTCGCCGGGGTGACGATGGCCCGCTCGTACTCCGCGATCCAGGCGTCCATGTGCGCCACGTAGGCGTCGCGGGCCGCGTCGAGCCTGCCGCCGTCGGACAGCGGCACCGCCTGGGCGTCCTCCTTGGCGGACAGGACGCCGGACCGGGCCTCCTCGGCGAGGTCGGGCACTTCGGTCATGAGCGCCGCGGCGAGCTCCTCCTTCTTGTCGACGTCGGACGTGGCCTCGATCTCGTCGAACCGTCCGCTGACCTCGTCGATGTAGTCGCGCATCGTGGACTCACTGTGCTCCACGGCGTCGAGCAGCACGTCAGCGGGCTCGCTGGTGCGCTCGGCCTGGGACCAGGCGATGCCGCTGCCGGCGCCGGCGACGACGAGCGCACCGACGGCGGAGAGCAGGACCCGGTGATTTCGCAGGTTGAGCATTAGTTCATCGTCACCCGGACCTGGGGCGTTCCGCGCGCCGGCGAGTGTGATCCGCGACGGAACTAACGGGCATATCACCTGATATCGCCCTTGATCCGCTTCACCAGAGCGGATCGGCACAGATGTCCGGACCGCCGTCGTCGTAGTAGACGAAGAAGGTGTCGGCGTCCGTCGCGACGCCTCGAGCCTCGAACGGTTCCCGCCGTCAGGCTCGATCCGGTACGTCCCTTCGCCCTCCGGACCGTAGAACGAGAGCTCGAAGGCGGACCACGTGCAGTCCTCACCGGTCGTGACTGCGCTGCCGGACCGTACGACGTTCCTGCTCCACACCGGCCCCCAGATTCACCCGCCCGACCAACGGCACCAGCCATGATCGTGCCGACGTCCGCACCGACGCAAGAGCCCGGCCAGGCCCGTGCGCTGGGAAAACGCCTCGATCGCGCGGACCGCCGGGAAGCGGGCGGCCCCGCGGGCACACCCACCACGCCCCCGCCGCGCGCGTCGCGCCGTCCTGCGCGATGCTGGCCCTCGATCGACGGTTTCGGCCGCCGAGTCCCGGCAGCGACCAAAGGGGAGACAGACCGTGTTCGGACCCGATTTCTTCGAGCGGCTCTCGCAGCGGATGTACTACGACCTCGACGGTCACCCGATCACCCAGGACCAGTGGTCGGTGCTGCGGCTCGGCGCCGGGGCCGCGCACATCGCCCGCGACCACCTCGGGATCTACCACGTGTCCACCGTGTGGACGGGTATCGACACCGCCGCGCCCCTCGAGGACGACGACGACCACACCCCGCTCATCTACGAGACGATGGTCTTCGTCGAACGCCTCGACCCGGACGGCGTGCTCTCCGAGGACGAGCTGCTCGACTGCACGGAGCAGTACGCCGAGATGCACGCCACGCGGGAGGACGCGCTGGCCGGGCACCGGCGTGCGACGGCGCTGGTGCGCGAGTGGATCGCGAAGGGCCGCCCGGAGCTCTGACGACCGCAGCTCTGACGACGACGCAGGGGGAGCCATGATGCAGACCAGCACGCGTTCTCTGACCGCCCTCTTCACCGGGCGGCGTGCCGCACGCCGCGCCGTCCACGGCCCACCGGCCTACGGTGAACCGATGCACGGAACCACCCCGCGGGACTTCGGTCCCGCGGGCGCGCGAGCGCTGCTGGCCGAGGTCTTCGAGCCCAGCACCGACCGCCTGGCCCACTCGCTCGGGGTCGGCCGGCGGGCCGAGCGCGTCGCCCGCGTGCTGGGCCGGTCCGACCTGCTCGTGTCCGCGGCGTACCTGCACGACATCGGCTACGCCGCCGCCGCCCGCGACACCGGGCTGCACCAGCTCGACGGCGCCCGCTACCTGCGCCGCCTGGGCGCGCCGGACGAGCTGACGAGCCTGGTCGCGCACCACACGTCGGCCCTGGTCGAGGCGGGCGAGCGCCACCTCGACGCGCACCTGCGGGGCGAGTTCCCCGTGCCGACGGACAGCGACCTGCTGGACCTGCTCACCTACTGCGACATGACCACCTCGGCCCAGGGCCGCCGCGTCACCGTGGACGAGCGGCTGGACTGCATCTACGACCGCTACGCCCCGGGCCACCTCGTCTCGCGCAGCATCCACCGCGCGGAGCCGCAGCTCCGGCGGCTCGTGTCCGCGGTCGACGATCGCCTCCGGCGCTGATGAGCGCCTGACCGGTCAGGTCAGGAACGGCTCGGTGCGCGACAGGTCCATCGCGTGGTCGATGCGCAGCCGCATCGACGGGTGGATCGCCAGCTCACCGAGCCGGTCCACCGGCTGCCACACCACCTCGCTGGACTCGTGCGAGGTCCGGACGGCGCCGCCGGTGACCGTGGCACGCATGCAGATGGAGAACTGCGCGCGGACCTCGCCGTCCGAGTAGACGATCACGTGCCGCGGGTCCGTGTAGATGCCTACCAGGCCCGTGATCCGCACGCGGTAGCCGGTCTCCTCCTCGGTCTCCCGGACGCCGGCCTGCCGCACGGTCTCCCCCGGGTCGATACCCCCGCCCGGCAGCGCCCAGAGGTCGTTGTCGGTGCGGTGGATGAGCAGCAGGCGCCCGCCGCCGTCGCGCACGGCCACCGTGACCGAGGGCACCACCGAGTTCACCGCCGGTGCGGCCGGGTCGTCGAAGTAGTCGAGCCGCGTCATCACGACACCTCGTCCGGGTCCTCCGTCCGCGGCCAGACCGTCAACGGCGTCGCGGCGTTCCATACCCGCTCGAAGCCCGCCTGGTAGGCGGGCGCCATCGACGACTCGGGACCGTCCTTGAGGTGCAGCAGCGGGTTCGCGCCCGCGGGCGAGCCCCAGACGTGCGTGTTGACCAGCAGGTCGTCGTCGAACCGGAAGGTCGTGGCGTACAGCGTGCTGTCGTGCAGCCGCACCTCGACGCCCGGCGTGCCGAGCGCGGGGGCCAGGTAGGCCAGCACCAGGGCGATGCGCCCGGCGAGGCCCGTGCCGCCCTCCTCGGCCGTGCGCACGGTGACGGCGCCGCCCTCCGGGTCGCCCAGCAGCAGGCGCACCTGCACGCCACGGGCCGCCATCGTGACGATCTCGGTGGTCAGGTCCAGTGTCTGGTCCGGCAGGAAAGTCGCCGCGAACGCGTGCAGCTCGAAGCGTTGCTCCACGCCGGCGAGGAAGGCCCGCCAGGTCCCGGACGGCACGGCGCGCCGCGCCGGGTAGACGCCGACGATCTCCTGGGCGGCGGCTTCCGCCCGGTCGACGTCGCCCCACAGCGCCGCGACGTCGCAGCCCAGCGCCTCCGAGACCGCGACGCGATGGCGCGGGTGCGGCGTGCGCCCCTGAGCCACCCAGCGTTCCACGGTCTTCGGATCGACGCCGACGGCGGCCGCGAGCCGGACCTGGCTCAGGCCGGCCTGGCTCATCGCCGCGACCAGTCGTTGGTTTCTCACGTGTCATCTCACCCCCTCAGGGACGTATCTATCACCGAAACGTCCCGGGCGCTGCCGATGGCACGTCCCATGTGCCCGGCGCACAGTGGTATCAGCCAGTCCACCTGTCCGACCCGTGTCCCGGAGAGCCTCGTGAACCCCATTGCCTCGCAGTCGGTCACAGAACGTCTTGGCGATGTCATCGACCTGCTGCGGCATGTCCGCGCGGACTGGATCGAGGTCCTGACGGTCACGCCCGAGCGCGTGTGCCTGCAGCCCTGGCACCTGGACGACGGCGAGAGCATCGCGCGGGCGCTGGGCCTGGACCACGCCATCGACCAGCGGATGATGAACCCTGGCTACACGCTGTGGTCCGGCGAGTGGCGCGGTGTCGAGGTGCAGGTACGCGGTGCGCTGCGGGCCGGCGTGCCGGTCTTCTGAGCCGTCGGCCCGGCACCGACACGCCGTCGCGCCGTGGATTCGCCCGTCCGCGAACGCGGCCGCGCCCCTGGTCACGTCGAGCGCCGCACACCCTAGGGTGGGGGGATGACCGACGCGCATCACGAGCAGCCGGAGCAGGCCTCGCCTCGCCAGACCGTGCTCCTCGCTGCCTTCGAAGGTTGGAACGACGCAGGGAGCGCCGCCACGACGGCGCTCACGCACCTGGCCGAGGTGTGGGGCGCCGAGAAGGTGACCGAGCTCGACCCCGAGGAGTTCCACGACTTCCAGGTCAACCGCCCGTACATCTCGCTGGACGACGACGGAAAACGCTCCATCACCTGGCCCACGACCACGATCTCGGTGGCGCAGGTGGGCGAGCGCAAGGTCGTGCTAGTGCACGGCGTCGAGCCGTCGATGCGCTGGCGCAAGTACTGCGAGGAGCTGCTGCGCGTGGCGGACGAGCTGGGGGTCCGCACCGTGATCACGCTCGGCGCGCTCCTGGCGGACGTCCCGCACACGCGGCCCATCCCGATGACCGCCACCTCGGACAGCGTGGGCCTGCAGTCCGTGCTGGACATCGAGGCCAACACCTACCAGGGCCCCACGGGGATCGTCGGGGTGCTGCAGCACGAGGCCGCGGAGCGCGGCCTGCAGTCCGTCAGCCTGTGGGCGGCCGTACCGCACTACGTGGCCAACCCGCCGTCGCCCAAGGCGACGCTCGCGATCCTCACGCGCGTCGAGGAGATCCTGGGCGAGACGGTCCCGATGGGCGAGCTGCCCGACGACGCCGCGGCCTGGCAGCACGGCGTCGACGAGCTGGCGTCCGAGGACTCGGAGATCTCCGAGTACGTGGCCCAGCTCGAGGAGGCCAAGGACACCGCCGAGCTGCCCGAGGCGTCCGGCGACGCCATCGCGCGCGAGTTCGAGCGCTACCTGCGCCGGCGCGACGGCGGCGGCAAGGACAGCGGGCCCGAACGGCTCTGAGCGCGGGTCCCGGAAAGAGCACAGAGGCCTGAGCCCCCGCGGGGTTCAGGCCTCTGACATGTTGTCCGGCGTGACGGTCACGCGCTGCTGGAGATGGGCTCGATCCGCACTCCTGCGTCCGGCCCGTGGAAGCCCACCCATGTCTCGAGACACCGTGCGGCGTCCTCGACGCGGTCGTAGACCGGTGCGTATCCCGGTCCGTTACGTACCACTCGGTATCGCGTGCTGCACCTGGGCGCCGTCGTGACGGTGACCCGGGTCTCACCCGTGAAGTCTTCCTCGTACTCCGTCATGCTCCCCATCCTGCCCCGGGTTAAATGCAAACGGAAGCAGGGGCCAAAACTAACCTGTTGGGCGCCCGGCGCGGTTCTGGCCTACCTCGCCGAAACCGGGTCGGACTGGGGCGCCCGAGGGGTCAAAGACGCACTCCGAGCAGGGCGTTTACCGTTCGCGCGATGATCCCGGGAGCACCCTCCTCGTCGGCGGAGGTGTCCCGCGACGGGTCCAGGGAACTCTCAGCCCACGCGTCGACGGCGGCCAGCGCGGCAGGCGCGTCGAGGTCGTCGGCCAGTGCCGCGCGGACCGCGGCCAAGGTGGCGTCAGCCGACGGACCGCCGTTTCCTGAGACCGCGTCGCGCCACCGGACGAGCCGCGCCTCGCCGACAGGCAGCGAGCTCTCGTCCCACTCCCACTCGGTGCGGTAGTGGTGGGCCAGGAGCGCCAGGCGGATCGCCATCGGCTCGTGCCCGTCGTCCCGCAGCCGCGAGACCAGCACGAGGTTGCCCAGCGACTTGCTCATCTTCTCGCCCTGGTAGGCGACCAGGCCGGCGTGGACGTGCGTGCGGGCGCCGGCCGGCTCGCCGTCGCCGGACGTCGGACACAGGACACGGAGGTGCGACGTCGACATCTCGTGGTGCGGGAACAGCAGGTCCGAGCCGCCGCCCTGCACGTCGAACCGCTCCCCCGCCGCCACGTCGAGCCCGTCGCGCGCGATCACCGCGCACTCGATGTGCCAGCCCGGGCGGCCGGTGCCGAGCGGCCCGCCGTCCCATGCGGGCTCGCCCGGGCGCTCACGCCGCCACAGCAGCGGGTCCAGCGGGTCCTTCTTGCCCTCACGGTCCGGGTCCCCGCCGCGCTCCGCGAACGTGGCCAGCGCCTGCTCGCGGTCGAGGTGCGCGACCGCGCCGAAGCGCGGGTCGGCGGTGAGGTCCGCGTAGACGTCGCCCAGCTCCGGCGTGGACCCGCCGGCCCCCGGCTCCAGCGACACCCGGTACGCGGCACCCGACTCCAGCATCGCCGCCACGGCGCGCGCGACGTCCTGGGCCGACTCCACGGCGCCCGTCCATGTCGCGGGCGGGATCACGCCCAGCGCCGTCATGTCCTCGCGGAACAGCGCGATCTGCGAGGCCGCGAGCTCACGCCAGTCCATGCCGGTCGCCTCGGCACGCTCCAGCAGCGGGTCGTCGACGTCGGTCACGTTCGAGGCGTAGGTGACGTCCTTGCCGGCGTCGCGCCAGGCGCGCACCAGCAGGTCGAACGTCACGTAGGTGTTCGCGTGCCCGATGTGGGTGGCGTCGTACGGCGTGATGCCGCACGCGTACAGCCGCGCCTGCGGGCCCGGCGCCGCCTCCACGAGCTCACCCGTCGACGAGTCGTGGACCCGCACCGGGGCGACGGCCTCAGGGGCGGGGAGCAGCGGGACTTGGGGTGTGGGCCAGGCGTGCACGCGACCAACGATAACCGCAGGCTGTGACACTCCCCGACCATGTCAGGGCCCCGGGGCGTGTGTTCTACGCGACGCCGCCGGTGGCGTCGATCGTGCCCGACAGCAGCAGCCACACGACCACCCCGGCCAGCGCGAACCGGTAGTACACGAACGGCTTGTAGGAGTAGTTGCCGATGATCTTGAGGAACCCGATGATCACCGCGTAGCCCACGCCGAACGCGATGATGGTGGCGATGATCGTGGCGCCCCAGCCGGGCGCCCCCTCGGGGATCGGCTCCCCCACGGTCTTGACGAGCTGGTAGAAGCCCGAGCCGAGCACGGCGGGGAGGGCGAGCAGGAACGAGTAGTCCGCCGCCGCCTTCCGCGTGAAGCCCATGGTCAGGCCGGCGGTGATCGTGCCGCCGGAGCGGGACACGCCCGGCACCAGCGCCAGCGCCTGGGCCAGGCCGAAGCCGATGGCGCTGGCCCCCGTGAGCGACGTCAGCTCGCGCTCCTGGCGACCGAACACGTCGGCCAGGAGCAGCAGGAGCCCGAAGAACGTGAGTGTGAACACCGTGAGCCAGAGGTTCCGGAACGTGGACTCGATCTGCTCCTCGAACAGCAGGCCCAGCACCACGATCGGGATCGAGCCGAGGATGATGTACCAGCCCATCGCGGCGTCCGGGTTGGCGATCACGCCGGGGCGGCCGTGCCGTACCTCGACGGAGCCGGGGCGCGGCCCCAGGCCCGTGCGGGCGCGCCAGCCCTTGCCGTAGGCGCCCGTCAGGGCCTTGAACCAGGCGACGAGGATGACGCCGATCTTCTTGCGGTAGTAGATGATCACCGCGAGCTCGGTGCCGATCTGCGTGATGGCGGTGAACGCCGCGCCGGGGTCGCCCGACCCGATCAGCTCACCGACGATCCGCAGGTGCGCCGACGAGGAGATCGGGAGGAACTCGGTCAGGCCCTGGACCAGGCCCAGAAGGATGGCTTCCCACGCAGTCACGGGCGGTGACACTACCCCACGGCGCGCCTCCTGACGCACCCGCGGGAGGCGCAGGTAGCCTGCCGCACATGGAACGACGCCGGGTGGGCAGGTCGGGCCTGCGGGTCTCGGAGCTCGGGCTCGGCACCATGACATGGGGCCGCGACACCGACGAGATCGACGCGGCCGAGCAGGTACGGGACTTCCTCGACGCCGGCGGCACCCTTGTCGACACCGCGGCCAGCTACGCCGACGGCGACTCCGAGCGCGTGATCGGCACGCTCCTGTCCGGCAAGGTCGCACGCAACGAGCTGGTGCTGGCCACCAAGGCGGGCATCCGGTCGGAGTCGCGGCCCGACGGCGGCCCGGGCCGCGTCGTGGACGCCTCCCGCGGCGCCCTGCTCGACAGCCTCGACGAGTCGCTGGCGCGCATGGGCACCGACCACGTGGACCTGTTCCTCGTGGCCTGCCCCGACCCCAACACGTCGCTGGAGGAGACCTGCAACGCGCTGCGGATCGCGGTGACCAGCGGGCGCGCCAGGTACGTGGGCCTGAGCAACCACCCCGGCTGGGCGACGGCGCGCGTGGCGACGCTGCTGGAGCCGGACGTCGGCCTGGCCGCCGTGGAGCTCGAGTACTCGCTGCTCCAGCGCGGTGTGGAGCGCGACGTCGTCCCGGCCGCCGACGCCCTGGGTGCCGGGCTGCTGGCCTGGTCGCCCCTCGGGCGCGGCGTGCTCACCGGCAAGTACCGGCGGGCCATCCCCGCCGACTCACGGGCCGCCGGGGCGCTGGCGGGCTTCGTCCAGTCGTACCTGGAGGGGCCGGCGTCCGCCGTCGTCGAGGCCGTGGCGACCGCGGCCGAGGGACTGGGCCGCGCCGCCGGGGAGGTGGCGCTCGCCTGGCTCCTGGAGCGCGAGGGCATCGCGTCGGCGATCGTGGGCGCACGGACGCCCGCCCAGCTCCGTTCGTCGCTGGCGGCCGTGTCCCTCGAGCTGCCGTACGAGGTGCACGCCGCGCTCGACGACGTCTCCGCCCCGGAGATCGGCTATCCGGAACGCTGGTGACCGTGCGACCGCCCGGGCCTGAGCCCGCGCCGGGTCAGCGCTGCTGCGCAGGCTGCGGCTGGTCCTCCGACTCCTCGACCTCGCCCAGGTCGTCGTCGAAGTCGAGATCCTCCAGATCCTCCAGGTCCTCGTCCGGCTCGTCGTCCTCGTCGTCGTCCTCGTCCACCTCGTCGGCCAGGTAGAACGGCGTCACCTCGCCGAACACGGTGGCCAGGGAGTCCTCGTACACCTCGTAGGCGTCGGCAAGCACGTCGTAGGCGTCGTCGACGGCGGGGTCGTCGTCACTCCGGCGAGTGGCGACCGCGTGGTGGTGGGCCTCGAGTGCGGCTACGAGGCGGTCGAGCGCGGCACGCGGTTCAACGGTCATGCCTTGAAGGTAGCGCCCCATGGGCCACAATGGGCAGACGAAATTCATTGCTGTCACCGGTCTGCAACCAAACCGGCATAAACTGACCTCACCCGCGACCCGAGGACGGTGCATCAGATGGCGAGAGACGGCTCCGTGTTCCGCAAGAACAGTCAGTACGAGTACCGCGTCGTGACCTTCGAGCCGGACACCACGGTGCCGGACGCCCGCAGGGCGCTCACCGACGAGGCCGAGTACGGCCGCTGGGAACTGGCCCGGACCCTTCTCTACATCGGCGGCAGACGCAAGGTCTGGCTCCGCCGCAAGATCATCAAGGTCTCCTCGACCCTCTGACCCCGTGTCAGACGCTCAGGTCACCCGGGTGCCCTGAGCGTCTGACACGTGCGCGGGGGCAGGTCAGCAGGTGGCGAGCAGGCGGTCCAGCACGCGCGTGCCGAACTTGAGGGCCTCGGTGGGCACGCGCTCGTCCACGCCGTGGAACATGCCGGCGAAGTCCAGGTCGTTCGTGAGCTGCAGCGGCGCGAAGCCGTAGCCGGTGATGCCCAGGCGGTGCAGCGACTTGTTGTCGGTGCCGCCCGAGAGCGTGTACGGCAGCACCGTGGCGCCCGGGTCCTCGGCGTCGATCGCGGCGACCATCGCGTCGACCAGCGACCCGCCGAACGGCACCTCCAGGGCGGTGTCCAGGTGGATCGGCTCGATCCGCACCCGGGGCCCGGCCAGCTCGCGCAGCGTCGCCATCCCCGCCTCCTCGTGGCCCGGCAGGAGCCGCACGTCCACGGTCGCCTCGGCGCGGCCCGGGATCACGTTCGCCTTGTAGCCGGAGGCGAGCTGGGTCGGGTTGGACGTGTTGCGCACCGTGGCGCCCACGAACTTCGCCACCGGGCCGAGTGCGGCCACCAGGGCGTCGATCGTGGCCGGGTCCTCGTAGTCCACGGGCAGCCCCGTCAGGTCGCCGACGCCGCGCAGCAGCGCGTCCACGGTCGGGGTGATCGTGGTGGGCCAGGCGTGCTGCCCGATCCGCGCGACGGCGGCGGCGAGCTCGGTGACCGCGTTCTCCTCGTTGACCTGCGAGCCGTGCCCGGCACGGCCGTCGGCGATCAGCCGCAGCCAGGCGATGCCCTTCTCCGCCGTCTGCAGCAGGTAGGCGCGCTTGCCGCCCACCTCGACCGAGTAGCCGCCCACCTCGGAGATCGCCTCGGTGGCGCCCTCGAACAGGTCGGGGCGGTGGTCCACGGCCCACCGGGCACCGTACACGCCGCCCGCCTCCTCGTCGGCGAAGAACGCGACCACCACGTCGCGCGCGGGCCTGCGGCCCTCGCGCACCATCTGCCGCACGACGGCCAGGATCATGGCGTCCATGTCCTTCATGTCGACGGCGCCGCGACCCCAGATCAGGCTGCCGGTCGGCCCATCAGTCACTTCGGCGCCGAACGGGTCCACGCTCCAGTCGTCCTTCGCGGCGGGCACCACGTCGAGGTGCCCGTGCAGCACCAGCGCGGGCCGGCTGCGGTCCTGCCCCTCCAGCCGGACGACGACGGAGGCCCGCCCCGGGCTCGACTCGAACAGCTCGGGCTGCAGCCCCACCTCGTGCAGCAGCTCCATGACGTACTCGGCCGCGGCACGCTCCCCCGGACCCTCGTTGTCGCCGTAGTTCGACGTGTCGAACCGGATCAGCTCCTGGCAGATCCGGATGACCTCGTCGGCGGCGGTGGGCACGGGCGCGGCGGTGGGAACAGTCTCAGTCACAGGGCCACGGTAACCGGCCGCACAAGGCGGCCGGTCCACCGCGGCCCGGCGTCTCACGACTCAGACCAGGCCGCGCCGCTCGAGCAGCGGCGTGATCTCGGCGGCGCGCCCCCGCAGGTCCTCGAACGAGGCCAGCGGGTCCTGCGAGCCGCCGCGGGCGAGCAGCTTGCGCCGGAACGCCTCGCCGTTCTCCCGGGTCAGCCCGCCGTTCTCGGCGTACCACTGCACCGTGTCCGCGTCGAGCACCTCGGACCAGATGTACGAGTAGTACCCGGCCGAGTACCCGCCCCCGAAGATGTGGTTGAAGTAGGTGCTGCGGTACCGCGGCGGCACGGAGGCGAAGTCGACGCCGGCCGCGGCGAGCGCCGCCGCCTCGAAGGGCAGCACGTCCTCGACCGACGTCGGCACCTGGTCCGGCGTGAGCTGGTGCCACGCCTGGTCGAGCAGCGCGGCGGCGAGGTACTCGGTGGTCGAGAAGCCCTCGCCCCAGACCCGGGACGCGAGCATGGTGTCGACCCACTCGGCCGGCATCGGCTCGCCGGTGGTGTGGTGGACGGCGAACGACGTCAGGATCCGCGGCTCCCACGACCACATCTCGTTGACCTGCGAGGGGTACTCGACGAAGTCGCGCGGCACGGAGGTGCCGGACTGCGACGGGTAGCGGACGTCGCTGAGCAGGCCGTGCAGCGCGTGCCCGAACTCGTGGAACAGGGTGGTCACCTCGTCCCACACGAGCAGCGTCGGCTCGCCCGCCGGCGGCTTGACGATGTTCAGGTTGTTGACCACCACGGGCTTCTCGCCCAGCAGGTCGCTCTGCACGACGAGGCTGTCCATCCAGGCGCCGCCCCGCTTGGACTCGCGCGTGTAGAAGTCGGCGAGGAACAGCCCGAGACCGGTGCCCGGCTCCCCCGGCTCGACCGAGTCGAACACCTCGAAGACCCGGACGTCCGGGTGGTAGCCCGGCAGGTCGGCGCGCTCGGTGAAGGAGAGCCCGAACAGCAGGCCGGCGGCCTGGAACACGCCGTCGTGCACCACGCGCTCGAGCTCGAGGTAGGGGCGCAGGGCGGCGTCGTCCAGGTTGAAGCGCTCCTTGCGCACGGCCTCGTTGAGGTAGGACCAGTCGGCGGCGGCCACGCCGTCGGCGCTCCCGCTGCCCGACGGCGCCCCGCTCACCTTCGCGAGCTCGCCCGCCTCGCGTCGGGCGTTGGCGACGGCGGCGGGCGCGAGGCGCCCGAGCATCTCGTTGACCGCTGCCGTGGTGCCGGCGGTCGCGTCCGCGGCGATGTAGGCCGCGTGGTGCTCGTAACCGAGGAGCTGCGCGTGCTCGGCGCGCAGCCGGGCGAGCTCCAGCAGCACCTCGCGGGTGTCGTTGTCACCGCCCGTGGCGCCCCGGGCCATGGAGGCGCTCTGCACGCGCTCGCGCGTGGTCGGGTTCTCCAGCGAGGCCAGCACGTTCTGGTGCGTGAAGAGCTGCATCTCCAGGAGCCAGCCGTCCTGGCCGCGTGCCTCGGCGGCGGCCCGGGCGCCCGCCCGGGCGTCGGCGGAGAGGCCGGCGAGCTCCGCCTCGTCGGTCACGAGCACGCTCGCCTCGTTGGCGCCGGCCAGGAGCTTGCGCCCGAAGCTCGCCTCCAGCGTCGTGATGCGGGCGTTGAGGTCGCGCAGCGTGTCCTGGTCCTGGGGCGACAGCTCGATGCCGGAGCGCTGGAACTGCTTCATGAGCTTCTCGACCAGGTACGCGGTGTCGGGCGCCAGGTCGAGGTCGCCCGCGGCGGCTGCGTCGGCCAGGGAGCGCACGCGTGCGTGGAGGCGCGCGTCCATGTTGATCGCGTCCTGGTGGGCGGCGAACTGCGGCGCGAGCCGCTCCTGGACGTCCTCCAGGCCGGGGGTCGAGTCCGAGGGGAGCTGGTTGAAGTACGCCCGGGCGGCCCGGCCCAGGAGCTGCCCGGCCCGTTCCAGCGCCTCGAGCGTGTTCTCGACGGTGGCGGGCTCCGGGTTCGTGGCGATCGCCTCGACCTCGGCGCGGTGGGCGGCCATGCCGGCCAGGATCGCCGGCTCGTAGTGCTCCTCGCGGATCGCGGCGAAGTCAGGCAGGCCGTACGGCAGCGTGGACGGGGCGGCGAACGGGTTGGCCGGGTCCAGCTCCGCGGGCGCGGTGGTCTCATGGGTCGAGGTCATGGGGAACATCCTCGCCGATCGGTCGCCCCGGGGCCGCACGCTTTCCACGGGGTCGGCAGGTCCGCGCGTCGGAGCGGTTAGGGTCGGGGCGTGGATCCTCTGCGGCTCGTCGGCACCTGGGAGTTCCGGCGGGAGATCCGGCACGCCGACGGCGCCGGGTACACCGCCGACGGCGCGGCCCGGTTCTTCCTGGAGGACGACGGCCGCGTGCGCTGGGCGGAGCAGGGCACCCTGCGCTGGGCCGCGGGCAGCACGCCGGTGTCGCGCACGCTGTTCCTGGTCCGGGACAGCACTGCCCGGGCCGAGCCGGTCGCCGTCGGGCCCGGGACGGGCTGGCGCGTGACCTTCGAGGACGGCCGGGACTTCCACCCGTGGACGGCGGGCGCCGTCGAGCACCTGTGCGGCCGGGACCTGTACCAGGGTGGCGTGGCGGCCCCGGCGCAGCCGGGGTCGTCCTGGGAGCTGAGCTGGCACGTGACCGGCCCGGAGAAGGACTACCTGATGCACACCTGGTACTCACGCCCCTTCGAGACCGGGGTTTCTCCGCTTTCGACCACGTGAAAGCGGAGAAACCCCGGTCTCGAAGGAGTGGGACGTCAGGGCAGCACGTTCGGGTTGTTCGCGTGGGTCAGGGTCTCCCAGGCCACGAACAGGTTGTTGGTGCCCGCCGGGCGGGTGGACTCCGTGAGGGCCTGCGTGTTGCTCATCGCGAACCCCTGCCGGTTGTGCAGGGCGTTGAACCCGACCTCGGTGACCGGGCCGAGGCCCAGGTGCACCGACCCGCCGCAGAGCCAGGACGGCACCGCGGTGCCCCGCTGGTAGGTCGAGTGGAACCCGAGCGCGTGCCGCAGTCGCTCCCCCACCTGCGGGTACAGGTCGTCGCCCTGGATCGCGGCGGTCTCGGCCACGTGCGAGATCGCCGAGATGCCGTAGCCGGTGTGCGTGAAGTCCCGGCAGGTCTCCTGCGACAGCCCGTTGACCAGGGTGCGCTGGTTGTGCCAGTAGGCGAAGATCTGGTCCGGCGTGTCCCGGCCGGAGCCGGGCACGGTGCGCGGCACCGACCCGTCGGAGGTCAGGTAGATGAACGCGGGCACCCGCACCAGGAACCGCTGCCGCGCCGACGCGTAGGCGGTGCGGTCGTCGAGGAAGATCGCGATGCCGACGGCGGCCTCCATCATCGACAGCTCCCAGTTGCCGTTGCTGTTGGACCCGTTGATCACCTCGGGCAGGTAGACCGTGCGCAGCATGGTCTCGAACCTGTCGACGTCGGCCGCGGCCCAGCCCGCGCCCGTGTACCGGATGATCTCCGCGGCGCGCGGCCACACCGACCCGGCCCACGCCGTCTGCAGCGGGGCGTTGGAGTTGGTGTGGTCCCGGATCACCGGCGACCAGGCGTTCATGATCGAGATCGCCTTCTGCGCGTACCGCGTGTCCCGGGTGACCGACCACGCCAGGGCGTGGGTGTACGCCGCGATGGCGTCCTCCCGCTCGTCGGTGCACCCGTAGTTCGGGTTGGAGTACGACCCGCACTCGACCACGGCCCGCGGGTGCGGCGTGTAGGACAGCGACGCGTACCGGCTGCCCATCATCGAGTCGTAGGCGCTGCGCCAGGGCTGGGCGCCGGCCTGCACCTGCTGCCGGATGAAGTCGAGCTGCGGCGCGCTGACGTGCACGCCCGGGTGCGTGAACGCCGCGGGCACGTCCGCCGGAGCGGCGTCGGCACCGGCGTCCGGCACGGCGTCCGGGAGGGCGGGCGCCTGCT
Source organism: Promicromonospora sp. NPDC090134 (assembly GCF_044746965.1). Lineage (NCBI taxonomy): Bacteria > Bacillati > Actinomycetota > Actinomycetes > Micrococcales > Promicromonosporaceae > Promicromonospora > Promicromonospora sp. NPDC090134. The sequence goes on along the minus strand of NZ_JBIVCZ010000008.1, from coordinate 257,786 downwards.
GCCCGACGGCGGTGCGCGGCCCGGGTGTGGCGCTCGCCGTGCCCGCGGCGGCCGCCGGCAGGGCGAGCCCCACGGCGACGGCGAGCACGACCAGGGTGCGGGCGGACGTCCTACGGCTGCGGATCCTCATCAGAAGCCTCCCGTGATGCGCGTGAACTCGAACCCGGGCTGGTCCCGGTTGACGGACCAGAACGCCAGCCGGGTGAGGCCGTTGTTCCGCGCGTAGTCACGGATCTGCGTCCAGGCCGCGGTGGTGGTGATCTCGCCCTGGTCGGAGCTCCCGTTCATGCCGGAGATGCCCATGTGGGCGTACGCCTGGGCGTCCGTCCAGCCGCGGGCCGACTTGAGCTGGTTCTTCAGCCCTTCGGACGCGTTGATCGTGTCCTGCGCGATGTTCGAGGAGCCGAAGTTGAACGGCATGATCGTGTAGTTGTCGATCGGGACGCCGAGCTGCGCGGCCCGGTTGATCAGCCGGGTGCCGGCACCCTCCGGGCCGCCGCGGCCCGTGCCGATCGTGACGGCGATCTTCACGCTGGGGTTGTTCTGCTTGACGATGGTCAGACCCTGCAGGATGCGGTCCTGGACGACTGTGTTCTCGAACTCGTCGGAGTTCTCGATGTCGAAGTCGACGACGTTCGGCTGGTGCGCGTTGATGACCTGCTGCACGGCCCCGGCGTACGCGGCCGGCGTCGAGCAGTTGGGCCCGAGCTTGTTGCCGGACCAGCCGCCGAACGAGATCTGTACCTGGCCGCCGGCGGCCTTGATCGCGTTGATGGTCTGCTGGTCGACGCCGCCGGTCAGCGGCCGGCTGCCGTCCCAGGCGGGGTTGCAGCCCCCGGACGAGAGGATGAACGCCATGGTGAACGCCCGCACGCCCGTCTGGCTCATCACCGACGTGGCGCTCGGCGGGTTGCCCCAGCCCAGGTACAGGTAGGGCGCACCCGGCATCTTCGCCGGGTTGGGCTCGGGATTGCCGCCGCCGGACGGGAGCGTCCAGCGCTGGTTGGCGCCCGCGAAGCAGTCCCAGAGCTGCAGCGGCGTGCCGTCCGCGGAGCTCGGCCCGGTCGCGTCCAGGCACTTGCCGAGCGCGCGCAGCGTGCCGTCCGCGCCGGCCGTCCAGGTCTGCGCGGCGCTGCCGTTGCAGTCCCAGAGCTGGATGCGGGTGCCGTTGGCGGTGCTCGCGTCCGCGACGTCGAGGCACTTGCCGAGCGCGCGGACCGTGCCGTCGGTACGCACGTCCCAGCTCTGCGCGTTCGTGCCGTTGCAGCCGTAGAGCTGGATCTGCGTGCCGTTCGCGGAGCTCGCCGCCGCGACGTCGACGCACTTGCCGCCGTACCCGGTGATCGCTCCGGTCGCCGCCTGCGCGGGCAGCGCGCCCGCGCCGAGCGCGAGCGCGGTGGCGAGGGCCAGGGACAGTGTCGCGAGGCCGCCGAGGACACGGCGCCGTAGACGTGCTTGCATGGTCGTCCTCCTCATGAACTTTCAAGCCTGTAAGTGAGGAGAACGTACGACTTCTTTGCCACCTGCAACATTGGGGCTAACCCGTACAGGGACCACACAGGTTCGGGCCCCGACGGCGGCGGGCACCGGCCGGACGACGTCGGGCACCGGCTCGCTCACCGCGAACCGGTGCCCGACGACCGCGGGGCGGGGTGTCAGAATCCCGCGGTGATCCGCGTGAACTCGAGGTCCTGCTGCGCGATGCCGCTGCAGTTGGACGTCACGCCGCCGCCCTCGCAGCCCCGGTCGCGGTTGACGGCCCAGTACGCGAACCGGGTCAGGCCGTTGGCGTCGGCCCAGTCCCTGATCTCGGTCCACTGCGCGGGCGTCGTGGTCTCGCCGACGTCGGACAGCCCGTTCATGCCGGAGATCCCGGAGTACGAGTAGGCCTCGGCGTCGGACCAGCCGTGCGCCGCCTTGAGCTGGTCCTTGAGGCCCTGGGCCGCGCTGATCGTGTCGGCCACCATGTCGGAGCCGCCGAAGTCGAACGTCATGATCGTGTAGTTGTCGATCGGCGTGCCCAGCTCGGCGGCCCGCGTGATGAGACGCGAGCCGGCCCCGCCCGGGCCGGTCGTGGTGGTCGGGATCGTCACCACGGCCTTCACACCGGGGTTGTTCTGCTTGACGATCGCGATCCCCTGCAGGATCCGGTCCTGCACGGCGTAGTCCTCGTACTCGTCGGTGTTCTCGATGTCGAAGTCCACGACGTCGGGGCCGTGCGCGTCGATGACCTGCTGCACGGCCCCCGCGAACGCCTCCGGGCCGGCGCAGTTCGGGCCCAGCTTGTTGCCCGAGTAGCCCCCGAAGGAGATCTGCACCTGGCCGCCGGCCGCCTGGATCGCGTCGATCGTCTGCTCGTCGACACCGCCGGTCAGCGGCCGCTGCCCGTCCCACGCGGGCGTGCAGCCGCCGGACGACAGCATGAACGCCATGGTGAACGCCGAGACCCCGGTCTCGCTCATCACCGAGGTGGCGCTCTGCGGGTCGCCCCAGCCCAGGTACAGGTAGGGCGCACCAGGCAGCTTCTCCGCCACGGCCTGCGGCTCGGCCGGCCCGGCGGCCCGGGCTCCGGCAACCTCCGTCGCGGCGGCGCCGACCATGCCGCCGGCAGCCAGGACCATCGCGGTCACTGAGCCGAGCAGGGCGAGGCGCCTCGGGTTGGTCTTCATCGTCGTCTCCCGAAGATGTCGGTCGGATTCGTACGGAGACCGTACACAGCGGGTGAAAAATGGCGCATCAGGGTTAACCCGTACACGTCACCGCCGCACCTGCGTCAGGTTCCCCTCCGCGTCCAGCCGGATCTCCGCGTCCAGGCCCAGCCGCTCCAGGAACGCGCCGTCGTGGCTCACCACGAGCAGCGCACCCCGGTAGGCCGACAGCGCGTCCACGAGCTGGTCCGTGCTCGCGATGTCCAGGTTGTTCGTCGGCTCGTCCAGCACCAGGAGCTGCGCCGGCGGGTCCGCCAGCAGCAGGCGCGCCAGCGCCACCCGGAACCGCTCGCCGCCCGACAGCGTCGCCACCGGCCGGTCCACCGCCGCGCCCCGCACCAGGAACCGCGCCAGCCGGTTGCGCAGCTCCCCCGGCGGCACGTGCGGCGCGCCCTCCCGCACGGCGTCCAGCACGGAGGCCGCGTCGGGCAGCACGTCGACCCGCTGCGGCAGGTACGCCGCGCGCTCGATCAGCAGCTCCCCGGACGCACCCGCCTGCTCGCCGTCCGCACCCGACAGCAGGCGCTCCAGGAGGGTCGTCTTGCCGACGCCGTTCGGGCCCGTCAGCGCGATCCGCTCCGGACCCTGGATCACCACCTCCCGGCCGTCCGCGCCCCGCAGCACCGCCAGCCGCCGCCCGGCCGGCACCCCCGGGTCCGGCAGGTCCACGGAGATCCGGTCGTCGTCGCGCACCGCGCGCTCCGCCAGGTCGACGGCCGCGCGCGCGGCGTCCACCTTGTCGTCCAGCATCCCGCGGCGCGACCCGGCCGACTTCTCCGCGCTGTTACGCCGGTCGTTGATCACGGCCTTGACGTACTTGCTGTTCGCGGCGTCCTTGCGGCCCTTGCGCTCGCTGTGCGCGATGCGCTCCTCGGCCTCGATCCGCTGCCGCTTCTCGCGGCGCAGCGTCTGCTCGGCCGCGCGCAACGTCTGCGCCGCCGCCTCCTGCTGCACCTGGAGCCACGCCCGGTACTCCGAGTACGGGCCGCCGAACGTCGTCAGCGACCCGGCACGCAGCTCGGCCGTGTCGTCCATCAGCTCCAGCAGGGCCAGGTCGTGCGAGACCACGACGAGCGCGCCCCGCCAGCCGCGGACCAGCTCGTACAGGCGCTCGCGCGCGGCGCCGTCCAGGTTGTTCGTCGGCTCGTCGAGCAGCGCGACGGCGGCGGCCCCGCTGGACTGGCGCAGCCGTACGCCGGTGATCGCGGTCAGCATCGTCTCGCCGCCGGACAGCGTGGCGACCGAGCGGTCGAGGCCGGTGGGCAGGCCGGTGGACGCCAGCAGCGCGACGGCCCGCTCCTCGACGTCCCAGTCGTCGCCGACGACGTCGAAGTGCGCCTCGTCGACGTCACCCGACTCGATGGCGCGCAGCGCCCGCACGACGGGCGTGATGCCGAGCAGGTCGGCGACCGTGGCGTGCACGTCGAGCGTGATGCGCTGCGGCAGGTAGTCGGCGGTGCCGCTCAGCGCGACGCGCCCGGAGGTGGGCGCGAGCAGGCCGGCGACGACGCGCAGCATGGTGGACTTGCCGGCCCCGTTGAGGCCGGTCAGGCCGGTACGGCCGCGGCCGAAGGCACCGGAGACGTGATCGAGCGCGACGGCGCCGTCGGGCCAGGCAAAGGTGACGTCGTGCAGCACGACAGAAGGGTTGGACAACACAGCAGGGACTCCCGGGAGGTGGCATGGTGCCGACGCCCGGTGCCCTCGTGGAGGGCAGGCGTCAGCGCGAGGTGTTCTCGTACCGGGAGATGCCCGTCATCACAGTCCTTGTCCGTAGCTCCCTCACACGCGCGGCACACCCGCAGGAGCGCACACAGCCTGACATGGGACGACGCCGGGGCGCAACGTGAATCACGGCACGCCCCGACGAGGTCACCGTCCGGTGAGCACGGCCCGGCGGATCCGCTCGCTGCGCAGGAACAGCGCGGCCCAGATGCCCACGGCGAACAGGACGGGCGTGAGCGTGTACGCCAGGGAGTCCTCCAGGCGGACGTGCGCAGCCACGGCCCCGCCCAGGTAGGCGGTCAGGAGCAGCGCACCGAGGAACGCCGTCCAGGGCACCACGTAGAGCAGCACCGCGACCCCCTGCAGCACGCCGATCAGGAGAACCGCGGAGGCCGGATAGCCGATGGCCTCGAACATGCCGACCGACCGCTCGGACTCGGTGAGCTGGCCGTAGGCGCCCTGGGCGAGCTGGGCCGCGACGGCCAGCGTGACCACCCACCCGAGCACAGGCGCCGCTCGCCGGACGACGGGCATCGCCCGCCGGACGACGGGCCGGACGGTCCGGGCGGGGGTGCGGGCGGGAGTGCGCGTGGAGCCGGAAGTATCGAGGGACATGGCGTGGTCTCCGTTTCTGCGACGTCGGCGGCGCGGTCCCGGAAACGTACGGCGCGGCCCGCCCGGAGAACACGGCGCTAGCCGTTTAACAGCGGCAGATCGCGGGGCCGCGAGGTCAGGGCTCCGGCGCCGTAAGGTAGCGCTGCACGGTGGGCCCCAGCCAGGCGACGACGTCCGCCCGGGTCAGGTCCGCGGCGGGGCCGAACCGCAGCACGTACCGCACCAGCGCCATGCCGAGCACCTGCGAGGCGACCAGTGCGGCGCGCCGCGCCGCGTCCTCGCGGGTCACGACGAACCGCTCGGCGAGCGGCAGGATCTGACCGGAGAACACGTCGCGCATCCGTGCGGCCCCGGCCTCGTTCGTCACCCCCACGCGCAGCAGGGTCTGCAGCACGCTGTCGTGCTCCCAGAGGTCGAGGAAGTGCCCCACGAGCACCGCCCCGACGTCGTCCACGGGGATCGCGGCCAGGTCCGGGAGCACCAGCTCCACGTCGATGACCGCCGCGAACAGGCCCTCCTTGGAGCCGTAGTAGCGCATCACCATCGACGGGTCGATCCCGGCGTCCTGCGCGATGGCGCGCACCGTGGCGCGCTCGTAGCCGTCGGCCGCGAACCGCCCGCGGGCCGCGTCCAGGATCGACGCGCGGGTCACGTCCGACCGGCGCCGCGGAGCATCCGTGTCTGTCATGCCAACAACTGTATGCCAACATCCGTTGACCTTTGCCGAACCGGTCCGCTACGTTGGTCAACAAGCGTTGGCAAACACTCGTTGACCCCGTACCCCAGGAGGACATCATGGACACGGACGTCGTAGTCGTCGGGGCCGGACCCACCGGCCTGCTGCTCGCCGGGGACCTCGCCACGGCCGGGGCGCCCGTCACCGTCCTGGAGCAGCGGCCGGCCGGGCTGAGCAACCTGACCCGCGCGTTCGCCGTGCACGCGCGCAGCCTGGAGGTGCTCGATGCCCGGGGCCTGGCGGACGAGCTGCTCACGCGCGGGCAGCGGGTCGGCAGCCTCCGGCTCTTCCAGCGGCTCACCGTCGACCTGGCGGGCCTGCCGTCCCGGTTCCGGTACGTGCTCGTCACGCCCCAGTACGAGGTGGAGCGGCTGCTGCGCCGCCGCGCCGAGGAGGCGGGCGCCGTGTTCCGGCACGACACCCGGGTCACGGCCCTGGCCCAGGACGACGACGGCGTCACGGTCACCACCGCCGACGGCCCTCACCTGCGCGCCCGGTACGTCGTCGGCACCGACGGCGCGCGGTCCACGGTGCGCGACGCCGTCGGCATCCCGTTCCCCGGCCGGGCCGTGATCCGGTCGATGGTCCTGGCCGACGTCCGGCTGGCGCGGCAGCCCGCCGACCTGCTCACGGTCGCCGCCGCGAACGACTCGCTCGGGTTCCTCGCCCCGTTCGGCGACGGCTGGTACCGGTTCATCGGCTGGCACGGCAGCCGCGACGTCAGCGAGGACGAGCCGGTCGACCTCGACGAGGTGCGTGCCATCGCCCGCGCCACGCTGCACGACGACTACGGCATGAGCGAGCCGAGGTTCCTGTCTCGCTTCCACGCCGACGAGCGCCAGGCCCCCACCTACCGCGCGGGCCGCGTCTTCCTCGCCGGCGACGCCGCGCACGTGCACAGCCCCGCGGGCGGGCTCGGCATGAACACCGGCATGCAGGACGCCGCGAACCTCGGCTGGCGCCTCGCCGCCGCGCTACGCCTGCCGACCGACGCGGCGGACGCCGTGCTCGACGGCTACGAGGCCGAGCGGCACCCCGTGGGCAAGCAGGTACTGCGCACGAGCGGCGGGATCCTGCGCGTCGCCACACTTCCGGGGCCGCTGGTCGCAGCGGTGCGGCGCGGCGTCGTCGGCCTGGTCTCCCGGGTGGCGCCGGTCCGGCGTCGGGCGGCGCTGACCATCTCCGCCCTCGGCGTCGCCTACCCGCGCCCCCGCGGGGCGCACCCGCTGGTCGGCACCAGGGCGCGGGACCTCCCGCTGGAGGGCGGGTCGCGACTCGCCGAGGCGCTCCGGGCCGGGCGGTTCGTCCTGGTCGCCCCGGCGGGGGCGCCGGCTCCCGGCCTGCCGGCCGCGCCCGGCGAGGTCGACCCGGCCGAGCGCGTCGTCGTCCGCCGGTCCGACGGCGGCGCGACCGCCCTGCTGGTGCGCCCGGACGGCTACGTGGCCGACGCGACCGCGGGTGCGTGACCCGCGGCCGCGGGCCGCGTGCCGGCTCAGTACTCGTAGCTGGAGGTGGACTCGCTGAAGAAGCCCTCCCGGAATTCCGGGATGCTGAACAGGACGACGAGCCCGACGACCGCGAGCAGCGTCAGGCCGATCGTCACCCAGCCCGTGATGATGCCGGCCAGTGCCATGCCGCCGTTGTCGGCCTGGCCCTCCCGCTGCGCCTTGCGGCTCAGGTGGCCGGTGATGACCGCCGGGATGCCGGCCAGGACCCCGATGCCGCAGGTGAACAGCAGGAAGACGCTGAGGATGCCCAGCACGAGGGACCAGACCCCGAGTGCGTTCTTCTCGAGCGGGGCCGCGTACCCGTAGGGCGCGCCGTACGAGTAGGGCTGCCCCGGGTACGGCTGGGCCGGGTAGGGCTGAGCCGGGTAGGGCTGGGCCGGGTAGGGCTGTCCCTGCTGGTCCCACTGCTGCTCGGGCTGCTGGTACGGCTGACCGTACGGCTGCTGGTAGGGACTCTGCGGTTCGGCCTGGCCCGGCGCAGGGCCGGGTCCCGGCCCATAGGCGGGGCCGGGGCCGGGCTGCGGGGCGTCCGGCTGCTTCGGCGGGTCGTAGGGCGACTTCCACTCGTCGGGCTGGGTCATGCCTCCCCCTTCCACGGGGTGCGCGGGATGCCGTGTGCTGCCGCGAGCGACCGGAGCGCGGTCATACCTGGGTCACCGAGAACGCCGCCCCGAGGAGCCCGACCACCAGGAAGAGGATCCAGACCAGCACCGCGGCGCCGGTCAGCGCCACGTTGATCCAGCCCAGGACCAGCCCCGCCGTCGCCATACCGAGGTTGTTCGCCAGGCCCTCGCGGACCGCCTTGCGGCTGGCGTTCCCGGTCACGATGGCGACGATGCCCAGGATGAGCGGGCAGAGGATCCAGCTCAGGATGCCCGTCACGAGCGACCAGACGCCGAGGTCGTTCTTCGGGGGCGCGACGGGGTAGCCGTACTGCGGCGGCGCGCCGTACTGGTACGGCGCGGGGCCCTGCGGCGGGTACGGCTGCACCTGACCGGAGGCGTATTGACCGGAGGGGTACTGGCCCGAGGCGTACTGCCCCTGGCCCGAGGCGTACGGGCCGGACGCATACTGCCCCTGGCCCGAGGCGTACGGGCCGGACGGGTACTGGACCGGCTGGCCCGACGGCGGCTGCGCGGGGTACCCGTAGGCGGGTCCGGCGGGCGGCGCCGGGGGTGCGGGCGCGACCGCGGGCAGGTCCACCGTCGGCTGATCCACCGCCGTCTGCTCCTCCGTCGGCTGGTCCGGCGCCGTCTGCTCCACCGCCTGCTGCGGGGCGGCCGGCTGGTCGTTCGGGTCCTGCGGGCCGGGCCCGTCGTCGGGCTGGGTCATCGTGCTGCCTTCCATGCTCGGGCGCGCCACACGGCGCAGGCGGGAGACGACAGGTCAGCCCGCCGCACCACGGAGGGAGTTCTCACCTCGGGTGCGGCGGGCTGACCGGCTGCTGCGGAGCGGGCTCAGCTGTTCTCGAGCTCGTCCATGAGCTCCTGGAGCTCAGGGTCCATGGTCGCGCCGGAGTCGCCGAGCTCCTGCTCGTAGCTGTCCTGGAACTCCTGCTCGAAGCCCTCCTGGAACTCCGGCGTCGACACGAGGAAGGCCGCGAACGCGATGTAGGCGATCACGCCGAGGGTGACCAGCACCGTCCCGATCCAGCCCATGATCAGGCCGGCGAGGCCCATGCCGCCGTTGTCCGCGAGACCCTCGCGCTGCGCCTGCCGGGACTTGGTACCGGTGATGATCGCCGCGATACCGGTGAGCAGACCGCAGCCGAGCACGGACAGGATGCCGAGCACGAGCGACCAGACGCCGAGGCTGTTCTTCGGCAGCGGCGCGCCGTAGGCGGGCTGACCGCCCTGTGCGTAGACCGGCGGCTGCTGCTCGTACGGCTGCTGTCCGTACGGCGCCTGCTGGTACGGGGCGGGCTGACCGGGGACCGAGCCCGGCGCGGGCGTCGCCGGCTGTCCCTGCTCGGGCGGCTGCTGCGGCGGGTCGTAGGGCGACTGGCCGCCGTCAGGCTGGGTCATCGTGCTACCTCTCTGCTTTACGGTGAGCCGGGGGACGGGTCCGGCCCGGAGGTGCCAAACCTACAGGTAGGACGCCCCGCGCGGCAGGAAAACCGCGCGGGGAGACCTACCCGTGTTCGCACGGTTTCCAGGTCAGTAGTTCCAGTCGTTGGGGTCCATGTCTTCCCATCCGTTCAGGCCGCCGGAGAAGAGCCCGACCGCCAGCGCGATGACGAAGAACACGATGGCGAGCACGACCAGCGCCACGTTGATCCAGCCCAGGATCAGACCCGCGGTGCCCATGCCGCGGTTGTTCGCCAGGCCTTGGTCGGCGGCCCTGCGGCTCATGGTGCCCGTGATGATCGCCGCGATCCCGAGCAGGAGCGGGCAGAACACGTAGCTGAGGATGCCCGTGATCAGCGCCCACACGCCCAGGTCGTTCTTGGGCGGCGTCTGCCCGTAGCCGTACTGCGGTGCGGCGGGTGCGCCGGGCTGGCCGTAGGGCGTCGGGACGCCCTGCTGTCCGTAGGGTGGGCCCGCGTCGGGACCGGACGGCGGGACCGGGTTCGGATTCTGCGGGGTGGGTTGCTGAGGAGGTGGGGGCTGCTGTCCGGCGGGCTGCGGCGGGGTGGGCTGCTGCTCCGCGCGGTACGGCTCACCCGGAAGAGGCTGCGTGGGCGTCGGGTCCGGACCCTGTGCGGGGGTCGACCCGGGCAACGGCTGCGTAGGCGGCGTCTCCGGCTGGGGATCGCGCGGCGTACCGCCCTCGTTCTCGGTCATGAGGCTGCCTTCCCTTCCAGTCAGGGAGCTGGGGCGCCGGGACCGGTGCCCCACCTCCACCTAACCAGGGATGACGCGGACCTGCCCGGGCGGCAGGGCCTTCACCCGCGCCGCCAGGTCTCCACCTCGTGCGCCAGCACGAAGCCCAGGCGCTCGTAGACGCGGCGCGCGGGCGCGTTGTCGTCGTAGAGGCCGAGCGTCACCAGCCCGCGCTCCGTGACGCCGTCCGCCGTCATCCGGGCCGTCAGGGCGCTGCCCAGCCCCTGCCCTCGGCGCGCCGGGTCCGTCCCGATCGACCCCAGGTGGACGGACCCGGTCGGGGTCGGGGTCGCCGATCCGACGGCGACCAGCGCGCCGGCGCGCGCCCCGGGGGACGCCGGGGCACGCACCCCGTACCAGCGGGCCAGGCGCGCGCGGGGTCCCTGGGCACCGGAACGCGTGCCCGGGTTGGCCCGGGCGAGCAGGTCGACGATCTCGTCGGTGTGCCGGTCGAGGTCCAGCACCTCGACGCCCGGCGACCCGGCGCGCACCGGCGGCGCCACCTCCGTGACCATGCGGTCCCAGGTGGAGTCCGGCACGAGGCCCCAGCCGGCGAGGGTCTCGCCGGCCAGGGTCCCGGTGCCACGGGTCACCGTGGCGGCCACGACGTCGCCGTCGGGCACCACCGTGGTCAGGAGGCGGGCCAGCCGGTCGGCCCGGCCGACGGCGTTCAGCCACCGGCCGGGCTGCTCCCCCGTCGGGTCGGCGAGCTCGACGACGGCGGCCGCGCCGGCGTCGTCCGGACCCGCCTCGTCCGTCCAGGCCCGCATGACCTCGAAGAAGTCGGAGCGCGCCCGGTGGAAGACGTGGTCGAGCCCGTGGCCGCCGAGCCGGGTCACGCCGTGGGGGCCGCCACGGGTGCGGCCTCGGGCGTGAAGTCGACGCCGGCTTCCTTGCGCTGCTCCGGCGTGATCGGCGCCGGCGCCGCCGTCAGCGGGTCGAACCCGCCGCCCGACTTCGGGAACGCGATGACGTCGCGGATCGAGGCCGACTTCGTCAGCAGGGACACGATGCGGTCCCAGCCGAACGCGATGCCGCCGTGCGGCGGGGCGCCGAACGCGAAGGCGTCGAGCAGGAAGCCGAACTTCTCCTGCGCCTCCTCGTGCCCGATGCCCATCACCTCGAAGACGCGCTCCTGCACGTCCCGGCGGTGGATACGGATCGAGCCGCCGCCGATCTCGTTGCCGTTGCAGACGATGTCGTAGGCGTAGGCCAGGGCCTCGCCCGGCTCCTTCTCGAAGGTGTCGATCCACTCGGGCGTGGGCGACGTGAACGCGTGGTGCACGGCGGTCCAGGCGGACGAGCCGAGGTCGACGTCGTCATCCTGGCCGGCCGGCTTGAACAGGGGCGCGTCCACGACCCACACGAAGGACCAGGCGTCATCCGTCTCGGGCGTGCCGATCTGTCCGAGCTTCCGCGCGATCTCGAGGCGGGCGGCGCCGAGCAGGCCGCGCGCCTCCGACGTCTTGCCCGCGGCGAAGAACACGGCGTCGCCGGGCTGGGCGCCGGTCGCGGCCGCCAGGCCGGCGCGCTCGTCGTCGGACAGGTTCTTGGCGACGGGGCCGCCGAGCTCGCCCTCCTCCGTGAAGGTCACGTACGCCAGGCCCCGCGCGCCGCGCTGCTTGGCCCACTCCTGCCAGGCGTCGAACTGGCGGCGCGGCTGGGCCGCCCCGCCGGCCATGACGACGGCGCCCACGTACTCGGCCTGGAACACGCGGAACGGCGTGGCCTTGAAGTAGTCGGTGAGCTCGACGATCGGGTTCTCGAAGCGCAGGTCGGGCTTGTCCGTGCCGTACAGGCGCATCGCCTCGTGGAACGTGATGCGCTGGATGGGCGTCGGGATCTCGACGTCCACCAGGGCCCAGAGCGCCTGGAGGATCTTCTCGCCGAGGGCGATCACGTCCTCCTGGTCCACGAAGCTCATCTCGACGTCGAGCTGCGTGAACTCCGGCTGGCGGTCCGCGCGGAAGTCCTCGTCGCGGTAGCAGCGCGCGATCTGGTAGTAGCGCTCCATGCCGCCCACCATGAGGAGCTGCTTGAAGAGCTGCGGCGACTGCGGCAGCGCGTACCAGGAGCCGGGCGCGAGGCGGGCCGGGACCAGGAAGTCGCGGGCACCCTCCGGGGTGGACCGGGTCAGGGTCGGCGTCTCGATCTCGACGAAGTCCTGCTCGTCGAGCACGCGGCGCGCGGCCTGGTTGGCCTTGGCGCGCAGGCGCAGGGCGTGCGCGGGTGCCGGACGGCGCAGGTCGAGGTAGCGGTGCTTGAGGCGCGCCTCCTCGCCGATCACCTCGGTGTCCGCGAGCGCCGTGGACACCTGGAACGGCAGCGGCGCGGACTCGTTGAGGGTGACGACCTCGGTGGCGACGACCTCGATCTCGCCGGTGGCGAGGTTGGCGTTGGCGTTGCCCTCGGGGCGGCGGCCGACCTCGCCGGTGACCTGGAGCACGAACTCGGCGCGCAGCGGGTGGGCGATCTCCTCGTCGCGGATGACGACCTGGGCGATGCCGGACGCGTCGCGCAGGTCGATGAACGCCACTCCCCCGTGATCACGGCGGCGGTCGACCCAGCCCGTGAGGGTGACGGTCTGGCCGATGTGCTCGGCCCGCAGTGAGCCGGCCGTGTGGGTGCGGAGCACGAAGAAGTCCTTCCAGCGTGGGTTGAGGGTCCCGAGAATTCTAGTCACCGCCGAGGCCCCTTGGCGCCGCCCGGCCGTGGTGGGCGCCGTGGCGCGTAGCCTGACGCCCATGGCCAGGACTATCGCGACCAACACGACCGTGTCCCGGGACGAGCTGCTGGAGTTCCTGCGCTCGCGCCGCGACGGGATCCTCGTGACCAGCAGGGCCGACGGCGCCCCGCAGCTCAGCCCCGTGACGTACGGTGTGGACCCGCAGGGCCGCGTCGTCGTCTCGACGTACCCGGAGCGGGCCAAGGCGCGGAACCTGAGGGCGCGGCCCGCAGCGTCGTTCCTGGCGCTCGGCGAGGACTTCGGCGGCGCCTGGGTGCAGGTGGACGGCACGGCCGAGGTGCTGGACGTCCCGGAGTCGGTGGAGCCGCTGGTCGACTACTTCCGCGCGGCGGCCGGCAAGGAGCACCCGGACTGGGACGAGTACCGCGCGGCGATGGTCGAGCAGGGCAAGTCGCTCGTGCGGATCACCATCGAGCGGTGGGGCCCGGTGGCGACGGGCGGGTTCCCGGCGCGTCTCGCCGAGGGCTGACCCGCCTGTCGCCGCCGGGCGTCAGCCGGCGGCCTCGTTCTTGTCCTTGTCCTCGCCGCCGAGGCGCAGGATCCCCCGGTAGGACAGCCAGGTCACGCCGGCACTGACGAGGCCGGTCGGGATCACGACGGCGAGCGTGTCCCAGGTCCCGTCGCCGTCGAGCCAGGCACCCACCTCGCCCAGGGCGACGGCGCCGGAGAAGAGCGTGCCGCCGATCGCGGCGAGCAGCACGAGGACCAGGGCGAGGACGACCACGACCTTCCCGACCGCGAGGGCGAGCAGACCGGTGGTGCGCCCGAGGCCGTCCTCGTCCACCTCCCGGGCCGCACGGGCCTGGCTCGCCTGCTTGATCACCTCCTGGTCCGGGCGCCCGGGGGCCGCCGGTCGGGGCACGGGCACGACGAGGGCGGCGTCCACGTGCTCGTCCACGAGCCGGCCGAGGTCCGTGACGCGCAGGTCGTCGTGCAGCGTCGGTTCGAACGGGACGCGCGCTCCGTCCAGGCCGACCAGGAGCCGCCCGCCGTCCGGGTAGGCGACCAGGGCAGCCGTCTCGTCGAACCGGACGGTGGTGGTGCGCCGCCCGTCGCGGAGCGTGACGCCGTCCTCCCCCACCCTGATGGTCGCGTCCACGTCGACGCGCTCGAAGGCCTTGCCGGGGAGCGGTTCGCCCGCCCCGGTCCGGAGCACCTCGGTCCCCGCCCAGCCGGACCCGACCGGCGTCACCAGCAGGCCGGAGTCCCAGACCTGGCGGGCCAGTTCACGGACGTCCTCGACGGTCACCCGCGCCACGGCGGACCGGCGCTCGGCCGGTGCGGGGACGGGCCGGCCGAGCAGGGTCAGCACGGCGTCGTCGTGGAGCCACATGGCGTCCTGGTGCGGTTCCTCGTACGCCGCCAGCAGGTGGGCGCGCGCCGACTGCAGCTCGTCGTCGGCCACCGCGAACCGCAGCCGTCCGAGCGTGTCCAGGAACTCGCCGGTCGCCTGAGCGGCGGTCTCGGGCCGGAGCCCGGCGGCGATCTGGAGGCTGGCCTGGCGCCCGTCGAGCGTCCCGATCACGGCGGACACGTCGTACGTCCAGCCGCGGTCCTGCCGCAGCCCCTGGAACAACGCCCGTCGGGCGACCTCGGCGAGAACCGTCAGCGCCGGGGTGTCGGGCACGACGGCGTCCCACAGGACCCGCGAGCCGCCGGCAAGCGCCTCGGCCGGGAGCGGGGCCGCCGGCCCGACGACCTCGGGCGGCGGCAGCGTCGTGCCGGTCGGACCGGCGGGCAGGGCGAGGTCCAGGTCGGGGGCGGTCTCGCCGGTGACCCACACGACGGCGTTGGCCGCGGCGAACCGGTCCCGCGCCCAGCCGCGCAGCTCGTCGTCCGTCACCCTGTGCAGCCCCAGGAACTGGCTGGGCCCGAGGCCGTAGGCCCGGAGCCCGAACCGCCAGGGCTGCACCGCGCCGTCGTCGGTGCGCTCCTCCAGCGCCCGGGTCTCGGTCGCCCGGTGCCGTACCGGCAGGTCGGCGAGAGCCAGGGAGAGCTCACGGAGCGTGCTGCGGACCCGCTCGTCGGCGGCGCTCACCTGGACGTGGGTGACGGTGGGGCCCACCGAGGCGGAGATGTCGAGGCCGGGCCGTTCCACCGCGCGCAGGGCGAGGGCGACCACCAGGGCGGTGGTCCCGCTGGTCGGCAGGGTCTCGTCGGCGTACCCGACGCGGAACACGAGGCCCCCCACGGTGCGGCCGGGCCGCTGCGCGTAGAGCACACGGGCACGGGTCGGGGTGGTCGCGGTCATCGGCGCTCCTTCGGGTGTCGCTTCTTGATCAGCCCGAACGTCGCCCAGCCGAGGGCGAGCACGGGCAGGAAGCCCAACGAGAGGTCGACGTCGAAGACCTCCCGCAGCAGCACCTGGCCGCCACCGAGGACGAGCAGCCCGGCGACCCACAGGCCCACGACGAGGGCCACCGTCGCGGGGACCGAGCGCGGCCCGGCGTCCTTCGTCGCCCGCTGCCGTTTCGTCGGCTTCTCGGGCGAGCTGGGTCGCGGCACCGGGATGTCGCCCGGGTCGCGCCCCGGCAGGTGCACGACGACGTCGGCGGGCACGTGCGCGTCCACGTGCTCCGCGACGGCCTCGGCGGTCAGGCCCTCGTACAGCGTCGGTTCGATCACCACCCGGAACCCGTCGGCGCCGGTGAGCACCCGTGCGCCGTCGGGCACGGTCTCCAGCAGCACGCAGCTCGCGAACCGGACCACGACGGTGCCGCGGGAGGTGACCAGGCCGACGCCGTCGACGGCGAGGACGAGCGAGACGTCGGGGGCATCGATCCGCGCGAACGTCCGCCCGTGGATGGTCCCCTGCGACCATTCCGGGGCGGGGACGATCCCCGCCCAGTCGAGGGCTCCCGGCCCGTACCAGAGGGCGCTGCCCCACAGCTCGCGGGCGACGCCGCGGACGTCGTCCGCGGTGACCTGCTCGACGCGGGCGGCGATCCGCGCGGGCCCCTCGTGCGGGCGCCCGGTGACCGTCCGGTAGGCCAGCGACGGCAGCAGGTCGGCCGGTGGCGCCGCCGCGACCTGGGCCAGCTCCTCGGCCACAGCGGCCCGCGCCTCGGCCAGGTCGTCGTGCGCGACGTGGAAGCGGAGCCCGTTCAGCGCGTCGGCGAGGCCGCCGACCGCGGCGTCCGGGCGGCCCTCGGCCTGGACCACCACCGACAGCCGCGCCCGTTCGGCGTCCAGGGCGTCGTGGGACACGTCCGCCGTCGTCGCGATGTCGGCGTCCCGGCGCAGGTCACGGTGCAGGACCTCGCGGATCACGTGGGTCGCCACGTCCGCGGCGGCCCCGCGGGTCACCAGCGCGTCGAGCGCGACGCCGTCCCGCAGGCCGCCCAGAGAGGCCGGGGTGCCGTGGAGCACGTCGCTGACCGCGGGCGGAGACATGCGCCGCCCGGAGGGCAGCGTCAGGTCGAGACCCTCCGGCACCGCGTCGGCGGTGATCCAGGCGACGGCGTTCTCCCGCGTGAACCACGTGTCCGCCCAGCTGCGCACCTCGTCGGCGGTGATCCGGTCGAGCCCGCGCTCGCCGTACCCCACGAGCCCGTGGTCGCGGGCACCGTGCCGGTTCAGCCTCAGGCGGCCGACGACTCCCGGGTTCCGCCCGTCGCCCTCGGAGCGCAGGATGTCCTTCTCGGTCTCGAACCGGTCGAGCGGCAGGTCACGCAGCGACGCGCACACGTCGTTGAGGTAGCTCACGACGTCGCCCGCGGTACCGGCCACGTGGAAGAGCGTCACGTCGGAGCGGGTCTGCCCGTTCAGGTGCGCCTCGCTGAGCACCTGGGTGCGCAGGGCGAGGTGCTCGATCAGGTGTGTGATGCCCGTGAGGGCCAGCGTCTCGTCCGCCGAGCCGACCCGGAACACGATCCCCGCACCGACGTTCCCCTCCCGGGGCGCGAGCAGGACCGGTACCCCGTCGACCTCGGTCGCGGTGACGCCCGGGAAGTCCGCCAGGTCCGGGAGCGTCAGGGCGGTCATGCTCGCGCGCCCGAGCGTGCGGCCGCCTTCGCGGCCGTGTCGCGGTGCTTGCGGTACAGCCGCTCGGCCCCGGGCTCGTAGTAGCCCCACATACCCTGGACCGGGACGTCACCGAGCGCCTCGAAGTGCGGCCGCGCCTCGGCGGGCAGCTCGGCGAGCGAGAAGAACAGCGCGAGGTTCGCGTGCACCGTCGCCGTCGCCGCCGTGCGGACGTGGTCGGGGTGCAGCACCGTGCTCGCGGCCACGCCGCGGACCCGGTCGATCATCTCGGGCGGAGTGGCCTTCTCGCCGTCGACGTACCGCTCGATCGCGAGGTCGACGACGAGGGCCGGGCCGAGCGCCCCGGGGGCCGCGCCGTCTGCGCACTCGGCGACGAACCGCGACGTCTCCTCCCACGACCCGCTCCACTTGGGCAGGATCTGCTGGAGGTACACCTGCTGCGCCGCGAACACCCGCGGGTCGAGCGCGGCGAGGCGGTCGTACCGACGGCGTGCCTCGCCGTGCCCCAGCTCCAGGCCACGGGCCGTCGTGATCCGGGCCTCCCAGGCGGGCACGAACCCGGGGTGCTCCGCGCACACGTCGAACAGCAGCCGTTCGGCCCGCCGCAGCCAGTCGTGGAACTGCTCGAACTGGTTCGCCGAGACGTGCTCCGCGCGGGCGTGCGAGCGGATCGACCAGCCGACCACGACGTAGCGCAACGCGCGCAGCGTCCGGGTGAGCGGCGTGCCGTCGTCGGCCGCGTCGATCGCCGCAGTGAGCGGGAGGTGATCCTCCTCGGAGGCGTCGCCACAGATCGCCCACAGCGCGGCGATGACGTCGTCCGGTGCGATGAGCCCGCGGACGACGGCGAGCGCCGCCGCCGGGTCGCGCGCGTCCCGGGCCGCCCGCAGGGCGGCGCCGTCGGGCACGTGGGCCAGCGGGTCGAAGAAGGTCGCGGTCGGCGCCGCGTCGCGTGTGGTGGCCATCGGTTACCTGTCCGGGGGTCGAGATCCTGGGGGGCGTCGGTGCCCGACCGGAGATTACTGGCGCCGCGGGCGCCGCCCGGGCGAAAACGGGCCACGACCCGGGTGAACTTCCCGAAAGCACTCGGAACGGTCATCTCGCCCCGGAGCGAGGGTGCGCGGGCACGGCACCGGACCTGCGAACATGAGCGGGTGCGAGAGATCAGGCAGAGCCGCAAGCTGAAGTCCGTCCGGTACGACGTCCGGGGTCCGATCCTGGAGGAGGCGTACCGGCTGGAGGCCGAGGGTCACAAGATCCTCAAGCTGAACATCGGCAACCCCGCGCCGTTCGGGTTCGAGGCGCCCGAGGCGATCCTGGCGGACATGATCCACCACCTGCCGCAGGCGCAGGGGTACAGCGACAGCCGCGGCATCTACTCGGCGCGCACGGCCGTGGCGCACTACTACCAGTCGCACGGCATCGACACGCACGTGGACGACGTCTACATCGGCAACGGCGTCTCCGAGATGATCAGCATGGTGCTGCAGGCCCTGACCGACGACGGCGACGAGGTGCTGGTCCCGGCGCCGGACTACCCGCTGTGGACCGGGGCCGTGAGCCTGCAGGGCGGCACGCCGGTGCACTACCGCTGCGACGAGTCCAACGGGTGGAACCCGGACCTGGAGGACATCGAGTCCCGCATCACACCCGCCACGCGCGCGCTGGTGATCATCAACCCGAACAACCCGACGGGCGCGGTGTACAGCGAGAGCACGGTCAAGGGACTGGCGGAGCTGGCGCGCAAGCACGACCTGGTGCTCCTGAGCGACGAGATCTACGAGAAGATCCTGTTCGACGGCGCCACCCACCACCACACCGCGACGTTCGCCGCCGACGACGTCCTGTGCATCACGTTCAGCGGACTGTCCAAGGCGTACCGGATCTGCGGCTACCGGTCGGGCTGGGCCATGATCTCCGGCCCGAAGCACCGCGCGACCGACTTCATCGAGGGCCTGACCCTCGTCTCGAACATGCGCATGTGCGCCAACGTGCCGGCGCAGCACGCCATCCAGACGGCGCTGGGCGGCTACCAGTCGATCGACCACCTGGTGCAGCCCGGCGGCCGGTTCTACGAGCAGGCCATGCTCGCGGACAAGCTGCTCAACGAGATCCCGGGCGTGACCTCGGTGCGCCCGCGCGGCGCCCTGTACTGCTTCCCGCGCCTGGACCCGGAGATGTACCCGATCAAGGACGACGAGGCCTTCGTGATCGGCCTGCTGCGGGCCAAGAAGATCCTGGTGACGCACGGGACGGGCTTCAACTGGCCCGAGCCCGACCACTTCCGCCTGGTGACGCTGCCCGACGTCGACGTGCTCACCGAGGCTATCGGCCGCATCGCGGAGTACCTGGAGGAAGAGCGGGCCTGACGCTCGCGGCCGACCTCCCCTTTGAGACCTCAGTTTCTTCGCCTTGCGGGGCCGCACAGCGAAGAAACTGAGGTCTCGAGAGGGAGAGCGCCCTCGGCGCCGGCCAGCCGGGCGTGGACGTGCATGTCGTGGTGCCCGTCCGCGTGCCGGGCGGCACCGCGCCGGGTCCCCTCCCAGACGAACCCGGCCTTCTCCGCGACGCGGCAGGACGCCGGGTTCAACGTCGAGTGCTCCAGCTCCAGCCGCCGGAACCCGGCGTCGAACGCCCAGGCGCTCGACGCCGTGACCGCCTGCGGCGCCACGCCCCGGCCCCGGGCGGCCGGGACGGTCCAGTAGGCGATCTCGGCGACGCCGTCGAACAGCTCGAGGTCCTTGAGCGCCAGCCGCCCGAGCAGTGTCCCGTCGGCTGCGGCGACCGCCCACTCGAGGCGACGCTCCTGCGCCCAGGCCCGCTGCCAGCCCGCGATCATCCCGCGCGCCTCGTCCGGCGAGTCGATCCGGCGCACGTGCCAGCGCTGGATGTCGGGATCCGCGTAGGCGGCCTGGAGGGCGACGGCGTCCGTGTCACGCCAGGGACGCATCGTTGCGCCGTCCGTCAGGGGCAGCGTGGGCTGCGCCAGCTCCGCCAGGGTGCCCGGGGTGATCGTGTACGGGGCGAGTTCAGCCATGCCAGCACGATAGGTTCCCGCCGGGCCACGAACGGTCCGCGGTGCGACCGGTCACGGGGTGGCCTGGACGTCGCCGGTACGGGCGATGGCGCTCAGGTGGGCCCGCGCCTGGTGCACCACCGGGTTCGTCTCCGCGCGGGCGGCGAGCTCGACCAGGGCGACCAGGTCGGCGGACCGGGCGAGATGGACGGCACGTCGCCGGTCGGGGCCGCCCGCGCCGACGGCTTCGGACCACCCGTCCAGGACGCCCTCGACGTAGGGCGGCTCCCGGTCGAACCGCAGCAGGTTGCCCAGGTCCGTGGCCGGGTGGCCCGCGTGCGCGAACTCCCAGTCGAGCACGCCCGTGACCTGGAGCGTGGCCGGGTCGACCAGCACGTTCTTGGGGTTCAGGTCGCTGTGCACCAGGCACGGCGCGGCCCCCTCCAGGTCGACGGCGGCCCGCTCGGCGACCTTCCGCAGGCCGGCGACCTCGCTGTCGGACCAGCCGCCGCCGACCAGGCCGGGCGCGTGGGCGTCGACCCAGTCGGGCAGCCAGAGGTCGAACGGGTCGATCCGCAGGTCCGCGCCGGCAAACAGCCCGGTCCGCGGCATCGGCGTCGCGGCGAGCGTTCCCGCGGCCCGGCCGAGCCCGGTGCCCAGGGCGCGGAGCGCGACGGCTCGGCGCCCGCCCTCCCGGTCTTCCGCGACGAGGCGCGCGAGCACCAGGTCGCCGCGCTCCCCCGGCAGCAGTTCCGTGACCAGCAGCCCGGGCAGCGCACTGTCGCCGTCGTGCACCTCGCGGACGGCCGGGACCGGAAGGACGGCGCGGACCCGGTCGAGCAGCGCCGCCTGGATCCGCGCGGCGTCCGGGGCGTGCCGCGCGTCGGCGAAGAACCGGACCACGAGCCGGTCCCCTCCCCTCGCCGCGGGCGACGGGGTCGCGAGGAACGTCTCCCCCGACCACCCGCCCGTCAGCGGCTCCAGGAGATGGCCGGGCAGGCGCGGGTCGACGCGCGGGGTCGGGGGCTGCATCAGAAGAGGGTCTCGTTCCCGACGTCCGCGCCGATGGATGCCGCGCCGGCGCCGTCGGACCGCACCCCGGTGAACGCACCGCGCGGGTAGTCCCCCTCGGCGTGCTGGTCGCCGGACAGGTCCCCGGACACGTCGCGCGTCCGATGCATCGCGGCCCCGCCCAGCCCGCGCTCGCGGATCAGGGGACGTACCCGCTCCCAGAGCCAGTCGCGGTAGCCCCGGTGCGCGTAGGCGCCCCGCGCGTAGACGCGGCCGTAGCCGTCGACGAGGTGCGGGTGGTCCCGTGCGAGCCAGCCGAGGTACCACTCGCGGGCGCCGGGTCGCAGGTGCAGCGGCAGCACGGTGACGCCGGTCGCGCCGGCCTCGACCAGGTTGTCGAGCAGCCGTTCGAGGTGCGCGAGGGAGTCGGTCAGCCACGGCAGCACCGGTGCCACCATCACGCCGCACGGCAGGCCCGCCGCCCGGATCGCGCGGATCAGGTCGAGGCGGGCCTTCGGCGTGGGGGTGCCGGGCTCGACGGCCTGCTGCAGTTCCCTGCCCGACGGCGTGTCGGCGAACGCGAGCGAGACGCCGAGGCCGATGTCGACCTTCTGCGCGGCCTCGACGAGCAACGGCAGGTCGCGCCGGAGCAGCGTGCCCTTGGTCAGGATGGAGAACGGCGTGCCCGAGTCCGCGAGCGCCGAGATGATGCCCGGCATGAGCCGGTAGCGGCCCTCGGCCCGCTGGTACGGGTCGGTGTTGGTGCCGAGTGCGACGGCCTCATGGGTCCAGGTGCGCTTGGCCAGCTCGGCTCGCAGCACCTGGTCGGCGTTGACCTTGACGACCACCTGGGAGTCGAAGTCGTGTCCGGCGTCGAGGTCGAGATATTCGTGGGTATTTCGGGCAAAGCAGTAATAACAGGCATGACTGCATCCGCGGTACGGGTTCACCGTCCAGCGGAACGGCATCTGGGACGCCGCCGGCACCTTCGACAGCGCGCTCTTGGCGAGCACCTCGTGGAAGGTCACGCCCGCGAACTCGGGTGACCGGACGGTGCGCAGGAGCCCGGCGCCGCGCAGACCGGGTAGTTCCAGCCCGGGCAGCGCGCCGTCGTCGTTCGAGATTGCCTGACCGTTCCAACGCATGACCCGATTCGAACACTCGTTCGAGGAGACGTCAAGCTGTCCACAGGCTCACCCGGAACAGCCCGTCAGGGCAGCGGCGCCTCGCACGTCGCCGCCGGGACCCCGTCGGCCGACACGACGGCCGCGACGCGCCACTGCGCGCGCTCGGCCGCGGACAGGGCGCGCGGCGGCTCCACGGTCAGGATGCCGTCGCCGGGGACGGCGTCGCGGACGGTCGGGTAGGCGGTACCAGTGGCGTCGGTGAAGGTCACCGCCACGGCCGAGCCAGCCGGCGCCGTGACCGCGAGGTGGTCCCGCGGGTCCGGCAGGCGCAGGCCGAGGACGTCGCGGTACTGGTCCACCCAGCCGACGGACACGCCGGCCGGGCAGACGAGCACGACGTGCTCGGCCTCGACCGGGCTGAGCGCGAGCACCGCGGTGGACCCCGCCAGGCTCGCGCCGAGCACGATGGCAGGCGCGGAGAACCGGCGGCATACCCGGCGCGGCGCGTGCAGCCGGTTGTCGTCCGGGGCGTCCGCGTGCTCGCGCACCGTGCGGTGCGGGTTCCGCGCCCACCGCGTCCGGACCAGCCTTCCGGCAGCCCGGATGCGACGTCGTCTCATCGGCGCCGCGCCGGGCACGCCCGTCACCCCGACGAGCGACTGCTCCCAGTGCTCGCCGAGCACCCCGTCGTCGACGCGTCCCGAACCTGTCATCGGCTGTCCCCTCGGCCCGCCGTGGGCCGAGAGGCGGCCGGCGGCGTCGTTCACATACCGGGTCTCATCGACCCGACGCGAGGCTATCCGAAGGCACGTTCAGGACTCCGGGCAAACCGGACAACCTGCTCCAGTTCACCCACTGGGTCACCCTCGCGCCACCGGGCTGACGTCGAGCCGGGCGGCCCGCGATCGGAGCGAACCCGTTCGGGTAGGTTGCCCCGGTGATCACGCGTCGAGAGGGCTGGCCAGAACGAAAGGCCGGACTCAAAGGTTCTGCCGTCACGGCCTGCCTCGTGGCCGCTGCAGGAGCCGCGATCGTGATCATCCACCTGCTCGGCCCGTCGGCGGGCCGAGCGAGCCACAGCAGCACCGAGGACTGCACCCCGACACCGGCGGCAGCCGACCGCCAAGAAGGGTTATCCGTGCCGGCACCGGCTCGCACCGCACCCGAGGACGCGGCGCTGTACGCCTTCGAGACGTGGGCACCCATGCTGAAGCTCGTCAGGGCCGAGCATCCGGAGCTGTGCGCGTGGTCCGGCGACTACGGTCCGGGGGCCTTCAGCCTCCCCCTGGCGAAGACCTCCGACGAGTCCGAGTACACCCTGGCGCTCATGGACGCGACCGAGCCGCTGAGCTCAGCGCTCAAGGATGCCGGCAGGAGCTCGATCAGCTTCTCGGTCCGGTTCGCGCCGGACGGACACACCGTCGTGACGCCGGCAGCCGAGTCGCCGACCACGAAGGTCCACCGTGCCTTCGGGTCGAACACCGCCGGGCATGTGGTCCTGGTCGACGGCGCGGTGCCCGAGCCCGTCCGGCGCGAGCCCCGGACATACCCAGGACGCGGGCCGGCCCCGTCGGCCGACCCCGAGCTGCTGGAACGGGTGCTGCGCGAACGGATGCCCGACGCGGTCGGGGCCACCGAGCAGGAGCTCACCGCCCTGGAGAAGCGGCTCGGCATGCCGCTGCCGCCCGAGCTGCGCGCGGTGCTGACCGTGACGCGGGCGAAGTACGGCGACTACGGCCCGTACGGCGAGGACGACCGCTACGAGCGGGACACCACCGCGCTCGGTGGGATCGAGCAGTTCGAGACGGACGGCATCGAACGCGCCTCAGTGGCTGACGTCCGCAAGGGCCTGCCCTTCGACTTCCTCGCCCGCGAGGCCGTGGTCACCTGGCCCGACTCGCCGGTCCAGGGCCTGGTGGCCCCGTCGGAGTGGATCGTGATCGGCGACCTCGGGGGGACCGGCGACTGGGTGGCCATCGACCTGGCGCCGGGCCCCGCCGGCCACGTCGGCCAGCTCGTCGTCCTCAGCCACGAGTCCGACGTCGGCGCCTGGCTGCTGGCCGACTCGATCACCGACCTCGTGCTCCACGGCGAAAACGCCTCGCCTCAGGGCGAGACCGTCACGGAACCGCCCGCAGCGGTGATGGTCAACAGTGCCGAGGGCATGACCGTCGAGGCCGCCGCGACCGAAGAGCTCGAGGTACTGGGGATCGGGCACTGGGACACCGCACCGTCGGACCTCTCTCCACTCGTCGGGCTCCCAGCGCTGCGCACGGTGACCGCCGAGCCCGGCACGGTCGCCGACCCCCTGGTCATCGGGCGGCTCGACCACCTCGAGTATCTCGAGATCGGCCTGGACGAATGGCAGGCACTGATCGCCGCAGATGCCGTCCCCAAGTCCCTGCTCGCCGCCGGGATCTCCGGGTCCGACCTCGACCGGGCGGAGGTCGACGCGGTCTACGACACGCTCATCCGGCTGTGGGGCGGCGAGGGCCTGCGCACGGTGACGATCGAGGGCAACCTCTGACGCCCGAGTTGTTTTTGCGCAGATTTTACCTATAAGCCATGACTGCCATCATTTACCCCGCTACGGTCGAGCAATGCAGAAAGTGACCGCGCGTTCGACGGCGCTCGCCCTGGTGTGCTTCGCCCTGACCCTGGTGCTGGTCACGGCAGCCCAGGTCCGCCTGGCCGCGTCCGGCCAGGCGGCCACCCCGATCACGGTCGCGTCGGCGATCGCCACCCAGAACGGCTCGTCCGCAACGGTGCGCGGGTATGTCGTCGGGCAACCGACTGCCACCAGCACAGTCGTCACCAGCGGGTTCCCGAACGATTACGCACTTGCCCTGGCCGACGCCCCTGGCGAGAGCAGCACCTCGCGCATGGTCTACGTCCAGATCCCCGCCGCATTCCGTAGCAGCTTCGGTCTCGCGTCGAACCCGGCCCTGATGGGCAGGCAGCTCGACGTCACGGGTGCCCTGACGTCGTACTTCGCCCACCCGGGGCTCAAGGACGGCACCACGTTCGCCGTCGTCGGCAACGGCGGGGGTGGCGGTGGCGGCGCGATCCCCACCGGCTACTACGACGCGGCGGCGGGCAGGACCGGCACAGCGCTGCGCTCGGCCCTGCACGGCATCATCGACGATCACACCGGCGTGAGCTACGCGACCGTCTGGACCGCGCTCCAGGAGACCGACGAGGACCCGAGCAACCCGGACAACGTCATCGAGTTCTACTCCGGCGAGTCGATCTCGAAGACGCTCAACGGCGGCGACCCCGACGACTGGAACCGAGAGCACACCTGGGCCCAGAGCCACGGCGACTTCGGCACGGCCACCGGCCCGGGCACCGACCTGCACCACCTGCGGCCCACTGACGTCACCGTGAACTCGACCCGGGGCAACAAGGACTTCGACAACGGCGGCTCGGCCGTCTCCGAGTGCCCGGACTGCTTCACCGACTCCAACTCGTTCGAACCCGCCGACCAGTTCAAGGGCGACGTCGCACGCGCGCTCTTCTACATGGCGATCAGGTACGAGGGCGATGACGGCTGGCCGAACCTGGAGCTGAACGAGTCGACCTCGAACGGCTCGGTGCCGTTGCACGGGAAGATCTCCGTACTGCTCGCCTGGCACGCCGCCGACCCCGTGTCAGCGGCAGAGATCCGTCGCAACGACATCATCTACGACGACTGGCAGCACAACCGGAACCCGTTCATCGACCACCCGGAGTGGGCCGAGTCGATCTGGTGACCGGCGGGTGCGCACCCGCCTCGTCATCCGAGGCGGGTGCGCAAGGTTCAGGTCGGCCGGCGGGGCACCGGCCGGCCGGCGGTCAGCCCTGCGGGACCACCCGCGGCCAGCGGTCCTCGACCGGCGGGGCCCACGTCGCGGCGTCGGCATCGACCTGGTCGCCGGAGCGGATGTCCTTGACCTGGTCGGCGCCCACGACGCCGTCCTCCCCCGCGGAGCCCGGGAACCAGACGAACGGGATACCGCGCCGGTCGGCGTACTTGATCTGCTTGCCGAACCTGGCGGCGCTCGGCGCGACCTCCACCGGGATGTCCCGGGCGCGCAGCGCGGCGGCCACGGCGTCGGACGTCGCGCGCTCCTCCTCGGACGCCACCGCGACCAGCACGGCGGACGGCACCGAACGTGTCGCCTCCACCAGGCCGGCGGACAGCAGCCGCGAGACGAGGCGCGAGACGCCGATCGACAGGCCGACACCCGGGTAGGTGTTCTTGCCGTCGGACGCGAGCGTGTCGTACCGGCCGCCCGAGCAGACCGAACCGAGCTGCTCGTGCCCCACCAGCACCGTCTCGTACACCGAGCCGGTGTAGTAGTCGAGGCCGCGCGCGATCTTCAGGTCGGCCACGACCACGCCCGGCGCGCGCTGCGCCGCCGCGGCGATCAGCGCGCCCAGCTCGGCGAGGCCCGTCTCCAGGAGCTCGGTCACGGCGCCATAGGACTCGGCCAACGCCCGCACCTCGTCGATCACGCCGACGTCCGACCCCGAGATCGACGCGAGCGCGAGGCAGGCCTTGGCCTGGTCGTCGGTGGCACCGCACTCGGTCACCAGCAGCTCGGAGACCTTCCCCGGGCCGATCTTGTCGAGCTTGTCGATCTGGCGCAGCACGCCCTCGACGTCGTCCAGCCCGACGCCGCGGTAGAAGCCCTCAGCCACCCGGCGGTTGTTCACCAGGATGCGGACCGGCGGCAGGCCGATCTCGCTCAGCGCGCCGAGCGCCTCGGCCATGACCAGCGGCGCCTCGACCTCGAAGTGGTAGGGCAGCTCGCCCGCGCCCACGATGTCGATGTCGGCCTGGACGAACTCGCGGAAGCGGCCGTCCTGCGGGCGCTCGCCGCGCCACACCTTCTGGATCTGGTAGCGGCGGAACGGGAACGCGATGCGGCCGGCGTTCTCCAGCACGTAGCGGGCGAACGGGACGGTCAGGTCGAAGTGGAGGCCGAGCTGCTTCTCGGAGCCGGAGCGGGCGGCGCCGTCCTCCTCCTGGAGGCGGGACAGGACGTAGACCTCCTTGGAGGTCTCACCCTTGCGCAGGAGCTGGTCCAGCGGCTCCACGGCCCGCGTCTCGATCCCGGCGAACCCGTGCAGCTCGAAGGTGTGCCGCAGCGTGTCGAGGACGTGCTGCTCGACGATGCGACCGTCAGGGAGCCATTCGGGGAAACCGGAGAGAGGAGTGGGCTTTGCCATGCCTCAGATCTTCCCACGAGCGGCGACCCGTCAGCCCGGGTTTTCCACAGCCTGGTCGACCAGCCCGGCGAGCACGTCCAGCTCGCCGCGCTCGTGCCACGCCAGCCGGCGCAGCACCTTCACGCTGGTCCAGCTCCCGTGCTCGGGCCAGACCCGGGACAGGTCAGGCGCCATCGTGGAGACCACGCGCCGCACGTGTGCGCCGGACTCCTCGAGCTCCGTCACCACGTCGCCCGCCCGCTCCCGCGCGGGCAGCCCCAGCAGCGGCAGGTAGTAGCGCGACTCGGTGTCCGCGATGTGGAACGCGAGCTGTTCCACCGTGTGCCAGGAGGCGTAGGCCGGGAGCCGCCGTCCGGGATCGCGGTAGCCCAGCACGCCCGGCGGGGCGGCCCGGACCAGGTCGAGCGTCCTGGCCCTGGTGCGGGCCAGGATCGCGAGCGTCGCCCCGCGCTCCGTGTCCGACGCCGGCGCCAGGTCCCGCTCGAACACCGTCTCGTCCCCGCTCTCGGCCCGGACCACGCGTTCGACGACGTCGATCGAGTCCGCCCCGGAGCCGTCGGCCCCAAGCCCGCACCGGTCGGCGAGGTCGGCCAGCGCGGCGGCGTCGTCGGGCCCCTGGCCGCAGGTGCCCCAGTGCGCCAGGTCGAACGTCCACGCGGCGGACCAGCCGTCCTCGGCCATCCCCGCGCGCGTGTCGACGTACGCCCTCACGTGCCGTCCCCGGCGAGGAACGGGTTGGTCGCCAGCTCGCGGGCCACCGTGGTGGCGGGCCCGTGCCCGGGGACGACGGCGAGCGCCGGGTCGAGGCCGCGCACGACGCCGCGCAGGGTCGCGCCCATCTCCTGGTCCGAGCCGCCGTGCAGGTCGGTGCGGCCGACGGAGCCGGCGAACAGGACGTCGCCGGTCAGCACCACCTCGTCGTCGAGTCGGTAGAGCGTGGACCCCTCGGTGTGGCCCGGCGCATGCACGGCGTGCAGCGTGACGTCGCCGAACGTGAGCACGGCGGACCCGCCGGGCGTGGTGAACGGCTCGACCAGGTCGGGCGCCCGGTAGTCGTCGCGGTGCAGCCCGAGCGCTGTCTCCAGGGCGGGGCTGAGCGTGCCGAACGGGTCGGCGAGGCGGTAGGCGTCGGCCTCGTGCAGGCGCATCGGGATCCCGTACCGCGCGCACAGGGCTCCGGCGTCCCAGGTGTGGTCGGCGTGGCCGTGCGTGGCGAGGACGGCGCGCGGCGTCAGGCCGGTGTCGTCGAGCAGGCGCCCGACAGCGTCGGCGACCCCCGCGCCGGCGTCCACCACCACGCAGTCCGCGCCCGCGGACACGACACAGCAGTTGGTCCCGAAGACCGGCGCGACCACGACACGAAGCTCCACGCGGCCCACGCTAACGGCTCGCGTCGGCCCTGGCAGAGGCTTCTTCACCCGTCGCCGGCGGCGCTCAGACAGTATGACCTGGCATCCGATGCCTACACTGTCCCCGCACGGGGTGATTCGCCCCGGATCCATCAGGTGAATCGGTCGAGCGTGACCGCGCCCCGGGTCGGGGCGAGCACGAGAGAGCACGGGGAAGGGAACGCGGTGGCTTCCACCAAGCAGCGGCAGCGCGCGCAGCAGGCCAGGCAGGCCGAGAAGCGGACGCAGCGGCAGGCGGCCAAGCGCGCGCACAAGCAGCGCCTGTGGACCCTGGTCGCACTGTTCACGGTGCTGGCGCTCGTCGGCGCCTTCGTGATCGCCGCGCTGGTCAACTCGGGTGCGCCCGAGGCGGGCGACGACACCGAGGCGGGCGCGGCCACCGGAGCCTGCCCGGCCGGCGTCGAGGAGGCGCGGGACACCTACGAGCTCGCCGACCCGTCCGTGGCCGAGGACCGCACCTGGACCGTCACGCTGCAGGCCTGCTCGGGCGACACGACCGCCGACATCGTGCTCGAGCTCGACGGCGCGGCCGCGCCGCAGGCCGTCGCCAGCTTCGTGACGCTCGCGCAGGGCGGGTACTTCGACGGGACCGGCTGCCACCGCCTCACGACGCAGGGCATCTTCGTGCTCCAGTGCGGCGACCCGACCTTCACGGGCT
Source organism: Promicromonospora sp. NPDC090134 (assembly GCF_044746965.1). Classification (NCBI taxonomy): domain Bacteria; kingdom Bacillati; phylum Actinomycetota; class Actinomycetes; order Micrococcales; family Promicromonosporaceae; genus Promicromonospora; species Promicromonospora sp. NPDC090134. Next base: position 228,507 of record NZ_JBIVCZ010000008.1, on the reverse strand, counting down.
CCGGCAGCCCGGGCTACTCCTTCGGGCCCATCGAGAACGCCCCCGAGGACGACCTCTACCCCGCCGGCACCGTCGCGATGGCGCGGCGCGGCGACGACGCCGAGTCCATGGGCTCCCAGTTCTTCCTCGTCTACGAGGATTCGACCATCCCCTCCGACACAGCCGGCGGGTACACGGTCTTCGGCAAGATCACATCCGGCCTGGACTTTGTCCAAGCAGTCGCTGACACGGGCGCGGTAGACGGTGCACCAGACGGTGAGCCTGCCACCCCGGTCACCATCGAAGGAGTTGAGACCCAGTGAGCGAACCCACTTCTCGCTCGACCGAGCCCGTCCAGCAGGACGCGCCCGTCGAGCCCGTGGCCGAGACTCCGACCGCAGCCGAGGCACCCGCCGAGGCGGTCAGCGAGGCGACCGAGGCAGCCGCCGGGGCGGACGCGACGGAGGACGCCGCCGAGGCGACCCCCGAGGCCCCCGCGACGGAGCCGGCCGCCGAGGAGGCTCCCGTGGCCGAGGCCGAGGTTCCCGCGGAGGACGCTCCCGCCGAGGAGACGCCCGCCGCGGAGGCTGAAGCTCCCGCGGAGGACGCTCCCGCCGAGGAGACGCCCGCCGCGGAGGCCGAGACTCCCGCTGAGGACGCTCCCGCCGCGGAGACGCCCGCCGCGGAGGCCGAGGCACCCGCGGAGGACGCCGCTCCGACCGAGGCTCCTGCCGAGGAGACTCCTGCCCCCGAGGCCGAGGCGCCCGCCGAGGACGCTCCCGCCGAGGAGGCTCCGGCTGCCGAGGCCGAGGCCGCTGCCGAGGAAGCCCCGGCCGGCGAAGAGGCTCCGGCCGGCGAAGAGGCTCCGGCCGCGGAGGCTGAGGCCCCCGCCGAAGAGGCCGCCGCGGACGAGGCACCCTCCGAGACCGAGGCACCCTCCGAGACCGAGGCACCCGCCGAGGAGGCTCCGGCCGCCGAGGCCGAGGCCCCCGCCGCGGCTGCTGCCCCCGCCCCGAAGCCCGCGACCCCGAAGCCGTCGGCGATCCCCTCGCCGGCCGCGCTCGCCCGGCCGCGTGCACCCAAGCCGGGCACGCCGTCGGCCCCCGTGGCGCAGTCCGCCCCGGCGACGGCGCCCGCACCCGTGGTGCCTGCCGCCGCCGACGCGGTCGCGCACGCCGAGGCGGAGAAGTTCGGCCGCGTCGACGACGAGGGCAACGTCTACGTCAACGACGGCGACGGCGAGCGCGTCGTGGGCCAGTTCCCCGGTGTCACCACCGAGGAGGCGCTCGCGCTGTACGTGCGCCGCTACCTCGACCTGAGCGCGAAGGTGGGCCTGTTCGAGGCCCGGCTGGAGAGCGCGGACCTGTCGGTGCGCGAGATCGACCAGACGCTGCAGAAGCTCGGCGAGGAGACCGCCGAGCCCGCCGCCGTCGGCGACCTGGCGGGCCTGCGGACCCGGGTCGAGGACCTGCGGGGTCGCGCCGCGGAGCGCCGCGCCGCCCTGGAGCAGGCACGCTCCGCCGCCAAGGCCGAGGCCGTCGCGTCGCGTACCTCGATCGTGGAGGCCGCCGAGAAGATCGCGGCGACCGACCCGAGCAAGATGCAGTGGCGCCCGGCGGGCGAGGAGCTGCGCGCGCTCCTGGACCGGTGGAAGGACGCCCAGCGCTCCGGGCCGCGTATCGACCGCCCCACGGAGGAGTCGCTCTGGAAGCGGTTCAGCCACGCCCGCACGGCGTTCGACCGCGAGCGCCGGCACTTCTTCGCCGACCTGGAGCAGCGCAACAGCGCCGCGAAGACGGAGAAGGAGAAGCTGGTCTCCGAGGCGGAGGCGCTGTCGAACAGCACCGACTGGGGCTACACCGCGGGTGCGTACCGCGACCTGATGACGCGCTGGAAGGCGGCGGGCCGGGCGTCCCGCAAGGACGACGACGCGCTGTGGGCCCGGTTCCGGGCCGCGCAGGACCGGTTCTTCCAGGCCCGGGACGCCGAGAACGCCGTCATCGACGCGGAGTACGGCGAGAACCTGAAGGTCAAGGAGGTCCTGCTGGAGGAGGCGGAGGCACTGCTTCCGGTCAAGGACCTGAACAAGGCCAAGGCCGCCCTGCGCAACCTGCAGGAGCGCTGGGAGGAGGCCGGCAAGGTCCCTCGCGGCGACATCCAGCGCATCGAGGCCCGCCTGCGCGCGGTCGAGACCGCGGTCCGTGACGCCGACCAGGCGCAGTGGAAGCGCACCAACCCGGAGACGCGTGCGCGCGCCGAGGGTGCGGCGGCGCAGCTCGAGTCCGCTATCGCGGGTCTCGAGGCGGATCTCGCGGATGCTCAGGCCAAGGGCGACAAGCGCAAGGTCTCCGAGCTGGAGGCCGCCGTGGCGGCTCGCCGCTCGTGGCTGGAGCAGGTCGTCAAGGCCGCGGAGGACTCCCGGGGCTGAGGTTGTCCACAGCGGGCCCGGTCGCGCTCTGCGCGACCGGGCCCGCTGCGCGTAGGTTCTGCGCATGCTGTTCCCGTCCCTCGCCGCGCTGCTCGACCCCGAGCCGACGGCGCCGCCGCTCCTCGTCACCCCGGCGCACGTCGGCGGGCCGGTGGCGTGGGCCGAGCTGCGGCGTGCGGGGGCGCTGGTCGAGCTGCACGACGGCGCGGCGGTCGCCGCGGGTTCCGTGGTGGGCCCGGCGCACCGCGCCCTGGCGCTCGCCCGCGAGGTACCCGCGCGCTGCGTGCTGGGCGCCGCCACGGCGGCGTGGGTCCACACGGGCCTGTACGACGGCGTGACGGCGCCGGCCTGGCCGGAAGGCGCCCAGGTCGAGCTGGCCTACTCCCCCGACACCCACCGGCCCGTGCCGCGCCCCGGCCAGGTCGCGCGGCGTGCGCCGGGTCTCGGGCGGGACACCGAGCACCTCGCGGGGGTGCCGGTGACCCGGCGGGTGCGGACCGCCGTCGACGTCGCCTGCACCGCCTCGCCGGAGGCCGCCGTGCCCGTCCTGGTGGCCCTGGCGAGGGCAGGGACGGACCTGGGCCAGGCCACCGCGCTCCTGGACCGGCGGGCCCGCGTGGTCGGCCGGCCGGCGGCGCACCGGGCCCTTTCTGCGGCGCGGGAGCTGCTGGCGGGCTAGGTTCGGTCCATGGCCGGATCCAAGACACCCGCAGTGGAGCTCGACGTCGCGGGCCGCACCGTGCGCGTGACGAGCCCGGACCGCGTCGTCTTCCCACGCGGCATCACCAAGCTCCAGGTCGTCGAGTACTTCGTCGCCGTCGCCGACGGCATCACGGGCGCCCTGCTGCACCGCCCCACCACGCTGGAGCGCTGGCCCAAGGGCTGGCACGAGGGCGCGCACCTCGCCACGCGCATGCCCAAGCCGGACGACCCGAAGGGGGACGGCTTCTACCAGAAGCGCATCCCGAGGGGCGCCCCGGGCTACGTGGAGACCGCGACCATCGCGTTCCCGTCGGGCCGGACTGCGGACGAGGTCTGCCCCACGGAGCCCGCCGTGGTGGCGTGGGCGGCCAACATGGGCACGCTCACGTTCCACCCCTGGCCGGTGCGGCGGGACGACGTGGAGGCGGTGGACCAGCTCCGCATCGACCTGGACCCGCAGCCCGGCACGGACTTCTCCGACGCCGCCGCCGTGGCGCCGCACCTGCGGGAGCTGCTCGGCGAGCTGGACCTGCGGGGGTACCCCAAGACGTCCGGCGGCCGGGGGCTGCACGTGTTCGTGCCGCTGGAGCCGCGGTGGACGTTCATCGAGGCGCGGCGGGCGACCATCGCGATCGGGCGCGAGCTGGAGCGTCGGCTGCCCGGCCAGGTCACCACGCGCTGGTGGAAGGAGGAGCGCGGCGAGGCGATCTTCGTGGACTACAACCAGATGGCCCGCGACCGCACCATCGCCTCCGCGTGGTCGATCCGGGCGAACGGCCGGGCGACGGTCTCGATGCCCCTGGACTGGGACGAGGTGGCCGACGTGCACCCCGACGACTTCGACGTGCTCACCGCGCCCGGCCGGTTCGCCGAGCGCGGCGACCTGTTCGCCGCGCTGCGCGCCGACCGGGACCCGGCGCTGGACTGCTCGCTGGACGCCGCCCTCGACCTGGCGGTCAGGGACGAGGCCGACGGCCTGGAGGACCTGCCCTACCCGCCGGAGTACCCCAAGATGCCGGGCGAGCCCAAGCGGGTCCAGCCGAGCCGCGACAAGGACCGCGACCGCAGCAAGGACGCCGCGGCGGAGTGACCCGCCCGCGGCCGGGCCGCGACCGGTGCGGCCGTCAGTGCGACCGCAGCGCCTTGATCAGGTCGTCCTTGCGCATCGTGGACCGGCCCTCGATGCCGATCTCCGCGGCCCGCTTGCGCAGCTTCTCGACCGTCCAGTCGTCGTAGTCGCCGGACGTGCCGCCCTTGCGGCCGACGCTCTTGCGCGACGTGTTCGCCGCCGCGTTCGCGATGCGGGCGGACTTCTCCTTGGAGCTGCCCTCGTCGCGGAGCTTCTCATACAGCTCCTTGTCCTTGACGCTCGGTCCGGGGTCACGCTTCGGCATGGTTGCTCCTCCCGACGGTGCTGGACGTGCCTCTCCACCATCACGCGATCTCACCCCGCTCGCACGCTCGCGGACCGATGAGTCCGGCACCCGCCCGGCGTCCGACAGGCATGGGAACGCTGCGCTACACCGCGAACATGTCCGCCGACGGGTACACCGTCGACGCCGAGGGAAGCTTCGACTGGGCGCAGCCGACCGACGAGCTGCACGGGTTCATCAACGAGAACGAGTCGGACGTCGCCGTCTACGTCCACGGCCGGCGCATGTACGAGACGATGGTCTACTGGGAGACCCACGACCCGGGGCCCGACCCCAACCCGTACACGGACCGGTACGCGCAGATCTGGCAGGGCGTCGACAAGATCGTCGCGTCGTCGTCCCTGCCGCAGGACGCCGTGACGTCGGCCCGGACCCGGCTCGTGCGTGACCTCCAGCCCGGCGAGCTGCGGCGCATCGTGAACTGCGCGCCCGGCGTCGTCTCGATCGGCGGGCCCACCGTGGCCGCGCCGTTCATCCGGCAGGGTCTCGTGGACGACTTCCGCTTCGTGGTCTACCCCGAGGTCGTGGGCGGCGGGCTGCCGGCCCTGCCCCCGGACGCCCGGCTGCGGCTGCGCCTCGTGGACTCCCGGACCTTCGACAGCGGGTGCGTCTACCTGCGCTACGCGCCGCGCTGAGGCAGGCTCGTACCCGTGACCACACTCAACCTGCCCGTGCAGCCCCCGGTCCGGCCGATGCTCGCCAAGAGCGTGCCCTCGGTGCCTGCCCAGCCCGCCGGCGACGACGCCGGCCCCGCGTACGTCTACGAGCCCAAGTGGGACGGGTTCCGCGCCATCGTCTACCGCGACGGCGACGAGGTACGCATCGACTCCCGCAACGCCAAGCCGATGGAGCGCTACTTCCCGGACGTCGTCGCCGCCGTCCGCGACGCCCTGCCCGAGCGGTGCGTGGTCGACGGCGAGATCGTCATCGCCCAGCGGCCCGGCCACGGCGCCGCGCACCTGAACTTCGAGCTGCTGTCCCAGCGCATCCATCCCGCGGAGTCCCGCGTGAACATGCTCGCCGAGACGACTCCGGCCGCGCTCGTGGTGTTCGACGTGCTGGCGCTCGGCGACGACGACCTCATGGACCGGCCGCTGACCGAGCGGATCGCGGCCCTGGACGGCCTCGGCCTGACCGGTCCGCTCGTGTTCGCGACGCCCCGCACCCAGGACGCCGCGGAGGCCGCGGAGTGGTTCGGCTCGTTCGAGGGCGCGGGCCTGGACGGCGTCGTCGCCAAGCTCGCGGACGGGCCGTACGCGCCCAACAAGCGCACCATGCTCAAGATCAAGCACACCCGGACCGCCGACGTCGTGCTGGCGGGATACCGGCTGCACAAGACCTCGACACCCGAGCAGCCGCTGCTCGGCTCGCTGCTGCTGGGCCTGTGGGACGAGACCGACGACGGTCCGCGCCTGCAGTTCGTAGGCGTCGCGGCGTCGTTCCCGGCCACCCGGCGCGCCGAGCTGATCGCGGAGCTCGCGCCGCTCGTCGTGGAGCCCGGGACGCCCGCGGCCGAGGAGCACCCGTGGCAGGGGTGGACCGACCCCACGAAGGCCGAGGCGGGCGACCGGCTCCCGGGCGCACAGTCGCGCTGGAGCGCGGGCAAGGACCTGTCGTTCACTCCCCTGCGGCCCGAGCGCGTGCTCGAGGTGGGCTACGACCACATGGAGGGCTCCCGGTTCCGGCACACGTCCCAGTTCAAGCGCTGGCGCCCGGACCGCGAGCCGGCGTCCTGCACGTACGAGCAGCTCGAGGAACCGGTCAGCTTCGACCTCGGCGAGCTGCTGCCGGGGGCTCCGGGGACGGCCTGACCCGAGTCAGACGCACAGGTCACCGGAGGGACCTGTACGTCTGACAGGACGGTTCAGACCGGCAGCTGCGGCCGCTCGACCGGCTTGGTGCCGGTGATGCGGTGCACGTCGAACACACCCTCGACCTTGCGCACGGCCGACAGGACGGTCGCGAGGTGCGCGGGCTCGGCCATCTCGAAGATGAACCGGGAGACCGCCAGCCGGTCGTCCGACGTCGAGACGAACGCCGACAGGATGTTCACGTGGTTCTCGGACAGCACGCGGGTGACGTCGGACAGGAGCCGGGAGCGGTCGAGCGCCTCGACCTGGATCTGCACGAGGAACATCGTGTTCGCGCCCTGCGTCCACTCCACCTCGACCAGGCGCTCCGGCTGCTTGCGCAGCCCGTCCAGGTTCACGCAGTCCGTGCGGTGCACGCTCACGCCCTGACCGCGGGTCACGAAGCCCACGATGTCGTCGCCCGGCACCGGGGTGCAGCACTTGGCGAGCTTGACCCAGACGTCGGCGGACTCGGAGCCCTTGAGCATGACGCCCGGGTCGCCCGACCGCACGCGCCGGGCGGTGAGGCCACCCGGCCGGGCCGCCTCGGCGACGTCCTCCTCCGCGCCGTCCGCCCCGCCGAGCGCCTTGACCAGCTTCTCGACCACGTGGGCCGAGGAGATCTGTCCCTCGCCCACGGCCGCGTACAGGGCGGACACGTCCTGGTAGTTCATCTCGTCCGCGACCCCGACGAGGGTCTCGTGCGACATGAGGCGCTGGATCGGCAGGCCCTGCTTGCGCATCGCCTTGGCGATCGAGTCCTTGCCGGTCTCGACGGCCTCCTCGCGGCGCTCCTTGGTGAACCACTGGCGGATCTTGTTGCGCGCACGCGGCGACTTCACGAACCCGAGCCAGTCCCGGCTCGGTCCGGCCGTCTCCGACTTCGAGGTGAGGATGTCGACGACGTCGCCGTTCTCCAGCGGGGAGTCCAGCGGCACCAGACGGCCGTTCACGCGGGCGCCCATGGTGCGGTGGCCCACCTCGGTGTGCACGGCGTAGGCGAAGTCGACGGGTGTGGCGCCGCCGGGCAGCGCCATCGCCGAACCCTTCGGCGTGAAGACGTAGACCTCGTCGCCGCCGATCTCGAACCGCAGCGAGTCGAGGAACTCCGCCGGGTCGGCGGTCTCCCGCTGCCAGTCCACGAGCTGGCGCAGCCAGGCCATGTCCTGGTTCTTCGGGTCGTTGCCGCCCGCCGCCGGCGTCTTCTCCTTGTACTTCCAGTGCGCCGCGACGCCGTACTCGGCGCGCCGGTGCATGTCGTGCGTGCGGATCTGGATCTCCACGGGCTTGCCGCCCGGGCCGATCACCGTCGTGTGCAGCGACTGGTACATGTTGAACTTCGGCATCGCGATGTAGTCCTTGAACCGGCCGGGGACCGGGTTCCACCGCGCGTGCATGGCGCCGAGCGCCGCATAGCAGTCGCGCACGGTGTCCACGAGGACGCGCGTGCCGACCAGGTCGTAGATCTCCGCGAAGTCGTGACCGCGCACGATCATCTTCTGGTAGATCGAGTAGTAGTGCTTCGGCCGGCCGGTCACGGTGGCCTTGATCTTCGCGCTGCGCAGGTCCGACTCGATCTGCCCGCGCACCACGCCGAGGTACTCCTCGCGGGCGGGCGCGCGCTCGGCCACCAGGTGCACGATCTCGTCGTACACCTTGGGGTACAGGGTCTGGAAGGACAGGTCCTCCAGCTCCCACTTGATCGTGTTCATGCCCAGCCGGTGGGCCAGCGGCGCGTAGATCTCGACGGTCTCGCGTGCCTTGCGCTCCGCCGACTTGGACGGCACGTACTTCCAGGTGCGGGCGTTGTGCAGGCGGTCGGCCAGCTTGATGACCAGCACGCGGATGTCCTTGGCCATGGCCACGACCATCTTGCGCACGGTCTCGGCCTGCGCCGCGTCGCCGTACTTCACCTTGTCGAGCTTGGTCACGCCGTCCACGAGCAGCGCGACGTCGTCACCGAACTCGCCGCGCAGCGTGTCCAGGGAGTAGTCGGTGTCCTCCACCGTGTCGTGCAGCAGCGCGGCCGCGATCGTGGTGCCCTCGAAACCGAGCTCCGCGAGGATCGTGGAGACCGCGACGGGGTGCGTGATGTACGGGTCGCCGCTCTTGCGCATCTGCCCGCGGTGGGCCTTCTCGGCCACCACGTAGGCGCGCTCGATCAGGGCGACGTCGGCCTTGGGGTGGTTGCTGCGGATCGCCTGCAGCAGCGGCTCGATCGCCGCCGGGGTGCCGCCACCGATGCTGCGCACGCCCAGACGCACCAGCCGGTTGCGCATCCGGTTACCGCCCGGAGGGGTGGGCGGGTTCTTCTCGGGCACCGGAGCGCGTGACACCGTGTTCTCCGCCATGTACGCGCCTCCTTCCCCGGGATGAGACCCGGAGTCGCCAGTCTAGCCCTGGACCTCTATTCGCCGTCCGACCCGATCATTGACCGGACGGGGTGTCCACCCGCAGGAGAGTATCGACGTTGTGGCCCTGGAGCCTGTCGCGCCCGTGAAGCGCCTCCAGCTCGATCAGGAAGGCGAGCCCGGAGACGACTCCACCGCACTGCTCCACCAGCTCTGCTGCGGCCGCCGCGGTACCGCCCGTGGCGAGAACGTCGTCGATGATGAGAACGCGCGCACCGGGGGTGAGTGTTCCCGAGCGCAGCTCGATGGCCGCGGAACCGTACTCCAGGTCGTACGACACGCTGTGCGTGGGCGGCGGGAGCTTGCCCGCCTTGCGCAGGGGCAGGAAGCCCAGGCCGAGCGCGTGGGCCACGGGCGCGCCGAGCAGGAAGCCGCGGGCCTCCATGCCGGCGACCACGTCCACGCCGTCGGCCAGCGCGAGGCGCGTGAACGCCTCCACGACGTCGGCCAGGCCCTCGGCGTCGGCCAGCAGGGGCGTGATGTCCTTGAACAGCACGCCGGGAGAGGGAAAGTTCGGGACGTCCGCGATCAGGTCGCGAACGCGCGTCGCCCTCTCCGGCAGCAGGCCGGAGAGGGCGACGTCGGTCATGTCGTCTGCCACGAGGCGGAGCCTACCGGCGACGCCTCGGCTGAGCGGCCTGTCCCTGGTGGTGACCCGGGACGAGCTGGGCCGAACCGGACGCGGCGGCGGCCAGCATGCCCTCGTCCGCGCCCTCCGCCACGAGGCCCGCACGCAGGTCCATGACCTTCTTGGTGTGGGCCGCGATCTTGGGCTCCCGCTCCCGCAGCGTCACGTCGAGCGGCGTCGCGAAGAAGAGCGACGACAGCGCGCCCGCGGCGATACCGACGAACAGCGACAGCGAGATGTCCTTCAGCGTGCCGGCGCCCAGCAGGAAGCCACCCACGAAGAGGATGCCCGCGACCGGCAGCAGCGCCACCACGGAGGTGTTGATGGACCGGACCAGGGTCTGGTTCACCGCGAGGTTGGCCCGCTCGGCGTAGGTGCTGCGCGTCTGCTCGGTCACGTTGAGCGTGTTCTCACGCACCTTGTCGAAGACGACCATCTTGTCGTACAGCGAGAAGCCCAGGATGGTCAGGAAGCCGATGATCGTGGACGGCGTGACCTCCCAGCCGATCACCGCGTACACGCCGGCCGAGACCAGCACGTCGGCAAGCATCGCGACGATGGCCGCGACCGACATGCGCCAGGCGCGGAAGTACACCGCCATGAAGACCGCCGCCGCGAGCACGAACGCCACGGTGCCCCACAGGGCCCGCAGGCTCACGGACTGGCCCCACGTGGGGCCGATGAAGCTCGACGTGACCTCGTCGACGCTCACGCCGAAGGCGCTGGCCAGCGCCTCGCCGACCTGGTCGGTCTGCTCGCTGTCGAGCTCCGAGACCTGCACGCGGACGGCGTTCGCGCCGACCTGGCTGACGTGCGGCTCCTCGCCGGGGGCGACGGTGGCGACCGCGTCGATCGCGACGTCCTCGTCCGTGGTGGAGACACCGGAGACGGTGAACTCCGAGCCGCCACGGAAGTCGATACCGAGGTTCAGGCCCTGGAAGACCAGCACGAGGACCGACGCCGCCGAGAAGAGCGCGACGATCGAGTACCAGAGCCGCCGCCGCTGGACGATCGGGTACGACCTACGACCGGTGTAGAGGTCGTTACCCCACTGAGCAAAGCCACCCCGCGCCATCAGCTGTTCTCCTCGTTCTGAGCCGGCTGGGTCGTCTCTGCGGACCCTGCGGCAGCCTTGCGCTCGGCGGCACGCCGCTCCGCGATCGTCATCCTGCGGCCGTCCTCGGCGGTGCGCGGCGCCGGGGTCACGGACTGCGCCGTGACCAGCTCCCGGTCAGGCTCGGCTGTGCCGAAGTCGGGTGCGTCCGTCGTCGTGTCCGGCTTCCCGCCGGAGAGCTGGCCGGCGCCCCGGTACCGCGGCGTGACCTCGATCCGGTCGGCCGACAGACCCGACCACTTGTGGCCGTCGCGGAAGAACGGCACCTTGGCGAGCAGCTCCATCATCGGGTGCGTGAACCAGATGACCACCATGACGTCGATGATCGTGGTCAGGCCCAGGGTGAACGCGAAGCCGCGCACGCCGCCCACGGTCATGAAGTACAGGATGACGGCGGACAGCAGGTTCACGGCCTTCGCGGCGTAGATCGTGCGGCGCGCACGGACCCAGCCGCGCTGGACCGCGAGCCGCAGCGACCTGCCGTCACGTAGCTCGTCCCGGATGCGTTCGAAGTACACGATGAACGAGTCCGCGGTGAAGCCGATGGCGACGATCAGACCGGCGACACCCGGCAGGGACAGGCGGTAGCCGATGCCCCAGCTCAGGAGCGCGATCACCACGTAGGTCATGGCGGCCGCGACGACCAGCGAGGCGACAGTCAGCAGGCCGAGCGCGCGGTACTGGAACAGCGAGTACACGACGACGAGCGCGAGGCCGATCAGACCCGCGAACAGGCCGCGCTGGAGCTGCTCGGAGCCGAGCGTGGCGGAGATCGTGTTCTGCCCGTCGACCTGGAAGGTCAGCGGCAGCGAGCCGAAGCTGAGCTGGTTGGCCAGCGTGGCGGCCGACTCCTGCGTGAAGGAGCCGGAGATCTGCGCCTGGCCGTTGGTGATCGCGACGTTCGTGCTCGGCGCCGAGACGACCAGGCCGTCCAGCACGATGGCGAACTGGTTGCGCGGCTGCTCCAGGTTCACCAGGCGCTCCGTGGTCTCACGGAACTCCGTGGTGCCCTGGGAGTTGAAGTTGAGGTTGACGCCCCACTCGTTGGTGACCGTCCCGTTCGCGCCCGGCATGAGGCCCGACGACGCGCTGGTCAGGTTGGTGCCGTCCACCTCGACGGGGCCCAGGATGTACTTGGCCGTGCCGGTCTGGTCGCACGTGACGAGCAGCCGGTCCGGGTCGTCACCACCGCCGCCCTCGAGGTTCTTGGGGTCGGTGCAGTCCAGCGCGTCGTACTCGGCCTGGACCGACGGCGTGATCTGCGCCAGGTCGGACGGGTCGGTGGCCGCCTTGATCGCCTCGTCCTGCTCGGCGAGCTCCTCCTTGGTCGGCTCGTCCGACGCGGCCGCGTCGCCGTCGGTCTGGGCGTCCTCGCCCGTGCCGTCCGCGGACGCCGACGGGCTCGCCGACGGCTGCGTCGTCGGGACCGGGTTGCCGATGGCCAGGACCGGGCGGAACTTCATCTGCGCGGCCTTGGAGATCAGCGCGACGGTCTCGTCGTCCACCTCGCCTGGGATCTCGACCACGATCTGGTTGTCGCCCTGGCTGGCGATCTCGGCCTCGGACACGCCGTTGGCGTCCACCCGCTGCCGGATCACGCCGATGGCCTCTTCCATCGCCTCCGGGGTGATCTCGGAGCCGTCCGAGGTGACGGCCTTCAGGATGACCTGGGTGCCGCCCTGGAGGTCGAGGGCCAGACCGGGTGCCAGGCTCGCGCCGTCCGGATTGTCGCTCGACTTTCCGTCGAGCTGCCAACCTGCCAAGAGGGCGCCGAAGGGCAGCAGGATCGTCAAGATCGTCAGGAGCACGATCGTGCGAACCGGCCGCGAGCGCCGGGTGTCAGTCGCCAACGTCTGTCTCTTCTCGTGTGCGCGCCGGGGTACGTCCGGCGCGGGTTCGGCGCCGTCCGGGGTCACCGGACGGCGCGGCCGTCACTTGCCGTCTGCGTCGGCGTCCCGTCGCTGCTGCTCCCGGTACTCGCGCTGGGCGGTGTCGAGGCCAGACAGATCGTCGGGGACGTCGGTCGCGTCGGGGCTGATCGTACTTCCCGTTTCGCTCTTTGCTGTGACGTCGACCTCATCTGCCGTGTTGTCGGTGTCCGCGTCGTCGGCGACGGGCTCCTCGACCTGCTTGGAGATGGCGGCGCGGAGCCAGGTGGTCTGGCTGCCGGGGACGGACTCGATGGTCACCTGGTCGTTCGCGTCGTCCACCTCGACGACGGTCCCGATCATCCCGGAGGCGGTCATGACCTTGGCCCCGACCGTGAGGTTGTTCCGGAACTCCGCTGCCGCACGCTGCTGCTTGCGGGTGCGGGAGGACATGAAGAACATCGCCACGAGGAGGATCGCGACGAGAATGAGCATTTCCACGGTGAGGTCCCTGTTCGATTGCTGTGTCGGATGTGCTGCGCACGTTCGTGGCGCACGACGAGGATCCCAACCAGTGTAGTGCTCGGGCGCGGATCCCCGGGCTGCCCGCGGTAGGAGCGCCACAAGGACAACGTCAGGGGTCGAGCAAAGTTCCCGAGCCGGTGGCGCCGGTCGTGGTTCCGTTCGTGCCGCCGGCCGCCTGCGCGGGCGGTGTGAGGCCGAGGTGCTCCCAGGCGGCGAGGGTCGCGACGCGGCCGCGCGGGGTGCGCCCGACGAGCCCCTCGCGGACGAGGTAGGGCTCGGCGACGGTCTCGACGGTCTCGGCCTCCTCCCCCACGGTCATGGCGAGCGTGGACAGGCCGACGGGCCCGCCGCCGAACCGGGTGCACAGGGCGGTGAGCACCGCGCGGTCGAGGCGGTCGAGGCCGATGAGGTCGACCTCGTAGACCTCCAGGGCCGCCCGGGCGGCGTTCAGGTCGAGCCGGCCGTCGCCGCGCACCTGTGCCCAGTCGCGCACGCGGCGCAGCAGCCGGTTCGCGATGCGGGGCGTGCCGCGGGAGCGGCCGGCGATCTCGTGCGCGGCGGCGTGGTCGAGGTGCACGCCGAGCAGGCCGGCGGAGCGGAGGATGACCCGCTCCAGCTCCTGGGGCGAGTAGTAGTCCATGTGCCCGGTGAAGCCGAAGCGGTCGCGCAGCGGGGCGGGCAGCAGGCCGGAGCGCGTGGTGGCGCCGACCACGGTGAACCGCGGCAGCGCGAGCGGGATCGCGGACGCGCCCGCGCCCTTCCCGACCACGACGTCGACCCGGAAGTCCTCCATGGCGACGTAGAGCAGCTCCTCGGCGGGGCGGGCCAGGCGGTGGATCTCGTCGATGAACAGCACGTCGCCCTCCTCCAGGGAGGACAGGACGGCGGCGAGGTCGCCCGCGTGCTGGATGGCGGGTCCGCTGGTCAGGCGCAGGTGCGACTCGAGCTCGCCGGCGATGATCATGGCCAGCGTCGTCTTGCCGAGCCCGGGCGGGCCCGACAGGAGCACGTGGTCGGGCGGGTTGCCGCGTGCCATCGCGGCCTGCAGCACCAGGGAGAGCTGGTCGCGCACCACGCGCTGGCCCACGAAGTCGTCGAGCCGCTTGGGGCGCAGCGCGGCCTCGGCCGCCCGCTCGATCTCGTCTGCGCTCGGGGCGACGATCCGGCCGCCGCCCTCCGTCTCGGTCGAGACCTCAGCCACGGTGGCCTCCCAGCACGCGCAGGGCCGCGCGCAGTGTCGAGGCGACCTCGTCGGCCGCCACGGCGTCGGCGCCCGCCTCGGCGAGCACCTTCGCCACGGCGTCGTCGGCCTGCTTGGCAGGCCAGCCCAGGCCCGCGAGGGCCTCCACGACCCGCTCCGAGTGGTCGGTGGCGCCCGCCGCGGCGCTGGGCGCGGGCTGCGCCACGCCGGTGCCGGACGGCGGCCCGAGCCGGTCGCCGAGCTCCAGCACGATGCGCTGGGCGCCCTTGCGGCCGATGCCCGGCACGCGGGTCAGCGCGGCGAGGTCCTCGCCGGCGACGGCGCGGCGCAGGGCGTCCGGGGTGTGCACCGCGAGCATCGCGAGCGCCAGGCGCGGCCCGACGCCGGAGACGGTCTGCACCACCTCGAACACGTCCCGCTCGTCGGGGTCGCCGAACCCGTACAGGGTCATCGAGTCCTCGCGGACCACCATGCTCGTGGCGACGCCTGCGGTCTCGCCGACCCGCAGGCCGGCCAGAGTGGTGGGCGTGGCGTGCACCAGGTACCCGACGCCGCCGACGTCGACCACCGCGCGGTCCAGGCTCACATGGGCCACGGTCCCCGTCAGCGAGGCGATCACGGGCTCCCCCTCCTTGCTGGATGTTCCCTTGCCGGATGCTCCGGTATCGAACGTTCGTGCGAGGAGCCTAACAAGCGCGAGGTGCCCTCCGGGGAGGCACGCCGTCAGCGGCGGGGGCGCTGCTTGGCGGCCTGCTCGGCCGCGGCCCAGGCGCGCTGCGCGGGTGTGAGCTCGTGCCGGTCGCCGCCCTGCAGGGCCCCGGCGGGGCGCCACAGGTGGCAGACGGCGAGCGCGAGCGCGTCGGCGGCGTCGGCGGGCCGCGGCGCCTCGTCGAGGTCGAGGATGCGGGTGATCATCGTCGTCACCTGCGCCTTGTCGGCGCGCCCCGAACCGGTCACGGCCGCCTTGACCTCCGACGGGGTGTGCAGCGCGACGGGCACGCCGCGGCGGGCCGCGGCCACCATGGCCAGGCCCGCCGCCTGGGCGGTCCCCATCACCGTGCCGACGTTGTGCTGCGCGAACACGCGCTCGACCGCCACCACGTCGGGCACGTGCTCGTCGAGCCAGCGGTCCAGGCCCTCCGCGATCCGCAGCAGGCGCAGGTCCGTGGACAGGTCCACGTCCGACCGGATGACGCCGACGGCGACCATCCGGGCCCGCCGCCCGGGCAGGGAGTCGACGACGCCGACGCCGCACCTGGTCAGACCGGGATCAACACCGAGAACGCGCACGGAGAAACCCTCTCACGTGCGGTTCCGTGACCCGGGCGGACGTGGCCGGGGACCTGCTTACTCCTCCTCGTCGAGCGCCGCCATGACCTCGTCACTCGCGTCGAAGTTGGCGTAGACGTTCTGCACGTCGTCGCTGTCCTCGAGCGCGTCGATGAGGCGCATGATCTTGCGGGCACCCTCGACGTCCACCTCGACCTGCATGGACGGGTGGAAGATCACGTCGGCCGAGTCGTACTCGATGCCGGCCTCCTGGATGGCCGTACGCACGGGCACCAGGTCGGTCGCCTCGGTGAGGACCTCGATGACCTCGCCCTGGTCCGTGACGTCCTCGGCGCCGGCGTCGAGCGCGGCGAGCATGACCTCGTCCTCGCCCACGCCGTCGGCCTTCGGCACCACGATCAGGCCCTTGCGGGAGAACAGGTACGACACCGAACCCGGGTCGGCGAGGTTGCCGCCGTTGCGGGAGAACGCCAGCCGCACCTCGGAGGCCGCCCGGTTCTTGTTGTCGGTGAGGCACTCGACCAGGACGGCGATGCCGTTGGTGCCGTAGCCCTCGTACATGATCGTCTGGTAGTCGACGGCGTCGGCGCCCTCGCCCGAACCGCGCTTCAGCGCGCGGTCGATGTTGTCGTTCGGGACCGACGACTTCTTCGCCTTCTGGACCGCGTCGAACAGCGTCGGGTTACCGGCGAGGTCGCCGCCGCCCGTCCGCGCCGCGACCTCGATGTTCTTGATCAGCTTCGCGAAGAGCTTGCCGCGCTTGGCGTCGATCGCGGCCTTCTTGTGCTTGGTCGTGGCCCACTTGGAGTGACCTGACATGCCTCTACCTGACTCCTTGCATTTCGATGGCTCTTATCAATGGCTGACGAACGGCGAGGGGAACCCGCTCAGCCGCCCGCGACCATGCTGACGAACAGCCCGTGCACGCGCGCGTCCCCCGTGATCTCGGGGTGGAAGGCGGTGGCGAGCAGCGACCCCTGCCGTGCTGCGACAATCCTACCGGCGGCCGCCACAGGACGGCCCTGCGTATCCACAGCCGGGATGCGGGACAGCACCTCGACCTCGGGCCCGGCCTCCTCGATCCACGGGGCGCGGATGAACGCGGTGCGCACCGCGCCGCCGTCACCGACGTCGGAGATGCCAGCGAAGTCGAGGTCGGTCTCGAACGAGTCGACCTGCCGCCCGAACGCGTTGCGCCGGACGACGACGTCCATGCCGCCGACGGTCTGCTGGTCGGCGGTCCCGTCCAGGATCCGGTCGGCGAGCAGGATCATCCCCGCGCACGAGCCGTACACCGGCAGCCCATCCTTGATGCGGGCCTGCAGGAGGTCGCGGAGCTCGAAGATGCGCAGCAGCTTGTCGATCGTCGTCGACTCGCCGCCGGGCAGCACCAGCCCGTCGACCGCGGCCAGCTCCCCCGGACGGCGCACGGTCACGCCGTGCGCGCCGACGGTCTCGAGGGCGGCCAGGTGCTCACGGACGTCACCCTGCAGGGCCAGGACGCCGATGGTCGGGTTGCTCACAACCGTCCATCTTACGGCGGTCGGACCTCAGGTCTTTCGGCGAACCGGGGCCACTACCTCGACGAGGTGGTCGAAGGGCTTGAAGTCGTCGGTGTTCGCCGTCATCACCGCGGCACCATGTCGGTGGGCCTGGGCCGCGATCAGGGCGTCCTTGCTGCGGACCTTCGCGCCCGTCGCTCGCGCGCCCGCGGCGACGATGCCGTACGAACGGGTCGACTCGATGTCCAGCTCGACCCAGGCGAACCGCTGGTCGAGAGCGTTGATCCGACGGGTCCGCTCGGCACCGTCATGCGGGTTCTTGGCCGCGTGGATGCCGAACTCGAGCTCAGCCCTGGAAAGAATGCTGGCCCCGTACTCCTCGTGCGGGTCGAACTCGTACAGGTCGAGATCGATGAGGATGTTCGTGTCGAGCAGGATCACGCCCGCTCCCAGGGGTCGCTGACCTCGTCGTCCATGACGCTCTCGATGTCCGCGCGCCATGCCGCGGCGTTGCGCGGGCTCATCGGCGGGACGTCAGCGAGATCACTACCCGGCACCCAGCGGCGGGGAGACCGGTTGTCCGGGACGATTCGGACGCCGGTCGGGCGGCCGTAGCTGGTGATCTCGTACTCGTCCCCGGTCTCCAGGACGTGCTGGATCACCGTGTGTGGATTCTGTTTCAGCTCGCGCGCCCCGACGGTCTTCATGATCCGATCCTAGCCGCGGTGTAGACGCACGTCTACATCTGCTGCGCCGGCTGCCTCTACCGCAGCGGTGATGCCGTCAGTCGTCGAACTGCTCGCCCAGGTGCCGCACTTCGCCGTCCCAGCCGGCCACCAGGTGCTCGATGACCTCCGGCAGCTCCGGCGGGAACACCTCCAGGGGCTGCGCGCGCAGCTCCGCCGCCGTCAGCCAGGCCATCTCGTCGAGCAGCTCGCGCTCGGCGTCGGTCCAGCCCTCGGCGGTCACCTCGACGGCGTCCGGGATGCGCGCGAGGTAGAAGACCTCGTACTGCCGGCACGTCTCGGCGTAGAAGTCGAAGATGCCCGTCCGCGTGAGCACGGGACCCACCAGGGTCCCGGCGGGCAGGTCGATGCCCACCTCCTCGCGGGTCTCGCGCAGCGCCGCCTGTTCCGGCGTCTCCCCCGCGTCGATGCCCCCGCCCACCGTGAACCACCAGGACCGTTCCGGCTGGTTGACGTCGTGCCCGCGCATCACGAGCACCCGGCCGGCGTCATCCATGAGCAGGACGCGCGCCGCCGAGCGCTCGCGGACGCCGTCCGGCCCGGGCACCCAGTCGTCCCCGAGGGACGTGGTGCCGGGGCCGACCTCCGACGGCACGACGGGCCGGTGCTGGTCGGCGGTCCCCTGCGGATGACCCGTCATGCGGTGTGCTCCTCGTGCTGGTCGTTCTGAGTGCTGGCGGTTCAACCGGCTGGGCGTCCCGGGCCGGACGTCCGCGGCGGACGATCCGGTGCCCACAACGTACCGCCCGCGACCGGCCCGGCAGGCAGCAGCCCGACTCACCGGCGAGGCTTCGCCCGCCCGGTCGGCGCCGCGGTCAGCGGGTCCTCCGGCCACGGATGCCGCGGGTACCGGGCCCGCAGGTCGGCCCGGACCTGGGGGTAGCCCTGCTTCCAGAACGAGGCGAGATCGCTCGTGATCGCGGCCGGGCGGCCCGCGGGCGACAGCAGGTGCAGGACAACCGGGACCCGACCGTCCGCGACGGCCGGGGTGGTGGTCCAGCCGAACACCTCCTGCAGCTTCACCGCGAGGACCGGCGGCTCGACGCCGTCATACGCGAGCCGGACCTGCGAGCCCGACGGGACCCTGAGCCGCTCCGGGGCGAGCTCGTCGAACCGGGCCGCCGCGGGCCAGGGCAGCAGCCGCCGGAGCGCAGAGGCGACGTCGATGCGGGCGAGGTCGCGCGCGCCGCGCACCGCGGCAAGCTCGGTACCGAGCCACCCGTCGAGCCCGGCCAGCAGCGCGTCGTCGTCGACCGCGGGCCACGGGGCGCCGAGGTGGGCATGGCAGAACGCGAGCCGCTCCCGCAGGGCCAGCGCGGCCTCCGACCAGCGCAGCACGGACAGGCCGTCGTGCCGGATGCCGTCGCGGACGGCCGCCTGGACCAGAAGCGGGTCGGGCTTCGCCAGCGGGACGTCGCCCAGCACGATCGCGCCGAGCGTCTCGACGCGTCGCGTCACGACCCGGCCGTCGTCCCAGCGGATCTGGTCGGTGGTCGAGACGAGGTCGCCCGCGACGTCCCGCGCGGTGGCCTCGTCGATCGGCACCGCGGACCGGATCCTCGCGTCGGCACGGCCTGGGGCCCGGTCGGCGACCGCGACCGCCAGCCAGGTCGTGGACCGCAGCGGCGACTGCGGATCCAGCGCGGCGCCCGTACCACCGGACATCTGGTAGGTCGCCGAGCCGGCCCCTCGCACCCGCGCGATCCGCTCGGGGTACGCCAGCCCCACCACGATCCCCATCGCGAGATCGTCCGGTACCCCGCGCGCCGCTGGGCCGTCCGACGCGCCGCCCGTCGTCGTGCCCCGGCCCAGGCGCTTCGCCTCCTCCCGCCAGCGAGCCGTCGCCCCGCGGTCGTCGCCACGGCGCAGGGCCCGCCAGCGGGCCGGCAGGTCGTCGCCGGGGCCGCGGCCGGAGTCGTCCGAGAGCAGCGCGACGACCTCGCGCGCCCGGTCGGCGCCGACCCGCGGCGTCCCGTCCAGCAACGCACGAGCCAGCCGGGGATGCGCCCCGACCGCCGCCATCCGCCGGCCCCGGTCGGTGATCCGGCCGGCGTCGTCCACGGCGCCGACCCGGCCCAGCAGCTCGGCGGCCGCGGTCATCGCCGGCGCCGGCGGCGCGTCGAGCAGCGTCAGGCCGGCACCACCCGGCGCGCCCCACGCCGCGAGATCCAGGGCGAAGGACGCCAGGTCGGCGATCGCGATCTCCGGCGCCGGATGGTCGTCGAGCCGGCCGTGGTCGGTGGCGGACCAGCACCGGTAGACCCGGCCGGGCGCCTCCCGCCCGGCACGCCCCGCCCGCTGGTCGGCCGACGACCGCGAGACCCGGCAGGTGACCAGCGAGCCGAGCCCGCGGGACTGGTCGGTCCGCGGCTCCCGGGCGAGGCCGGAGTCGACCACCACCCGGACGCCGGGCACGGTCAGCGAGCTTTCCGCGACCGACGTCGTGACCACGATCCGGCGTGTGGCGGACGGCGCCAGCGCGCGGTCCTGCTCGGCCCGGGACTGGCGGCCGAACAACGGCAGCACGTTCTCACCGGCCAGCCGGCGGGTCACACCGTTGATCTCGGCCTCGCCGGGCACGAACACGAGCACGTCGCCGTCGTTCTCGGCCAGCGCGCGCCGGACGACGGCCGCGACGTGGTCCAGCAGGCGCGGGTCGACCCGCCCACCGGGGAGCAGCGGCGTGGCGACCGGCGGCGGTGCCCACTCGACCGCGACGTCGAACAGCGCGGCGGACGCGGTGACCACGGGCGCCGGCACGTCCGTGCCCAGCGCGCGGCTCAGCCGGACCGTGTCCGCCGTGGCCGAGGTCGCGACGATCGCCAGGTCTTCGCGCAGGTTCGCGCGGACGTCGACGGCGAGCGCGAGCAGCAGGTCGGCGTCGAGGTGCCGCTCGTGGCACTCGTCGATCACGATCGCGGAGACACCCGGCAGCTCCGGGTCCCGCTGCAGACGCCGCACGAGGAGCCCCGTCGTCACCACCTCGACGCGGAGCCCCGCGCCGCCGCTGCGCTCACCCCGCATCGCGTAGCCGATCCGCTGCCCGAGCGGTTCGCCGACGAGCGTCGCCAGCCGGGCCGCTGCCGCACGGGTCGCCATCCTGCGTGGCTCGGCAACGATGACCGTGCCCCCGAGCGCGTCGCCCAGCGCGAGCGGCAGCAGCGAGGTCTTCCCCGACCCGGGCGGCGCGACCAGCACCGCGGTGCCGCTCGACCGCACGGCGTCGACCGTGGCGGGCAGGACGGCCCGGACGGGCAGGTCCGCCCCGGGCGTCGACAGATCAGGCAGCAGCACGCACCGACCGTAACCGACGGACACCCTGCAACAATGCGTTCTCGTGAACCAGCTGCTGGACCTCGGGTCCCGGAAGTTCTGGCGACTGGTCGGCAGGCCCGTCGACCTCGCCGGCGACCACTCCTGGTTGCGCGCCCCGGTGAGCCGCTCCTCCACGGTCGGGGACGGCTGGCTCGCCGCCGAGGCCGCGCACCACGGCGGCACGGTCGACGACGACGCGGCGACCACCGATACCCCGGCCGGCCCGGCACCCGGCCTGCTCCCGGCGATGACGGTGCTCGACGGTCCCGGGTTCGACGCCTCCCGGCTGGATCCACGGATCCGCGACTTCTACGAGCACACCGCCGCCTGGCACATGGAGGTGTGGAGCGGGTGGTCGCCGCTGTTCTGGCCGGCCGGCGAGGTGATCGCGCGGCTGTTCGCGCGGCGGGTCGAACAGCTCTCCCTCCCGATGCGCCCGCTCGACGTCGCGCACGGGATGGACAGCCGCGTCCGCGTGATCCGCGACCGGGACGGCGAGCAGGTGGGCGCCGCGTGGCTGCGGACGCTCCGTCCTTCGGGCCGCTACGTCTTCAGCGGGTGCTACTCGACGCGTTGCCTCCCCGGCAACGCGCGGCCGAGCGTCCACGTCGCGTTCCCGCTCGAGTCCGGCAACGTGCAGGTGTTCCTGCGCCCTGCCGTCAGCGACGAGGGCGGGCTCGTCCTCGAGTCGCCCCCGGGACGGTTCGGGCAGGACGGCGCGTACGTCGTCGTGCACGACGGCGGACGGGACTTCGCCGCGCGCGTCCCGCTCCACGAGACCTTCCGCCTGTACACCGACCCGTACGGTGTGCTCCGCACCGACCACGAGCTGCGGATGTGGCGCACCTGGATGATGCGCCTGCACTACAAGATGGACCGCGAGAAGATGGGGCGCGCCCGATGATGCACACCTTCCACCTCGCCGAGCTACCGGCCGCCGTGACGGCACGCGCGCTGCTGCGACCGCCGTCGGGCACCACGACGCCCGGGCTGGACCACGCCGAGTGCCTGGCCCTCATGCGCCTGGGGGCGCCCACCGTCTCCCCGGACCGGCTGCAGCTGCGGCGGATCGCGGTCTTCGCGCAGTGGCGCGACGAGGACGCCCTGGACCGCTTCCTGAACGACGACGCGCTCGGTCGTCACCTGGCGGCAGGCTGGCACGTGCGGCTGGAGTACCTGCGCCGCTGGTCCCGGCTGGCGGCGCTGCCCGGTCTGCCCGCCCGGACCGGCGACTGGGACCAGGACGAGCCCGTGGTCGCGGTGACGGTCGCGCGGATGCGCCTGCCCGAGGTGCCCCGGTTCCTGCGGTGGGGCAAGCCGGTCGAACGCCAGGTGCGCGACCACCCCGGCACCACGCTCGCCCTGGCCGCCTTCCGGCCGCCGGGCACCATCTCCACGTTCTCCGTGTGGCGCACCGTGCGCGAGATGGAGGAGATGGTGCACGGCCGCGCGGAACCCGCGGACCGGCGGCACGCGGACGCCATGGTCGAGCGGCGGCGCCGCGACTTCCACCACGAGTTCGCGACGTTCCGGTTCCGCCCGCTCGCGGAGCACGGCACGTGGGAGGGGCGGTCCGGGATCGTCCCGCCGCGCTGATCAGGCCCCGGACCTCCCAGGATTCCCGTCAGGAGGCGGCGACCCGCGGCAGCAGCGTCTCCGTGAACTGCCAGATCAGGGACGAGTCGTGCGTGTGGAAGGCCGCCCCCGAGTAGTAGGTGCGGTTGCGGCCCTGGAGCGTGCCGAGCCGGCGGTAGAAGCCTGCGCGGACGGCGGCAGCCGGCACCGTCAGCTCGAACGGGGTGTGGCTGGCGAAGGTGGCGAAGTCGGGGCTCATGGTCGGTACGGTGCCGGCCTCACCCAGGCGGAGGACGCTCGCCCGGATCTCGTTCTGCACCGCCCGGTCCGACAGCGCGACGGGGCTGCCGAACTTGACGTTGTGCAGGCCGGGGAGGCCGGTCGGGGAGATGACGTAGACGCCCGGGAGCTGGGGCGTGTTGAACGGGGTGTCCAGGCCGACGTTGCGCACCGACAGGTTGTCGGGAAGCCCGGAGTTGCGCAGCACACCGGTGTAGTAGGCGCTGTTGCGAAACTGGCCGAAGAGGTTGCGCTCCAGGCCGTCGAGGTCGAACCCGTCCAGGTTGCCGAGCAGGGGCGGGATCGTCACCAGGACCTTCCGGGCGCGGATCGTCCGCGGTCCGGCGGGCGTGTCGACGCGGACGGCGGCGTCCCTCCCGCCGTCCCGGTCGGTGGAGACGACGCGGCTGTTCAGCAGCACGTCGTCGCCCAGCTCGGTGAGCGCCTTCTCGTAGAGCTCGCTGTTGTTCCGGCGCGAGGTGCTGAGGAACCCGGTCTGGAGGTTGCGCAGGATGTCCGAGCCGAAGTTCTTCATCACGTACAGGGTCGGCTGGCGCAGCAGGTCGCCGAGGCCCTGGCCGAACTGGACGACCGTCGGCACCACCTCGTCGAGGCCGTGCTTGCGCACGAAGTCGCCGAACGGCAGGAGCAGGTCCGCCGGCACCGGGTCGGGCAGCTCGAAGCCGTACTCCAGGTACGGGAACCTGGCGAGCTGTTCGCCGTACAGGGCCAGCGCCGCACCGGGGTTAGGCGGCGTGTAGCCCGGGACCTCGCGGCCCGTGCGGTAGTCGGCGTAGAGGGTCTGCCCGGCGCTGAACGACGCCTTCTGCAGCGGGATGTCGAAGCGCTCGAACCACTGCCGCACCAGGGGCTGGTCGTGCCAGACGACGACGCCGATGTCGAGCGTGCCGCCCGTGGCGGGGTCGGTGTACGTCTGCGTGTGCCCGCCGAGCCGCCCGTTGCGCTCGACCACGACGACGCTCTGCCCCAGCTCCCTCAGGCGGATCGCCGCGTACGTCCCGGCCGCACCGCCACCGATCACGGCGACGTCGCGCACGATGTCGCCTCCGCCGCGCGCTTCCGCGCCGGCAGCGGGGCTCGCCGCCGCGGACCCGAGCGCCACCGCCCCGGCGCCCGTCCCGATCAGTCTCAGCATCTCTTTGCGGCTCAGGTTCACGGCGAGTTCCTCTCGAAGGGCAGCGCAGGACTGCGGCAGGGGGTCGAGCTGGTGGATCTTCGTCACATCGGGGGTGCCGATTTGTCGCAAACGTCCCGTGCACCCTAGCAACGGGTGGTCGTGCGGCGCAGGCCGCCAGATATCCTTCGGCGGTGCCAACGAAAGCGGGGATCGACCCGGACGAGCTCGCGACCACCCTCCGGGTGCTGGGCCAGCTCCATGACCTCGAGCCCGACCATCCCGACGTCCAGACGGTCAAACGGGCGACCGGCTACATGTGGAAGCTGCTCAAGAAGTCCCGCAAGGCCGCGGTCCGCGAGGAGCTCCAGGCGCACGACCGGAGCATCATCGAGCGGACGGCGACCGGTTCGGCGGCGCGGATCGACGACGAGACCGCGGGCATCCCGCTGGTCTCCTCCGTGCCGGGGGCGTTCGCCGGTGAGCTGCGCACCGCCCGCGGCTGCTACATCTGCAAGACGGACTACGTGCTGGTCGACTCGTTCTACCACTGGCTGTGCCCGGACTGCGCCGCGAAGAGCCACGCACGGCGCGACCAGCGCACGGACCTGACCGGCCGCCGCGCCCTGCTCACCGGGGGCCGCGCGAAGATCGGCATGTACATCGCGCTGCGCCTGCTGCGCGACGGCGCCCACCTCACGATCACCACCCGCTTCCCGAAGGACGCGGTGCGCCGCTTCTCGGCGATGCCCGACGCCGCCGACTGGCTGCACCGGCTCAAGATCGTCGGGATCGACCTGCGCGACCCCACCCAGGTGATCGCCCTGGCCGACGACGTCGCCGCGGCGGGCCCGCTCGACATCCTGATCAACAACGCCTGCCAGACGGTCCGCCGGTCCCCCGGGGCCTACTCGCAGCTCGTCACGGGCGAGTCGGCGCCGGTCGCCCCGCTCCCCCTCGGCCTCCAGCCGCCGGAGATGGTCACGTTCGACCACGTCTCGGAGGCGCACCCCGCGGCGATCGCGGGCGCCCTGGCCGCCCTGTCGGTCGCCCACCACGAGGGGCAGTCGCAGGACGACGCCGTCGCGACGCACACCGCGGCGTCCCTGACGGCGCTGGCCCTGAGGGCGGGCTCGGCCTCCCTGGACGCCCACCTGGCCGGCACGGCGGTCGACGCCGGCGGGCTGCTCCCCGACGTGCAGAAGAACAACTCCTGGACCCAGGTCGTGGACGAGGTCGACCCGCTGGAGCTCCTGGAGGTCCAGCTCTGCAACGCGATCGCGCCGTTCCTGCTCATCTCCCGGCTGCGCCCGGCGATGCGGGCGGCGACGTCCACGTCGCGGCGCGGGTACGTCGTCAACGTCTCGGCGATGGAGGGGCAGTTCTCCCGCCGGTACAAGGGCGCGGGACACCCGCACACCAACATGGCCAAGGCCGCCCTGAACATGCTGACCCGGACCTCCGCGGGGGAGATGTTCGAGAAGGACCGGGTCCTGATGACCGCCGTGGACACCGGGTGGATCACGGACGAGCGCCCGCACCAGGAGAAGCTGCGGATCGCCGCCGAGGGCTGGCACGCGCCCCTCGACCTGGTCGACGGCGCAGCCCGCGTCTACGACCCGATCGTCCAGGGCGAGGCCGGGACCGACCTGTACGGCTGCTTCCTCAAGGACTACGAGCCGTCGCCCTGGTAGGGACCCTCAGTTGATCGCTGCGACGGCGAGGACGTCGAGGTCGTGCCCGACGGCGTGGCGGAGGGCACGCAGAGGCCCTGCGATCAGTTCCTCGGCGTCAAAGTCCGCCTCGTCGCCCTGGGTGTCGACAGCATCGGCGGCCCGGCGGACCAGTTCGGCTCGGGTAACCGGACCCGACTCTATGATCGTGGCGAGCTCGGAAAGCGCCTCGGCCGCCTGGGCTGGAGACCACAGGACGTTGCCGGTGAGGGCGCGGGCGACGCCAACCGGTGCGACGGTCTCCACGAAGATCTCGTACGGCAGACATTTCCGTGCGGCGGTGACAAAGAGGCCAGGGCCCTCGACGAGGTGATCGAGCAGATCGTGCAGCCCTTCGCTGTCGGCGGGATCGGCGGACGCCGCCACGGACCGCGGGATCGGACCGATCACCCACCAGCCGAGGATGCTCACGCGGCGACTGTACCGGCGCCCTCGATCAAGGTCGGGCGTGCTCTCTGTCGAGATCATCCAGGGAAGATCTTGAGCCAGAAGTCTCGGGGGGTCTCGATCCAGGATCGTAGGTGCCTGTCCATCGCTTCACTCACCGTCCCGATGCCCTCAGGGGCATCGATGCGTCTGAAGTGTTCGAACGTATCGAGGTAGGCGCGTGCGACGGCAGGATACAAATCAGCTGCTTCAACCGATGCGCGACGAGCCTTCACCCCGTAGTGATCGCCTTCGGGCCGCCCGACCGTCAGCAGGAGAAACCCTGGCCGGCCCCGAACGCATTCCAGGCGTATTGGAATCGCGCGCTCCGCGAGGCTCGTCTTTCCCGCACTATTTTCACGGCAGTCGTCGAGCATTACGGTCAACCCCGGCCACAGCATTCCCATATCATCCCAGAGATCAGGGCCGAACATTTCGGCCCCGTCAACGGTCAAGCTGATAAACCCTTCCACATACCCAGACCTCTTCTGGGTGAATGACGCCATATCTTGAACCGGCTCGAAGTTCGGCGACCCGTGGCGGTCGTACAGGTATGACTGAATAGCAATATCACTCACAGCCTATTCACCACCCACTGGGTAGAACGACCGGATCCCACCTTGTCTCACGGCAAGCAGATATGTCACGCCGTCAATCGTAGCCTCCACCTCGCCACGCTGCTGCTCGGGGTTTGACCTTCGCGCAATGGCCGCCAGTTCGTCGGTTCTCTGGCGAACAACCTGGTCAATGAGGCCAACAATGTCATCAACCGTCCTGGACTCTCTGAAGAAGTCGTTCTTCTGCCTCGCCTGCTCCGGGTCGAAGTACGTCGGGTGATGCCTTTCGAGAATGTGCTGCATCCCGCCACGCTGCAGGACCAGCGTGGTGTCACCGTACCTGAATGACTTCGGCTTCCAGTTCTTGAGCACCGCGAGGCAGCCGGAATTGTGAACCAGGACTTCGGCATCGCCCACGTGGTAGGTGTGCAGATCGAGAACCGCGAGGTTGTAGGCCGCTCCTTCACGTATCGCTCCAGCGTCGATCCCCCCGACGGCCAGCTCGGTGCCGTCGGCCGACAGCACCTTCTCGCCAGGAGCGAGGTCTTTCGCGTCCTCGAAGGTGTGGTCACTCGACGACCAGAACGGATGGTCAGCGGTGGTGGTGATCTTGTCACCGCTGGCAAGCCTGAGCTCCACGAGCGCGTCTCGATGGACGAACGTGTCGAGCACTCGACGCGGGCCACTCACGCCGGACACCGGATCCGTCGCATGAACGTCGTCACCGGGTCGGACGTCCCGGATGGGCTTGTGCGTGCCGTCGGCCATCAGCACGGGTGTCGATCCGGCGAAGGATGCAAAACACCCCGCCGGTACCGCGACCGGCAGCTTCTTTCCCTTCGTCGCGACGAAGGTGACGATCTTCTCGACGGCCCTGACGACCGCCGGTATCGCCTTGAGCGCCTTGATCGCCTTCCCGACCGGCAGCACATTGAGCAGGGTCATCACGCACGCGAGGATGTCCGCCTCGGTGAAGCACTTCTCCAGGTCGGCCAGCCCGATGAAGTCCTTCACGATCGGCCAGAGCTCCTGAATGATGAGCTGCTCGACATCTGCCTCGACGGCAACAGCGGACTCCGGCACGGGCGAATCGAGCGGGAGCAGCGGATCCGGCACGGTAGACCCTCCGGCCGTCCGCGTGAGGCACGCCTCCGAGTCCTCGGCGCCCTGTTCGAACACCAGCTCGTGGTAGACCTCGGTGTCGACGATGCATGCCCCGAAAGGGCCGTCCATGATCCCGCCCCAGGTGATGACGGTCTGGTCATCGCCGATGCGTTCCTGCAGGTAGCCGTCGAGCTCTGACGTGAAGCGGAGGCGCGCCAGGCTGTATTCCGACTCGAAGTAGAGAACCTTGCCCTGGAGGATCTCGTTTCCGACGGGCTTGTATTCGTCGACCCATTCAGGCCTGTCGGAGACGAACTGCCGAGGCCCCGAGTATCCGACGCGGGGGTCGTCCTCCTTGCTCCCGTCCTGACCTTCGGCAGCATCGAGTCGGACGACCGAGGCGTGCGGCAGCGTCGTCGATGCCGCGTCGGCGTCATCCACACCCGTCGCGTCGGCGTCCGTGGTGCCGGTACCGGTCAGCTCGCCGCCCAGCGTCCGGTAGGTTCGCGCATACGGGTCAAGCGTGTCAGTGGTGATCGCGGGGTCACTCTTCGCGGTCGCGTAGTCGAGCACACCGTCGGCGCCCACATGGCTGTCGATCGCGTGCAGCTCGCCCATGACAGCGGCGGTCGTGAGGTCGTCGGGAACCTGATCCGGATACTTCTGCCGTACCTGAGCGATCGCCTGCTCGAGGAACCGTTCGACATCCGGCAGCTTCCCCAGCTCAGCGCCGGCATCCACCACGGACGTGCTCGCGCCGTCCGTCGACGTCGGTGGCGGGGCGTCCGTGGCTCTTGTGCAACCAGTCATGACCACGGTGATCGCCGTGATCACCACCATCACGACCCCTTGAACCGACCAAGCGTGAGCCTCGCGAGCAAACATCCACGGCCTTCCCCACACGACGCAAGAGTCCAGGGCAGCACCGTGCGCCGTTCCCCCCGTTCAGACGCCACACCGTAGGCAGGGCTCAAGTCACCGGTCAATGCCGGCGACCTCAGCCACTACGGAAGCGCCTGCGGGCCCGCTGCCTCCGGGCGCGGGCGTGCTCGACCTGGCGGTAGCAGGTCGCGTAGCGGTCGGCCCACGTGCTGTCGGCCTCGTCGTGTACCACCTGGGCAAGCACACTCCAGACGCTCTCCGGGATGCGGCGCAGCAGGACGATGTCCTTGGGACGCCAGGCCAACAGGTAGCGGACGGCGCCGGACCATGCAGGGTCGGTGGCGCGTACACCGGCCAGGGCCGTGAAGACGGCCTGCAGGGGCAACCGCTCGAGCAGGGTTGTCGCCGCCCCCTCATGCACCGGGTAGCCGGAGTAGCGGCCGGTGCCGCCTGACCGCCAGCGCAGGAGCGCCAGCGCTTGGTCGAGCTCGCCCGGGTACGCCTCAGCAAGGCTGCGGGCGAGGTCGTCGGCCAGCCGCTCGGGAAGCCCCCAAGCGGCCTCCGCGAGGATCCGGGGAATCTCTGCACGAACAGCCTCGGGTGCGGCCACCGACCAGGACTCGACAGCCCGCGCCTGGTCTCGTCGCTGCTGTTCACGACGGTCGACCCGTTCAGCAGGGTGCGTATAACCGTGAGCAGCCATCCAGGTGATGAGCTCCGGACCGTGCGCCAGCTCGACATCGCCGTCAGGCGAGCCTTGCCAGCGAAGCGTCGACCCGTGGTGCCAGCCGAGGACATCGATCGCGGTGCCCTCGTGGTCGAGCAGCTCGAACGCGGAGTCGCCGAGGCACATGCACTCCATGCCCGTGGATCGGGAGTCCTCCAGCAACCGGGCCAGCTCGTCGAGCTCAGTACGATCGCTGATCGTCAGCACGGGCTCGACGTCGCGCGGTCGGCTCCCGGACGCACCGCGGTCGTACACGCGGATGACCGACGCCGAGCGCACCAGGCCGTTCAGGACCTGCGCATCGAACGCGTAGTCGTCGGACATGCACGCCAGGGTAGCGGCGCGCCCAAGATGACGGAGGCGCCGAGGACCCCGCAGGTCCTCGGCGTCTCGACCGACCGCATCGGTCCGCGGGCGACTACCAGCCCCGCTCGGCCAGCCGGTGCGGCTCCGGGATCTCGTCGACGTTGATGCCGTGGTCCAAGATTGACGTGTGTCCGAGCAGACCTGAGGTCGCCAGGCAATCCCGTCAGAGCTCCCACAGGGAGGCAATAGGCAACCCGACTAAGTTCTCGCTGAATCGCACGCCCTGGTCCGCCGTGCCGAGCACGACCCCACCTAGAAACCTGTCGCCCAGTCGCTCGGCAAGCCGCTGCAAACCACGGAAATGCTCAGGCTTGTAGGTCTGCTTCGCCTTCACCTCGAGACCGAGGATCCGACCGTCGTCGAGCTCTAGTAAAACGTCCACCTCGACACCCGACGTCTCGCGATAGTGGAAGACCGAGAACCTGGTGTCGCTCCAGGTCTGCTGCTTGCGCAGCTCGGAGACTACAAGGCCCTCCAGCAACGGACCCAGCAGCTCACCACCGCCGAGAAGTGCGGCAGCACGTGCCGCGGTGACGCCCGAGAGGTGCATCGCGAGCGCGGAGTCGGTAACGAGCCCCTTGGCCTTGCCCGTCTGGCGGGTCGTGAGGTTGCCTGTCCACGGTCGAATCCTCTCGACGAGATACAGCGTCTCGACGAGGTCAAGGTATGCCGACATGGTCGTCTCGGGGACATCCGCGTCCCGGGAAAGGCGTGCGCGAACCACCTCGCCGGCCTGGTTCGCCGCGACCAGACGCAGGACGGTCGCCAGGCGGTTGCCATCTACCAGGCGTCGGACATCGCGAGCATCGCGCTGGACGATGCGGTCCACGTATCCGTCGAACCAGGCCGCACGCAGTCGCGGCGACCGCCGGAAGACCTCGGGATATCCACCTGCCGCGAGCAGGTTCGCGTAGTCCTCACGCGAGACCGTCGAGCGGACGTCGAACGGATCCACCCCGGCAATGAAGCGGGTCACGAAGTCGTCGAGGCGGCCGTTGATCTCGCCCTGGCTCAGGGTCCGCAGCGGCAAGGTGACAGCTCGACCCGCGAGGGAATCAGGCGTCCGTTCGAGCCTTAGCAGGTCGGCCGATCCAGTCAGAAGGAACCTGCCCGGGGCGCGGTGTCGGTCGATGGATGCCTTGATCGGCAGCAGCAGCTCCGGGGCACGCTGGATCTCGTCGATGACAAGCATCCCGTCAGGGACCTGGTTCACGAAAGCCTGCGGGTCGTTCTGCGCGGCGGCGCGCATGACGTCGTCGTCCAGGGTGAGGTAGCGCGCGGGGCGTTCCGAGCCCTCGACCAGCATTGTGGCGAGCGTGCTCTTGCCCACCTGTCGCGCACCCTCGATGACAACAGCGGGGAAGGAGCCGACGAGCTCCTTCGCCCATGGGAGAGCATGGCGGGAGAGGATGTCGTTCGCGTTCACAGCACCATGACATCCTGCAAGTCGCTGTTCTGCAAGCGCAAACCCGCTGTTCTGCACAAAGCAAGTCGCTGTTCTGCAGCACCGAGGTCGCTGATTTCGCGCTGCAAGCGCGGCCAGTCAGACGAAGGGCCCCACGGACACCAGGTCCGCGGGGCCCCTCCGACGGTTCAGCTCACCAGCCGCGCTCGGCCAGCCGGTGCGGCTCCGGGATCTCGTCCACGTTGATGCCGACCATGGCCTCGCCCAGGCCGCGGGAGACCTTGGCGATCACGTCAGCGTCGTCGAAGAACGTGGTCGCCTTGACGATGGCCTCGGCGCGCTGCGCCGGGTTGCCGGACTTGAAGATGCCCGAGCCGACGAAGACGCCCTCGGCGCCGAGCTGCATCATCATCGCGGCGTCCGCCGGGGTGGCGATGCCGCCCGCGGTGAACAGCACGACCGGCAGCTTGCCGGTGGCCGCGATCTCCTTGACCAGCTCGTACGGCGCCTGCAGCTCCTTGGCGGCCACGTACAGCTCGTCCTCGGGCAGCGACGTGAGGCGGCGGATCTGCTGGCGGATCTGGCGCATGTGCGTGGTCGCGTTCGAGACGTCGCCGGTGCCGGCCTCGCCCTTCGAGCGGATCATCGCGGCGCCCTCGGTGATGCGGCGCAGCGCCTCGCCCAGGTTGGTCGCACCGCACACGAACGGCACGGTGAAGTTCCACTTCTCGATGTGGTTCGTGTAGTCCGCCGGCGTCAGCACCTCGGACTCGTCGATGTAGTCGACACCGAGGGACTGCAGCACCTGGGCCTCGACGAAGTGCCCGATGCGCGCCTTCGCCATCACGGGGATCGAGACGGCCTCGATGATGCCGTCGATCATGTCGGGGTCGCTCATGCGCGACACGCCGCCCTGCGCACGGATGTCCGCGGGCACCCGCTCGAGCGCCATGACGGCCACCGCGCCCGCGTCCTCGGCGATCTTCGCCTGGTCGGGCGTGACGACGTCCATGATGACGCCGCCCTTGAGCATCTCGGCCATGCCGCGCTTGACGCGCGCGGTGCCGACCGTGCCCACGGTGTTCTCGCCGGTCACGGATTCAGTCACGGTTACCTCGCATAGTTCTCGCCGGTGGGATCGACGCCGGTCGTTCCGGGCGCGGTCGGCGCCCTGCCTCGATCTTATCGCCCGGCCTGCGGCGTCCCCGCCGCCGCCCGCAGAACGGTCATCTGCTGGACGCCGCGGTCACCCGGCGGCGGGCTCCAGCCCGTGCGGCAGGGCGTCGTCGAGCTCGACGGTGCGCGGCATCGGGGCCCGGCCCGCCAGGTGGAACAACCGCACGTACCAGAGCCTGCGCACCCGCCGGGCCTGCGCCACGGCCTCGTTGTGGAAGCGACGGGCCAGGGTCACCCGGTACCAGGCGGACGCCAGACCCTCCACCACCTCGCCGGCCGGGCCCACCCGCAGGTCCCGCACCGCCTCGGGCGAGCCCAGCGCCTCCCGGAGCGTCGCCGTGAGCCCCGACTCGGCCCGCTCCCGGGCCGCGCCCAGCCCGTCCATCTTCAGCGCGGCGGCGGGCGAGGTGACCGCGCCGGCGTCCGACGCCGTGTACGCGGCGTCGGCCACCAGCACCGAGCTCGCGGGGTCCAGCGCGCCCGACGCCGCCAGCTCCACCGCCACCGAGGCCCGCCGCACGAGCTGCGCGTCCAGGGCGATGCGCGACGCCGCGACCTTGCGGTGCAGCCGGTCGAGCCGGGAGGCGCCCTGCCAGGCGAACACCAGCCCGACCATGACCACGGCGAGCGCGACGAGCGCCATCTCCGACCAGGTCATGCGTCACCCCCGACCCGGCGCGGGAACAGCCCCATGAAGCGGCCCACGACGTCGCCGGCGATGGCGTGGTCGGCGTCGAGCGTCATCTCGTAGACGGCCAGGACCTGCTCCGTCACGCCGGACCAGTCGAACCGCTGGACCCACCGCCCCGCGTGCGCGCGGTAGGCGTCCCGTCGCGCGGGGTCGGCGATCAGGTCCAGCACGGTCGAGGCGAGGTCGGCGGGGTCACCGGTGCGGAACAACGCGCCCGCGGCGCCGTCGTCCAGGACGCGCTGGAAGGCGCCCAGGTCGCTGGCCACCACGACCGAGCCGGCGCTCATCGCCTCCACGAGCACGATGCCGAAGCTCTCGCCGCCGGTCTGCGGGGCCACGTACAGGTCGGCGGACGCCAGCAGCGCCGCCTTGTCGGCGTCGGACACCGCGCCCAGGAACTCGACGGACGACGCCCGCTCCCCCAGCGCCTCCCGCGTCTCGGCAACGATGCCGTTGCCCCGCCCGGCCACGAGGAACCGCGTGCCGGGCACCCGGTCCAGGATCGCGGGGATCGCCTGCACCAGCACGCTCAGCCCCTTGCGCGGCTCGTCCAGGCGGCCGAGGAAGGCGACGGTCGGCGCGTCGGGCGTGCCCGTCCACTCCGGCCGCCGGCCGCTGCTCGCGAACACCTGCGTGTACACCCCGTTCGGGATCACGACGGCGTCGCCGCCCAGGTGGTCCACGAGGGTGCGGCGCGCGTCCTCGGAGACGGCGATCCGGGCGGCGATCTTCTCCAGCGACTGCCGCACCAGCGGGTAGGCGACCTGCAGCGCCCGCGAGCGCACCTGCGAGGTGTGGAAGGTGGCGACCACGGGCTCGGTGGCCTGCCACAGGGCGAGCATCGACAGGGACGGGACCATCGGCTCGTGCAGGTGGACGATGTCGAACGGGCTGCCGCCGATGCCGCCCTCCAGCCAGCGGCGCACCCGGGTGGCGGTCAGCGGCCCGAAGGTGAGCCGCGCGACCGACCCGTTGTAGGGCACGGGCACGGCCCGGCCGGCGGCGGTGACGACGTCGGGCAGCTCGGTGTCGTCGCTGGACGGAGCCAGCACCGAGACCTGGTGCCCCGCGGCCTGCAGCGCCTCGGCGAGGTCGCGCACGTGGAACTGGACGCCGCCGGGGGCGTCGAACGA
This sequence comes from Promicromonospora sp. NPDC090134, assembly GCF_044746965.1. Classification (NCBI taxonomy): domain Bacteria; kingdom Bacillati; phylum Actinomycetota; class Actinomycetes; order Micrococcales; family Promicromonosporaceae; genus Promicromonospora; species Promicromonospora sp. NPDC090134. The sequence continues at coordinate 194,326 of NZ_JBIVCZ010000008.1, read as the reverse complement.
GTACGGGCAGACGATGCCGACACGCAGCGCGCGGTGGCCGCGCCGCCGCGCGCTTCTCATCCGTTCTCCCGCGCGGGGGCCGGGTCGGGCTCGGGCTCGTCGCGCGCGGGGGCCAGGTCGGGCGGGGTCGCGGACCGCTGCGCCGCCCGCTGCCGGGCCGGGCCGAGGTCGGCGACGAACACGCGCTGCAGCATGTGCCAGTCGTGGGTGTGCTCCACGATCGTCCCCGCGAGCTGGTCGACCCAGCCCTGGGTGAGGATCCGGGCCTGCTCGGCGCGCGGCAGCGCGGCGTCGGGCACGGGCACGGGCGGGTAGAAGTGGATGACGATGCCCCACGGCGTGCCGGCCGCCCGGCGCCGGTCGCCGCGCAGCCGTTCGTAGGTGATGCCGACCGCGCTGACGGGGACGCCTGCCTCCAGGCCCAGCAGGGCCGGCCCGGCGGCCACCCGGGCGCGGTGCCCGGCGAGGTCCACCTCGATGCCGGTCGAGGTGAGGTCGCGGTCGCTGAGCAGCGGGATGAGCTTGCTGCCCTCCTTGGCGCCGCGGACCAGGGAGCCCAGCACGTCGCCGTTGCCCAGGGCCAGGACCTCGATGCCGAGCGAGCCGCGGAACCGCACGAACTCCTGGAACAGCTCGTCGGGCTTGAGCCGTTCGGCGACGGTGAGCACGCTCGCGAGGTACTGGGAGCCGTACGCGCCGGCCAGGTCCCAGTTGCCGAGGTGGCCCAGCGCGAGCGAGGCGGCGCCGCCGTCGGCGATCACGGGACGCACGTGCTCGTCGTAACCCTCCACGCGCACGCGCGCCCGGAGCTTCTCGGAGGTGACGCCCTGGAGGGTGAACGCCTCGCGGAAGTAGCGCATGTAGCTGCGCATGCCCACGCGGGACAGCCGGCGGACCGCCTTCTCGTCCAGGTCGGGCCGCACCCGCGCGTAGTTGCTCTCCATGCGCCGCACACCCTTGCCGCGCCGCAGCCAGGTGATGTCGGCCACCGCGGTGAACACGGCCCGGAGCACGGGCTCGGGGATCTTCGTGGCGTTGCGCCACGCGAACGTGTAGGCCGCCGCGACGTCCATCAGGCGCCCTGCCCGGCCAGCGGGCCGTCGTGCTGCTCCAGGCCACGGCGGGCGAGCTGCGCCCGCACCGTGGCGATGCGCTGGAACACGGTCACCAGGCTCGCGAGCGCCAGCAGCGTGAGCATGACCTCGGCCACCACCACCGGCAGGCCCACCTGCATGAAGGTGAACGGGACCAGCGCGAGGAGGAGCCGGTCGGCGCGTTCGGCGATGCCCACCTGCGCGGTGGCCCCGACGCTCTCGGCGCGGGCCCGCGCATAGGGGACGACGCTCCCGAGCACCAGGCAGGCGAGCGCGGCGCACGTGCCCCACAGGCCGTGGTGCTCGTCGGGGTGGAGCACGAACCAGAGCGTGATGCCGGCGAACACCGCGCCGTCGGACACGCGGTCGAGCGTGGAGTCGAGGAACGCGCCCCACGGACCCGAGCGCCCGGCCAGGCGCGCCATGACCCCGTCGAGCGAGTCGAAGAGGACGAAGAAGCCGATGAGGAGGCCGCCCACGAGCGTGTGCCCCATGGGGAGCAGCGTCAGGGCCACCGCGGTGACCACGACGGTGCCGGCGATCGTCACCGCGTCCGGCGAGACCCGCAGGGCCAGCAGCAGGCGCGCCAACGGGGTGAACAGCGTGGTCATGAAGGAGCGCAGGCCCCGTAACATCAGTTCTCCTCTCCGCCCCCCGCGGTCTCCCAGGCCTCCGCGAGCCGACGACGGGTGTCCGCCAGCAGCTCGGGCAACGCCTTGGTCTGGCCCACCACGGGCAGGAAGTTCGCGTCACCCAGCCAGCGCGGCACCACGTGCTGGTGCAGGTGTGCCGCGATGCCCGCGCCCGCCACCTCGCCCTGGTTGATACCAAGATTGAAGCCTGCGGGCGCGTGGACGGCGCGCGACACGCGCATGGCCTGCTGAGTCATCCGTGCCAGCTCGACCGTCTCGGCGGCGTCGAGGTCCGTGTAGTCCGAGACGTGCCGGTACGGGAGCACCATCATGTGCCCTGAGTTGTACGGGTACAGGTTCAGCACGACGTAGCACCGCTCCCCGCGGGCGACGACGAGGCCCTGCTCGTCGTCGCCCGCCGGGATGCGGCAGAACGGGCACTGCTGGGTGGTCCCGTCGGCCGGCTTGTCCTGCCCGCCGATGTAGACCATGCGGTGCGGCGTCCAGAGCCGCTGCAGGCCGTCGTCGGAGGGACCGAACGCCGTCGGCGACTCGGGGGTGGGCTCGCTGTTCATCCGAGGACGCCCTTCGGGCCGGTCAGACCTGCACGCGGTCGCTGACCGCCTTCACGATCCGCTCGATCGCCTCGGCGACCGGCACCCCGTTCTCCTGGGTGCCGTCGCGGAAGCGGAACGACACGGCGCCCGCCTCGACATCCTCCCCGCCCGCGATGAGCACGAACGGGACCTTCTCCTTGGACGCGTTGCGGATCTTCTTGCCGAACCGGTCGTCGGACAGGTCGAGCTCGGCGCGGATGCCCTGGGCGCGGAGCTGGGCGACGACGTCCTTGAGGTAGTCGTCGAAGGCGTCGGCCACGGGCACGGCGAGCACCTGGACGGGCGCGAGCCAGGCCGGGAACTGGCCGGCGTAGTGCTCGATGAGCACGCCCATGAACCGCTCGATGGAGCCGAACTTGGCCGAGTGGATCATGACCGGCTGCTGGCGGGTGCCGTCCGCGGCGGTGTACTCCAGCCCGAAGCCCTTGGGCTGGTTGAAGTCGTACTGCACGGTGCCCATCTGCCAGGTGCGGCCGATGGCGTCCTTCGCCTGCACAGAGATCTTGGGGCCGTAGAACGCGGCGCCGCCCGGGTCGGCCACGAGCTCCAGGCCGGTCTCGCGCCCGACCCGCTCCAGGATCTCCGTGGCGGCGACCCAGTCCTCGTTCGAGCCCACGAACTTGTCCGGCTTGGAGTCGTCGCGCGTGGACAGCTCCAGGTAGAAGTCGTCCAGGCCGAAGTCGCGCAGCACGCTGAGCATGAAGTCGAGCAGGTGCTTGACCTCGGCCGGGGCCTGCTCCGGGGTCACGTAGGAGTGCGAGTCGTCCTGCGTCAGGCCGCGCACGCGTGTCAGGCCCTGCACGACGCCGGACTTCTCGTACCGGTACACCGACCCGAACTCGAACAGGCGCAGCGGCAGCTCACGGTAGGAGCGCCCGCGCGAGGCGAAGATCAGGTTGTGCATGGGGCAGTTCATGGCCTTGAGCCGGTACTTGGACCCCTCGAGGTCCATCTCCGGGAACATCGTGTCCGCGTAGTACGGCAGGTGGCCCGAGGTGTGGAACAGCCCGTCCTTGGTGATGTGCGGGGTGCCGACGTAGGAGAAGCCCTCCTCGATGTGGCGCTGGCGGACGTAGTCCTCCATGACCCGCTTGATCACACCGCCCTTGGGGTGGAACAGCGGCAGGCCCGAGCCCACCTCGTCGGAGAAGCTGAACAGGTCCATCTCGGCGCCGATGCGGCGGTGGTCGCGGCGCTCGGCCTCGGCCAGTCGCTCCAGGTACGCCTTCAGCTCGTCCTTGGACGGCCACGCCGTGCCGTAGACGCGCTGCAGCATCGGGTTCTTCTCGCTGCCGCGCCAGTAGGCGGCGGCGTTGCGCATGAGCTGCACGCCGTTGCCGATCAGGCGGGTGTTCGGCAGGTGCGGGCCGCGGCACAGGTCCTTCCAGACCACGGTCTCGCTCTCGCGGCCGGCGCCGCGCACGTTGTCATAGATGGTCAGCTCGCCGCCGCCGACCTCCACGTTCTCGCCGCTGTCGCCGTCCGCCGCGCCGCCCTTGAGCCCGATCAGCTCCAGCTTGTACGGCTCGTTCGCCAGCTCGGCGCGCGCCTCGTCCTCGGTGACGACGCGGCGGCGGAAGGTCTGGCCCTCCTTGATGATGCGGCCCATCGTCTTGTCGAGGGCCTTGAGGTCCTCGGGCGTGAACGGGGTCTCGACGTCGAAGTCGTAGTAGAAGCCGTCCGTGACGGGCGGGCCGATGCCCAGCTTCGCGTCCGGGTTGACCTGCTGCACGGCCTGCGCCAGCACGTGCGCGGCGCTGTGCCGCAGCACGGCGAGGCCGTCGGGCTCGCCGATGGTCACCGGCTCGACCTTGTGGCCGGCCGGGATCTCGCGGTCGAGGTCCCACAGCTCGCCGTCCACGCGCACGACGACCACGTCACGGCGGTCGCCGTACAGCTCGACGCCGGTGGTCGTCGCCGTGGTCGTCGTCGCCTGCGTGGTGTTCTCAGCCGGGGTCTCGCCACCGGCGAGGTCGGTGGGGCTGGGCGGCGATGCGACGTCGGACACAGGAGTGCTCCTTGGGGAACGGAAGACGAAATGGATCGAGGGGCACCGTCCGCGCGGACGGTGCCCCTCGATCGTACCGATACAGTGCCGGTCCCGTGCTCGCGGTCGCACCGCGGGCGGACCGGCGGATCAGCTGTCGCGGAAGTCCTTGGCCTTCTCACCCAGCGAGTCGATCGCGCCGTCGGCCTTGTCCGGCGCGAACTCCTTGAGCTTGTCGGTAGCGGCGTCGACGTTCTCGTCGGTGAGCTGCTCCTTCGCCTTCGCGACGTTGTCCGGGTCGGTCACGAACTCCTTGGCCTTGTCAAAAAGCCCCATGGTTCGACTCCTCTTCGACACAGGCACACCAGGTGCGCCCCCTGCGCACGACGGGGTCCCGCCGGCCCCCCGAACCTACGTGCACACGCCACCGCGCGCGCGGCAACACTGCCCGACCAGGTATCTCGCAGGGCTGAAAAAGTCGGCGGGCGACTCCACCGTCTCGTAACGTCAGCCTGTGGAGTACCTGATCGTCGCAGTCGTCGCCGCCATCCTGATCATCGCCGTCACCTCGCTCGCGCCCAAGGCAGGCGTCGCGGCCCCGCTGGTCCTGGTGGTGCTCGGCGCGGGCGTCAGCCTGCTGCCGTGGGTACCGGCGGTCGAGATACCCCCCGAGGTGATCCTCGGCGGCGTGCTGCCCCCGCTGCTCTACTCCGCCGCCGTCGGGCTGCCGTCGATGGACTTCCGGCGGGACTTCACGGCCATCGGCGGCCTGTCGGTGACGCTCGTGGTGATCAGCTCGGTGCTGCTCGGGCTGCTCTTCCGGTGGCTGATCCCCGGGATCGACCTCGCCACGGCCATCGCGCTGGGCGCCATCGTGAGCCCCACCGACGCCGTGGCGACCTCGATCGTGAAACGGCTCGGGGCGTCCCCGCGCAGCGTCACGATGCTGGAGGGCGAGTCGCTGCTCAATGACGCGTCCGCCCTGGTGCTGCTGCGGTCCGCCATCGCGGCCACCGCCGCCTCGGTCAGCCTGTGGGAGGTCGTGGGCGACTTCGCCTACGCCGCCCTGGTGGCCGTGGCGATCGGCGTGCCCGTCGGCTGGCTGGGCCTGCGGGTGCGCCGCCGGCTGGGCCACGCCGCGCTGAGCACCGCCGTGTCGTTCGTGGTCCCGTTCGTGGCCTACCTCCCGGCCGAGGAGCTCGGCGCGTCCGGCCTGGTCGCCGTCGTGGCGGCGGGCCTCGTGACCGGCAACGGCTCGCCGCGCTACCTGCGCCCGCAGGACCGGATCGCCGAACGCTCCAACTGGCACACCGTCGAGCTGCTGCTCGAGGGCGCCGTGTTCCTCATCATGGGCATCGAGCTGTTCGCGCTGATCGAGGACGTGGAGTCCGGCACCGGGTCCGTCTGGCAGGCCTTCCTGGTCGCCGCGATCGCCGGCGTGGCGATCCTCGTGGTGCGCGCCGCGTTCGTGACGCCGCTCATCGGCATCCAGGCCCGCCGCGCGCGGCGGGGCGAGGCCGTGCGCGAGACCCTCACCGCGTTCCAGGACCGGATCGATCAGCGCGCCGCCGCGACCCCGCCCGCGACCGCCGAGCCGGACCAGGCCACGGGACGGCGCAAGGGCCGCCGCTCGACCGCCGAACGCCTGGAGCGCATCCAGGGCACGCTGCGGCGCCGGACCGCCGACATCGACTACGACCTCGCCCGGCCGCTCGGCTGGCGCGAGGGCACGCTGCTGGTGTGGGCGGGCATGCGCGGCGTGGTCACCCTCGCGGCGGCACAGACGCTGCCGGGCGGACCCGACGGGACGCCGCACCGGTCGTTCCTCATCCTGGTCGCGTTCGGCGTCGCGTTCGGCACACTCCTGGTCCAGGGCAGCACCCTGCCCTGGCTGACGCGTCGGCTCGGCCTGATCGGACAGGACACGGCGGGCGACCTGCCCGCCCTGCGGCGCGAGCAGGAGCGGGCGGCCCGCGCCTTCCTCGCCGAGCCGCACCGCCCGGACGGCACGCCGTACGACGCCGGCGTGGTCGCCCGCGTGCGCAAGGACACCTTCCGGGAGCACGAGTCCCAGGACGAGGACGCGGTGCTCACCAAGGAGCGCTTCATCCAGTACCGGGAGCTGCGGCTCGCGACGATCGCCGCCCAGCGCGAGGAGCTGCTCGCCGCGCGATCGGCCGGGACCTTCGACTCGGCCCAGCTCGGCACCGCCCTGGACCTGCTGGACGCCGAGCAGATCGCCGTCGAGATGCGCAAGGGCAAGTTTTCGCTGCGTGAGGAGGACCCGGAGCGCTAGCCTCCGGTCGTGACGGACTACACACCGCTCCACCTCGACTGGCCGGGCTGCCTGAACGCCCGTGACCTGGGCGGACTCCCGCTCACTGGCGGGGGCACGATCCGTGAGCGCGTGCTGGTGCGCTCCGAGTGCCCCAGCTACCTGACCGACGTCGGCGTCGCCGCCGCCACGTCCTACGGGCTGGCGCGGATCATCGACCTGCGCCGGCCGGAGGAGCTCGACGAGTGGCCGAGCCGGCTGGCCGGCGGGACCACCCTGCACCTGCCCGTGCAGGGTCCCGGCGACCCCGAGGAGGGGCCCTGGGTGCACCTCTACCAGGGGATGCTGGACCGGCGCCCGGAGCTGTTCGCGCGCGCCGTGGGGGCCATCGCGGACGCGCCCGAGGGTCCCGTGCTGGTGCACTGCGCCGCCGGCAAGGACCGCACGGGCCTGGTCGTCGCGCTCGCGCTCACGCTCGCCGGGGCCGACGTCGACGCCCTCGCCGACGACTACGAGGTCACCAACGAGCGGCTCGCGCCCCGGTACGTCGAGCGGGAGGCCGAGCCCGGCTACGACCGGCCCGCCGAGCGCCGGGTGCCGCCCGCCCGGCACGTCATCCTCGGGGCCCTGGAGCACCTGCGCACGCGGCACGGCGGCGTCGAGGCGTACCTGGCCCACGGCGGGCTCACGCCGGGGCACGTGCGGGCCCTGCGCGCCCGGCTGGTCGGCTGAGCGGGCCTAGCTCCCGGGGAAGGCCAGCTCCTGCCACCGGCCCGCCTCGTCCGCCGTCAGCGCACGGCCGAAGATCGCCAGCCGGTCGGCGCCGCCGGACTGCCGCTCGCCGCCGTCGCGGTTCGCGCCGATGTGCAGGGTGCGCGACGTGCACGCGTTCGCCGCCTCGTAGCCACCGATCGTGGCGGTGGCGGCCTGCGTTCCGTCGACGTACACCGTGATCACGCCGGCGGTCGAGAGGGTCACGACCAGCTCGAACCAGCGGTCGGTCGGGACGACGGCGCTCGTCGTCGTCCCGGTGCCCGCCGTGATGACGCGGATGTTGTTCGACGGCGTGGTGTCGATCATGATGCCGTCGGAGTCGCTGCTCGCGGACCGGTGGTCGAAGAGGCGGCGGTAGTCCGACTGACCGGGATCGATCCGGAACTCGCCGGCGAACGTCGACTCCTCGAGGTACCCGAGCGCGAAGGGCTCGCCGCTCGTGACGTAGCCCGTCGTCGCGAGCTGCTGGGCCGCACCCGTCGGCCCGTCGGCGAGCACGCCGAGCGTGCCCTCGACCCGCCAGTCGTGGCCGTTTCCGGACTGGTCGCCGTCGGCGTCACCCCCGAGGTTCCACGCGACGAGCGTGCCGTCGGGGTCGGGTACCGGGCACGGCGTCGGCGGTCTCACGTCCACCACCGCCGTGCGGCTGAGCGTGACGTCGCCCGCGGTCAGCGTCGCCGTGATCGGCGACTGCCACGTGGCGTTGCCCGCGCCGACGGTGACGGTCACGGTCCGCTCGACGCTCTCGCCGGGCGGGATGGTGCCGAACGTGAACTCGGAAGGCTCGGCGGTCCAGTCCGGGTAGCCCGGCGCAGTGTCGTCCGGGACCGAGACCCGCACTGCCGCGTCCTCGACCGGCTCCGATCCGATCGCGGACGCGCGCACGGTGACCGGGATCTCGTCGCCCGACGTCGCCGTCGCGGGCGCCGTGATCGACAGCGCCGCCGTGGCCTTGGCCACGTACCGCTTCCCGGCCTGCCCCTCGAAGACCACGACGCCGTCCTCGACCGTCGACTCGACGGGCCGGCCCCTGTGGTCGGTCAGCGTGAACAGGCCCGGCTGGAAGATCTGGTTCCCGATCCGCAGCTCGCCGTCGTTCGCGGGCCGGATCTCGATCCGCCGGACCGATCCGTCCGCCCACGTCGCGTCGACCTCGACGTCACCTCGAGCCTTCAGGCCCGAGTACGAGCCGTCCGGCCAGGCCGTCGGCAGCGCGGGCAGCACGTCGATCCGTCCGGCCTGGCTCTGCAGCAGCATCTCCGCGACGCCGGACGTCGCGCCGAAGTTGCCGTCGATCTGGAACGGCGGGTGGTCGTCCCACAGGTTGTCGAGCGTCGAGCCCTTGAGCTGCTCGGAGAGCAGCTTGTGTGCGCGGTCGCCGTCGAGCAGGCGCGCCCAGAAGTTGATCTTCCACGCCTTCGACCACCCGGTCCCGCCGTCGCCGCGCCCCTCCAGCGTGGTGCGGGCGGCCTCGGCGAGCTCCGGTGTCGCGGCGGGTGAGACGGCCGTCCCGGGGAAGAGCGCGTAGAGGTGGGAGACGTGCCGGTGCTGGTTCGACGGGTTGTCGAGCGCCTGCTCGACCTTCCACTCCTTGAGCTGGCCCCACGACCCGACGGCGAGGCCCGGGTAGATGCCCCGCAGTTTCTCGTCGAGGTCGGAGAGGTAGACGGCGTCGTCCTCGCCGGTGAGCTCGGCGGCGGCCGCGGCCGAGGTCAGCAGCTCGGTGACGATCTGCTGCGAGATCGACGCCCCGACCGTGAAGTCGCCCTGCTCGGGCGAGTAGCTCGGCGTGACCACGTAGGTGCCGTCCGTGTCGCGCACGAGGAAGTCGATCCAGAACTCCGAGACCGCCTTGAGCATCGGGTAGGCGCGCTCCCGCAGGAACTGCTCGTCCCCGGTGAAGAGGTAGTGCTGCCAGTAGTGCTGGGCCAGCCACGCCGCGGCGTCCGGCTGCCAGAACGACTGCGGATACTGGTGGAAGCCGGTGAAACCGTAGGGGTTCGTCTCGTTCCCCACGACCCAGCCGCGCGCCCCGTACATCTGGCTCGCCGTCACCTTTCCGGGGGCGACCATCGAGTCCACGTAGTCGAAGAACGGCTGCGTGGTCTCGGCGAGGTTGGTGGTCTCGGCCGGCCAGTAGTTCATCTGCAGGTTGATGTTCACGTGGTAGTCGGCGTCCCACGGTGGGTTGTTCACCCGGTTCCAGACGCCCTGCAGGTTCGCCGGGAGCGAGCCGCCGCGCGAGGACGAGACCAGCAGGTAGCGGCCGTACTGGAAGTACAGCTCCTCGAGCGCCCGGGCGCTCTCGGGGTCGATCGTCGACCGGTACTCCGCCAGCAGCTCGTCGGTGGGGATGTCAGGGAGCCGGGCGCCGAGGTCGAGCTCCACACGGTCGAAGAGGCCCCGGTAGTCGCTCTGGTGGCGCTTCAGGAGGGACGTGAACCCACGGTCGGACGCCGCATCGACCGCCTGGGTGACCTGCTCGTGGGGGTCGACGCCGGTGCGGTAGCCCGCCGCGTGGTCCATCGCGAAGTCGGTGGCGGCGCTGAGCACGAGCGTGACGGAGCTCGCGCCCCGGACGCCGATGGTGCCGTCGCCATCGGTCACCGACCCGCCGCTGTTGAGCACCTGCAGCTGCGACTCGAAGCGCAGCCCGTTGTTCGCCAGCCGCCCCGCCGTCGTGAGCCGCCCGCCCTCGGCCGTCCGGGTCACCTCCGTGCGCCCGGCCGGGAGGTCGATCCGTGCGTCGAACCCGATACGGCCGCGCTTGTCGGCCGTCAGACGTACGACGACGACGTCGTCGGCCGCGGAGGCGAAGTACTCGCGGATGTAGCCGACGCCGTCGGCGGTGAACGATGTGGTCACCACCGAGTCGCCGATGTCGAGCTGCCTGCGGTAGTCGCTCGCCTCCCCGATGCCCGTCATGGTGAGGTCGAGGTCGCCGAAGGTCTGGTACGACCCGAAGTTGAGCTTCGGCTTGCCCAACAGGTCCGCCATCGTCTCGGGTGCGACGCCTCCGGTCGGCGACCGGGCGATGAGCTGCCGGGCCTCCTCGATCGTCCGGGGCCTGCGGCCGTCGGTCCAGTTGCCGTAGTCGTAGCCGCCCTGCGCGCCGGGTCCTCCGGTCCAGAGGCTCTTCTCGTTGAGCTGGAGCTTCTCGTCGGTGACGCCCCCGTAGACGACGGCGCCCAGGGCACCGTTGCCGATCGGGAGCGCGCGCTGCTCCCAGTTGCGCTGGTGGTCGCCGGCGGTCGACAGCGGCTCGTCGAACCAGATCGTGTCGGGCGCCCCCTCGAGGCGCGGGCGGTCGTCCCGCACGGTCGTGTCCTCCGGTGCTGTCGTGTCCTTCGGGGCGGTCGTGTCCCTCGGGGCGGCGGCGTCCGGTGCGGCCGCGGCGGGAACCACCGCCGCAGCGGATATCGGCGCGGCGAGCAGCAGCGCCAGCGCGGCCGCGATCGCTCGTCGAGGGGGTCGGCGCATCAGTGGTGGGATCGAGCGGCAGGTCATCCTCGGCCTCCGGAACATCGACGTCGTCGTCGTCTCCCGCGCCACCGTGGACGCCGGGCGGTGCTCGCGAGCATTCAAGCAACGCGCCCGGAGCAGTGTCAACCAAACACCTGATGTTTCCTTGCCCGGCTCGCCCGAGATAGGGAGCAGACGGGACGATTCAGCCAAGCCTCGTACCCAGAGATCCGATGTATGGGAGTGGTCACCTCACACTGATCCACCGGCACCAGACATGCAAAAGACCCTCTGACCTGCGAATTCGCTGGTCAGAGGGTCTTGCCGTGCTGGTGGGCGATACTGGGATCGAACCAGTGACCTCTTCCGTGTCAGGGAAGCGCGCTACCGCTGCGCCAATCGCCCGAGGTGGGTACGGGATTCGAACCCGTGTGTACGGCTTTGCAGGCCGCTGCCTCGCCTCTCGGCCAACCCACCGTGCTCCCCACCAAAGCGGGTATCGAGCGGATGACGGGACTTGAACCCGCGACCCTCACCTTGGCAAGGTGATGCTCTACCACTGAGCTACATCCGCGCTATGACCATCCTGGACCCTTCGGTCCCGGCGTGGTGACGCTCCGGAAGAGTAGTTCACAAACGGCGTGCCGGTCCAATCGAAATCGCCGCGCCACCTGCAGCCGCGCCTCCGGGCCTCCGCACGACGCGGGCGGGGCCGCCAGGAATGCCCGGCGACGCCGCCCGTGCAGGTCAGGACAGGGTCGCTCAGTAGATCGAGACGCCGTACACGCTGAGCGCCTCGGTCACGGGCTGGTAGAACGTGGTCCCGCCGGTGGAGCAGTTGCCGCTGCCGCCGGAGGTGATGCCCAGAGCGGTCGACCCGCTGTACAGCGCGCCGCCGGAGTCACCGGGCTCGGCACAGACGTTCGTCTGGATCATGCCCCGCACGGTGCCGCTGCCCTGGTAGTTGACGCTCACGTTCAGGGCGGTGACGGTGCCGGTGTGCACGCCGGTGGTGGAGCCGTCCCGGGTGACGCTCTGGCCCACGTAGGCGTTGCCGGCGGTGTAGCCGCCGGGGTGGCTCAGCGATGTGTTGTCGTACCGGACCAGGGCGTAGTCGTTGCCCGGGAAGCTGGAGCCGACCGTCGCGCCGACGAGCGTGGTCTGCGCCGAGTTGGTGTACCAGGTGGGCGCGACGTCGCCGCAGTGCCCGGCCGTGAGGAGGTAGTACTGGCTGCCGCTGCGGACGTTGAACCCGACCGAGCAGCGGTAGCCCGAGCCGTAGATGGCGTCACCCGACGCCAGCAGGGGCTTGAAGACGCCGGCGGCGCGCTTGACGGTCAGCGCGCCCTTGTCGGCGCCGGCGGCTGCGCGGACCTCGGCGAGCTCCGCGGCGGAGACGGTCGAGTCGGCGGTGACGACCACCTTGCCGGTGGCCGTGTCGGTGTACCAGGCGACGCCGTCGACGTCGGCCTCGCCCACCGCGGCGTGCACGGTGGCGAGCTCGGCCACGGTGGGCCGGTCGGGCGCGGCGACGGCCGCCGGCCCCGCGAGCGTGGACGTCGCGAGGCCGAGCCCTGCCGCGAGCGCGATGAGACGGGCCGTGCTGGCCGAACCGGGGCGGATCGTGGTGCGAGTGAACCTCATGGCACATCCTCCTGGGTTGTGGGCACGCTGGCGGCGTGCCCTGCTCGGCAGGAACGGGACGCCGTCACCTGCCGTCTCGCTGGCGGCGAGTATTACCCGTCCACAATTCACCCCACAAGAGCCCAAAGCAGTTGTAACCGGCCGGAAATGAAATCGGGGCTCTCGAACGCCTTTCACCCTGCGTTTTCATGGATCGACCGGGTTAAACAAGACCTCACAGCTCGTTTTCATCCCATAACCCCGGGGAGGGGCCAGAGGGGCTATGTTCGGCGGCATGAGTGCTTCCGACGTCATCCCCGCCCAGCTCATCCACCTGCTCGAGAAGCCGAACTACGCGTTCCTCGGCACCATCCGTCCCGACGACACGGTCCAGGTGAACCCGATGTGGTTCGACTTCGACGGCGAGACGCTGCGCTTCACGCACACCACCTACCGGGCCAAGTACCGCAACCTGCAGCACAACCCGTCGATGAGCCTCGCGATCCTGAACGACGAGAACGCGTTCAACTACATCGAGGTGCGCGGCAAGCTCGTCGAGGTGGTCCCGGACCCGACGGGCGACTTCTACGTGCACCTGGGCAAGCGGTACGGCAACGCCGAGCAGCAGCCGCCCGCCGACAGCGCGGACCGCGTGATCCTGGTGATGAGCATCGAGCACTACACGACGCAGTAGTCGTGTCCCGGACGGCGGGCCGTGCCGCGGCCCGCCGTCCACCGATGAGTTTCTCCCGCACGGCCGGTCACCACGAGCACACACCGAACACCGAGGAGAGACCGATGCAGAAGCTCATGGTGGACTTCATCATCTCGCTGGACGGCTACGCGGCCGCCGAGGGCTGGCCCGGGTTCTGGGGCCTGGAGGGGCCGGAGTACCTCGCCTTCCTCGGGGAGGACGGCGAGAACCAGCACACGACCCTCATGGGCGCCGCCACGTACCGGCTGATGCACGGGATGATGGCCCAGGCCCCCGAGGACCCGATGGCCGACATGCCCAAGGTGGTGTTCTCCTCCACTCTTGAGACGCCGCTGTCGTGGGCCAACACCGAGCTGGTCGCCGGCGACGCCGTGAAGGCCGTGCGGGAGCTCAAGGAGACCTCGGCCCGCCCGCTGCGCACGCTCGGCAGCCTCAGCCTGAGCCGGTCGCTGCTCGAGGCCGGCCTGGTGGACAGCTTCCGCGTGGTGGTGTTCCCGGTCATCACGGGCGCCACCGGCCGGGAGCGCATCTTCGACGCGTATCCCGACGTCGCCCTGGACCTGGTGGAGAGCCGCACGTTCGACGGGCGCCTGCAGCTGCTGGAGTACACGCCCACCGTGCTCGACGGCCCGCCCGGGGCCGGCAGCTGAGGCCGGACGCGGACGGACGGATGGAGACGCCATGCTGACGCAGGTCGCGGAGGGCGTTCTGGTTCACCGGAGCGAGCTGCTCCGGAACAACACCGTCGTCGTGCGGGGGCAGGACGGCGTGCTGGTCGTCGACGCCGGGATCACGGGCTCCGAGATGGCCTGCCTCGCGAACGACCTGAACGAGCTGGGCCTGCCCGTCGTGGCGGGCTTCTCGACGCACCCCGACTGGGACCACGTGCTCTGGCACGCCGAGCTCGGCGAGGCCCCGCGCTACGGCACCGCCCGCTGCGCCGCCGACATGCAGGCGCTCCGGTCGGCCGCGGACTGGCGGGCGCGCGTCGCCGAGGGGCTCCCGCCGGAGATCGCCGACGACGTCCCGCTGGACCTCTTCGGCCTCGTCACGGGGCTGCCTGCCGGGACCGAACGGATCCCGTGGGACGGCCCCGCGGTCCGGATCATCGAGCACCCGGCGCACTCCCCGGGCCACGCGGCGCTGCTCGTCGAGACCCGCGGCGTCCTCGCCGCCGGCGACCTGCTCTCCGACGTCTTCGTGCCGATGCTCGGCGACTTCACCGACACGAGCGACCCGGTCGAGGAGTACCTCGCCGGGCTGCGGACGCTGGAGGACGTCGCGAGCGACGTCGAGGTGCTCGTCCCCGGCCACGGGTCCGCCGTCGCCGGGACCGGCCGGGTGCGCGCGCGGATCGACCTGGACCGCGCGTACCTGCACGCCCTGCGGGACGGTCGCACGCCCGACGACCCGCGCATCGGCGGGTCGGCCGAGCCCGGCTGGGAGTGGGTGAGTGACATCCACGAGGGGCAGGCGCGGAGCGTCGCCCGGAGGAACGGGCGCGGTCCGGCGACGGGCTCAGCTGGTACAGGTGGACGTCGCGCGCCTGTTGCTCCGTGATGAGCGCCGTGCCCCCGAGAGCATGGCCCGCCCCCGGTGCGGCTCAGCGTTGCTTCAATCGTCAGGGGGAAGCCAGCTGACCGCCCTCCGGGTGATATTGAGCCAGGAGACGTTCATTCCGTTGCCGGCATCTTCCCAGCATGAAACGCTTTGTCCCCTTTATTCCCTACATCCGGGGAGATTTCATGCTGGGAAGCCAAAGATGGTTCCGGCGGTCAGTGGCCACAGCGGCCGTCGCAGCGTTGCTCGGCCCGCTCGTCGCTGGTGCGGCACAGGCCAACGAGCCACCGCTCTGGCAGACGGAGATCGCGAAGATCCCGTCCACGGAGTACGACCACGACGCGCTGACGTACATGACCGAGGGCACCGAGGCCCTGCGGCCATGGGTCGACGCCGAGTCCCTGGCGGAGAGCCGGTTGGAACCGGTGCTGCAGGACGTCGGCGACGCGTACTTCGACGGCGCGAGATTCGAGGGCCGCGCGGAAGCCGAGGTCGCGTTCGACAACTTGACGCACTTCGAGTCCTTCCTCAAGTCCCGCATGACCGGTGCGTCGCCGCCGAACGGGGATGCCGAGGTCGGGTACGTCACCGCGCTGGTCAAGTCCATGACAGGAGTGCGGCTGCTGTCCGACGCGGCGATCCAGGACGCCGAGGTCACGATCGGGCCGTTCCGCGACGCTCCTAAGGACATCGAGCGCCCGGCGGGCCTGGACGAGGCGTTCGCCCTTCTCACCGCCGCTGAGGCAGATCTGGCCAAGTCTGACGAATTCTTCCTCAAGGCCAACATCGAGCCGGCCACGATCAACAGCGAACGGGCTTGGGGCAACGGCTTCGCGGTTCTGGAGACATTCGGGATCACGTACGAGGGGGATCACGACGGCGACGGCGTCATCGACGTCGTCGAGCTCCGCTTCGGCTCCAGCCCGCTGCTCGAGGACTCCGACTTCGACGGGCTGACCGATCAGTTCGAGATCACCGAGCTCGCCGGCTGGACCTGGCCGGGCAATCCCGACAGCGACAGCGACGGGGTCGGCGACGGCGACGAGGACATCGACGGCGACGGCCTGACCAACCTGCAGGAGCAGGACCTCGGGACCTCACCGACGAACCCCGACACCGACGGCGACGGTGCCACAGACGGCGACGAGGTCGCCGCCGGTAGCGACCCCTTGGTCCCGGACCAGCCCGAACCAGAGCCTGTTCCTGGCACAGACCTGCCGCCTATCGAGACGACGCCCACGGACCAGGACACGGACGGCGACGGACTCGATGACATCGAGGAGACCGACGAGTACGGCACCGACCCGCATGACGCGGACACGGACGGCGACGGGCTCTCGGACTTCCAAGAGGTCGACGCCGAACTCACCGATCCCACGACGTCGGACACGGACAGCGACGGGCTCTCCGACTCCTACGAGATCCAGCACGCCGTCGACGAGGGGATCGACCCGCTCGTCTTCGACGAGCGGGTGAGCGAGTGGGACTACGTCACCGACTTCATGGTCGGCCTGGTTGCGGGCGAGTTCGACACGCGCGACTCGATGGCATGGTTCGCGGGCAACATCTGCTCGACGGCGCTCAGCTTCATCCCGGTCGTCGGGTGGATCGTCGGCGGCATCACCGACCTGCGGGACGCGATCGCCGGCGCGATCAACTCCGACTGGGTCGGGCTCGGCATCAGCCTGGCGAGCATCGTGCCCTACGTCGGCGACGCCGCGGCGATCATCGGCAAGACCGTCCGCTTCATCGGCAAGTTCGCGCACCGGACGAACGACATCGTCCGATGGCTGACCAGGCAGGACTGGCTCGGCGATGCCGCCAAGTCGTCGATCCTGAAGGAGGTCTTCGGCGCCGACTACGACACGCTCGTGCGCAACGGGCTGCCGGACGGGATGATCATCCGCCTGGCCAAGAGCCAGAAGAGCGACCTCAAGCGCCTCGCCGAGGTGCTCGCGGACCCGCTGCGCAAGGCATCGGGCACGACGACTCGACCGTTGCGGTCCGGCAAGGCCGGCGAGGCCTTCGTCGGGAACGACCTCACGGCGCTCGGCAGGAGCGTCACCGTGAACCGCACACCACCGCGTCTGAAGCTGATGACCTCGGACGGGTACCGCTATCCCGACGTCGTCGAGGAGCGGCCGAACAACGCCGGGCAGGTCTTCCACGAGGTCAAGACCGGTACGCCCAAGTACAAGGGATCCGCTCGACAGTGCGAGAAGGACGCCGAGATCATGCGGGACCCGAACAACACCGTCTTGGGGATCGAGTGGCACTTCGCGCCATGGAACGATTGGCAGAACGGAGGTGTCGCGCTCGGGATCGAGCAGGACGTCCTTGACTGCCTGCGCCGCAACGGCATCCCGTTCACGATCTACATGCCGCAGTCGTAGGACGCAGCGGGTGGGTGCGGCGCACCGAGGCGCCGCACCCACCCGCTGTGCGACCCGTATACACGTCACACAGGAGGCACAGGTGTTCGGACGAAGCCCACGCTGGGAGGACCCAGGTGTCCCCGGTGAGCGCGATCCCGACGGGTGGTACCACTACGAGGGCGCCGCGTTCGCTGCCGTCGCACCCGTGAGGACCGCGATCGGCGAGGCACCCGAGCATTTTGTGGACCTCTACGACCCGTCAGCCCCTCCTGTCCCCCGCGAGCAGTTTCTCGGCTCCATCGAGTTCGCGACCAAGGACGGGAAGACGTGGGACGTCGGTATCAGCGACGACCACTTCGGCGCGCTGGACGACGGCGAGGACGACCCCGACGGCGACGACCTCGTCACGGTGCTCCTCAGGGAGCAACCACAGATCCGATTCGCGATCCACCCCGACCGGGAGGTCTACCAGCTCGCGACCGACGGGCGGCTGACCGCCTCGGACGTGGTCGCCACCATGCTTCGGGCGGTGGCGCAGGCCCATCGTCAGCTCGCCGACCCCAGCTAGACGGCCGCAACTGGCCCATGAGCACCGCGGTGCGCCAGAGCGGGGCCAGTTCTTCGCTCCTCGAATCGTTGCGCCACGGGTCGGGCGCGGAGCGAGTCCACGCCAAGGGCTCCTGCCGTCCACACCGGCAGTGCCGGTCCCGCACGCCCGAGGCCGCGCCGCCGCGCGGGGGCAGCGCCGTCGCAACCCACCGGCCTGATCTGCGGCTGTAGTACCAGGCCGATCTCCCAGTCAGCGACACAGCGCGGCCGTCGTTGTAGGTATTGACGAGCCACTTGGTGCAGGGTGTCCACGTGGACGAACAGCAGATCCGGCAGGCGTTTGACGAGGTGCTCGACCAGGCCTTGGTCTTCCACGGCTTCACCGACTACATGCGTGACTACGACCTCTACATCTACGCGACAGCGGATCCACGAACGGGTATCGAGCCCGAGCACCTCCGGTACCGGTTCACCCATTGTGTTCGCGCGACAGTGACCACGGCCGTTCGGCGTGATGTCTGGCTCTATTCGCAGGATGACGACCTGATCGACTACGACGCTTGGACTCGGTCGGGCGAGCGCGAAGCGTACGTGTGGGGGGTGAAGTGGCAGGTGTTGTACCCGGGCATGCAGCTCCTACCTGCGTCACGCGAGACACAGGAGTGGTCAGGCGACATGGGCCGGCCGTTCCACGAGGCACTGATCGAAACCAACGGGCACAACTTGTCGCTCATCTTCTCTGGCCTGGAGATCACCACAGTCGCCCCTGGGGCTTCTCCATTCGTCGTTCCGGCATCAGGTCCAGATGCGTAGTTCCCCATTGAGTAGTAGCCCGGCCCTCTTGGCATGACGGCACACCAGGGCGCGGATATGACGGGGCGGTCGCTCTACACTCACCGTGTGCTGCATGAACTCTGGGAGGACCCCGAGGGGAGTCCATACATGTTCTGCCTCGCCGGCAAACATGGGGAACAGGCCCGCGCAGGTCTCTCCACCGCTGCTCGCCTCACATGGACAGTTGAAGCCAGCAGCCACTTCGAGGCAATGACGCTGTACTACGTGCATCAGGGCTGGGGCGTCTACACGACGAGTTACCCCGACTGGGACAAGAAGACCTACGCCGAACACGGCTGGGAGTTGTGAGCACGAAGTTGGCCCACGGGGCATCCGGCGCCTTGCGGCGTTTCGCAGGTTGGGTTGCCCGCGGGTCGGTCGGGCATCCACTCCTCGACGGGATCGACTACTGGGACGGCCCGCGCGACTCGCCGAGCCAGATGGAGACCCTCTTCGCGATCTTCGCCAACGTCCTGGAACTCGACGACTACGGCGAGCCCGTGAACGAGAAGCACGCCGAGCGACGAGCAGCGGCATGGCTCTACAAGTACTGCACCGGGAGCCTGCCGCCGGGCGAACCAGAACTCGAAACTTGGAAAGTCGCGCTCTACTGACGACTGCGGCTCAGTTGCGCAGCCGGGCGATGATGGCGGTCAGGACGACGGCGTCAGACGACGGTCCACTGTGGGACCCCCGCCCGAGCATGTCAGCCGTTACCGCCGGTCACGCAGCAACTTCGCGTGATTGCGGTGGGACCGCGATCTTGTCGTCGGTGGGGTCGGAGGCAGTGCTGCCCGCTGCGGCGGGCAGCACCACGAGCCCGTCGAGCGCCCCGGCAATGCGGGCATCAAGCGCCATGTACCGCCGTCTGGTAACACATCGCTGCGTTCGGTGTCGTGTGCCCCAGTCGGGCCATGAGCTCGGCGATGGTCGCCCCGGTACCGGCCGCGAGCGTGGCTGCGGTCGTGCGCAGGTCATGCAGCTGCAGGCCTGGTCGGCCGATCGCCTTGCGTGCCTTGTTCCACGCCTCCCAGAAGGTCGACTGCGAGATCGGCGTCCCCATGGTGGAGGGGAACACGAGCCCGTCGGGGCCGGGCTGCGCGCCGTCGTCGAGCTGTTCCTCCAGGGCGGACGTCACAGCGGGCGGCAGCACCACACACGGCGCGCAGCGGCCGTCGTCACGTCCCGGACGACCTTGCCCCGCCCGCGAAGGTTCTGGACCTGGCTGTGCACGTTCACCGTGCCGCCCGCCACATCCACGTCCCGGCGACGCAGGTTGCGCAGTTCTCCGGACCGCAGCCCGCTCCAGGCCGCGACCAGCACCATGACCCGGTACCGCTGGGGCAGGTACTCCAGCAGCACGGCGACCTCGGCCGGCGACGCCACAGCCTTGGCAGATGCGCGTGGCGCGTTCGACGCGCCGCGCATGGTGCACAGGCTGCGGTCCAGCAGACCATCCCGCACAGCGGCGTTGAACGACGACAGGAACCCGTAGACGCGGGCTGCCATCGTCGGGCCCGTGGAGGCCCGGACCTCGGTCAGCCACGCCGCGACGTCCAGCGAGGTCACCGACCGGAGCCCGACCCGTCCGATCGGCTTGTCCGTGATGAACCGCTCCCGGTACCGGTCGTACTCCTCCCGGCTGCGCGGCGACAGGCGCCGCAGGGCGAGGTTCTGCTCCGCGTACTCGTCCACGGTGATCGTCACCGCCACGGTTCGCCATGCCGGCGGCGTCCACTCACCGCGAGCGATCAGGCCCTCTTCCCGGGACAGCCACGCCTCGGCGTCGACCTTCGCAGCGAAGGGCAGCGAGTGCTTTGCCGTGTCCGGCCCGACGTACCGGGCACGGAACCCCGTCGTCTTGCCCGTGCGGGCGTTCTTGCGACGCTCGACCATCGCTTCTCTGTCATGGCACTACCTCCCACAGTCAGGTGTTCTGCGAACACCGGCCTGTGGGACCGCTGTGGGACCGCAGGTGTCCCAAACTGGCTCCTGCTGCCCACACCAGTCCACCAGCACCAGACATGCAGAAGGCCCCCGGTCGGCGTCTCCGCCGGCCCGGGGGCCTCTTTTTACGCGTGGGCGATACTGGGATCGAACCAGTGACCTCTTCCGTGTCAGGGAAGCGCGCTACCGCTGCGCCAATCGCCCGTCGTGCTGCGAGGTGGGTACGGGATTCGAACCCGTGTGTACGGCTTTGCAGGCCGCTGCCTCGCCTCTCGGCCAACCCACCGCTCGGCCAGACAGCAGCCGACGGCTGCTCTCTTCAGCCGAAGAATCACGAGAGCGACTTTCAGAGCGGATGACGGGACTTGAACCCGCGACCCTCACCTTGGCAAGGTGATGCTCTACCACTGAGCTACATCCGCGAAGCCGGGCATCCTGGGGTTTCCCCCGGTGTTCCGGCGTTCTGAACATTAATCGAACGGAGGGCGAACCGTCCAATCGCGCGCGCCGCCCGTACGGTTGTCCCGTGTCACCCCGCCCGGCCCATCCGCCCGCAAACCGCACGATCCCACCGGTTCCGTCCCGCCCCGGCGCCCCAGCGACCCCACCTGACGTGACGGGCGCCACCGGCTGGGCGAGCTTCGCCGGACGCGTCGCGACCGACGCCGTCGAGTGCGTCGACGTGCTGGAGCAGCCGGAACGCCTGGAGACCGGCACCTGGTTCGTCGTCGCCGACTTCGAGGGCCGGGCACGCGCGTGGCGTTTCAACCAGGTGCGTGACGCCTCCAGGGAGCCCGCCGGAGCGGGACCCGACGGCACCGGGCCCGCCGGCACCTGGCACGGACCGGCGTCCGACACGTGGACGACCTCGATGGACCAGGTGACCTACGAGGCCGCCGTCGAGCGGGTGCGCGAGTACGTGCGCGAGGGCGAGGTCTACCAGGCCAACATCTGCCGGGTGCTGTCCGCTCCCCTGCCCGGCAGCGTCGGCGGCACAGCGAGCGCCGAGCCCGACGCCCGGGCGCTCGCGGCCCGCCTCGCCGCGGGCAACCCGGCCCCGCACGCGGCCGCCGTGCACGTCCCCGCCGCGAGCGGGCTGGACCCGGTGTGGGTGGTGAGCGCGTCGCCCGAGCTGTACCTGTCGCTGGCCGACGGGCCGGACGGGCCCGTCGTGGAGTCGGGCCCGATCAAGGGCACGGCCCGCACGCCCGACGGCCTGACCGACAAGGACCGGGCCGAGAACGTGATGATCACCGACCTGGTGCGCAACGACCTGCAGACCGTCTGCCGCCCGGGCACGGTCGAGGTCACGTCGCTGCTCGCTGTCGAGGAGCACCCGGGTCTGGTGCACCTGGTCTCACGCGTGCGCGGCACGCTCTCCGACGACGTCGTCCGCCCCGGCGAGCTGTGGCCCAGGCTGCTGGCCGGCACCTTCCCGCCCGGGTCGGTCTCGGGCGCCCCGAAGTCCAGCGCGCTGCGGATCATCCGCGAGCTGGAGACCGCTCCGCGTGGCCCGTACTGCGGGGCCGTGGGCTGGGTCGACGGCGGCCGGGCCTCGCTCGCCGTCGGCATCCGGACCTTCTGGTGGGCCGACGGCGTGCTCCGGTTCGGCACGGGCGCGGGGATCACCTGGGGATCCGACCCGACGGCGGAGTGGCACGAGACAGAGCTCAAGGCGGAGCGGCTGGTCGCGCTGGCGTCGTCCTGACGGCCCGGGCGCGGGCGGCGTCCGGGCCGCCGTCGCCCAGCCGGGTGTCGGAGGCCCGGACTACCGTGGAGGCGTGGCGCACGTTCCCGGCTCCGGGGTCCCGGAGGTCCTCGCTCCCTACGTCTCCGCCGTCGTCCCGTACGACCTGGACCTGGGAGCCCCGGGCGTGCACCGGGGCATGCCCGGCGTCGGCGTGACGTTCGAGCTGCCGCTCGACGATCCGATCGACGTCGCGTGGGCCGGGTCCGACGGCTCGCGGCGGCAGGCCTGGTCCTGCGTGTCCGGGCTGCACACCCGGCCCGCTGCCATCCACCACGGCGGCCGGCAGCGCGGCGTCAGCGTGTCCCTCACGCTCCGTGGCGCCCGGATGCTGCTCGGTGTGCCCGCGGGCGAGCTCGCCGGCGAGCTGACGAGCCTGCCCGAGGTCGCGCCCCACCTCGCGCACCTGCCCGAGCTGCTCGCCGCGTCCTCCGACGGTGTGTCCCCGGACGGCGCGGCCGTCGTGCGCGTCCTGGTCGAACACCTCGCGCGGGCCGGGGAGCCGGGACCGCGAGCCGACGTCGGGCGGGCGCTGGCCGGCATCGCGCGTGGCGGCCAGGTCCGCGACGTCGCGGCCGAGCAGGGGTGGAGCCGCCGTCGCCTGCAGGACCTCGTCCGCGCCGAGTGCGGGCTCACGCCCCGTGACCTGCGGCGCGTGGCCCGCCTCGCCCGCTCGCGCCGCGCGCTCGTCATCGCCGCCCGGTCGGGACGGGTAAGCCTGGCCGACGTCGCCGCGTCAGCCGGGTACGCGGACCACGCCCACCTGACCCGCGAGTGGGTGGCCCTGGGCGGCTGCACGCCGACCACCTGGCTGCGCGAGGAGTTCCCGTTCGTTCAAGACGTCGCCGACCCGCCTCGGGCATCGTGGGACGTACCCGAACGAGGAGGATCACGATGAGCACCGGACTGTGGGTCACCCTGTCCTACCGCGACGCCGACGCGGGCCTGGCCTGGCTGAAGGCCGTCGGCTTCACGGAGCGCGCCGTCTACCGGGACGACGCCGACCCCGCCGTCGTCCAGCACGCCGAGCTGGCCTGGCCGGAGGGCGGCGGCGTCATGCTCGGCACGCACCAGCCGCGCCCCAACTGGCCGGACCAGGCCGGGACCGGCTCGGCGTACGCGGTGACCGACGACGTGGACGGCACCTACGCGGCGGCGCTGGCCGCCGGGGGCTCCAGCCTCCGCGAGCCCGCCGACCAGGACTACGGCGGCCGGTCCTGCGTGGTGCGCGACCCGGAGGGCAACCTGTGGAGCTTCGGGAGCTACCGCGGCGAGGGCTGAGCGGCCGGGCGAGTCACCGATGAGTTCCGGCGGCCCCCGCCGTCGGACAGGCATGGGAATCGTGAAAGCAGACCTGGCAGTCTCGCTCGACGGCTACTCCGCGGGCCACGACCAGAGCCTGGAGCACCCGTTCGGCCCGCTGGCGGGCGAGCGCCTGCACACCTGGATGTTCGAGTACGGCGACGCGCACCAGGCCGAGGTGGACGCCATCGTCGGCGCGAGCGCGTACATCATGGGCCGCAACATGTTCACGGCCGGCCGTGGCGCGTGGGACCTCGACTGGACGGGCTGGTGGGGCGACAACCCGCCGTACCACGGGCCGGTCTACGTGCTGACCCACCACCCGCGCGAGTCGGTGGAGATGGAGGGCGGCACCACGTTCCACTTCGTCACCGACGGCATCGAGAGCGCGCTCGCCCAGGCCCGGGAGGCGGCCGGCGACGGCGACATCTCCATCACCGGCGGGGCCACCACGCTCAACGAGTACCTCGCCGCCGGGCACGTCGACGAGCTGCGCCTGCACGTGGTCCCGTTCACGCTCGGCTCAGGCACCCGCGTGTTCGACGGCGTGCCGCCCATCGAGTTCTCGTCCACGAGCGTGCGGCACACACCGGAGGTGACCCACGTGACCCTGCGCCGGTGACACACTGGGCGGCATGACGGTCATCTGGACACAGGGGCGCATGGTCGCGCCCGGCGAGGCCGCGCTCAGCGCGGTGGACCACGGCATCACGGTCGGCGACGGCGTCTTCGAGACCTGCGCCGTGCTGAACGGGCACGCGTTCGCGCTGACGCGCCACCTGGCGCGCCTGGAACGGTCGGCCTCCGGCATGGGCATGGGACCCCTGGACCTGCGCACGGTGCGCGACGGCGTGGACGCGGTCCTCGCCGCCTCGCCGGACGCCGGCCGGCTGCGCATCACGGTGACCGACGGCATCGGGCCGCTCGGCTCCGGCCGTTCGGACGGGCCGCAGACGGTGGTGGTGGCGGCGACCGAGGCCGTCGTCGTGCACACCGGCCGGGCCGCCCGCTCCCCCTGGACGCGCAACGAGAACAGCGCCGTCGCGGGCCTGAAGACGACGTCGTACGCCGAGAACGTGGTGGCCCTGGCGGACGCGATCGGCAAGGGCGCCGACGAGTCGGTGTTCGCGAACACCGCGGGCGACCTGTGCGAGGGCACCGGCTCGAACGTGTTCCTGGAGCTGGACGGCGAGCTGGTCACTCCCCCGCTCAGCGTGGGCTGCCTGGCCGGCATCACGCGCGAGCTGCTGCTCGAGTGGGGCGCCGAGGCGGGCCTGCCCGTGCGCGAGGCCAAGGAGGGCGAGCTGCCGTTCTCGGCGCTCGACCGGGTGTCCGCCGGCGAGGCACGGATGCTGCTGACCGGGTCGGTGCGCAACGTGCAGCCGACGGTCTGGCTCGACGGCGTGGACCTGCAGATCGGCGAGCTGTCGGCCGCCGCGCGGGACCTCTTCGAGCGGAACATGCGGGAGCGGACCGACCCCTGACGCGGTTCCTGCTCGGCCCGGCGATTCGGATTTCGCATCCGCGCTCGAACCAGGCTAATATCGTCCACGCACGCCCTACCGGGCAGGCAGCACGGGCGATTGGCGCAGGGGTAGCGCGCTTCGTTCACACCGAAGAGGTCACTGGTTCGATCCCAGTATCGCCCACCGTGCAGAAAGGCCCCCCGACCAGCGGAAACGCTGATCGGGGGGCCTCTTGTTTGACTCTAGAGCACAAGGGCGGACTGCTGCTGCAGTACTAACTGCAGCACTATGCCTCACGGCCCCAGACCTCAGGTACAACAGAGCGGCCCAGCGCCGAAACTCTCTCATCACGTGCCGAGACGACGGAGCACCAGGAAGGCACGGTCCACCTAGACCCACCGTGTGGACAAATAGCCCGGCTGCACGGACACGCCTCGCTGGCGAGGCAGGCAACCCCCGAAGCGGCTGGCACATTCTCCACTACAGGTCGCGGTCAGGCCGGTCCGCACCGTCGACATAGCTCACGCCTTCGAGGCGTCCTGTCGCCTCTCGAAAGTCCTTGGCGGCCGTATGGATGTCGACCTCAACACCGTACTGCGCCGCCAAATCTCGCGCGAACACCACATCATCATGCACAACCGGTGGTGCGAAATAGATGCTGACCGCATCAGCGCGCCTAATCTGAGACATCAAAGTGCTAGGCGGATCGCGCCGAATCATGCGCCGATGGAAGGCATCGGAGAATTTGTTGGCGGGTGTGCCATCGTATTTGCCAGGGGTTGGCGCGGCAACATATTTCGCCTCCTCACGCAACACGGAAGACCAGTCGCGATCCAGCCTGTCCTGCATCTGCATGAACTGGCTCACGAGCACATCCACCTTCGCCTCGAGCGGCGACTCACCCGCATTCGGCTCGGACGCGGTGATACTGAGGCCAAACTGCTTCCAGAGCGGATTCTCACCGCCGCAACTACGAAAACTATCCTCGATATGTTGCGCGAGGTCCGTTTGCTGTCGGTCATTCTCCCAAAGAGGCAACTTAGAATCGTACTCGAACGTGTTGATCCCCGATATGTCGAACGGGAGCGCCGTGTGCTCGTCACACACCAGAGCGATCGGCTTATTTATCGAGGTGCGAACACCCAACTCAAAGAACACATTCGGGTTGTGGCTACTAAGATCCACGAGGACCAAATCAGCAGTACTTAGATTACGAATTATCTCGCCGTGGATCAAGTTCGCACCGATGACCCTCGGTCTAATCGGCTCAAAACCTGCCTGCCTTATTGCTTTCTCAAAGAAACTGCCCATTACGTGCGCCCAGTGGTTCTGATCTCCGCCATAAACCGCAACTTCGTCGTGACGAGTAGTGATCGGCATGGCTATGAAACAGGTCGGCTTCACATCAGACTCGGGCATCTCTCCAGTATGTCAGTGTGTTCACTCCCCGAGGCCGTCCACATGGGGTGAGATTCGAACAGTGAGGCCCTGCTGATTCGTGACGCGCGAGACCCGCCGACCGACAGGAGCGCCGACCGAAGGATCTCGCGCGTCAGAACCGAGTGCTTACTATCCTCCTCCGCTACGCTCGCGTGCCGCCTCCCGCCTCCCCAACGGTGAAGAGTGGGTCCATGTGCCAGTCCGGCGCGATGTCTTCATGAGAGAAGACTTGGTCCATGGCTGTCGCCGTTGTCTCGATCACTGGGCGCAGTTCGTGGCGATAGATCCTCTCCAGGACCGCTGTGCCGGAGTGACCAAGCACGCGGGCGATCTCCTCGTTCGCGATTCCATGGGCAGACATCAGCGAGGTAAAGGAGTGCCGCAGTTCCCTTGGGACCCACTCAGCCGGGTTGATGCCAGGCACGAGACCCAGCGCGTGACGGAATGACCGTCGCACGTTGGCGGCGTCCAGGCCCGTGCCCAGCGTGGTCGTAAAGACGAGTCCCGACTCTGTCCACTTCCCGGCGGCCTTGACTCGATCTGCGTCCTGCCTCGCCTTGTGCCGGTGAAGCACGCCCGCAACTAGAGCCGATATGCCGAGGGTCCGCCTAGACAGCTCGGTCTTCGTGTCGCCGGACTTCCGCACAGAACGCCACACGGATATCGAGGCAGGTTCGCCATTCAGGTCGATCTGCTCCCAGCGCAGCGCCCGCATCTCCTCGGTGCGGACGCCGGTAAGCAGCGACACCACGATGTAGGCATACATCCGGTGCGTCTTGGTCAACCTGAGGATGCCGAGCGCCTGTTCCTTGGTCAGTGCCCGCGAGGGCCGCCCCGCCCTCCCCCGCGGTACCTCAGCCAGCTCTACGACGTTCCGCTCAGCAAGGTCTCGTGCCATTGCTCGCCGCACAGCCGTGTTTAGGCACCACTTGATATCACCAATAGTTCGCGTCGAGTGGGTCGTCGTGAAGGTCTTCAGAAACTTCTCGACGTCCGTCGTCTTCAAGTCGCGGAGCTTGATTGGGCCCAATGCATTCAGCACATGCCGCGACAAGTAGTCGTGTCTGGCGTAGGTGTCGGGATCTGCATCACCGTGCCCATACTCCAGCCAGTCGGTGATCGCGTTCCGCACGGTGTACTTCTCTGCGTCGTCGACGAGACCCTTCTTGTATGCGTCGGCGCGCTTCCGCGCGGCCTTCAGTGCGGCCGTCCGGCTTGTGCCCGAACCGGACTTGCGCTTCCCCGACGTCGAATCAACGACAACGGTCGCGATCCACCGGTTGCGCTTCTCGTTGAAGTACACACCGTCCTCCCCCTGGGAACGGCGTGTCTTCGTCTCGGTGCTCTCGCTCACGCTGCACCCTCCAGGGCCTTGACGTACTCAACGACCGCGGCGACGGGCACGCGCCGCCGCCCGCCGATCTTGACGGTGCGCAGCTCGTTGTCGCGGATCAATTCGTAGACCTGCGTGCGGGAGAGTCGGAGCGCTTCGGCGGCTTCCTCGACGCGATACAGCAGTGGCGTAACGGCGGTGACGGTGGGTTCGGTCGCGGTGTAGACCGGCGGTGTGGCGGTTGCCATGACGGCGTCTCCCTAGTTCGTGCGGCGGTGTGCTTCGTGCGGTGTTGGTGGCTGCCCGAGGGGTGAGGGGTGACAGTTGTCACCCCTCAATGTCACCCCTAGAAACAGGCCTTGACCTGGAGTTTTAGGGGTGACGGTGAGGGGTGACGGTTTGTCACCCCTCACGCCTCGGGATCACTGCCTGCGGCGCAGCCGGGTGCGGGGCTGCCCGTGGTAGACGTCGTCGTTGCGCTCGACCAGGCCACGGCGGATCAGGTCGTCCGTGGCAGCCTCGAAGTAGTCCCGCAGGGCCGGTCCCAGGGCGCGACGAACGGTGGTCGCGGAGACGGGTTCGGTGTCGAGCTTGGACAGGATCTTGCGGGCGGTGCGCTCGACGGCGGCGGTGTCGTGGTGCTCGTCGAACGCCGCCCGCGCCTCGGCCCGAGCACGCACGGCCTGGGCGGCGTCAGCACGCAGAGCGTCACGCATCCGGGTGCGGGTGTGGTCAGAGACAGTCATGACGTAGTCGGCCAGCTGCCAGTCCGACTCGGTGACGTCGGTGCGGCGGGCCAGCAGCGCCAGTAGCGCGGCGACCTTGAGCCGGACCAGGGACTGCTGCCCGTTGTCGTCGGTGATCTGCTCCCGGAGCCGGGCCAGGCGCTCGGCCCGCAGGACGGCCCGGACCGACTCGGCCACGTTCAGGTGGGTACGGGCGTGCTGCGTCGCCAGGACCGGGCTGGACCAGGACAGCGGCTCGGGGGCGGGTGGGGCGACGTCGGGAGCGCCGGGGTCGGTGGCGGGCAGCCACAGGAACCGCTGCGGGGTGCCCCCGGCGGCGTCGTCGAGCAGCGGCCCGGCCTTGAGCGGCTGCACACCCGCCACGATCGCGGCGCGGTAGGCGTGGGAGGGCACGATCTTGCGTCGGGTCGGGTCGGAGTTCTGGAAGCCCAGGCCCTCCCCGGAGAACATCTTGCGGACCTCGGACGACAGGGTCGATGCCTTGCGCCCGACCAGGGCCGTGAGGGTGTCGACCTCGGGCACGTCGAACCACACGGAGTGGATCGCGGGGGTGTCCTCGCCCTCGCTGTCGGTGTCGATGAACATGTGGGAGATGCCCTCCCCGGACCCGAGGGGACGTTCCACGATCAGGCGCCCGGCCCCGGGCTGGATGTCCAGCACGCCCCGCGCGGCGGCCGTGGCGACGCCCTTGCCGACGCCGGACGGGCCGACCAGGCCCACGAACACGTTCAGGGAAGCCACGGCCTGGGAGTCGTTGCCCAGGGGCGGCAGGACGACCGAGGGCGGCACGGACAGCGAGACACGGGCCAGGACGCAGCCCAGGACGGCCCAGGGCGAGGCGACGGCGGCGCGGGCGTACTGGCGCACGGCGGCCAGCTCGGGGCGCGCCTCCCAGAACACCGACTCCGGGTCCAGGTCGCCCGGCTCGGTGGTGTGCAGGTCAGGGGTCAGGGCAGTCATCAGGCCACCGCCTTCCAGCCAGCGGGGTTGGCGGCGGCCATGAGCTGAGTGCCGATGTGCTCGGTGTAGGCAGGCGGGACGGACTCGAACAGGCCCGACCAGGTCATGTCGTGCTCGATCCCCAGAAGCGCCTTCACGACGTCCTTGCTGCGGGGCACGTACCCGCCCTTACGCACGTACTTCGCCTCGTACTTATCCCGCCGCGCACCGCCATACGCCCCGGCCACCCACAGGTGCGCCGAGTGGTCGCACGGACGCGGTGCGGTGAGCGCGGTGTTGGTCTCGAACAGGCGCAGCCGCTGCAGGTGGATGGTCACGCCGTCGGTGTCGAGCGTGGACAGGTCGAACATGCAGCCGCACAGGCCGACCGGGTCGACCATCTCGGGTGCGGCGTCCTTGACGTTCTCGATCACGTACGGCAGGCCCGTGAGGATCACGAGCGCGCGGACGTCGGGGATGAGCTTGGGCCAGGCGGTGACCTTGCCCGCGTTGCCCCGCGAGTAGCCCTGGCACGGGGGGCTCGCGTGGATGGCGTCGAAGTCCGCGAGGCCTAGCAGTTCGACGGTGCCGTCGGGGTGGGTGAACGGCAGGCGGTGCCCCGCCAGCAGCAGGCGGAGCGCGGTGAGGGCGTCCATGCGCAGGAACGGGAACGGGTAGCGCGGCTGGGCGGTCAGGTCGATGCCGTAGACGTCGTAGCCGGCGCGGTGGTAGCCGGTCCCGGCGCCGCCCTGGCAGCAGAACAGGTCCAGCACACGCGGCCTACGAGCGATCGTCAGGGTGCTCATCGGGTGACCTCCTCTGTGTGGAT
The DNA here is from genome assembly GCF_044746965.1 of Promicromonospora sp. NPDC090134. NCBI lineage: Bacteria > Bacillati > Actinomycetota > Actinomycetes > Micrococcales > Promicromonosporaceae > Promicromonospora > Promicromonospora sp. NPDC090134. The sequence continues at coordinate 164,080 of NZ_JBIVCZ010000008.1, read as the reverse complement.
GCGGCGCCAGGTGGCGAGGGTGGTGCCGTCGTCGTCGGTCATCGCAGCAGTCCCGTCGACCACCTCCTCGGCGAGCCAGGCGACGTCGGACACGGTCCGGGCGCAGGGTCGTTCGAGTCGCGGGAAGATCCAGCGCCAGGTGATGCGGCGCATGACGAACGTGTCCAGGTCCACGACGGCGAGCTGTTCGCCGTGGGGGTTGGTCTCGGCGCGTACGGGGTAGGTCCCGGCCTGGGCTTCGGAGACCTCGAAGCGGCGGGCCTGTCCGTCCTGGGCGGGCCAGTAGCACCAGCTCGTGTGCGTGCGGTGGACGTCCAGGACGAACGCCTCGACGTCGCGGGCGGGCAGTGCCGGCAGAGCGGCCGGGCGGCGGGTGGTGGGTCGCATGGTGGTGTCTCCCTGGTGGTCAGGCGGCGTGACGGACGGCGTGCAGGGCGGCCGGTGCGGGCCAGGTGGCGAGGCAGTCGGCGGGCGTCGGCATGGGCTTGGCCTCGCCCCACGGACGGCGGGACACGGGCGGGAAGCTGTTGCGGCGACTCCACTCCAGAGCGGCGGCGTACTTGGCCGACGCGTCGCGGTCGGCCCGGATACGGCCCTCGGGGATGCCGTCGGCGTGCCCGGCGTCGTACCCCTCGGCGTGCCCGGCCCTGCGGCCGTCGTGCCACCCGTTGGCGTGGCCGGTGGTGTAGCCGTGCAGCCATGCAGCGATGACCTGGCGGGAGTAGGTGCGGTTCATGGCGGGGTCCCTTCCTGGTGCGAGCTGGCGGGGTGGTGCTGCCCGGCCCGTGGGCCGGGCAGCGGGTGGTCAGGCGTCCAGGACCTCGCGCAGCAGCGCGACGTGTGCGGGGAAGATCCCGCTGGCCAGGACGCTCGTGAGCTCGGCGTAGGAGTCGGCGGGGTACCACCCGGCGTAGCGGGCGTCGTCCAGGCCCTGGACCTCGGGCAGCGGCAGGCAGTGCATGGTCAGGACGGCGGGGACGGTGACCATCCACGCGTTGGCCCCGGCACGCGGGTCCGGCACCGCGCGTCCGGGCAGCATGTGGAACTCACCCGGGTACCGGACCAGCCCGGTCTCTTCCGCGAGCTCGCGGGCGGTGGCGGTGGACGGGGTCTCGCCGGGGTCGAGCATCCCGCCGGGCAGCGCCCACCCGTGCCCGTCGGCCCGCTCGACCAACAGGACACGGCGGCGGTTGTTGATGTCGAACGCGAGAACCACGGCGTCGGCGGCCACGGCCTCGCCCCAGTGCCACAGGCCGTTACGCCCCTCGGGCAGGCCGTTGGTGATCGGGTTGACCGGCAGGCCGTTCACGACGTCGAACGGGACGACGGCGCGGGCCTGGCGCTCGGCCCAGTCGATGTCGCGGGGGTTGGTGGCGTCGGGGCCGTCGGAGGTGGTGGTGTTGAACAGCGTCGCGGTGGACATCAGTGGTTCCCCTTCGGTGGTGGTGCGGCTGGTTTTTGGCATGGGCCGAGCTAGGGGCCTGGCGGCGCGGGTGGTAGCGGTAGCGGGTCGCCGGTCCCTTGGCGGGTGCTCGAAAGCGGGGTTTTCGGGGGTTGCAGGGGGTGGGCCGTTCGGCCGCTACCTCCGCTACAACCGTTGGAATTACTGGGTTTCTAGGTGGTAGCGGGGGCGCTACCGGTAGCGGGGGTGGTCGCTACTGGGTAGCGGCCCCTCACGCCGTCGGGCCGGACCCGTCGCGGTCGTTGCCCGCTACCCCCTCCCCCTCCTCGTCCTCGTCGCTCTCGGTGGGGAGGGGAGTGGTCATGAGCACGATGATCAGGCCGATCAGGGAGGCCATGAACGCGGCGTGCACCAGCAGGTAGGCGACCACTCCCGCGTCTCGGGCGGACCCGGAGAACGCTCCGGTGATCAGGGCGACCAGAGCGCACGCGGTGACCCACAGCAGGCGGGCCCCCGGGGTGAGGTTGGTGGTCATGGTCAGTTCACCTCCGCGAGCCCTCGCGGGCGTCGGCCAGCAGGCGACGCGCGGTCCGGTCGGTCACCTCGTGCCCGTGGGCAGCAAGAGCAGACAGGGCGTCGCGGGCGGTTGCGGCCGGGGTCTCGGACAGGAGCCCGGACACGATGTCCAGGCGGACGGCCCGGTCACTGTTCGCGGGTCCGGCCGGGCGGACGGTCCGGCGCGGCTTGGGCCGGACAGTGGCCCGGACACGCGGGGTGTCCGGTCCGGCTGCCGGGACGGCGGACAGCCGGACAGTGCTCGTTGTCGTGTCCGTGTCGCTGTCCGGCTCGCTGTCCGTGGTGATGTCCGTCAGCTCCGCCCGGACAGCGGAGGCGGCCTGGTCGGTGTAGTCCGGCCCGGACACCGGGCCGGTGGTGAGGTGTCCGGCGACGCGGTTGTTGGCCTCGACGTGCAGGCGGGCCACGTCGGTCACGGCGTCCGCGACGGCGGACAGGGAGTCCATCCACTCTGCGGTCCGGGTGCGCATCTCGGCCGGGGGCACGGACTTGAGCGCGACGGCGCGAGCCTGACGGCGGCGGGCCTCTGCCTTGGCGATGTTGCGGCGGGCGGCGGGGGTGCCGTCGTCGGTGGCGTGCGCCCGGACAGCGTCCTCCGTGGTCAGGAACAGGGCGTGCATCCGCATGGACTGCCGGATGCCGGACCAGGTCGCGCCGGACGCGAGGTGCCGGTCACCGATCAGGGCGAGGTGCCACATCAGGGCGGCCAGCAGGGGCACGATGAACCGGAACAGGACGGCCCCGGCGGGGTGGTCGAGGTAGACCTCATGGACGGCGGCGAACACCCCGGACGCGGACGACAGCGCCCACGTCAGGGACAGCAGGACCCCGCCGGGCCGGTTGTCCCGGGCAGCCTCACGGGCCAGCAGGGCGACGGTGACCAGGGAGAGCTCGAACACCCCGGCGGTGGTGTACGCGGTGGCCGGGTCCATGCCCAGGACGTCACGGCCGAAGCCGACCATGGCGAGGTAGGCAGACACGGTGGAGATGAGGGCGACGGAGACAGCTCCGGCCAGGACCAGGCGGCGCGAACCGCTGGCAGGGGTGGTGTGTGTGGTGCTCATGGGTCAGTCCTCCTTCTCGTCGTTCACGAGCTCGGGCGTGATGCCCAGGGCGGCGGTGATGTCGGCGTAGACGGGGCCGCGCCAGTTGTGGCGCACGCCGTCGGTGCCGACCTTGTTGACCTGGGCGGTGTCCACGTCGCGGGCCTTGAGGGCGTCGGAGACCTGTTCCGGCTTCCACCCCTCGTACAGGTCCGGCTTGTGCTCCGCGAGCAGCGGCGCGAGCTCGGCGCACCACGCCTTGGGCAGCGGCTTTCCGTTGCGCTTGGGCCAGACGGCGTGGACGTGGTCGAGGATTGAGGTGGTGTCGGTGTCTGCCTCGATCTCGCCAGCGGCGAGGCCGGTGAGGTATCCGGCGGTGACCTTGGCGGCCAGGGCGCGGGCTACGACCTTCTTGGCGGTGGCGGCGTCGATGAACGCGGTACGGGTGATGCGCGGCGAGTCACCCTCACCGACCAACCACCCCACACCCTTGTCCTGGGCGAACGAGAACGTGGTGGCGTTGACGCCGGAGTGGTACATGCCGGTGCCGAGCACCATGTCGTTCTCGGTGTGACCGGTGACCTTGAGGCAGTACCGCAGCACGGCGTTCGAGCTGATCCCGCGCGGGATCGAGGACACGTCCACGCGCTGGGTGGCGTTCCACGCCATGATCCCGACGGCCGGGCCGCGCTTGACCAGGTCGGTCATGGCGTCGGCGAACCAGTCGCCGTGCTCCTTGTGCTCGTAGAGCTTCTGGCACTCGTCGATGCCGATGAAGATCGGGTGCAGCCGCAGGGACTTGCGCGACGCGAGCTGGTCGGTGACCTTGCCCTCGGGGCAGATGTCCTCGGGCAGCTCCTTGATGACCTTGTACCGGCGGCGCATCTCGGCCAGCAGGCCCTTGAGGTCGGCCAGGATCGCGGCGATGTCCTCGGCGTCCTCACCGGAGCGGTAGAAGTGGGCGACCTTCTCGAACATCCGGAAGTCCGCACCGCCCTTGAGGTCGGCCAGGTGCACCTCGCAACGCGGGTCGAGGGCGGCGTTCAGGGCCAGCACGCGCAGGGTGAAGCTCTTGCCCATGCGGGGCACGGCACCGATCAGCCCGGAGGCGAACATGAGGGTCGCGGACACCGACCGGCCGCGCTGGTCGACGCCGAGCGGTACGGGCTCGAACAGGTTGGTCGCACCGGCCGTGAGCAGGGGCCACTTGGGGGTGTTGTGCGGTCCCATGGCCTCGTCGTTGACGTACAGGACCAGGCGGGCGGCGTGCTTGCGGTGGTCCGGCTCCGGCCAGACCTGCGCGATGTCCCGGCGCATCGTGGCGGCGATCTCCTCGCGCTTGGCGCACACCGCCGACGCGGTAGCACCGGCCGGGAGGTCGATGTCCGCACGGAACCCCTCACCGTCACGCACCAGGGCAGCGAAGTGGATCGCCTTGCGCCGCGAGCGGGCAATGCGGGCCTGGCGGGCAGACTCGGACTCGTGCCGCAGGTGGTCACGCCGCATGGCGCGCTCGGCGGCCTCCTGCTCCTCCTTGAGCGCCTGGTTGATCGCGGTCACGCCGAGCTTGGACAGGGCCAGCGTGATCAGGTCGGCCGTCAGGCGCGGCACCTCGCCGTCGTCGCCGTGGTGGTCAACCACGCGGTGGACCTCGTCCGAGCCGACCCACCCGAGCAGCAGCACCAGGGCGGAGCCAGCAAGGTAAAGGTGGTTCGGCTCGACCATGAGCACAGCCGCGGTGACGCCACCCGCGACGGCCAGCAGGGCGAGCAGGGTGAGGCCGAAGCGGCGGCCCGTGCGGGTGCGGTGGTCCTCCCGCATCTTGAGGTACGCGCCGCTGTCGCGGGTGGCGGCCATGACAGCCTCACGGGCCTCGGTGTTCGCGGTGTCGCGCACCCACCCGACCACGGCCCGCAGGACACGGAACAGGCCGACCGGGGCACGCCAGACCAGGCGCAGCACGTACAGCGGCAGGCGCAGCAGGTGGAACGCGAGCGTTGAGGCCACCGTGGTCACGGCCCACTTGATCGTGGCGGCGAACGCACGCGGGTCCCGCCACCAGCCCGGCAGGATCGGCCGTGCGCTGGCCTGGGGACGCTTGGCCTGGCGGTGCTCGATCACCTCGGGCTCACGCTCGGCAACCTCGTTTGCCGGCACGGGCGCAGGGGCCACAATCTCACCGTCGAGGACCGACCCGTTCGCGTCGTCCTCGTCCAGCTCGGTCTCGTTCAGGCCGCGTGCGCGGCGGGCGTCGGTCAGGCTCACCACCTCACCGGCAGGCTCGGTGTCGTTGTCGGGGCCGTTGAGCATGGCCTCCAGCTCGGCGTCGCTGGGGCGGTTGTTCTCGTGTCCGTTCATCAGTTGCCTCCGATCGAGTCGAACGGTGCTACGACCAGCAGCACCCCGGTAGCGACGCACAGCGCCACGTCCCACACGCTCAGCGAGCCCCACCGGACCCGGACGATCACGACGCACACAGCCAGCAGGAACAGCGGGATCAGGACCTCCATCAGGCCGCGCCACCCCGCAACGTCCGCACGGCCGGGCGGATGACCACACGACGAAGCCCCGTCGTCTGCGGGGCACCCGCAACGAACGCGGGGGCCGTGGACGTGGCGCGGTTCGTGGTCGTCTCGACGGCGGTCCGCATGACGACGTTCAGGGCGGCCACGGCCCGGCGGTGGGCCTTGACCGCGACCTCGTCCGGCGAGATAGCCAGGCGGCACTCGGCATCCACCACGGCCACCTCCGCCGCAATGACCGGCTCCTCGGCGGCGATGGCCGCGAGCTCGGTGAACGTGGGCTCGTCGTCATCGAACGCGGCAAGTGCGGTGTAGGTGCTCATCAGTTCTCTCCCGTAGTGGTGGTGCCGCCCTGGGCGGCGATCGCGGCGTTGTGGACCTGGCGAACTCGCTTGCGCATCTGCCCGACCTCGGCACGCATGCGCGCCACGGTCCGGACCTCGTCGACCAGGCCAGAGACAGCAAGCAGCCGCCCGGCCCTGGTCAGGCCCTCGGACAGCGCGAGAAGCAGCCGCCTCGCGGCTGCCAGATCCTCAGTCCTCTGCGTCATTGCTCGACCCCTCGGTGCCTTTGGCCTGACCGCCCCTCGGTCTGGCTGGTGTGGGTCGAACCTAACCCGCAGTTTTTCTGCGTGTCAACAGCAGAACACATTTTTTCTGCGACCGGTAGGATGTTGCTACCTACAGTGGTTCTGAGACAGGAGTGCACATGACTGGGCAGTTCGGGCTTTCGGTCCGCTTCACGCTGAAGGAAGGGGCCGCAGAGGCGTTTGACGCGCTCGTGGCCAAGACACTGGCTGGAATCCGGGCCTCAGAGCCCGGCACGCTGGTCTACGTGAACCACCTCGTTGAGGGGCAGCCGGACCAGCGGATCTTCTACGAGCTCTACCGGGACCGGGCCGCGTTCGACGAGCACGAGCGCCAGCCGCACACCCGCAAGTTCCTTGCGGGCCGTGAGGCACTGGTCGATGACGTCGAGGTCGACTGGCTGACCGCAGTCGACGGAAAGGGGTACGCACAGGGTGAGTGATCAGAAGATCTTCGGAGCGCGCGTCGCAGCGCTGCGCAAGGAGCGCAAGCTCTCGCAGAAAGACCTCGGCGCCGAACTCGGCCGGTCCGAGTCCTGGGTGTCTCAGGTCGAACGTGGGGTGCTGCCGGTAGACCGGCTGTCCACGCTCCAGACGTTGGCGGACGCCCTTGAGGTCTCTGTGCTGGACCTGCGTTCGGATGCCGTCGAACCAACCGAAGACGGACCGGCCGAACCAGGTAGCGACCTAGATGGCATCCGCCTGGCGCTGACCGGCTACCCAGGGATAGCAACCCTGCTGGACGACTCGGCACCGGCCGATGAGCGGCCAATCGACGAGTTGCGTGAGCACGTTGACCGGCTGTGGGAGCTGGCCCACGCCTCGGCGTTCAGCGAGATTGGGGAGGAGCTCGTCACGCTCATTCCGATGCTCGAACGCCGTGTGCGACGGAGTGCCGCGACGGATGCCGAGCACGAGGTTCTCGCCCAGGTCTACCAAGTCACCGCTGCCGTGCTGGCGCGGCAGGACGAGGCGGACGCGGCGTGGGTGGCGTCCGACCGCGCAATTGCCGCTGCTGGGCGGTCTGGGCAGCCGCTGGAGGTGGTGGCTGGCACGTTTCGTCTGGCCCACACGTTTCTGCGCGTTCAGCGGCCGGAGCAGGCCGAATATGCCGCGTCCGAGGCGATCCGGGCGCTTCAACCGAAGCTCGACGACGGTTCGCTGAGCACGGAGGGCAAGTCGCTCTACGGCGCCTTGCAGCTCGTCCGAGCTGTCATCAGTTCACGGGAGGGAGACAGGAGCGCCACACACAGGTGGCTCGACCAAGCCCGCGCCGTCGCCGAGGACGTCGGCCCCGGCCGAAGCGACTTCGGAACCGAGTTCGGCCCGGCCAACGTGGAGATTCACGCGGTCACCGCCTCGGTAGACCTGGGCGATGCCGGGATGGCGCTGGACCTGGCCGAGCAGATCGACACCAGTCAGCTCTCAGCGGAGCGTCGGAGCCGGCTCCTCCTGGACAAGGCACGCGCCTACACACAGAGACGGCAAGTTGGCGAGGCCGTGGCTGCACTACTCGAAGCCGAGGAGTTAGCCCCTGAGCAAGTCCGAACCCACCCACTGGCCCGTAAAGCCATCCGAGAACTGATGCAGGTGAGCCGTCGAACTCCGGTTGATCTTCAGGAGCTCGCCCAGCGAGCGACTGTTGCTTAGCGGACTTCCACATCTGAGGCGCCGACCAAAAACCCCCACCGCGTACGCGGTGGGGGTTTTGGCGACATCGATCATAAATTGGAGCAGGAAATCGCCAGAGCTCAGTTAACTAATGGACCGCTGCCCGGGCCATGATGTCAAGTTGAGCGGCCCAGCGCTCCAGCAGCGGAGCACCGCCTGACGTCGGTGAAGCGACATAGGAATGAACCACAGCAGGCGTAACGGTCGTTCCAACGTAACGTGATACCTCTGACACCGCGTGACGGCCCTTGTGCGCGTAGTAGTTCCGCACGGCCCGCAACTCAGGAAGCGGCGATGGCGTCATGCCGAGTCCCACAACGAGATCCTGAAGGTTCGCAACACCGAGCCTGCGCGCATAATCAATCGCCTCCACTGGGTCGAACCATGTGGGATTCCAACTCCGACTCTTTCGTAGCGCACCGGTATATGTCGCACGCAATGTGTTATATGCGACATAGTCCGTCTTCCGGCCAGGCCGAGGCGGGATTACAGTACCGCCAGCCGTTACAACGCCGCCACGCCACGAAGCGTAGATCAGATCGCGACAGAAATTGCTCCACTGATCCTGCAATTGGAGCACAACACCTTCGCGACCGAAGGCATGGATATCGTCACAACCGCTGGTTCCAGCCGGTGAGTTAAAAGAATCCGCGAGCCACTGCAATTTGCGGCTTAGTCTCCAGTACCTCGCGCCCAGATTTTCCTGCTTCACCAGTCGAAAGGCTTTCCCTGGATGGCTTTTACGTAGACAGGAAACCTTGCTTTGCGACTTGCGATACGTTGTGTGGTGCTCTTCGATGCATTCCAGAATGTCGCCTCGGCTCTGGATGGCTCTTCTGGCAGCTCATCAGCGGCGATGAGCGCTGCGAGCTCCTCAAGGCGCACGGCGACGGTTGCGGGGTCACCCACCTCTCCCCGCTCGGGCAGTTCGTCCAGTTCCCCAATCGGAATGCCGTGAAGCACGTGCTCGGCTGCAGCGAACAGCATCAAGAAGTGTGGCGCGCTGGACAGCGACGTCTCTCTTAGCAGTTCTGCAAAGTTCCGCAAAATGTAAGTTAGCGTCGCATCGACATTGCCCTCGGCAACGCCTCTCTCGTAGGCCTTGTCTTGACGGCGATACAGCGCATCGATCTTGGGCTGGCCACCATCCCGAACACCTTCTAGGACTATGCCGAACATTTCGGCCATTAACGAATCAGAGAGGAGGCGGACAGCGTCTCGGCGTCCAACAACTCGATAATCCTCCCAAAGCGTCGCCCACTGTCGAGACATCTCATGGACGGCCCATTTGAACTCCCCTTGGAACTCTGCATGTCGGAGTTCCGGAGGATTGACAGGCACAGTGTATGAGTTGAGCCGCGAGAACACCTCAAGAACGTCAGCATCAGAGGCATTTATCAATTGGTCGACCGAGATTGAGTAGCCGAGAAACCTCTCTTGCTCCTCGGGCGTTAGATCGGAGTACCTTTTTCCCTTGTACTCATTCGCGCGAGGCCCCAGCGCGAATCCATCGTTGCCGAAGTCCAGAATCGCGCGCAGTCTTTGCTGTCCATCCACCACCTCCCGATAGGAACGCTTAGTCTCCAGGTCAACTCGGGTGCGAAGATAGATTTTCGGGATTGGCAAGTGCCGCAAGATAGAGTCGATCAAGAATGTACGAGCCGCGAGCGGCCAAACATTGCCGCGTTGGAAGTCAGGGTTGAGTTCCAGCTGACGCTTCGAATGCCACTCCATAAAGTCGGCAACGCTATATTGCTGGAGATCGGACGTCACTCCCACACTTGACTCCTTGGATCGCATTTGGTAGTTCGAGTGAGGATACATCAGCCTGTAGTCAACTCGTCGGCATACGAGGGCGATTTTCTGCCCGCCCAGCCGAAGCCGTCAGCCCACAGATCAGCCAGGCGATGCTGGCCAAGGATGGCGACGCGGTAGGTTGCGCAGCCCCCAGCGAGGAGGGCAGGTGCTGCACTAGTTGCAGCACTACCGGGTGGAACTGCGGGGTACCCCGTCGGACGAACTGGGACGACTTTGCGCCACTTCGATGACCCTTGATGCACGTTGATTTGCCTTCACACCGAAGAGGTCACTGGTTCGATCCCAGTATCGCCCACCGTGCAGAAAGTCCCCTTGACCAGCGAGTACGCCAGTCAAGGGGACTTTCTTGTCTCTCTGGACGTACCGCTGCCGATACTCCAGGGGACCAGCTGGGAGACCAGACCCTGTTTCGGACCTGGTCAACGCCGCCAGTTCCATCTCAGACGGCAGGGACGCGCCTCTGGCCGCGACCTCGCCCCGCTGGCAGGGTCGAGCCCATGAGTTCTCGATTTCAGACGCGACCGGCCCGGTTCGACGACCTGGTGGCCGTCCTGGAAGTCCTCAGGCAGAACCAGGCAGAGCCGCCACCGGACACCCCACCGTCGGCAACACCCCAGGCCGGCCATCAGAGCGGCAGATCGAGATGTGGGAACGCATCCAGAAGTCGCCCGACGTCACGGTGTACCTGACAGAGGAAGGCTCGGATGCCGCAGGCACTGCGTGTCTGTCCGTCTTGCCGAACATCACCTACGACTGCAGGCCGACCGCCTTCATCGAGGCCGTCGTCGTGAAGTACGCCCACCGGCGGCGGGGTGTTGCACGGGCCACCATCGAACACCTGCTGCGCGACGCCCGAGCCGCCGGCTGCTACAAGGTGCAACTTCTGACCCACAAGCGTCACGCGAGCGACGGCGCGCACGACCTGTACTCCAACCTCGGATTTGTACCGGAGGCCGAAGGTTTCAGGCTCTATCTGGCGTGACCATCTCATGTGATCGCCGTCCAGAAGCGCGGTCTACCGACTCGTGTTCACCAGGCCGGATCGAGCCGCATCGCCCGGGGATACGGTCGTCCGACTCCTGTCCGCACGCCGAACACCCGGTTTCCCTGGTCACGGGGCCCACCGGGGCAGCACGATGTGCGGCATGACTGATGCCACCGAGAACGTTCGCCACTCCCCGACCGCGGCCAACCGCTCCGCCGGCCCGGTCACCCTGGGGCTGGCCGGACTGATCATCGGGACGATCCTCCTCACCGTCGGCGCCGGCGTGGGCACCCTGGCCGTGATCATCGGGCTCGCCGCCCTCCTGATCGGCCTCGCCGCCCTGCTCGACGGCGTGCACAAGCTCGTCGAGAACATCGACAACGCCACCCAGGCGATCCTGGACCGGCGCCCCTGACCGCCTCTCGCGGGTGAAAGTTCTGCCCGACTCGTGACATTGGCAGGGTTCCTCACTAATATCCGATTCGCTGACAGTCCAGTAGGTACAACGGCGTGCTACCCGGATACACGAGGAGATCTCCCCATGTCACGAACCCCGTCACGTGCACGAAGGTCCAGACTCCACCCGCTCCGCAACGTGCTCGCCGTGTTCGGCGCGCTCGCTGTCACGGCGGCCACGCTCGTCGTCGCGCAGCCCACGCCGGCGGCGGCCGTCCCTGCCACCATCCCCCTGACCATCACCAACGACTCCGGGCGCGGCGACCAGGTGTTCGTCTACGTCCTGGGCGACCCCGGCACCGGCCAGCTCGGCTGGGCCGACGCCGCGGGCACGTTCCACGCCTGGCCCACCGTGGGCGGCACCCCCGTGGACGCGCCCGACGCGTCGATCGCCGGCCCGGCCGACGGGCAGTCGAAGACCATCCAGCTCCCCAAGATGTCGGGCCGGGTCTACTTCTCGTACGGCAGCAAGCTCAGCTTCAAGGTCGTCAACGACGGCCGCCTCGTCCAGCCCGCCGTCCAGAACCCCAGCGACCCGAACCGCAACAAGCTGTTCAGCTGGACCGAGTTCACGCTCAACGACTCGGGCCTGTGGATCAACAGCACCCAGGTCGACTTCCTCTCGGCGCCGTACCAGACGGGCCTGCGGAAGGCCGACGGCTCGGTGATCAGCACGGGCATGCTCAAGCCCGACGGCTACCAGAACGTCGTCAACGCCCTGGCCGCCACGCCCGGCTGGACCAACCTGGCCCAGCGCGCCCCGGACGGGTCGCTGCTGCGCATCCTCGCGCCCGGGCACGCGATCGGGACCGGGCAGCTCGACGCGAACATCCTCTCGTCGTACGTGGACCAGGTGTGGGCCAAGTACACGAACGAGAACCTCACCGTCGCGCCCTACTCCTACGACCCCGCAGCCGTCTTCACCGGCCGGGTGCAGAACGGCGTCATGCGCTTCACCAACACCTCGGGCGCGTACGTGACCGAGTTCCGCAAGCCGTCGAGCGACTCGGTCTTCGGCTGCTACAACGACCTGGCCGCACCCAACAACGACATCGGCGCGATCGCCCGCACCCTGTGCGCGGGCTTCCACCGCTCCACCCTGCTGACCCGCACCACCCAGCCGGGCACCAGCACCTCGGGCTTCTACGAGGCCTCCGTGACCGACTACTACTCCAAGTTCATCCACCAGCAGATGGCGAACGGCAAGGCGTACGGCTTCGCGTTCGACGACGTCCTGGCGCAGGAGTCGCTGGTGCACGACGGCAACCCGTCCGCGGCCTACATCCAGCTCGACCCGTTCTCGGGCACCGCCACGCCGATCGCGGGGTCCGGCGGCGGGGGCGACGGCGGCAGCGGGCCGCTCCCGTCCGGCACGGGCGCGGTGCACGCGTCCAACGGCATGTGCGTGGACGTCCCCTGGGCCGACTCGTTCAACGGCAACCCGCTGCAGATCGTGAACTGCACCGGCAACACCGCCCAGACCTGGACCCGGTCGGGCTCGACCCTCAGCGCCCTCGGCCGGTGCATCGACGTGGCGTCGGGGAGCTCGGCGGACGGCGCCGTCGTGCAGCTCTGGGAGTGCAACGGCACGGGTGCGCAGAGCTGGACCTACCAGTCCGGCAACCAGTCGCTGGTGAACCCGCAGTCGGGCAAGTGCCTGACGGCGGTCGGGGGCACGCCCCTGCACGACGGCCAGCGCCTGGAGATCCGCACCTGCTCCGGCGCCGCCGAGCAGCGCTGGACCTTCTGAGCCGCCGCCGTCCGGCACCGCGGTGAACGACCCCCGACCGGCATCTCGCCGGTCGGGGGTCGTCGCACGACGCCGCTCAGCGGCGCACCGCGTACCGCAGGTGCAGGGCGCGGCGGCCCTGGACCACCTCCGGGTCCTCCAGGAGCAGGTGTCGGCCCAGGTCGGCGAAGTACGGGATGCCCGCGCCGAGCAGCACCGGGGCGAGGCTGACACACACGTCGTCCACCAGGCCGAGCGCGAGCGCCTGCTGGGCCACGTTCGCGCTCGCGATCGTCACGTCCTTGTCGCCGGCGATCTCGCGGGCGCGGGTGACGGCCTCGGTGACGTCGCCGGCGAACGTGGTCCGCGGCCACCGGTCCGCGTCCTGCGGTACGTGGTGCGTGACGACGACGACGGGGGCGCCCACGGGGTGGCTGTCGCCCCAGCCGTCGGTGATGTCGAACAGGCGCCGGCCGGCCACGAGGGCGCCCGTGCCCACGGTCAGGTCGCGCAGCATCACCGCGCTGGCCTCGTCGACCCGGAGCGAGACGCCCTCGTTGGCGCTGGGCACGGTGACCTCGCCCGCCGCGTACCAGTCGAAGATGTCGTCGATGCGGTCGTCCGGGTCGGCGATGAAGCCGTCCAGGGACATCGTCATGTGGGTGATCACCTTGCTCATCGCGGACTCCTTCCGGTTTCCATGACCGTACGACTGCGGTAAGCCGCATTACTCATCGGCGTCCGGCTCCCTAGGCTGGAGCGATGGATCACTGGGACATGGCCGACGGGGTCGTGGAGCTGCCCGACGGGCGGCGGGTACGCGGCACGGGGCTGCGCCGTCCGCGCGGCGAGGTGCCACTGCCCGACTTCGCGGTCTACCTGCGCGGTCGGGACCCCCGGGTGCCCGGCCGGGAGTACCGCTGGGTGCGCTGGCGGGACTTCGGGCTGCCTGACTCGACCGAGCAGGCGCTGGCCGCCCTGCGGGAGGCCCATTCGCGTGCGGAGTCCGAGCGGGTCGAGATCGCCTGCGGGGGCGGGGTCGGCCGGACGGGCACGGCCATGGCGGTCCTCGCGATCATGAGCGGCGTCACGCCCGTCGACGCCGTGGCGTGGGTCCGCGAGAACTATCACCGGCGCGCGGTGGAGACCAGGCGGCAGAGACGCTGGGTCGAGAACCTCGCAGCTTCCCTCGCTCACTGACTTCCGCCTGACACCTCCGTGGCACCCGGCGACGTCAGGAAGGCGAGCGCGTCGGGAGCGAAGCGCCTGTCGTTGAACGTGCTGCTGTGGCTTCGGCCCGCGTAGACGACGAGCGAGGCGTGCGGAATGCCCTCGACCGTCTGCGTGGCCAGCCCCATCGGGTAGACCAGGTCCTTGTCGCCCTGGATCAGCAGCGTGGGCGCCGTGATGTCGTGCAACCGCCCACGCAGGTCGAAGCCGTCCTCGGCACGGAGCACGGTGACGGCGTCGGTGTGGTCCGTGTGACCGCCGTCCGACAGCCAGAGCAGGCCGCGCAGCAACCGTCTGCCGACGGCCGACTCGGTGACGACCTCCGCGAGCGCGGGGCTCGGCCGCCTGCCCTGGCTCACGCGTTCGATGTAGGCGCGCTGCGCCCGTCTGCCGACAGGGCCGAGGGCGCAGGCCGTGCCGCCCAGCACGAGGCGGCCGACCACGTCGGGATGGTCGGCCGCGAGCTGGAGGGCGATGGATCCGCCCGTGGAGATGGCCAGCACGTGCACCGGGCCGCCGAAGGTGGACGTGATCGCTGCCGCGTAGAGGGCAGCGAGATCGGCCATCGTGGTTGTCGGCGGCAGCCCGGGTGGGCGGTTGACGACGTACACCGTGAAGTGCTCGGTGAACGGCCTCAGCATCCGCATCGTGGACCAGTGCGCCAGCCCCGTCGGGTTGGCCGCCTGCGGGGTGTAGAGGACGACCACCAGGGGTGGTCCTTCACCGGCCGAGAAGTACGGCAGGCCGTTCAGCACGAGGAGACCCCTTCCGTGCGGACATCGAGCAGGTCACGCGGTCCAGCAGCAAGATACAACCGCACCGGCACCGGGCCCGTCGCCCCCTGGGATCACGGCGCCCGGCGCCGCGGGCACTACGCCGCCGCGAGCAGCTCCAGCGTGTCGATCACGCGGTTCGAGAAGCCCCACTCGTTGTCGTACCAGGCGACGACCTTGATGTGCTTGCCCTCGACACGGACCAGGGCGGCGTCGAAGATCGCGGAGGCCGGCTGGCCGGTGATGTCGCTGGAGACCAGCGGCTCGTCGGAGTAGTCGATGATGCCCTTGAGGGCGCCGTCGGCCGCGGCGCGGTAGGCCGCCAGCACGTCCTCGCGGGTGACCTCGCGCTCGACCGTGGTGTTCAGCTCCACCAGGGAGCCCACGGGCACGGGCACGCGGATCGAGTCGCCCGACAGCTTGCCGTTCAGGTTGGGCAGCACCAGGCCGATCGCCTTGGCGGCGCCCGTCGTGGTCGGCGCGATGTTGACGGCGGCCGCGCGGGCGCGGCGCAGGTCGCGGTGCGGGCCGTCCTGGAGGTTCTGCTCCTGGGTGTAGGCGTGCACGGTGGTCATGAAGCCGTGCTCGATGCCGGCCAGGTCGTCCAGCACGGCGGCCAGCGGGGCCAGCGCGTTCGTGGTGCACGACGCGTTCGAGACGATCACGTGCTGCGCCGGGTCGTAGGCGTCGGTGTTCACGCCGTAGGCGAGCGTCACGTCGGCCCCGGCCGACGGTGCGCTGACCAGCACCTTCCTGGCCCCGGCGTCGATGTGCGCGCGGGCGGCGTCGGCGGACGTGAAGCGGCCGGTCGACTCCAGCACGATGTCGACGTCGAGCTCGGCCCACGGGAGCTTGGCGGGCTCGCGCTCCGCGAGCACCTTGATCCGGTGGCCGTCGACGACGAGCTCGTCGCCGTCCACCTCCACCGAGCGGCCCAGGCGGCCGAGCGCGCTGTCGTACTTGAGCAGGTGCGCCAGGGAGTCCGGGGCGGTGAGGTCGTTGATCGCGACCACCTCGAGCGCGCTGTCGCGCTCGAGCAGGGCACGGAGGGAGTTGCGGCCGATGCGACCGAAGCCGTTGATGGCGATGCGGGTCATGGGGTTCCTTTCGTCGGGTCCCATGCTCCGCGCGTGCGGCGCCGTCCGAAAGAGGCTGGAAAGCCACTGCACGCAAGGATTCCGCCAGACACTTCGCCATCGATCGCAAGGATCTCGCCAGCCCTCTGGGCGGGCGCCGGATCGGGCCTCGGCTAGTCCCCGACGGCGCCCTCGAAGCCGCCCTCGGCCCCCGCCGAGAACGTGCTCCGGTACTCCGTCGGCGACGTCCCGAGGATGCGATGGAAGTGCAGGCGCAGGTTGGCCGCGGTGCCGAGCCCGACCCGGTGGGCGACCTGCTCGACGCTCAGGTCGCTCCGCTCCAGCAGCTCGCGGGCCAGGTCCACGCGCGCCCGGAGCACCCACTGCATCGGCGTGTAGCCGGTGTCCTGCACGAACCGCCGCGAGAAGGTGCGCGCCGAGACCCGCGCGTTACGGGCGAGCGCCTCCAGGGTGAGCTGCTCGGCGAGGTGCTCCAGGGCCCACTCGCGCGTGTCGGCGAACAGGTCGCCGAGCGGCTCGGGCACGCTGCGCGGCACGTACTGCGCCTGTCCCCCGCTGCGGTACGGGGCGGCGACCAGCCGGCGGGCCACGTGGTTGGACAGGCCCACGCCGTGGTCGCGCCGCACCAGGTGCAGGCACAGGTCGATGCCGGACGCCGCACCCGCCGAGGTCAGCACGCCGCCCTCGTCCACGAACAGCACGTTCTCGTCCACCTGCACGAGCGGGTACCGCTCGCGCAGCGCCCTGGTGTAGTGCCAGTGCGTCGTGGCGCGCCTGCCGTCGAGCAGGCCGGTAGCGGCCAGCGCGAACGCCCCGGTCGAGATGGCCGCGAGCCGCGTCCCGCGCGCGTGGGCCGCCTTCAGCGCGTCGACGACGACGGCGGGCGGGTCGGCGGCGGCCGGCGTCCGGTACCCGGGGACGAACACCGTGTCGGCGCGCTCGAGCGCGTCCAGCCCTTCGGCCACGTGGTAGGAGAGGCCGTCGCCGCCGGTCACGAGTCCGGGCGCGGCGCCACAGACGCGCACCTCGTACGGCATGCTCGGCCGGTTGGAGAACACCTGCGCCGGGATGCCGACGTCGAGCGGCTTGGCGCCCTCCAGCACGAGGACGGCGACCTGGTGGTTCTTCCGGCGAGCGGCGTTCACGCCAGGAATCCTATGCACCGCGCCGCCGCGA
Organism: Promicromonospora sp. NPDC090134; assembly: GCF_044746965.1. Classification (NCBI taxonomy): domain Bacteria; kingdom Bacillati; phylum Actinomycetota; class Actinomycetes; order Micrococcales; family Promicromonosporaceae; genus Promicromonospora; species Promicromonospora sp. NPDC090134. The sequence continues at coordinate 147,016 of NZ_JBIVCZ010000008.1, read as the reverse complement.
GGTCCGTGCCAGCATGGGCCGGTGCCGTCAGACCTCGTGATCAGAACCGCCACCCTCGCCGACGCCCCCGCCCTGTCCGCGCTGCGGTGGCGCTGGGCCCAGCCGGGCCGCACGCCGGGCGAGGACGAGGCCAGGGAGTTCGCCGCCGCACTGGGGCGGTGGATGGTGGCGCAGGGCGAGCGGTCGGTGTGCCAGGTCGCGGACCTGGACGGCGACCTGGTCGGCATGGCGTGGCTGGCGGTGTTCGAGCGCGTGCCCAACCCGGGCGACGTGGTCCGCAGGTCCGGTGACGTGCAGAGCGTCTTCGTGGTCCCCGAGCACCAGGGGCGCGGCATCGGCCGGCGGCTGGTCGGGTCGCTCTGCGCCGCGGCCGACGACCTGGGCGTCCGCAAGCTCACGGTGGACTCCCGCGACTCCGTGATGCCCTTCTACGAGCGCCTGGGGTTCTCGGCGCGGAACACGCTGATGCAACGTTGACTCACGCGGGATCGGTCACTACGGTGACGGCGGTCGCCCGTCGACGCGGGTCGACCATCGCAGTCCGAGATCAGAGTCGATCGAAGAGGAGCCCACCATGGTCGTGCGACGTTTGTTCACGGTGCTCGCGCTCGCCGCGCTCGCACTGTCCACCGCCGTCGCCCCGGCGACGGCGACCGGGGCGGAGCCGCCACCGGGAGGGGCGGTGAACGGGACCCGGCTGATGGAGGGCACCTCCCTCTACCCGCGCGCCATCCGGCTGGAGCACTCGGGCCGGGCGAACGGCACGATCGTGGTCAGCACGGTCACGTTCGACGGCGACACGGGTCACGGCGCGATCTTCACCAGCACGGACGACGGCCGCAGCTTCGACCGGGTCGGCACGGTCTCCGACCCGGGGGCGGCGCGGGGGCTGTGCTGCTCGACGCTGTTCGAGCTGCCGCGCAAGGTGGGCGACCTGCCGAAGGGCACCCTGCTGTGGTCGGCGTCGGTGGGCCAGCAGGAGGACGAGGCCACGCGCCGGATGACGCTGCCGGTGTGGGCCAGCACGGACCAGGGCAGCACGTGGGAGCACGTCTCGACGGCGGCCACGGCGGCGGGCGGCAAGGGCCTGTGGGAGCCGGAGTTCGCCGTCTCCCCCGACGGCGAGCTGGTGCTGTACGTCTCCGACGAGAACCAGCAGCCCACGCACAGCCAGACGATCGTGCAGGCCACGTCGCCCGACGGCGTGACGTGGTCGCCCCTGGCGAACGTCATCGCGCTGGCGGACCCCGGGCTGCGCCCGGGGATGCCGGTGGTTCGGCAGCTGCCGGACGGCGACTACCTGATGAGCTACGAGGTGTGCGGGCCGGTGCAGGACTGCCGGCACTACACGCGCCGCTCGGCCGACGGGATCGCCTGGCAGCCCGTCACCGAGATCGGCACCCCGGTCGCCACGGCGGACGGCACCCACTTCCGGCACACCCCGAACATCTCCTGGTACGACGACGGCACGCGCGACGGGCGGCTCCTCGGCGTCGGGCAGATGCTCTACGGGGCCGACGGCGCGGTGCTGCCCGGCAGCGGTTCCACGATCATGACCAACGAGGGCGTCCCGGAGGGCTCCTGGACCACGGCCGAGGCGCCCGTCGCCATCCTCGCCCCGTGGAACAACTACTGCCCCAACTACAGCCCCACGCTGCTGGCCCTGCCGGAGCGCGGCGAGCTGCTGGAGCTGTCCACGGGGTACGAGTCGGAGGGCGGCGCCTGCACCACGTACTTCGCGGTCGCGGGCCTGCCGGGCTGAGCCGCACGCATGGTGGCCGCCGTGAGCCCTACCGGCTCACGGCGGCCACCATCAGCACCACGGGCGCGACCACCAGCAGGTACATCAGCCCGAAGAACAGCGTGTGCACGATGACGAAGCCCGCGAGCGTCCGCCAGTGCGCCCCCACGCGGAAGTGCGCGGCGAGCTTGCGCACGAACGAGGACGGGTGCAGCAGGTCCCAGGTGTTGAACCGCACGTAGCGACCCAGGTAGATGCCGACGCTGACCAGCACGAGGGTGAGCGCCACCAGAACCCAGGAGTCGGGCTGCCGGTAGGGGTCGTCGTCGTTGGGCCGCACGATCAGCACGTACGCGAACTGCACCAGCAGCACGTTCATCAGCATGTTCAGCACCCCGGACAGCGCCAGGGACAGCACCATCACGATGTCGTACCACAGCGGCGCCGGGTCGTCCGTGGGCCGGCGGTGGGAGAAGTTCAGCTCCGTGACCAGGTACGCCGAGTTGGGCAGCAGCAGCACCCAGACCACGAGCACCACCGCGATGACGGTGAGCATGAGCGCCTGGTTCGGCACGAACGTGATGATCCCCAGCACCAGCAGCAGCCCGATCCCGAGCACCACGGCGGGCGCGACCGACAGCCCGATGTTGAGCACCATCGGCCAGTACACCGGCAGCCGGAACACCGGCGCGCGCAGCAGCACCAGGGCCAGGGCGAAGACGTTCAGCAGGACGATGCCGGCGGGCAGCAGCAGGATCGCGTTCATCACCGCACATCATCGCCGCGGCCCCGCCGTCGCGCCCGGTGACGGGGCGACGGCGGGGCAGGTGTGCGTCAGCGCACCGGAGCCCCCGGCCCGAGCGGGATGCCGAGCGCCCACCACGCGAAGAACAGCAACGTCCAGGCGATCGTCATGCAGACCGCGAGCGGCAGCGTGTACGAGGCCAGGGTGCCGATGCCGGCGTCCTTGCGGTACCGCTGCAGGAACCCGAGCGCCATGATGAAGTACGGGCTCATCGGCGTGATCGCCGTGGACCCGGAGTCGGCGATGCGGAACAGCGCCTGCGTGGTCTCGGCAGGCACCTCCAGCAGCATCAGCATGGGCACGACGACGGGCGCCGCGATCGCCCACATCGCCGAGCCGCTGGTGACCAGCACGTTCACCACGGACAGCAGCGCGAGGATCGCCAGGAACACCACCCCGATCGGCACGCCGCTGGTCTCCAGCGCCTCGGCCGAGTTCACCGCGATGACGTCGCCGATGTGCGTCCAGTCGAAGTAGGCCAGGAACTGCGCGATGGCGAAGAACAGCACCAGCACGGGCGCCATCTGCTTCACGCCCTCGGCCATCAGCCGCGGCACGTCCCCGGCCTTCGTGATCTCCCCGGACCGCCACCCGTAGACGATTCCGACCAGCGCGAACAGCACGGCGACGATCACCGCGATCCCGTCCAGGAACGGCGACTCGGTCAGGCTCCCGTCCTCCCCGCGCAGCGGGGACGACGACGGCAGCACCACCGCGACGACGACCAGGATCGCGACCAGGCCGGACAGCAGGGCGGCCCGCAGCGCCTTCCGGTCCCGCGGCGAGAGCTCCAGACCCTCGACGTCGTCCAGGTCGGCGTCGGGGTCGGCCCCGAGATCGGGCCGCTTGGCCAGCACCAGGTTGGTGACCAGGGTGATCACGATGGCCAGCAGCAGCGACGAGGCGATGTTGAAGAACCAGTTGCTCACCGGCGACACGTACGCGTTCGGGTCGATGATCCGCGCCGCCTCCGTGGTGATGCCCGCGAAGATCGCGTCGTTCGGCGTCGGCACGGGGCTCGCGTCGTACCCCGACGCGATGGACGTGTAGGCCACCACCACACCGAGGATCGGCGACTTGCCCACCGCCCGGAACGCCAGCCCGCCCAGCGGCACCAGGATGATGTACGCGGCGGCGCTCGCGACGTGCGAGACGGTGCCCGCGAAGGCCACGGCGAACACGACCCAGGAGACGGGCACGCGGGAGACGGAGACCTTCATGGCCGCCGACAGGAAGCCGGTGCGCTCCGCGATGGCGACGCCCATGATGACCACGACGATGGTGCCCATCGGGCCGAACGTCGCGAAGTTGTCCACGGCCGTGGAGACGGCCATGGCCAGGCCGGCGCCGCTGAGCAGGTTCTGCACCACCACGGTCTCGCCGTCGGCGGGCGACACCACGGACACGCCGGCCGCCGCGAGGCCCGCGCTCGTCACGCCGAGGATCGCCGCCAGGATCCAGAACAGCCAGAACGGGTGCGGCAGGGCGTTGCCGAGGCGCTCGACGACGGCCAGCGCGCGCAGCACGCGGGGCAGCCGGTCCGGCTCGGTCCCGGGTGCGGCCTGCTTGGACGTGGCGGTCATGACGCCGCCCCCCGCGCCTCGGAGGTGCCGTGCCCGGTGTGCCCGGCGTGCCCGGCATGCCCGGTGAGGAACCGCACCGGCAGCCGCTCGTCACCCAGGAACTCCCACAGCACCTCGTGGGCCTCGATGCTGTGCGTCGCGTACCCGCCGCCGGAGTAGCTGTCCTCCCCCGGCCAGGTGTGGCCGCCGCCGAGCACCGCCACGTGCGTCACCTCGGCGCCCCGGTCGCAGCCCGTCCAGCGGGACGTCGTCACGTCGAACGCCGTCTGCTCGACGTCCGGACCCGTGGCGCAACCGTTGCGCGCCACCCAGCCGCCCACCCAGTCCGGGATCGCCGGCAGGCCGCGGTCCGGGTCGCCCGCGTACGGGATGGTCACGTCGTCCGTGCCGTGGAAGTCGATCACCGGCACCGGCCGCGCCGGGTCGCAGCCCGGGTGGCCCGTGCCGTAGAAGGCCGCGGCCACCGGCGCGACCGCCGCGATCCGGTCCGACAGCTCGCACGCCAGGATCCCCGTGAAGCCCGCCCCGTTGGACTTGCCGGTCGCGTACACGCGCCGCGGGTCCACGCACAGGTCCCGCTCCAGGGTGTCCAGCAGGTCGTTCGTGTAGGCCACGTCGTCGACGCCGGCGGCCGCGTACGGCGCGCCTTCCCAGGCCTGCCGGTCACCGTCCCCGGTGCCGACCGCGCCGTTGCCGTACGCGACGATCGCGGGCAGCGCGTCCAGCCCGGAGAACACCTCCGTGCCCGCGCCCGTGTTGCCGCGGCCGTGGAACACCAGCACCACGGGCCACACCCGGTCGCTGCGGTAGCCGTCCGGCAGGTGGAGCTGCACGGTGCGCTCGCGGCCGTCGCTGGTCAGGGTGCGCAGCACGCTGCTGCCCGGCTCCTGGCCGGGGTCGGCGCCGCAGCCCACGGACCGCAGCGGGTGGCGCGCGGCCCGGTCCGCGCCGGCCGAGTGCGACGCGGCGGCGTCGGACGGAGCAGGTGCGGCGGACGCCGTGGCGGCGCCGACCGGTCCGGCCAGGGTCGCCGCGGCGAGCGCCACGGCGGCGAGGAGCGCCACGCGCCGGGCCGGCCGCCGTCGGCCGTCCGGTGCGGAGCGAGGTGATGCTGTCGTCGTTGACATGCGAGTCCTTTCTGGGCGCCGGCCCGCGTCTGTGGGCACGGCGGAGCGGACACCTGGCGGGCCAGGTGCGTGCGGTGGGTGTGATGTTCGGGAGGCCGGAGCTAGGGGGCCGGCCACTCCTCCAGGAACGTGGTGATGCGAGCCACGATCGCCGTGACGATCGCGGCGCCGTCCTCGGCGGTGGCCCGGCGCGGGTCGCCGAGCACGCCGTTGGGGCTGAGCCGGTCGTACGGCAGGGTCAGGGCGGGCTGCGCGTGGCGGCGCGCCGTACGGGAGACGTCGTCGAGCTGGTCCGGGGTGGTGGTGCCCGGCTCGAGCCGGTCGGTGTGCACCAGGTGCGGTGCGAGGTGCAGCATCTGCGCGGTCTCGGCCTCGCCGGAGTGGCCGTGCACGGCGCTCGGCTCCATCGCGGCCACGGCGTCGCCGGCGAGCGACGTCAGGGGCGACCAGGCGAGCTGGATCCCCGGGTGGGACACGAGCAGGTCCTGCGCCACCGTCGTCAGGGTCGCGTTGTTGCCCCCGTGCCCGGTGACCACCAGGAACCGCGTCCAGCCGTGCCGGTGCAGGCTGGTCACGTACTCCCGCACCACGGCCGCGAACGTCGTGGTCGTCAGCGTCACCGTGCCCGCGAACGCCATGTGGTGCGGCGAGACGCCCACGGGGATCGACGGCCCCACCACCACCCGCCCGGCCAGGTTCGCGGCGACCTGCGCCACCACGCCCTCGGCCCGCACCAGGTCGGTCCCGAGCGCCATGCCCGGGCCGTGCTGCTCCAGCGCCCCGGCCGGGATCAGCACCACGGTGCCACGCGCGACGGCGTCCGCCGCCTCGACGGTGGTCATCTCCGCGAGGCGGTACGGCGCGGTCACGGTGCCGCCTCCCCGAAGTCCGCCGCCTCCAGCGACTCCCGGATCGTGGTCAGGTGCGCCCGGGTCAGCCGCTCGGCAGCCGCCCCGTCCCCGTCCCGGACCGCGCCCAGGATCTCCAGGTGCTCCGCATGGTCCCGCTGCCGGTCGTCGTACCGGAACCGGATCTCCGTCTGCTCCGACGCCCGCACGTGCAGCAGCGCCTCCACCGTCTCGCGCAGCAGCCCGTTGCCCGACGCCGCCGCCAGCTCCACGTGGAAGTTCAGCGCCGGCCGGAACCCGTGCACCGGCGGCTGTAGCGCCGTCGCCGCCGCGGCCTCCAGCCGCTGCAGGGCGGCGGCGTCGCGGGCGCTCGCGGCGAGCGCCGCGATGCCGGGCTCGATGACGAGGCGGGCCTGGACCAGCTCGATCACCGAGGAGCGCGTGATGTGCGGCCGGTGCGGGTTGGCCAGCACCGACCGCTCGATGCCCGGGCCGATGTACGTGCCGGAGCCGTGCCGCAGCTCGACCACGCCGGTGGCCTCGAGCCGCCGCAGGGCCTCCCGGACGGTGGGGGTGGTGACGGCGAACCGCTTGGCCAGGTCGCGGGAGGACTCCAGCACGTCGCCGGGTCCGAGGCTCTCGGAGCGGATGAGCTCGACGATGTCGTCCGCCAGCCGCTCCGAGAACGAGGCTCTACCTTGAGTCATGGGAAGTGACTAAATCACTTGATCACCTCCGGGTCAAGGTCGACCACAGCAGTTCCTGCCACAGACGGCCGGGTCCTGGCCGGAACTGCTGTGGTCGACCGCTCGCTAGAGGCGGGCCGCCTGCTCCGCGTAGTCCGGGAGGGTGATCTGGTCGACCGCCTTGTCGATGCCGCCCATCATGACCTTGGCGAGCGGGGTCTTCAGCAGCACCCCCATCACCGCGGTGCGCGCCTTGATCTCGAACCGGGAGGGCGGCAGGAACCCGCGCGCGCCGCCCGGGAGCTGCTCCATGTTGACCTCGGCGTACGGCCGCACCGTCGCCTCGTACGCAGGGAACGCGACGGCGGGGTCGCCGCCGGCCCGCGCGAGCTCGCCCGCGAGCACGTACGCGCCCACGAGCGCCAGCGAGGTGCCCATGCCGACGGACCCGGCGGTGCAGGCGTCGCCCAGGAGCGCGACGCGGCCGCGGTGCCACGACGGCATCTCGATCTTCACGTGCCGGTCGAAGTAGAAGTCGTCGGCGCGCTCCATCGCCTCCAGCAGGCGCGGCACCTCCCAGCCCTCCCCCGCCAGCACGCCGGCGACCAGGCGCTTCTGCCCGGCGATGTCGCGCCGGTCGTAGGTGACCGGGTCACCGGCGAAGTGGACCATCCCGCGCGCGCCGCCGTGCGCCGGGTAGAGCAGCACGTTGCGCCCGCCCACGCCGTTGCCGGCCGGCATCGAGTACAGCAGCTCCCAGCCGTCGAGGCCCCAGCTGTCGGCGGCACCGGCCGGCTCGGCCGTGAAGACGGCGCGGTGGTAGCCGGAGTCGACGGCCCGCCAGGCGCCGTCGAAGGCCAGGCGGCGCGTGGTGGAGAAGACGCCGTCCGCGCCGACCACGAGGTCGAACCGGCGCGGGGCGGAGCGCTCGAAGGTGACGTCCACGCCGTCGGCGCGCTGGTCGAGCGCCGTGACGCTGTCGTCGAAGAGGTACTCGACCCCGTCGGCGGCATCCATGATGATCCGCATGAGGTCGCCGCGCAGGATCTCGATGTCGGCGATGACGCCGCCCGAGTGGCCGAACATCTCGGCCGGCAGCTCGACGGTGCGGCGCCCGGCGGCGTCGAGGTAGGCGATACCGCGCACGCCCGTGTGGGCGGCCCGGACCTGCTCGGTGAGGCCCATCCGGTCCAGCACGGTCCGCGCGGCGCCGCGCACGTCGATGCCCTGGCCGCCCGGCCGGGGCCCGGCCGACCGCTCGACCACCGTGACGTCGAAGCCGTAGCGGCGGAGCCAGAAGGCGAGGGCCGGCCCGGCGACGCTGGCACCGGAGACGAGTACGTGGGTCATGGCTGCTCCCTGAGTCGAAGGTTCCTCGCCGAGGTTCTTTCGGTGAGGCGCTTCGTACACCGTACGAAGCGTCCTATGCTGGGTAAAGGGCGGGGTAGTACACCAGGTAGTGCACCCCGCCAACGCCCAGGCCACGGGGCCGCGGCGCGCGAGGCAGGCCCGCGACCGCACTAGTACAGGGAGCCGAAGATGACCACACCGTCCGAGCGCATCGCCGACGAGATCCGGGGCCGCATCCGGTCGGGCGAGCTCGCCCCGGGGGCGCCGGTCCCGTCCACCCGCCGCATCGTCGCCGAGCACGGCGTGGCCATGGCCACCGCGAGCCGGGTGCTGGACGCGCTGCGCCGCGACGGGCTCGTCGAGGTACGGCGCGGCGTGGGCACCGTGGTGGCCGCGGGCGCGGCCGGCGCCGGCACGGCCCGCCCCGGGGCGGCGGCGTCCGCCGCGAGCGCCCCCACCGTGGACGACGTCGTGCGCCTGGCCATGGCGACGGCCGACGCCGAGGGGCTGGGCGGGCTGTCGATGCGGCGGATCGCGACCGACCTGGGCATCCCCACGATGTCGCTCTACCGCTACGTCCGGGGCCGCGAGGAGCTGCTGGCCCGGATGCTCGACACCGTGTACGCCACCTCGCCGCTCCCGGACCCGCTGCCGGACGGCTGGCGGGCCCGCGCCGAGGTCTGTGCCCGCACCATGTGGGCCGCGTTCCAGCGCCACCCGTGGGCCGCGCACGTCATGTCGATGACGCGACCGCAGGTGCTGCCGCACGGCATCGCGCACACCGAGGCCCTGCTGTCCGCGTTCGGCGAGCTGCCCGGCCGCCGGCTGGACCTCGACACGCGGATGCACCTGACCGTGTCGGTCTTCCAGCTCGTGCGCGGGCTGGGGGTGGGCATCGAGCCGGCGGCGCAGGCCCGCAAGGACGACGGGCTGACCGACGAGGAGTGGATGGACCGCACCCTGCCCGACCTCCAGGCCGCCGTCGACCCGCGCCGCCACCCGCACCTGGTGGCGGCGACGTCGGCCGAGGTGGACCTGACCCTCGACACGCTCTTCGAGTTCGGCCTGGCCCGCCTCCTGGACGGGTACGCGGTGTTCCTCGGGGACCCGGCCTGAGCGCCTGTCGCGCGCGTCGCGCGGGTCGTAGGGTGGGCGCGTGACCCCGGTGGAGCTCCCGACGGCGCGGCGGACGATGTCGCCGCGCGAGCAGGACAACCGCCGGCTGCTGCGCGCCCGGGACGCCATCGACCGCGACTACGCCCAGCCGCTCGACGTGCCGACGCTCGCCCGCATCGCACACGTCTCGCCGTCCCACTTCAGCCGCACCTTCCGGGCCACATTCGGGGAGACGCCGCACCGGTACCTGCAGCGACGCCGGATCGAGCGCGCGATGGCGCTGCTCAGCGACACGGCGACACCGGTGACGGACGTGGCGCTGCTGGTGGGGTTCACCAGCCTCGGGACGTTCAGCCGCACCTTCCGCGACGTCGTGGGCGACTCGCCGACCGGGTACCGGGGCCGGACCCGGCCGGTCGCCGCGCCCGTCTGCTTCGTGAAGAGCTGGATGCGACCCGCGGGCTGAGCGGCTTCCTCGACCGAGCAGATTCGGAGAAGCGCGGCGCACCGGTGCGGTCGTAGCGTGACTGGCATGTTCAAGAACATCTCCATCACCGCCGTGACCGTGCTCGACCAGGACGAGGCCCTCGACTTCTACGTCGGCAAGCTCGGGTTCGAGGTCAGCAACGACGTCGACATGGGCTTCATGCGCTGGCTGACCATCTCGCTGCCCGCCGACCCGGACCGCCACCTGCTGCTGGAGGTGCCGGGGCCGCCGTCCCTCAGCGAGGAGGTCGCGGCCCAGGTCCGGGACCTGCTGACCAAGGGGGCGCTCGGGGTCGCGTGCATCCTGACCACCGACGACTGCCGCCGCACCTACGCCGAGCTGAGCGCGAAGGGCGTCGAGTTCACCGAGGAGCCGGTCGAGCAGCCGTACGGCATCGACTGCGCCCTGCGCGACCCGTTCGGCAACCACATCCGCGTCACGCAGCCGGCCACCGGACCGGTCGAGGTGACCGACGAGGACATCGCCCGCTGGAGCGCGGAGCAGCCGGGCTGAACCCCGGTCCAGGTCTCCCCGGGCGGGGCCGCGCCTCAGAGCCGCGGCGGCCCCGCCTCGACCCGGCGCAGCACGGCCGGCAGGGAGTACAGGTCGGGCGACTCGTACAGCCCGCGCTCGTCCCACCAGGTCGCCCCGGCCTCGGCCAGCGGTCCTACGACGTCGGCCGCCGCCTCCGGCGTCGTCAGCCCGCCGACGACGACGTTGAACGGGCCGGACGCGGCACGGTGCTCCATGACGTACTCCGTGACCTCCCGGACCTCGCCGGGCGTGGGTGGCACGCCGTGCCCGGACGCGAACAGCGGCACGACGCCGTCCCACCGCGCCGCGCGCCGGAACGGCCGGCGTGCGGGCCAGAAGCCGCCCACCCAGACCGGCGGCCGGGGCCGCTGCACCGTGGCCGGGAGGATCTCGACGTCGCGCACCTGGTAGTGCGGTCCGTCGTGGTCCACGCGCTCCCCCGACCAGTACCGCGCCAGCAGGCCGAGCCCTTCGTCGAGCTTCTGAGCGAGCACCACGGGGTCGGTCTCGTCGCCGAAGCTGCCGAACTCGTCCTCGACGGGCCCGCCCAGGCCGGCGCCGAAGACGACGCGGCCGCCGCTGACGGCGTCCAGCGTCGCGACCTGCCGGGCGAGCTGCTCGGGCCGGCGCCGGGCCACGGGCGTGACCAGGGTGCCGAGCCGGATCGTCGAGGTCGCGAGCGCCGCCGCGGTGAGCAGCATCCACGGGTCGCCGAACGGCTGGCCGCGGCGCGCCTCCTTGCGGTGCACCACGTGGTCCCAGACGAACAGGCCGTCCCAGCCCGCCTCCTCCGCGGCGCGGGCCACGGTGGCGACGGCGCGGGCGTCGGCGAGGTCGCCGAAGTTGGGGACGTTCACGGAGAAGCGCATCTCAGGCCTCACCCTCGGGGCCGGACGCGCGCAGGTCGCTCAGGTCCCGCCACATGATCCGCAGACCGACGTCGCCCAGCTCCGGATGCCGGAATGCGCCGGGCGCGATGCCGAGGGTGACGAAGCCGAGGCTCTCGTACAGGTGGACGGCGGCGGTGTTGGTGTCGACCACCGCGTTGAACTGGATCGCGGCGAACCCCTCGCGGGCCGCCCAGGCGATCATGTCCTCGACCAGGGCCCGGCCGGCGCCGGTGCCGCGCACCGCGCGGTCGACCATGATGCTCCCGGACGCGATGTGGCTGCCCGGTCCCGGCCGGTTGGGGTACATGTTCGCGGTGCCGACCACGGCGCCGTCCCGCACGGCGACGACGGCGCGCCGCGGGGCCTCCAGCCACCCGGCGCGGGCGTCGGCCTCACCCATGGTGGGCTCATAGGCGAACGTGTCGGCCGCGCGGACGACCTCGCGCACGATCGGCCAGATGGCGGGCCAGTCGGCGGCGGCGGCCTCGCGCACGCTGGTCACGGGCCGGGTCCCGGTCTCGACAGAAGGTTGCATTGCCCCACCCTGCCGCACGACGCGGCAGCTCCGCCACGACGATTCGACGTCGAGCACAGCGGTTGCTGCCAGGAGACCGGCCCGCGTGGCAGGAACTGCTGTGCTCAACCAGCAGGGGCCGACATCAGGGCCGCGGCCAGTGGCGGCCCGAGCGGTCCTCGATGACGCGGTTGTAGCGGCCGAGCAGCTCGCCGAACCGGGCGCGATCCTCCTCCGACCAGTCGTGCAGCAGGTCTGCGAGGAGCGCCCGGCTGGCCCTGCGCTCTTCGCCCAGCAGCCGGCTGCCCTCGGCGGAGAGGCGGAGCTTGCGCGCCTGGCCGCCGTCGGGGTCCTCGAAGCGCTCGGCGAGGCCCGCGCGGCGCAGCGCCGCCGTCTGCCGGTTCAGGGTCGAGACGTCGAGGCCGGTGGCGTCCGCGAGCTCGGCGAGGCTGGCGGGCCCGCCGGCGTCGAGCAGGCTGAGCAGGGTGAATGCGCTCTGGTCGAGCAGGCCGCCCTTGCGGCGCGAGCGGCCCGCGGGGAGCGCGGCCAGGTGCCGCCCGAACAGCATGCCCTCGTACTCGATCTCGTCGATCGGTGACGTCATCGTCGTCATACCTCCGGTCCCAGCACGGACTACTGCCTATGCATCATGCACAAGATATGGCATCCTGAGAGCGAACCCCAATGTGCATGATGCACAGCAATCTTCCGAGGAGACTCGTGACGACCACCGCGTCCCGCCCCGCGCCGCCGGCTGACGGCTCAACCACCACCCCCGCGATCCACCCCAACCGCATCGTCGCGATCCTCGCGATCGGCGGCATCGTGGTCGCGATGACCCAGACCCTCGTGGTCCCGATCGTCGCGTCGCTGCCCACCATCTTCGACGCCCCGGCGTCGGACACGTCCTGGATCATCACGGTCACGCTGCTGGTCGGCGCCATCTGCACCCCGGTCTCGGGGCGGCTGGGCGACCTGTACGGCAAGAAAAAGATGATCCTGATCTCGCTGGTGCCGCTGGCCCTCGGGTCCGCGGTCTCCGCCGTGGCCACGACGGTCCCGGTCATGGTCACCGGCCGCGGCCTGCAGGGCCTGGCCACCGGGTTCATCCCGCTCGGCATCAGCATGCTGCACGACCTGCTGCCCAAGGAGCGCACCGCCGGCGCCATCTCCCTGATGAGCTCGTCGCTCGGCATCGGCGGCGCCCTCGGCCTGCCTTTCGCCGCCGCCGTCGCCGAGTTCGCGAGCTGGCGCATCCTGTTCTGGCTCATCGCCGTGTGCGCCGTCGTGGTCGGCGTCGTCGTCTGGCGCGCGATCCCCGCCCCGGCCGCGCCCGCTCGGGTGCGCACGCCGTTCGACTACGTGGGCGTGCTCGGCCTGGCCGCCGGTCTCGTGGCCCTGCTGCTGGCGGTCTCCAAGGGCGCCGAGTGGGGCTGGGCGAGCCCGCTCGTGCTCGGCCTGTTCGGCGGCTCCGTCGTCGTGCTCCTGACCTGGGGCTGGTGGGAGCTGCGCACGCCCGCCGCGCTGGTCGACCTGCGCACCACCGCGCGCCCCGCCGTGCTGCTCACCAACCTGGCCTCGATCATGATCGGGTTCGCCATGTACGCCCAGTCCCTGATCCTGCCCCAGCTCATGCAGGCGCCGGCCGCGACCGGGTTCGGGCTGGGCCAGTCCATGCTGCAGATGGGCCTGTGGATGGCGCCGTCGGGCATCGCGATGACCCTCATGTCGCCCGTGGGCGCGCAGATCACCCGGGCCCGCGGGCCCAAGACGACGCTCGTCCTGGGCGCCCTGGTCATGGCGCTCGGCTACGGCCTGTCCACGCTGTTCATGGACACGCTCGTGGGCCTGTCGCTGACGGCGTTCGTCGCGGCGGGCGGCGTCGGCTTCGCCTACGGCGCGCTGCCCGCGATCATCCTGGGCTCGGTCCCCGCCTCCGAGAAGGCCGCCGCGAACGGCTTCAACGCGCTCATGCGCTCCATCGGCACCTCGGTGTCGGCCGCCGTCATCGGCGTGGTGCTGGCCCGGATGAGCACCACGTTCGGCGAGCACACCCTGCCCACCGAGGGCGGCTTCCGCGTCGCCCTGCTGCTCGGCTGCGGCATGGCCGTGGTGGCCGCGGCCATCGCGGCGACCGTCCCCGTCAAGGGGCTGCGCGAGACCACCGGCGGGCACTGACCCGCAGGTCGCGCCCCTGTCGCGCGCAGAACCACGCCGGACGGCGCCCCCCTCCCTCACGGGCGCCGTCCGGCGTACGGTCGGAGCATGTGCCGAAACATCACCACGCTGCGCGGCCTCGAACCGGCCGCCACCGACGAGGAGATCACCGCCGCCGCGCTGCAGTTCGTGCGCAAGGTCACGGGCGTGACCAAGGTGAGCGACGCCACCCGCGACCCGGTGGAGCGCGCCACGGCGGAGATCGCGGACATCGTGACCCGCCTGCTCGACGAGCTGCCCGAACGCCGTCAGCCGCCCAAGACCGTGCCGCCGCTGCGCCGGGCCGAGGTGCAGGCGCGGATCGCGCAGCGCATCAAGGAGCGTGAGGAGCACGAGCGGATGCACGAGCTGGGCATCGCGCACTCGCACTGAGCGGCCCGTCCCGCTACAGTTGCGGCGTGCTCGCACACCTCTCCTGTTGCTGTCACTGACCACCCACCCCGGTCCGTCAGTCCCCCGCGCGCGCCGTCGCACGCGCAGAACAGGAAGAGAAACAGGTGCAGTACGTCAATTCTGTCGTTGACCTCGTCGGCAACACCCCCCTGGTCCGGCTCAGCCATGTGACCGAGGGCGTGACCAGCGCGACCGTGCTCGTCAAGCTCGAGTACCTCAACCCGGGCGGCTCGTCCAAGGACCGCATCGCGGGCCGCATCATCGACGCGGCCGAGCGCGAGGGCAAGCTGCTGCCGGGCGGCACCATCGTGGAGCCCACGTCCGGTAACACCGGTGTGGGCCTCGCCCTGGTGGCCCAGCAGCGCGGTTACCGCTGCGTCTTCGTGCTGCCCGACAAGGTGGGCGAGGACAAGCGCAACGTGCTGACCGCCTACGGCGCCGAGGTCGTCGTCACGCCGACGGCGGTGGCGCCCGACAGCCCCGAGTCGTACTACTCGGTGAGCGACCGGCTGGTGCGCGAGATCCCGGGCGCCTTCAAGCCCGACCAGTACTCCAACCCCAACGGCCCGCGCTCGCACTACGAGACCACCGGTCCGGAGATCTGGCGGGACACCGACGGCCGCGTCACGCACTTCGTCGCGGGCGTCGGCACGGGCGGCACCATCACCGGGACCGGCCGCTACCTCCGCGAGGTCTCGGGCGACACGGTGCGCATCGTCGGCGCCGACCCCGAGGGGTCGGTCTACTCCGGCGGCACCGGCCGCCCCTACCTGGTCGAGGGCGTGGGCGAGGACTTCTGGCCCGCCGCCTACGACCCGAGCGTGCCGCACGAGATCATCGCGGTGAGCGACGCCGAGTCGTTCGCGATGACCCGGCGCCTCGCCCGCCAGGAGGGCATCCTCGTGGGCGGCTCCAGCGGCATGGCCGTGGTCGCGGCCCTCAAGGCCGCGCGCGACCTGAGCGCCGACGACGTCGTGGTGGTCCTGCTGCCCGACGGCGGCCGCGGGTACCTCGGCAAGATCTTCAACGACACCTGGATGCGGTCCTACGGCTTCGCGCCCGCCATCGAGGACCACACCGTCGCGGACGTGCTGGCCGCCAAGGCCGACCGCACCCCGCCCCTGCTCTACGTGCACCAGACCGACACGGTGCGGGAGGCGATCGACCGCATGACCCGGTCCGGCGTCTCCCAGCTGCTCGTGCTCACCGCGGAACCACCCGTGGTGCTCGGCGAGATCGCCGGCGCCGTGCACGAGGACGAGCTGCTCGACGGGGTGTTCGCCGGCAAGGCGAACCTGTCGGACGAGGTGGGCGGCCTGATCGGCCGGCCCCTGCAGCTCATCGGCGTCAACGAGCCGGTCGGGACGCTGCGCGCGGCCCTGGCCGACGAGACCGCACTGCTCGTGACCGACGGCGGCAAGGCCCTCGGCGTGGTCTCCCGCTCCGACCTGCTCGACTACCTCGCGGTCTGACCCGCTCGCACACCTTCGAAGAGAGACCTGACCTCACATGACCGACGCCCGACCGAGCCGTTTCGACACGCTCGCCATCCACGCGGGACAGCACACCGACCCGACCACCGGCGACGCGATCCCCGCGATCCACGTCACCTCCACCTACGCCCAGGACGGCATCGGCGGGCTGCGCGGCGGGTACGAGTACTCGCGCGGCGGCAACCCCACCCGCACGGCCCTGGAGGAGCAGCTCGCGGCGATCGAGGGCGGCGCCCACGGCGTCTCGTTCGCATCCGGCCTGGCCGCCGAGGACGCGCTGCTGCGCGCCGTGGTCGCCCCCGGGGACCACGTGCTCGTGCCGAACGACGTGTACGGCGGCACGCACCGCCTGATCCGCACCGTGCACGGCAAGGCGGGCGTGGCGCACACGACCGTGGACACCGCCGACCTCGACGCCGTGCGCGCCGCGGTCCGGCCGGAGTCCAAGGTGCTGTGGGTCGAGACGCCGTCGAACCCGCTGATGAAGATCAGCGACATCCCCGCGCTGGCGGAGCTCGCGCGCGAGCACGGCCTGCTGCTGGTGGTCGACAACACGTTCGCCTCCCCCGCCCTGCAGCGCCCCCTCGACCTGGGCGCCGACGTCGTGGTGCACTCCACGACCAAGTACCTCGGCGGGCACTCCGACGTCGTCGGCGGCGCCGTCGTCGTGAAGCACGGGGCCGACGAGCTCGCCGAGCAGGTGCGCTACGTGCAGTTCGCCGCGGGCGCCGTCTCCAGCCCGTTCGACGCGTTCCTCACCACGCGCGGCATCAAGACGCTGTCGGTGCGCATGCAGCGGCACTCCGAGACGGCGCAGACGCTCGCCGAGCGCCTGGTGCACCACCCCGCCGTCGCGCGCGTGCTGTACCCGGGCCTGCCGGACCACCCCGGCCACAAGATCGCCGCCCACCAGATGACGCGGTTCGGCGGCATGATCTCGCTGGAGCTCGCCGGCGGCGAGCAGGCGGCGCGCACGTTCGCCGAGTCGACCGAGGTGTTCCTGCTGGCCGAGTCGCTCGGCGGTGTCGAGTCGCTGGTCAACTACCCCAGTGAGATGACCCACGCGTCGGTGCGGGGCACGGAGGCCGAGGTGTCGCCGTCGATCGTGCGCCTGTCGGTGGGCCTGGAGGACGTGACGGACCTCCTGGACGACGTGCTGCAGGCCCTGGACCGCATCTGACCCACCCCCTCGTCGAGTGCTTAGGGTGGGGGCGTGACCGAACATGCCCCCGTGAGCGCCGTGATGCACCGCGCCAAGGCGGACGCCCGTGCCTCCCACACCACCGTGGGACAGGTGCGGCACCTGCCCGGCGACCGCGAGGAGATCGACTGCTCGTGCGGCATGACGCTGACGAACGGCCCGCAGTGGTCGCTCGACGAGCACATCCGGCTGCACCGCGCCGAGGCGCGCTACCTGGCGCTGAGCGAGGTGGCGCCCGCGGGCATGCCGCGCCTCATCCCGGTGGATCCGGCGCGGCTGCCTCGCTGACGGGGTTCTCGGCCCGGGCCGTCAGAGCTCGTCGGGGTCGTCCCAGGACACGCCGCTCGAGGCACCCGAGATCGGGTCGAGCTCGCAGCCGGCGAGGTTGCGCGGGGCCTTGGAGACGTCGCCGCCGCCGAGCAGGCCGCGACGGGTGGCGACGCGACGGGCGACCGGCGGCGCGATGTGGGCGTAGGAGGCGTTCGACTCGTCGATGAGGTCGGTCGGGACCGACTCGGTCGAGTCACTGGTGGGCTGGGGTTCCCCCGTGATCATGGGCTCATCTTCGCAGGGATCGGCCGATTCGCACATCCGCTTGGCACAGTATTTTGAATTCTGGCCAAAGCCTCCACGACCACGGCACGCCCACCACAGCATCTCCCCCCGCGTACCCCGCGGGGGTGCCATGATCGTCCGATGCAAACCTGGCCCGGCCGCCCGTACCCCCTGGGCGCGACCTTCGACGGCACGGGGACGAACTTCGCGCTCTACTCGTCCGTCGCACAGCGGGTCGAGCTGTGCCTCCTGGCCGACGACGACACCGAGACGCGCGTCGAGGTCACCGAGACGGACGCGCACGTGTGGCACGTGTACCTGCCCGGCGTCGGCCCCGGGACACGCTACGGGTACCGGGTGCACGGGCCGTACGACCCGGCGTCGGGCCACCGCTGCAACCCGGCCAAGCTCCTGCTGGACCCGTACGCCAAGGCCGTGGACGGCGACCTCGACGGCGACCCGTCCCTGTTCTCGTACCCGTTCACGGACGTGGAGCAGGCCACCACGGGCACCACGCCGGACGCCGCCGACTCCCTGGGCCACACGATGGTCTCCGTGGTGGTCAACCCGTTCTTCGACTGGGGCCACGACCGCCCGCCGGCCACGCCGTACCACGAGACGGTGATCTACGAGGCGCACGTCAAGGGTCTGACGATGCGCCACCCGGACGTGCCCGACGAGCTGCGCGGCACCTACGCCGGGCTGGCCCACCCCGCGGTGATCGAGCACCTGCGCGACCTGGGCGTCACGGCCATCGAGCTCATGCCCGTGCACCAGTTCGTCACCGACCCGTCGCTGGCCGCCAAGGGCCTGACGAACTACTGGGGCTACAACACGATCGGGTTCTTCGCCCCGCACAACGGGTACGCCGGCTACGGCAGCCGCGGCCAGCAGGTCATGGAGTTCAAGGCCATGGTCAAGGCGATGCACGAGGCGGGCATCGAGGTGCTGCTCGACGTCGTCTACAACCACACCGCCGAGGGCAACCACCTGGGCCCCACCCTGGGCTTCCGTGGCATCGACAACGCCGCCTACTACCGCCTGGTCGACGGCGACGACGCGCACTACTTCGACACGACCGGCACCGGCAACTCGCTGCTCATGCGCTCCCCCGCCGTGCTGCAGCTCATCATGGACTCGCTGCGGTACTGGGTGGAGGAGATGCACGTCGACGGGTTCCGCTTCGACCTGGCGGCCACGCTCGCCCGCCAGTTCCACGAGGTCGACCGGCTGAGCGCCTTCTTCGACATCGTGCACCAGGATCCCGTGATCTCCCAGGTCAAGCTGATCGCCGAGCCCTGGGACCTGGGCGACGGCGGCTACCAGGTGGGCGGGTTCCCGCCGCTGTGGACCGAGTGGAACGGTCGCTACCGCGACACGGTGCGCGACTTCTGGCGCGGCGAGCCGGCGACCCTGCCGGAGTTCGCCTCCCGGCTGACCGGGTCCAGCGACCTGTACGAGCACAGCGGCCGGCTGCCGAGCGCGTCCATCAACTTCGTCACCGCGCACGACGGCTTCACCCTCGCCGACCTCACGGCGTACAACGAGAAGCACAACGAGGCGAACGGCGAGGACAACCAGGACGGCGAGAACCACAACCGGTCCTGGAACTGCGGCGCCGAGGGACCCACGGACGACCCCGGGATCAAGGAGCTGCGCGCCCGGCAGCGCCGCAACCTGCTCGTGACGCTCATGCTGAGCCAGGGCGTGCCGATGATCGCCCACGGCGACGAGCTCGGCCGCACCCAGCAGGGCAACAACAACGCCTACTGCCAGGACAACGAGCTCACCTGGGTGGACTGGGGCGGCCCCGCCGGGCTGGACGCCGAGCACGCCGCGCTCCTGGAGTTCGCCCGACAGGCAGTCCGGCTGCGCCGCGACCACCCGATCCTGCACCGCCGCCGGTTCTTCGACGGGAAGGTCTCGCCGAACGCCGCCGGCGGGCCGGCGGACGTCGAGTGGCTCGACCTGACGGGCGCGCGGATGGACGACACCGACTGGCAGCAGGCCTACGCCCGGACGGTGGCCGTCTTCCTCAACGGCGACGCGATCACGGAGACGGGACGCCGCGGCGAGGCGGTGGTCGACGACTCCTTCCTGCTGCTGCTCAACGCCCATTTCGAGGCGCTGGACTTCACGCTGCCGCCCGCCGCCTACGGGGAGTCGTGGACCGTGGTCCTGGACACCGACGGCAGCGCCGAGCCCGGGACGGAGCTCGGAGCGGGGACCGGCCTGTCCGTGACGGGTCGAAGCGTGGTCGTACTGACTCGCCCATCCGGAACACCGGGCTAGGCTGTCGGCCGTGACCGGACCGAGGAGTGGAACCGGAGGCAGCACACCACCGCCCCGCCCGGGCCCTGACATGCCCGTTCCCGGGCCCAGACCGGTGGTGTGGGCCCCCCGCGCCCGCATCATCGAGGTGCTCGTGCCGTACGACCCGTACGAGGAGCCGGAGCACATGCCGCTGCGCCTCGTGGGCGCCGGCGAGCCCGGGTACTGGGGCGCCGACAGCGTGCTCGGGCACGGCACCGACTACGGCTACTCCGTGGACGGCGGCCCCCTGCTGCCCGACCCGCGCAGCGTGTGGCTGCCGCAGGGCATCCACGGGCCGACCCGCGTCTTCGACCCGGCCTTCGAGTGGACCGACGGCACGTGGTCCCCGCCGGACCTGTCCACGAGCGTGCTCATGCACGTCGACATCGAGACCTTCACCCCCGCGGGCACCCTGGACGCCGCCGCGGAGCTGCTGCCCACGATCGCCGGCCTCGGTGTGCACGGCGTCGAGCTCGCGCCCGTCGCGGCGTTCGACCCCGCGCTCGGCCCCGCCCGCGGCGTGCGCCTGTACTCGGTGCACGAGCCGTACGGCGGCCCGCGCGCGCTCCAGCGCTTCGTCGACGCCGCCCACGCCGTGGGGCTCGCCGTCGTGCTGGACATCCCTTACCGCTGGGCCGTGGCCGACGAGCTCGGCCTGGAGGCCTACGGCCCCTACCTGACGGGCGGCGGCGGCCGGCCGCGCGTGGCGCGGACCGAGCTCGGCGACGCGGGCGAGTACGCGCTGCAGGCCATGCGCCCCCGGACCGGCCAGGTGCCCCTCGACCGGCCGCGGACCGGCCCCATCCAGCTCCGCACCGGCCAGGTCCCCACGATCGGCACGCGGGCCGGCAAGGTGCCGTCGTCGCCGACCGTGCGGACCGACTACGTGGGCGACCGCATCAACCTCGACGGCAGCGGCAGCCGCGGCCCGCGGGACTTCCTCGTCGACGACGCGCGGCACTGGCTGCGCGAGTACCACGTGGACGGCCTGGTGCTCGACGTCGACGCGCTCGTGGACCGCTCCCCCACGCCGTTCCTCGGCGAGCTGGCCGACTACGTCGTGGGGCTGGGCGAACAGCTCGAACGCCGGTTCAGCCTGCTGGTGGACGGGCCGGGCCGGAGCGACCGGCTCACCACGATCCTGCTGCGCATCCTGTCCGGGCCGGGCAAGACCGAGGACATCCAGGCGCTGCAGATGCTCGCCGACCTGGTGCACCCGTCGGTGCGCCGCGCCACCCGCCAGAACGGCGGGCGGCGCAGCCGGGTCCGGTCCGGCGCCAGCGTCGTGGAGGACATCACCCGGCTGCCCGCCGCGCAGCTCACCGTGCCGTGGGCGGGCGAGGAGAGCCCCGCCACGGCGCTGCTGGGCGTGGACGACGTCGACATCCGGGCCAGCGTGCTGGCCACCGTCATCCTCGCGGGCAACCCGCTGGTGCTCGACACGGTGCACGTGCCCGTGGTGCCGCGCAACGCCAACGAGCAGCGGCTCGCGAGCTGGGCGCACGACCTGATCGCGATCCGCCTCGCCATCACCGACGAGCTGGACCTCCCCCTGGAGATCCGGTCCACCGCCGACCGCTCGGTCATCGCCGTGCTGCGGGGCAGCCTGGCGTTCGTGCTCAACACGGGCCACGGCCTGGCCGCGCTGCGGCTCGGGAGCCTGCTGCGGCCCGCCGAGGGCGCCAGCCGGGCCCCGCTGCCCGGGGCGTTCCGGCTGGCCGCCGCGTGGGAGCCGGGGGCGACCCGCCTGGTGGGCGACACCCTCACGGTCCCGCCCCGGATGACGGCCGTGCTGCGCGCGGACACCTGACCTGGGAACCTGGGTTCGGGGACCGGCACCGACCGGTCGCACGAAGGAGGCGTCCGATGGCGAAGAAGCCGGGCAGGTCGACGGGAAAGCATGCGACGAAGAGCACGGGCGAAACCGCGGGAAAGAACGCGGGGAAGGCCGCGAAGAAGTCCGCACCGCCGCGGGAGCCGGGCGACCGGTGGGAGACCCCGGCGGCCGACGTCCTGCGGTGGGTGCGTGGCACCGACCTGAGCACCCTGGACCAGGCCGGCACGCCCGGCTGGGCGGGCGACCGGGCCGACGGCGAGAAGCTCATGGCCACCCGCGGCGAGGAGCTCGCCGACCTGCAGGAGCGCCTCTTCGCGCACGGCCGCACCGGCGGTGACCGGTCCGTGCTGCTCGTGCTGCAGGGCCTGGACACGTCCGGCAAGGGCGGCATCGTGCGGCACGTCGTGGGCATGGTGGACCCGCAGGGCGTGATGCACCGGGGGTTCGGCGTGCCGACGCCGGAGGAGCAGCAGCACGACTACCTGTGGCGCATCCGCAACGCCCTGCCCCGCCCCGGCTACCTCGGGGTCTTCGACCGGTCGCACCACGAGCAGGTCCTGGTGGTCCGGGTGGACCGGCTGGAGCCGGTCCGGGTCTGGCGCAAGCACTTCGCCGAGCTGAACGCGTTCGAGACCGAGGTGGCGGCGGCGGGCTCCGCGATCGTGAAGGTGACGCTCGTCGTGTCGCCCGACGAGCAGAAGACGCGCCTCGCCAAGCGGCTGGACCGGCCGGACAAGCACTGGAAGTACAACCCGAGCGACATCGACGTGCGGCTCAAGCGTCCCGAGTACCTGGCGGCCTACCAGGAGATGCTGGACCGCACCTCCACGAAGGACGCGCCCTGGTACGTGGTGCCGGCCGACCGGAAGTGGTACGCCCGCCTGGCCGTCACCGAGCTGCTGACCGACGCCCTGCGGTCGCTGGACCTGGGCTGGCCGCCCGCCGACTTCGACGTGGCGGCGGAGAAGGCGCGGCTCGCCGAGACGTGAGCGGCCGCGCCGGGAGGCGGCGCAGGCTCCGCTCGTCGTCAGACGAGCTTGCGCCCTTCCTCGGCCAGCGCACCCAGCCGGGACAGCGCCCGGAAGTACTTCTTGCGGTACCCACCGGCGAGCATCTCGTCGGTGAACAGGCCGCGGGTGTCCCCCGCGCCGGCCAGCAGCACGGGCACGTCGCGGTCGTAGAGCCGATCCACGAGCACCACGAGCCGCAGCGCGACGGCCTGCGCCGTCACCGGGTGCACGCCCGTGAGGGCGACCACGGAGACGCCGTCGAGCAGCGCGCCGTAGCGGCTCGGGTGCACCGTCGCGAGGTGCTCCAGCAGGTCGTCGAACGCGTCGAGCGTGGCGCCCGGGCGGGCGGCGGCCGCCGTGACCTCCTCGACGGTCAGCGGCTCGGGGTCGGTGACGACATCGCGGTGGCGGTAGTCCTCGCCGTCGACCCGCAGGGTCTCGAAGCGGTCGGACAGGGCCTTGATCTCCCGCTGGAAGTCCTGGGCGGCGAACCGGCCCTCGCCGAGCGCGCCGGGCAGCGTGTTCGACGTCGCGGCGAGCGCGACGCCGCGGTCGGCCAGCTCGCGCATGAGGCGCGACATGAGGGTCGTGTCGCCGGCGTCGTCGAGCTCGAACTCGTCGATGCAGACCAGCTTCTTCGCGGACAGCGCCTCGACGGTCGGGAGGAACCCGAGGGCCCCCACGAGGTTGGTGTACTCGACGAACGTGCCGTACGCGGCCTTGTCCGGGCCGAGGGCCTCCCCGACGGCGTGGGCGAGCGAGGTGAGCAGGTGCGTCTTGCCGACGCCGAAGCCGCCGTCGAGGTACACCGCGGGCGCTGGCTGCTTGCGGGCGAAGAGACCGCGGCGGGGAGCCGTGATCTGCTGGGCGATCTCCGTCAGGCGGGCCAGGGCGCGGCCCTGGCTGGGGTGCGCCGGGTTGGCGCGGTAGGTCGCGAACCGCGCGGCGGCGAAGTGCCGGGGCGGTACGAGGTCGGTGACGAGCCGGTCGACGGGGACCTGCGGCCGGACGGCGCTGAGGGCCTGGGTGGTCCGGACGGTCTGGGTCTCGGTGGCGGGGGCTGTCACGAAGCAGAAGATTACCGGCGGCTCGGGTCACCGGGCGTGCCACGAGAGCAACGTCACACGTGGACGACGGCGGGCGCGCCGGGCTGGTCGAGCACCTCGCCGAGGGCGTGGACCACCTGGGCCGGGGTCCGCGTCTGGGCCGGGTCCTCGTTGCGGTCGTCGCCCGCGACGGCATGGTCGATGACGAGCTCATGGAATCGCACAGCAGCGGACGGCCGCTGCTCCGCCTCCAGCCGCAGCACCTGGACCAGCATCGCGAGCCCGGCCCCGGTCACGCTGATCACGCCGGAACCGGCCATGGCCTCGCGGGAGGCGGAGCCGTTGAGCACGACGTACGGGTCGCCGGGCCGCAGCAGCGGGACGAGCGCGCGGGCCGCGTCGAGGTGGGCGGTGAGGTGGGAGGCCAGCGTCGCGGTCCACCGCTCCGGGTCGTCGTCCAGCAGGGCGGCACCCTTGTGCCAGCCGCCGATCGACGCCACGACGGCCCCGGGCAGCGGGGCGCCGGCACGGCCGCAGGCGGCACGGACGGCGTCGGGCAGGTCGGTGACGGTGTCGTACCGGACGGGGAGCACGCCGTCGGCGTCGGGCACGGGGCGACGGGCCGCGGCGAGCACCGCGCGCCCGTCGGCAGCCAGGCCTTGTACGACCCGGCTGCCGACGTAGCCGCTGGCCCCGACCACGAGGACGGGGCGGGGTCCGGTCATGCGGCTCAGACTAGGTCAGAGCGCGACCGGTTGCGGCACGGCTCTCGGGTCCGGCCCGAACCGGTTGGGTCCGGGCTCGCCCGGCAGGGCGAGCAGCACGACGATGATGATGCCGCCGACGAACGGGACGAGGCACAGCAGGTAGAACCAGCCGGACTTCCCGGTGTCGTGCAGGCGGCGGACACCCGCCGCGAGGAGCGGCACGAACGCTCCGAGCGCGACGATCCCCACGAGGGCCGAGCCGATCGACCCGAGCACCCCCGGCTCCTGCGTGACCGGGTCCATCATGACCAGGGCCGGGATCAGGAGCGCCACGAAGATCACGGCGTTCACGATCGCGAGCGCGAGGTAGAAGAACCAGTACTCGGAGGCCCGGGCGCGGCCGGTGAAGTCGGCGTACCTGCGCAGGCAGGTCCGGACGGAGTCGACGATCGACACGTGGGTCAGACCGCGGCGGCCTGGTCGACGGCCTTGGGGTCCGGGCCGAACTGGTTCGCGCCCGGCGTGCCGGCGGAGGCGCCCCACACGATGATGAGGATGAAGTTGACGACCGGGATCAGCAGCAGGAACGCCAGGGCGCCGGACTTGCCGGTGTCGTGCAGGCGGCGGACGATCACGGCGAGCGTCGGCAGGAGCAGCGCGAGCGCGACGAGCGAGACGACCAGGTAGCCGGTCGTCAGGGAACCGGGCATCGCCGGCACGGCCGCGGACGGGTCGCCGGCCATGGCGTACTCCATGGTGGCCGTCGTGTAGGCCGTGAGGCCCGGCACGATGAGCGCGAAGTAGAGCACGCTCTCGACGATGACCAGGGCCAGGTAGTACCACCAGAACTCCGAGCGCCGGGCACGGCCGCTGAACGTGGCGTACTTCGACAGGACGGTCCGGATGGACTCGATGAACGACATCAGGAAAAAGCCTCTCTCACGGTTCTTACCGGAAATCTCCAGCAAGTGCGCACACAGTGTCCCGATCAGTCAATAAGTGCGCAAGGCTTAAATCTGGGCAGAAGTACCCATGGGTGAGAAAGGCCCCGAACGCGTCAGACGCTCAGGTCATCAGTGTGACCTGAGCGTCTGACACGCCGGGAGGGACCGCCGCGGGTCAGTACCCCGTCGCGGTCGGCTCCGGGTAGTACTGCGCGTACTTGCGGCGGTAGTTCTGCGTGATCGCCTCGACGATGAGCCGGCGCTTGAGGCCGGAGTCGCCGTCGTACTTCAGCGGGTTGACCACGTCGCCGCTCGCCTTGAGCGCCTTGAGCCGCGACTTCAGCTCCGGGTCCAGCACGTACCTGGACAGCAGGCCGAAGGGCACCACCGTGTACAGCACCTCGCGGACCGCCCGCACGGCGCGGATCGGGCGGTGCAGCACCCAGTCCTCCACCAGCACGCGGGCCACGTTGGCCCCGCCCGCGGTCACGTAGTAGTTGTTCCGCCCGATCCGGGGGTTCACCTCGAAGTACACGTGCTTGCCCGTGCGCGGGTCCAGCTTGTAGTCGAAGTTGGCGAAGCCGACGTAGCCAGTCAGGTCGAGGAACCTGGTGGCGGCGTCCATGGCGTCGTCGTACGCCTCCACCAGGATCGCGGCCGGGATGCCCAGCGTGCCCGGCGTGTGCTCCTCCAGCAGCACCCGGCCCGTGGCCAGGAGCGTCACCTCGCCCGACGTGTCGCGGTACGCGGTCAGGGACCGCATCTGCGTCTCGTCGCCCGGGATGAACTCCTGCACCAGGAACGTGCCGGGGTAGTTGGCGTCGGCGAGGTGGCCCAGGATCACGTCGAGCTCCTCGCGGGAGTCGATGTGGTGGATCTTCGCCTTGCCGGGGAAGTCCACGTAGTACCACTCGGCGCTGTTGGACGGCTTGCCGACCACGGGGTACTGCAGGTCCACCGCGAGCGCCGGCACCGCGGCACGGCCGCCCTCGGCCACCAGCTTGGCGACGTCGACCGGCACCGTGCGCGGCGTCGGGATGCCGAGCTGGTCGCAGACCTGCGCGAAGCCCTCCTTGCTGCTGACCTGCTCCAGGACCGGCAGCGACGGGTACGGCAGCACGTAGCCCGCCGCCTCCAGCCGCTCCCGGTTCAGGATGACGGTGCGCACGTGCCAGTCGGCGTTCGTCAGCAGCACCAGGGTCTTGTCCCGGTGCTGCTGGGCGATGCCCTCCAGCGTCGAGAGGAACACGTCGACGTCGTCCAGGCCGGGTACCACCACGTTCTCGGCGATCGCCGAGTCCTGCATCGCGCGCGTGGCCACCTTGGACAGGACCACGGCGTGCGTGCGGTACTGCTCGTGGAACGCACGCACCAGGGCGTACATCCCGACGTCGCCGCCGATTCCCACCACCAGCATCTCGGGAGCCGTCTGCTCCCCGCCGCCTACCGGTCCCTGCTCAGCGGGGAAACCCCTCACGCCTCGGCCTCCGTGCGGTCGCCGGACCACTCCGTGTGGAAGGTGCCCTCGCGGTCGACCCGCTTGTAGGTGTGGGCGCCGAAGAAGTCGCGCTGCGCCTGCACCAGGGCGGCCGGGAGCCGCTCGGCGCGGACACCGTCGTAGTACGCGAGCGAGGAGGAGAACGCCGGCGTGGGCACGCCGTTGCTGGCCGCACCGGCCACCACGCGCCGCCAGGCGGGCAGGCCGCTCGCGACCGCGTCGGTGAAGTACGGGTCGGCGAGCAGCAGCGGCAGGTCGGCGTCGCGCTCGTAGGCCTCGGTGATCCGGTTGAGGAACCGGGCGCGGATGATGCAGCCGCCACGCCAGATCCGGGCCATGGCGCCCCGGTCGATGTCCCAGCCGAACTCGGCGGCGGCCGCGGCGATCTGGTCGAAGCCCTGCGAGTAGGCGACGACCTTGGAGGCGTACAGGGCCTGGCGCACGTCCTCGATGAACGCGTCCCGGTCCTTGACCTCCCACTCGGCCGCGTGGGCCGGGAGGGCCGCCCGGCCGGCGGCGCGCTGCGGCACCGAGCCGGACAGTGCACGGGCGAACGTGGCCTCGGCGATGCCGGTGATCGGCACGCCCAGGTCCAGGCCGTTCTGCACCGTCCAGCGGCCGGTGCCCTTCTGCTCGGCCTGGTCCAGCACGATGTCCACGAACGCCTTGCCCGTGTCCGCGTCCACGTGCTGCAGCACGTCGGCGGTGATCTCGATGAGGAACGACTCCAGGTCGCCCGTGTTCCACTGCGCGAAGATCTCGCCGATCTCCGCGGCCGAGGCACCCAGCCCCTGGCGCAGCAGGTCGTAGGCCTCCGCGATGAGCTGCATGTCGGCGTACTCGATGCCGTTGTGCACCATCTTGACGAAGTGCCCGGCGCCGTCGGAACCCACGTAGGTGCAGCACGGGGTGCCGTCCACCTTCGCGGAGATGTCCTCCAGGATGGGCCCGAGCGACGCGTACGACTCGCGCGTGCCGCCCGGCATGATGGACGGGCCGTTCAGTGCGCCCTCCTCGCCGCCGGAGACGCCGGTGCCGACGAAGTGCAGGCCGTGCTCCTTGAGGGCGGCCTCGCGCCGGATCGTGTCCGGGAAGTGGGCGTTGCCGGCGTCGACCACGATGTCGCCCTCCTCCAGGAGGGGCACCAGCTCGTCGATGACGGCGTCCGTGGGACCGCCGGCCTTGACCATGATGACCACCTTGCGCGGCCGCTCGAGCGACGCGACGAAGTCCGCCATCGACTCGCTGGGGACGAAGTCGCCGTCGTCGCCGTGCTCCGCGACCAGCGACTCGGTCTTCGCGTACGAACGGTTGTGGACCGCCACCGTGTACCCGTGACGTGCGAAGTTCCGCGCGAGGTTGCGACCCATCACCGCCAGCCCGGTGACGCCGATCTGTGCTGTGCCTGACACGTTCTTGCTCCTTCTGCAGTGGAAACGGGCCGGCACCCGCGTACGTGTGCCGCGACCCGTTGCCAGCCTAGTGCCCTGGCTCACTTCGCCACCGCGTTGGTCACGATCCGGCGTCAGCCGCGCGCCTCCCCGTGGCGGCGGCGCCACGGACGTACGGTGAAGTGGTGACCAGCGGCCCGCCCACCGGTGTTCCCGTCGACTTCGCAGCAGCGCTCGCTGACCTGCGCGGCGCGGCCCTGCGCGCCGAGGTACGCCTCACCGAGATCCCCGCGCCGCGCCGGGTGGCGCCGTTCAGCGTGGCGCTCTCGGGCGACGTCCTGCCGGGCGCGCCGCCTGGCCGGCGCGAGCCGGACCGGCCCGACGAGCACGACCACGACACCGACCCGCTGGCCACCGGCCGCTTCGTCGTGCTGCACGACCCGGCGGGCCAGGAGGCCTGGCACGGCACGTTCCGCGTGGTGACCCTGGTGCGGGCCACGCTGGAGCCCGAGATGGCGGCCGACCCGATGCTGGCCGACGTCGCCTGGTCCTGGGTGGCCGAGTGCCTCGAGTCCGCGGGGCTGGTCCCCGGCACCGACACGCTGGCCGACGGCGGCACGGTCACCCGGGTGCTGTCGCAGAGCTACGGCGCCCTGCACGGCACGCCCGACGCGGTCGACCTGGAGATCCGCGCGTCGTGGACGCCCGTGGGCACGCGGCTCGGGACGCACCTGCGCGCCTGGGCGGCACTGCTCACCATGGCCGCGGGAGTGCCGCCGCTGCCCGAAGGCGTCGCGGCTCTCACCAGGCGTTTTACCGACCGATCCAGGCAACGCCATACGGTAGGTCCATGACCACCACGGAGCGAGGAGTCCCTGCGGAGACATCGACGCCCGTGCCGGCACCCGTCACCCCCCTGACCGAGCCCGCCGACGGGCTGCCCGACGTCGTGGTGACCCCCGGTGCTTTCGCACGCGTCGTCGAGGCGTTCGCCGCCGGCTCGGGCCCCGTCGCGGCCGACGCCGAGCGCGCCTCCGGGTACCGCTACGGACAGGCGACCTACCTGGTCCAGGTGCGGCGCGCCGGTGCGGGCACGGCACTGATCGACCCGGTCGGCGTACCCGACCTGGGAGCGCTGGGCGAGGCCGTGGGCGACGCCGAGTTCGTGCTGCACGCCGCCTCCCAGGACCTGCCCGGGCTCGCCGCGCACGGCCTGCACCCGGCCCGCGTCTTCGACACCGAGCTCGCGGCGCGGCTGCTCGGCATGGAGCGCGTGGGCCTGGCCGCCGTCGTGGCCGAGGTGCTGGGGCTGGGGCTGGCCAAGGAGCACTCCGCCGTCGACTGGTCCACCCGCCCGCTGCCGGAGGACTGGCTGCGCTACGCCGCCCTCGACGTCGAGGTGCTGGTCGAGCTGCGCGACCGCCTCGCCGAGCGCCTGGAGGCGGCCGGCAAGACGCAGTGGGCCGCGCAGGAGTTCGAGGCGGTGCGCACCGCCGCACCGCCCGCGCCGCGCGTCGACCCGTGGCGCCGCACGTCCGGCATGCACGTGCTGCGCAACCCGCGCCAGGTCGCGGCCGTCCGGGCGATGTGGGTCGCGCGCGACGCGAGCGCCCAGGCGCGGGACATCTCGCCGGGCCGGGTGCTGCCCGACCGCGCGATCGTCGCGGCGGCCAAGGCCATGCCGAGGACGGCCGGGCAGCTCGTGATGCTGCCCGAGTTCGCGGGCAAGGGCACCAAGCGCCGGGCCGCCTACTGGCAGAAGGCGATCGACGACGCGCGCGCCCTGCCCGACGCCGAGCTGCCGTCCGTGCGGGGCCCGCGCTCCGACGGCCCGCCGCCGCCGCGGACCTGGGGCGATCGCGACGCCGTCGCCGCACGCCGCCTCACCCTCGCCCGGGAGCTCGTGACCGCGCTGTCCGAGGAGCTGAGCATCCCGGTGGAGAACCTGCTGCAGCCCGACGCGCTGCGCCGGCTGTGCTGGACGCCGCCGTCGCCCGCGGACGCCGCCGGGATCGCCGACTTCCTGCGCGGGCGCGGCGCCCGCGAGTGGCAGGTCGGGCTCCTGGCCGAGGGCCTGGAGCGGGCGTTCGCGCAGGCCGCACAGGAACCGGTGTGAAAGCCTCGCGCCGACCCCAGTAGAGTCGTCCCCATGCCAGCCCTGTCGGAGCCCATCACGCTCGCCGTCGACGTCGTCACCGATCCTTCGACCTGGGACCGCGAGGTGCTCGCCCTGGGCGGGCACCCGCTCCAGCTGTGGGGCTGGGGCGAGGTCAAGGCGGCCGGGAGCTGGCGCGCGCACCGGCTGCGGGTCACCGAGGACGGCTCGACCGTCGGCCTGGCGCAGCTCCTCGTGCGGCCGCTGCCGGCCCAGTTCAAGGCGCTGTCCTACGTGCCGCGCGGCCCCGTCGTCGCGCACCACGACGGCGAGACCGCCCAGGCGGTCTTCGGCGTGGGCGACACCGCGACCCGCAACGCCGTGACCAACACGGTGGTGGAGTGGGCGCGCGAGAACGTGGGCGGCGTCGGAATCACCATCGAGCCGGACTGGCCCGCGGGCACGCAGCTCGACCTGGCCGGGCGCCGGTACGCGCCGAACCAGATCCTCATCCCGAGCACGCTGATCCTGGACCTGACCCGGCCCGCCGACGAGCTGATGGCGGACATGCGCAAGTCCACACGGTACGAGATCCGCAAGGGCTCGCGTGCCGGGCTGGACATCCGCCGGGTCACGGAGGACGCCGAGGTGCTGCGCGTGCTCGACGTCTACAAGGAGACCGCCCAGCGCGCCGGGTTCGCCATCCACGCCGACGAGTACTACCTGGACGTCAACCGCAAGCTCGGCGACAAGTCGGTGCTGGTGGCCACCTACATCGACGACGCGCCGGCGTGCTTCGCGTGGTGCGTCAACTCGGCCAGCACCTCGTTCCTGCTGTACGGCGGCGGCAACGACGCCGGCCGCAAGGCCACGGCCACCGCGCCCACCTACTGGCGCACCATCGAGATCGCCCGCGAGCAGGGCCTCGTGCGGTACGACATGAACGGCCTGCTCAACGACGGCATCAGCGACTTCAAGAAGAGCTTCGCGAAGCACACCGACGAGCTCGTCGGCTCGATCGACGTGTCGTTCTCGCGTTGGTACACGACCTGGAACAGCGCGCTGCCCACGGCCAAGAAGGTGGTCCGCAAGCTCCGCGGCAACGGCTGACGCCGGCACGGAGCACGACCGCCGGAGCGCAGGAACGCGCCCGGCTCACCCGGCGACACGGAAGTGCGCTTCTGCCCAGTCATCGGGCCCGGAATCACGCTGATTCCGGGCCCGATGACTGGGTAGAAGCGCACTTCGTGCGTTCCGAGACTGCGTTTCAGGACCGCGCGGGACCCGGTCTCAGATCGTGCGTGCTTTTTACCGGTACTCGCGGTAGCGTGTATCTCGATCCAGCGGCGTCGCTCATGGACGCCGCCGTCCCGAAAACCCCAGGAGTTCTGCTGATGACCGCAGCCCCGGAAACACCGCGTGCCCGCCGTGCCGTACGCGACGTCGTCTTCGTCGACGGCGCCCGGACGCCGTTCGGCAAGGCCAAGCCCGACGGCATGTACGCGCAGACGCGTGCCGACGACCTGATCGTCAAGGTGGTGCGCGAGCTGCTGCGGCGGCACCCCGAGCTCCCGCCGGAGCGCATCGACGAGGTGGCCATCGCCGCCACCACGCAGCAGGGCGACCAGGGGCTCACGCTCGGGCGCACCGTGGGCATGCTCGCCGGTCTCCCCCAGTCCGTGCCGGGCTACGCCATCGACCGCATGTGCGCCGGCGCCATGACGGCCGCCACGACCACGGCCGCGGGCATCGCCATGGGCGCCGCCGACGTCGTGATCGCGGGCGGCGTGGAGCACATGGGCCGCCACCCGATGGGCTTCGACGCCGACGTCAACCCCCGGTTCGTGGCCGAGAAGCTCGTGGACCCCCAGTCCCTGAACATGGGCGTCACCGCGGAGAACCTGCACGACAAGTTCCCGCAGCTCACCAAGGAGCGCGCCGACCGGTTCGCCGTCGAGTCGCAGGCCAAGTACGCCAAGGCCCTGGCCAACGGGAACATCGACCCCGACCTGGTCCCCGTCGCCGTCCGCTCCGCGGAGCTGGGCTGGGGCCTGGCCACCGCCGACGAGCTGCCCCGCCCGGAGACCTCCTTCGAG
Source organism: Promicromonospora sp. NPDC090134 (assembly GCF_044746965.1). Lineage (NCBI taxonomy): Bacteria > Bacillati > Actinomycetota > Actinomycetes > Micrococcales > Promicromonosporaceae > Promicromonospora > Promicromonospora sp. NPDC090134. Next base: position 114,539 of record NZ_JBIVCZ010000008.1, on the reverse strand, counting down.
TCCATCCAGGGCCTCAAGACGCCGTTCCGCCCGGGCGGCCGGGTCACCCCCGCGACGTCGTCCCCGCTGACCGACGGCGCCACGGGCGCCATCCTGGCCGCCGGCGACGTCGCCGCCGAGCTGGGCCTGCCCGCGAAGATGCGCCTGGTGTCCTACGGGTACGCCGGCGTGCCGCCGGAGATCATGGGCTACGGCCCCGTGCCCTCCACCGAGAAGGCGCTGAAGGCCGCCGACCTGACCATCGACGACATCGGCCTGTTCGAGCTGAACGAGGCGTTCGCCGTGCAGGTGCTGTCCTTCCTGGACCACTACGGCATCGCCGACGACGACCCGCGCGTCAACCCCTACGGCGGCGCGATCGCCATGGGCCACCCGCTGGCCGGCTCCGGCGTGCGCCTCATGACGCAGCTCGCCCGCCAGTTCGAGCAGCACCCCGAGGTCCGCTACGGGCTGACCGCCATGTGCGTGGGCCTGGGCCAGGGCGGCAGCGTCATCTGGGAGAACCCGCACCACGCCGACTACTCCGGCCACACGGACGAGGAGAACTGACCCGTGCCTGAGACCACCACCCCCAGCGCTCCGGCGGAGCGCGTCACCCACTCGCTCGTCCGCGACGTGACGCTGCCCGGCGGCGCCGGCGTCCTCGCGCTGGTCACGCTCGACAACGGCCTGGACCACACCAAGCCGAACACGCTCGGGCCGGCCGGCATGGCCGAGCTCAAGGCGGCCCTGGAGATCGTCCGCACCCGCGCCGAGGCCGGCGAGCTCGCCGCCGTCGGCGTGACCGGCAAGCCGTACTTCCTCGCCGCCGGCGCCGACCTCAAGGGCGTCACCACCCTGAACGGCCACGACGAGGCCGTCGAGCTGGGCCGCATGGGCCACGCCGCGTACACGATCCTGGGCGACCTGCGGGCCGCCACGGGCGTGCCGACGTTCGCGTTCGTCAACGGCCTGGCGCTGGGCGGCGGCCTCGAGGTCGCCCTGAACTGCGACTACCGCACCGTGGCGTCCGACGCCGCCGCGCTCGGCCTGCCCGAGACCGGCATCGGCCTGGTGCCCGGCTGGGGCGGCGCGTACCTGGTGCCGCGCCTGGTCGGCGTCGAGAAGGCCGTCGAGGTCATCCTCACCCGCCCGGCCGCGAACAAGCCCTTCAAGCCCGCCGAGGCGCTGGCGATCGGCCTGGTCGACGCGCAGTTCGACGCCGCCGACTTCCTGGAGCAGTCCATCATCTGGGCCGCCAAGGTGGTCACCGGCGAGATCGAGGTGCCGCGCCGCGAGCTCGACCCGCAGCCCGTGTGGGACGCCGTCGTCGGTGCCGCGAAGGCCCAGCTCGACGCCGTGGTCGGCACCTCGCGGCCGGCCCCGGGCCGCGCGCTGGAGCTGATCGCCGCCGCCCGGAACGCCTCGAAGACGGACGCGTTCGCGGCCGAGGACGAGGCCCTCGCGGACCTGATCATGTCCGACGAGATGCGCGCCAGCATCTACGCGTTCAACCTGGTGGGCGCCGGCAAGAAGCCCGTGGGCGCCCCGGACCCGAAGCTCGCCCGGCCGATCACCCGGGTCGGCGTCGTGGGCGCGGGCCTGATGGCCGCCCAGATGGCGTTCCTCTTCGCCCAGCGCCTCGGCGTGCCCGTCGTCATGCGCGACCTCGACCAGGAGCGCGTGGACAAGGGCCTGGCCTTCGTCCGCGAGACGGCCGAGAAGCTGGCCGGCCGCGGGCGCCTGACGCCGGAGGCCGCCACCCGCATCGTCTCCTCGGTGTCCGGCACCACGGACATCGGCGAGTTCGCCTCCTGCGACTTCGTCATCGAGGCCGTCACGGAGGTGATGGGGCTCAAGAAGAAGGTGTTCGCCGAGCTGGAGGGCGTCATCTCCCCCGAGACCATCCTGGCGACCAACACCTCGGCGCTGTCCGTCACCGAGATGGCGGCCGATCTGGCCCACCCCGAGCGCGTGGTCGGCATCCACTTCTTCAACCCCGTGGCCCAGATGCCGCTGGTCGAGGTGATCAACGCCGACAAGACCTCGCAGGAGGCGCTGGCCACGGCGTTCGCGGTCACCAAGAAGCTGCGCAAGACCGCGGTGCTGTCGGGCGACCGCCCGGGCTTCGTGGTCAACCGCCTGCTGCTGCTCGTCATGGGCAAGGTCATGGACGCCATCGAGAACGGCACGCCGGTCGACGTCGCGGACCGCGCGCTCGCCCCGCTCGGCTTCCCCATGCCGACGTTCGAGCTGCTGGACCTGGTCGGCCCCGCGGTGGGCCTGCACGTGCTCACCTCGCTGCGCGAGGATCTGGGCGACCGCATCCCGGCCTCCCCCGGGCTGCAGAAGCTGGTGGCCGACGGCACCCGCGTGGTGCTCGACGCGCCGGCCAAGGGCCTGCCCAAGCCCGTCGACCCGGCCATCCAGGCCGTGTTCGGCGAGGCCCTCGTCGCGGGCGGGACCGGCCGCCACGGCGAGGTCGTGCTCGACGGCGACGGCGTGCTCGACGCGGTGCTCACCACCCTGACCACCGAGATCGGCCTCATGCTGGAGGAGGGCGTGGTGCCCGGGCCGCAGCAGATCGACCTCGCCATGATCCTCGGCGCCGGCTGGGGCTTCCACACGGGCGGCATCACGCCGTACCTGGACCGCACCGGCTACAGCGAGAAGGTCCTGGGCCGGCGGTTCCTGCCGGACGGCGTGGCGAACGTCCCCGCCTCGTGACCCGGGCCTGACGGCCCCACCCACGGGACCCTCCGGCACCGGCGCACCCGACGTGCGCCGGTGTCGGAGGGTCCCGCTACGCTCTGCGAACATGACAGCCGCCGGACCGGTCACGCGCGCGCACTACGTCGTCGTCGGCGACGGTCCCCTCGCCTTCCGCCTCACCCGGGCGCTGAGCACCCGCTTCCGGGGCACGGTCACCGTGCTGGTGCCCGACCGCGCGTCGCGGTACGCCCAGGAGATGGCCGTGCTGGACGGTGTGGACGTCCTGGCGGCCGAGCGCGTCGACGAGAAGGCCCTGCGGGCGGCGGGCGCGGACCGGGCCGCCGCGGCCGCCCTCGTGGACCAGGACGACGGCGGCAACGTGGCCCTCGCGCTCCTGCTGCGCGAGGCATGGCCCGCGCTGCACGTCGTGGTCCGTATCTTCGACGAGTCGCTGGGCCGGCACCTGGAGCACGACCGCTGCACGGTCCTGTCGTCGTCGGCGTTCGCCGCACCCGAGATCGTCGGCGCGGCGCTGCGGCGCCAGGTCCGGCTGCCGGTGCGGCACCGCCGCCTCGTCACCGTCTCGGACGAGGAACCGTCCCTGCCCACCCGCATGGTCCTGTTCGCGACCGACGGGGCCGACACGGTCGTGGCCCTCCCGAGCGCGCAAGAGCTGGCGGCGCTGACCCCCAAGGTGCTCCTGGCGGACGCCGGCGAGAACGACGTGCTGCCGGAGGTCCGGGCGGAGCTGGAGCCCGACGAGGACGAGGTGGACCCGCACCGGCGCCGCCGGTTCGGCGAGTACCTGCGGACCCTGGCGCTCACCTCCGGGTGGAACCTCCTGCTCGCCGCCGGGGTGCTCCTGGTGGTGGTGCTCGTCGGGGCCGTGACCATCAAGCTGGCCACCGGCGCGTCCCTGCTCGGGGCGCTGTACGAGGCGGTGCTGCCCTCCCTGGCGGGCAGCGACCCCGACCACGACGCGCACCCGGTCGTGAAGGTCACGCAGGTGGCGCTGACGGTCGTGAGCGTCGCCGTCATCCCCTGGGTCACGGGTGTGGTGGTCGACGGCGTGGTGCGCACCCAGCGGCTGCTCGACACCGGCTCCCCGCTGCACGCGATGTCCGACCACGTGGTCGTCGTCGGCATGGGTGACCTCGGCACGCGCATCGTGCGCTCCCTGGACCGGCGCGGCGTGCCGGTGATCGCCGTCGACGTCGACAAGTCCGCCCGCGGCATCGCGGTGGCGCGCGCCCGGGACGTGCCGGTGGTGATCGGCGACGCCCGGCGGGCCACCACCCTGCGCGGCGCGTACGTCGGGGCCGCGCAGGCGATCGTCGTGGTCACGAGCGGCGGCGCCACGACCATCGGGATCAGCTTCGCGGCCCGCTCGATCCCCCGGGCCAAGGACGCTCCGGCGAGCCTGCGCACCGTCCTGCGGGTGTTCGACCGGGACCTGGCCCGGCGGATCCGGCGCGAGATCCCGGACTCCGTGGGGCTCAGCTCGTCGTTCCTGGCCGCGCCGTCCTTCGCGGCCGCGATGATCGGCCAGGAGGTCAAGGCCACCATCCCGTACCGGGACCGGGTGCTCGTGCTCGCCGAGATCCTGGTCGAGCGCGGCAGCGTCCTCGACGGCGCGCACAGCAGCGACGTCGGCCTCGACGAGACCGGCGCCGGTAGCGACGCCGGGGATCCGGACGGCGACGGGCCGCCCGTGCGCAGCCGCCTGCTGGCGATCGACTCGGTGACCCACTCGAGCGGCGGGGGCGGGCGCATGTTCGAGCCGTCGCAGGGCCGCACGCTGAACCCGGGCGACCGCGTGTTCGTCATCGCGACCACCGCGGGCCTGCTCCACCTGCGCGACCTGGCGAGCGCCCCGGCGGGCCTGACCCGGGCGGCGATCGGCCTGAACGACTGACCCGGGATCGGACCGTTCGCCGGTCCACCTCGCCCCTAGGGTCAGGACCATGCAGAACGGTCTCAGCGTCCCCCAGGGCGCGGCGCTCACCCTCGGCGCCATGCTCGGCACCGGCGTCATCTCGCTCCCGGCCCTCGCCGCCGGCGTGGCCGGTCCGGCCTCGCTCGTGGCGTGGGCGGGTCTCGTGCTCCTGTCGGTCCCGCTCGCCACGACGTTCGCCGCCCTCGGCGCCCGGCACCCCGACGGCGGCGGCGTGGCCACCTACGCCCGGCTCGCGTTCGGCGAGCGGGCGTCCACCATGGTCGGCTGGGCGTTCTACGCGACCATCCCGGTGGGCGCGCCCGCCGCAGCGGGCTTCGCGGGCGCCTACGTCGCGGACGCGACCGGTGGCGGGGCCGGCACCGCCCTGGTCACGACGGTCGCCGTCATCGCGGTGTGCGCCGTCATGAACTGGTTCGACCTGCGTGTCTCCGGCACCGCGCAGCTCGTCATCGCGGGCTCGGTGGCGCTGCTGCTGGCCGTGGCCGTGGTGGTGGCGCTGCCGCACGCGCAGCCGGGCCACCTCACGCCGTTCGCCCCGCACGGGTGGGGCGCGGTCGGCTCGGCCGCGGCGCTGCTCGTCTGGGCGTTCGCCGGCTGGGAGATCCTGGGCTCGCTGTCCGCCGAGTACCGCCACCCGTCCCGGGACATCCCGCGGGCCACGGCGATCGCCGTGGCCGTGGTCGGCGTGCTGTACCTCGGCGTCGCGTTCGCCACGGTCGCGGTGCTCGGCCCCACCCCGGGCCCGGCCCCGCTGTCGGACCTGCTGGTGCTCGGGTTCGGCGAGCACGCCCGGCCGGTCACCACGGTGGTGGCGGTGCTGCTGACCGTGGGCGCCATCAACGTCTACTTCGCGGGCGGCAGCCGGATGGGCGCGGCCCTCGCGCGGGACGGTGCGCTGCCGGGCTGGCTCGCGAGCGCGCCGGGCCGCACGCCGCGCCGTTCCCTGGCCCTCATCACGGTCGTCGCGCTCGGCACGACGGCGGTGCTCGCCGCGACGCACCAGTCCACCGACGCGATCCTGCTCATGGCGACCGCGACGTTCTCCCTGCTCTACGTGGTGGGGACCGCGGCGGCGCTGCGGCTGCTGCCCCGGTGGGGCGCGGCCTGGTGGTGCGCGGCCGTGTCCCTGGTGGCCGCGCTCGGCCTGCTCGTGATGACCGGGGCCCACATGACCGGCCCCGTGGTCGCCGCGCTGGGCGGGCTCGCCTGGACCGCCTGGCGCCGGCGCCGGGCGCGGGCCGCGGCACCCGTCGCGGCGCCCGTCACCACGCCCGTCACGGCTCCAGCAGGCGACCCAGAGCCTGGATGCCTGGCCGGATCGAGCTCGTGACCGCGGCGCCGATGCCGAGCACGAGGCCGTCCCGGTGGGGACCGGTCGCGAAGGAGGCCAGCGAGTCCAGGGCGACGGACCGGCGTCGGGCGCGGGCCACCAGGGCGGTCGAGGTCAGCGGGGCGGCGTCGGCGAGGTAGGCCGCCACGTGCAGGCCCGCCGCCGCGGGGACGGGCTCGACCGGGAGCCCGGCCAGCGCGTCCAGGAGGATCTCGGTCCGCTCCGCGTAGACCGCGGACGCCTTGCGGACGTGCCGGGCGAGCAGGCCGTCGTCGATCAGGCGCGCGAGCGCGCCCTGCACGTGCACGGCCCCGTGCCCGTCGGTGAGCTGGCGCGCGGCGAGCAGCGCCTCGCGCAGCGACGGCGGCGCCACGAGGTACCCCACGCGCAGGCCCGGCAGCAGCGACTTCGAGAAGGTGCCCACGTAGACCACGCGGCCGTCCCGGTCCAGGGCCTGCAAGGACTCGAGCGGACGGCGGGCGCGGCGGAACTCGCTGTCGTAGTCGTCCTCGATCACCGCGGCGTCGTGCCGCGCCGCGTGCGCCAGGAGCGCGCGGCGCCGAGCGAGCGACAGCGGCATGCCGAGCGGGAACTGGTGCGACGGCGTGGTGTAGACCAGCCGGGCACGCGCCGGGATCTCGTCGACGACCAGGCCCTCGGCGTCGACCGGCACGGGCACCACCCGCGCCCCGTGCAGCGCGAACAGCTCCCGGGCCTCGGGATACCCCGGGTCCTCGACGGCGACGACGTCCCCCGGTTCGAGCAGCACGCGCGCCACCAGGTCGAGGGCCTGCTGGGCGCCCGTGGTCGCGATGACGTCGTCGGGCCCGGCGCTGACCCCGCGCGCCCCCGAGACGTAGCGGGCCACGGCCGCGCGGAACCGGGGCAGGCCCGCCGGGCCGCCGTAGGAGCCCGCCGCGGCCCCGCCCGCGCGCGACTCGGCCGCCAGCAGCCGCCGCCAGGTGTCGAACGGGAAGAGGCTCGCGTCCGGGATGCCCACGCGGAAGTCGTGGGCGGGGGCCGGTACGTCGCCGCTGGCGGGCTGCACGGTCCACCGCCAGCCCGCGCGCGGCCGCAGCACACCGGGGCTGCGCCGCCGGGCGGGCACCGCGTCGCGCGCGGCCGCGGTCGCGAAGGTCCCGGCGCCGGTCCGCGTCTCGAGGAAGCCTTCCGCGACGAGCCGCTCGTACGCCGTGGCGACGCTGGCGCGCGAGACGCCGAGGTCCTGAGCGAGGTCGCGCGTCGAGGGCAGCCGCTCCCCCGCCGGCACGCGGCCCGTGGTGAGCGCGGCGTGCAGGGCGCGGTAGATCGCGTCGGTACGTCCGGTCCGGTTGCTGAGATCGACGGCGAGGTCCACCTGCCGATCATGGCTCATCGGGCGGGCCGGCTCGTCACAGTTCGGACTCAGCGAACAAATCACCCGGCTAACCAGGTGTTTTCGGGCTTTTCGCCCGGCCGTCGGCCCTAGCATCCCGGCGTATGAGCACCGATACCGCACCGGAGAAGGCCTCGGACGAGGATCCGTCCGGCGCGACGTCAGAACCGCCCGACACGACCGACGAGACCGTCTCCGAGCTGCTGTCCGAAGCGGCGGCCCGGGCTGCGGTCCCGGGGGCGGCGGCCGCACGGGCTCCGTCCGGCGCAGCGCACGAGACGTCATCCGTCGTGACGCCCGAAGGGACGCCCGGGGCGGACGAGCCCGGCGGCCCGACCGGAGCGTCCGACGAGCCCGCGGACCGGGACGACCTGCCGCCGGCGGCCCGCCCGCTGACCGCCGCGCTGCTCAACCTGAGCGGCCTCGGGCTGGGCTACCTGCACCTGCGGGCGTGGGTCCGCCTGGCCGTCGCACTGGCGGCGACCGCGGGGCTCGCCTGGGTCGCGCTGCCGATCGGGCGCGACCCGATCGCCGTCTGGTGGGCGGTGGGTTACGTGGGCGCGCTCGCCCTGTTCGCGCTGGACGCCGCGCTCCTCGCCCGACGGCGGGCACGGCGTGCGGCCCGGCGTCGGACCGTCTGGTCGCCCCGCACCGCCGGCCGGGTCGCGTGGGCGACACTCGCCGTCGTGCCGCTGCTGGCCGCCGGCTACGTGGTGACGCAGCACGAGGTGCTGGAGCAGTACCTCGCCTACGACCTCGACCAGGCTCAGGAGAGCCTGGAGGGCGCCGGCTCGGTCTTCGGGCCGTTCCGGGACGAGTACGACGCCGCGTACGCGACGTACGTGCGGACGGCGGACGAGCACCCCGGCACGCGTGCCGCCGACCGGGTCCCCGGGCTCGTCGACGACCTGTACGCGCAGGCCAAGGGCAAGGACGCGTGCAACGCGCTGACCGTGGTGCGGCACTTCGCCGAGCCGGGCACCCCCGGACCGCTGCAGGGTGTCGCCGAGGCCGATGTGCCGGGCGCCCTGCACGACTGCGGCATCCGCTCCGCCGGCCTCGGCCAGTTCCCCACCGCGAAGAAGTACCTCACCGAGCTCCTGGTCGACCACCCGGTCAGCGACCCGGCCGCCGCGCTGCCGGGCGACCTCAAGACGTGGCGGGACGGGCTGCTCAAGGACCTGGCCGGCAAGGACGGCTGCGACGACACCGTGCACGTGACGGGGTCGACGGGCTTTCTCGCGGGGTTCGACTCGGGCAAGGTCAGCGCCCTGGCGGACGAGGCGCGCAAGCAGGTGCCGGCCGGGCTGCTGAGGTGCGGCGTGCAGCAGCTCGAGCGCAGGCAGTACGCGGCGTCGGCCCAGAACCTGGCCGGCCTGCTCGAGTCCTACCCGAGGGCCAAGGAGGCCCAGTACGCCGAGCGGGTCCAGATCGCCGCGGGCATCGCCCTGGTGGACCCCAAGGCGGGCGTCAAGGTGCCGGCCCGCGACGAGCCCGAGGGCACGATCACGCTGACCGTCTACAACTACAGCCCCGACGAGTTCGAGATGGTCTACACCGGGCCGGCGACCGGCGTCGTCGAGATCGAGGCGTGCGACGACTGCGAGTACGTCCCGGAAGGCGACGACCCCGAGTGCAGCGCCTACTCGCTGACGCACCCGAGCACGACGGTCACCATCCCGAAGGGCGACTACATCACGGCCACCCGCTCGGACGGCGTCGTGCAGGGCTGGCTCGGCAACGAGGTCGACAAGGTGAGCTACACCGCCAGCGGCGGGCTCTGCACCTGGACCTATGAACACTGACCGCTGATCGACTGACCGGATCGGCCCGTGCCGCCGAATTGGAGTTCCCTCGGCGGCACGGGACCGGTTGAATACGTTCCGACATGACTACGTACTACACGTCCGACCTGCACTTCGGACATCTCAACATCATCCGGTTCTGCGACCGCCCGTTTCCCGGCGTGGGCGCCATGGACGCCCGGCTCGTGCAGCTCTGGAACGAGACCGTCACCGACGACGACACCGTGTGGGTGCTGGGCGACGTCGCCCTCGGCGCCCTCGACGAGTCGCTCGCCAACATCGGGCGGCTGGCGGGGCGCAAGATCCTCGTGCCCGGCAACCACGACCGCTGCTGGGAGGGCGACCGCTCCCTCCGCAAGGGCGAGCCCGAGGCGCGCGAGCGGCGCCGGGCGAAGGAGCGCGAGCGCTACCTGGCGGCGGGCTTCGCCGAGATACACGACCGGCCGGAGCCGGTCACGGCGGACGGCTACACCTTCGAGCTGTCCCACTTCCCCTTCGAGGGCGACTCGCACGGCGCGGACCGGTTCGTCGAGTACCGGCTCGCGGACCGGGGCGGCTGGGTGGTGCACGGCCACGTGCACGACACCTGGCGGCAGCGCGGGCGGCAGATCAACGTCGGCGTCGACGCGTGGGGCGGGCGGCCGGTCTCGGCCGGCACGATCGCCGACCTGGTCGCCGAGGGGCCGCGCGACCTGGAGCCGCTGGCATGGGCGTGACGCGGCGGCTCGCCCGAGCCCGCCCGGCCCGGACATGACAAGAGCGCACGTTCGCAGGTGATGAACGTGCGCTCAGGCGTCAGGTGCGTGGCGTCGCAGGTTCGCGGCACACGCGCTGCGTCAGCGGATACGCCAGGGCGTCGTCCGCGACGCGGGGGTCATGCGGATACGAGAGACTCCGCGTCGCGGTGCTCCCGGTCGAACTTGTACGACTCGATCTCCGCGGCGCTGAACATGAGGTCTGCACCGACCATGTGATAGTCGATCTCACCGGCCTCGAGAAGGTCGATGACGTGCAACTTCGAGACTCCCAGCAACCGCGCGGCTTCGAGCGTGGTGAGGTCCTCGTGCGGACTGTCGGCTTCGGCTTCCAATGTGATCTCGTTCACACCGCCAGTCTTGCGCGTTCCGGCGCCCCGAGTCCAGTCGAATCGGTGCGAGTTTCGATATCGGCCGATGATTCTTTTCTCCCGTCGGGGCAGGGTCGCGATAATTCCTCACGTGCGGCGGGTGAAGCGGCAGGTGAACATGTGAAAGCAAGTGCCCGGAAGTTGTGACACGATAAGCGCCATTCGGCCGGTCCCGACGTGCGACCCGGCGTTATTCCTGTCAATTGGCGGATCGAAACGATCCATCGCGCGCGAGGGGGATGGATGGCCGCGCCGTCCGCAGTGCCCGCACTGATTCCAGCAGTCAGCAGCAGGCCGCCGGATCTCCAGGCAATTCTTGATATCAACCGCGCCGCCTACGATCTGCTGGCCGGAACATACAAGGGCACAACCGACATCCGCCAAGAAAATGCCAAGAAGTGGCTCTCCAAACGAGTACCGGAGATCACCGGACCGGAGCAGCCGACGGCTCTCGACGTGGGCTGCGCTGACGGCACCCACTCGCGCGTGCTGTCCATGCTCGGGTACAGCGTGACGGGGGTGGACTTCTCGGCGCCGATGATCTCCGCCGCGCGGGAGCTCATGTCCGACCCGACCCTGCCGAACAAGCCGTCGCTGCTGCACGGCGAGTTCCTGGCCGGCTGCTACACCGACGAGGGCGGTGCGACCGTCTCGCTCGACGACAGACGTTTCGACCTCGTGCTCGCCACGGCCTTCGTCCACCTCTTCCCACCCGAGGCCGACGACGACGCTGTGCGCAAGGTGCTCGGCCACGTCACCCCCGGGGGTACCGCCCTGATCTCGACCACTGCCGCGACGGCGGACCGCCGCGGCCTGGAGGTCAAGGTCGGGGCGGGCGGGCAGGGTGCCACCCGCTGGCGGAACCATTACACCTACCGGACCTTCGTCTGGCTCGTCGGCGAGGCCGCCCGCGAGGTCTACGGGGTCAAGGTCCCGGTGCAGCCGTGGGTCATCGTGGACCCGGACGCCCCGGGCAAGCTCTGGGTCGACGTCGTCGTGACGCGGCCCGCCTGATCACACACCCTGGACCCCGCGGTACACGGCGGTCCGCAGCTCGACCGCGTACGGGTCGAGCGCGGGCATACCCAGCCTGGCCGCGGCCGCGATCTCGCCCTCGACGTCGTACGGCACCCGGATGAACTGCAGCCCGAACGGTGCCTGGGCGGGCTCGTCCACGACTCCCTCGAGGATCGCGTAGCTGGGCACGGGTTCGTCCAGGGGGTTGCCGACGCTGCCCACGTTGAAGAGAGTGCGACCGTGCGCCACCTCGACGAACGTGTCGTGGATGTCGCCGTAGCCGACCACGGACGGCCGCGCCCCGCCGCCGGTCATCGGTGTGTTGGCGAACATCCCGTCGAACTCCGCGGACGTGTGGTGGGCGCGCACGCGCACGTGCGGGCTCGTCGCGGAGGCGTGGAACAGCCTGATGTGGCGCCCGCTGATCAGCAGGTCGAGGCTCAGCGGCAGCGCCCGGAGCCAGTCGCGCTGGTCCTGGCGCAGCTCGTCGCGCCACCAGATCATCTCGTGCGACGACTCGTCCTCCCACACCGGCAGGTGATCGTCCCAGTTGCCCCGGATGTTGACGTCGCACGCCTTGTCGCACCGGTCGACGACCTCGCTCCCCCGCGGCCCCTTGCCGACGAGGTCACCCAGGTTGATGACGCGCTCGATACCGCGCGACTCGATGTCGTCGAGCACGGCGTCGAGGGCAGTGAGGTTGCCATGGACGTCACTGATCAGGGCAATTCGCTCTAAAGACACGTTTTGGATCGTCCCACATCCCACCTCGGCGTCACCCGCTTTCCAGACGGTGGCCGAGCCTCGGCACCGGTCACCGCACCGCCCCCGGACGCCCGCCCTCCTCGCCCAGCACCATGCCCTCGTCACCCGGCCCCAGCGCCCGCGGCCTGCGTTCGGCCGGCACCGGATGCCCCACGGCGAGCGCGAGCGAGTGCAGCACGTGCTGCAGGATCGGCGGGTTCAGGTCGTCGTCGCCGTCGTACTGCTTGAGCCCGATGCCGAGCCGTTCGATGGACTTGCGGTACAGGTGGAACTCCACGTAGCCGGACGCCTCGGGCGTGCCGGGGTCCCGGATCGAGCCGCTGTACTGGACGGTGGTCCGGTAGGTGTGGATGTTCAGCTGGCCCCTGCCGGCCTCGTTGATCTGCCGGGCGAGACCCTCCAGCCGGTCGTGCGCCTGGAGCACCTGGCCGATGAACGCCTCGTCCCGGTCGTAGTAGCTGTCGATCGTCGCGGCGATGGCCGGGTGGTCCACGAGCCACTCCGGGTCCACCTTGATGCCGTCGACGTCCACGCCGCGGTTGACCATCGCCCAGATCAGGTTGGGGTCGCGCGCGACGCTCGTCATGCCGAAGCCGAACACGACGACCTGGCGGCGCGCCGCCCGCCAGATGTCCAGCGACGCGTTCCGGTGCTCGCGGTCCGCGCTCACCCACTCGATGCCGCGGTGCTGGCGCAGCTCGTCGACCAGCCGGGCCCGCTCCTGCTCGGCCTCGCGCTGCGCGCGCTGGCGTGCGGCGAAGGTCTGCTCGAACAGGTAGACGACGGCGATCACCACGGTCGCGACGGCCGTGGACCAGACGATCGCGACCGTCACGCGGTGCGGCATCACGTCAGGAATGAACGTGAGAGCGAGGTTCGACATCGCGCCGAGCGCGACGACCAGCAGACTTCCCCGTGCCCAGTTCTGCATGTGGACCACCCCCAGGGCTCGCACACAACGACCTGGTCCTTGTGTCACAAGCCTAAGGCAACAAATTGGTCAAGTCTACATAATTACGAAACATCAGTTTCGTACAGCCCGCGCCCGGTACGGGCTTGCCGTCCCTACGCCGCGGCCAGTCCCCCGAGCTCCAGCGCCTCGGCCCGCACCCGCCGCGCCTCGTCGAACCGCTCCTGGTCGTGCAGCGCGAGTGCCAGCGTCCGCAGCGCCTCGACGAGCCGCGGCCGGTACCTCGCGGCGTTCTCGGCCAGGAGCTCCCGCAGCAGGGCGACGGCCTCGCGCACGAGCTCGACTGCCTCGTCACCGAGCCGGAGGACGGCGAGGAGCGCACCCAGGTTGCTCAGCGACTGGGCGAGCCGGGCCCGGTACCGGTGCGGGTCGGCGTCGGCCAGGCCACGCCACGTCCTGGTCGCCTCGTGCTCGGCGTCGAGCGCCTCCTGCGACCGGTGCAGCCGGGAGTGGGTGACGCCGAGGGCCGACAGTGCCTCGGCGAGCTCGGGGACGTACCGTCCCGGGTCCTCCGCCGCGAGGCGCCGCAGCACCTCGACGGCCTCCTGCTGGAGCTCACGGCCCTCCTCCCACCGGCCCGCGTCGGAGAGCCGGACGCCCAGCGCCCGGAGGGAGCGCGCGAGGTCCGCCAGGTAACGCCCCGGGTTCTCCTGGGCGGTCCGCCGCCGGACGGCGACGGCGTCCACGAGGTGCGCCGTCGCCTCCTCGGTCCGCCCCTGCACGGTCAGCACGCTCCCCAGCACCGCCAGCGCGTCGCCGAGGCCGGGCAGGTGCTCGTCCGGGGCTGCTGCGACCAGGCGGCGCCGGAGCTCCAGCGCCTCCTCGGCGGGGGCCATCGCCTCCGCGCCCCGGCCCAGCTCCAGCAGCCGGCGCGCCACCTCGGTGAGCGAGCGGGCCAGGGGCGCGGCGCACCGCTCGGGGCCGCGGCGCGCGAGCTCGCGCCACAGCGCGACCGCCGCGCGGCTCGGCCCGAGCGCGACCAGCGGCTGCCCCAGCTCGGCGCGCGTCGCCGCCGCGGCCGTCTCCGCCGCGGCCAGGTCGAACGCGACCGCGTCCGGGTGGTCCGCCGCGACCAGGCGGAGCAGGCACCCGGCCTCCTCCTGGCAGGGCAGCGCATCGGCCGGTCGGCCCTGGGCCGCGCAGGTGGCGCCGAGGTGTGCCAGCACGGCCGCCAGCCGGGGCCGGTACCGCCGCGGGTCGGCCTGGGCCGGCTCGCGGAGCAGGCCGACCGCCTCCCGCTCGTACGGTTCGGCGTCGGCGGCCCGGCCCACGTCGCCCAGCGCGAGACCGGCTTCGGCCAGGGCCTCGGCTCGGCGGGCGACGTCGTCGCGGCCGGTGGCGGCGAGCGTGCGCAGCGTGACCTCGGCGCGCAGCTCGCCGAGCGTGAGCGACGGGCGCGGGAGCACGCCCGTGACGGTACGCAGCGTGTCGGCGTCCGCGGGGAGCGCGGCGACCGCCGCGCCGAGCAGGTCGAGGGCGGCGTCCAGGTCGCCGGTGCGCCCGTCGAGGCGGTCCACGACGAGCCCGGCCGTGCGCAGGGCCGCCCGGCGCACCGCGGGCGTGCCGGCCCCGGCCAGGCAGGCGCGGATCAGCTCGGGCACGTCCGTGAGCTCCGCCAGCAGGTGGGGGTCCACCAGGCGGGCCGGCAGCGCCCGGTGCGGGTCCAGGTCGAGCAGCCACCGGCCGACGTCGTGCTCCGCGCCGGGCCGTACGCCCGGCAGGACGGCGGCGACGCGACGCACGAGGCGCTCCGCCGCGTCCGCCGTCCGCACGCCGGTGAGGGTGGCCGCGGCGACGAGGCCGTCCAGCGCCTCCGGCAGCAGGCCCGCCTCGCCCAGCAGCCCGGCCTCCTCGGCGGAGCGGTACCAGGTCCAGCGCTCGTGCTCCAGCAGCTCGTCGAGGGCGTCGGACACGTCGACGGGCAGCGTGCCGCCGGGCCCCCGTGCCTGCGCGCGCAGGACGGCGCACAGTGCGGCCGCCTGCAGGTCGAGCATCCGGGCGCCGCCCGCGACCGACGCCACCGAGACCTGCGGCGCGGGCAGTCCCAGGGCGTCCGCGTACGGCTCGACGAAGGCCGCCACGACCTGCGCGTCCACCTGCCCGGGCAGCACCGCGGCCGGGAGGTCCTCCCGGGCCCGGCCCGCCTCCAGCAGCGCCCGGACCGCCAGGTCGGTCGCCGCGAGCCGGTCGAACCACGGGCCCGCGGCCCGCGCGACCAGCACGATGCGCAGGGCGCCGTTGCGCCCCCGGGCGGCGTCGGCCAGGAGGTCGGCCAGCGCCGGCCCGCGCGCGTCGGCGTCGTCGACCACCAGGAGGGCCGGGGCGCCGTCGGGGACGGCGGCCAGGGCACGCGGCTCCGCGCCGTCCGGCACGTTCAGGCAGGTCCAGCCGGCGCGGGCCATGTGCTGGGCGAGCTCGCGCGCGAGGCGGGTCTTGCCCACCCCGCCCGGGCCGGTGACCAGCCGGACCCCCACGGGTTCGGGGCTGGTGCACCACACGACGAGCGAGGCGTGCTCGGCGCGCCGGCCGACGAACGGCACGACGTGTCGTTCCGGCGCGAGCAGCCGTCCGGGCGACATCGTGTGCGCGAGCGCCGTACGGCGGCGTGACGACAACGTGGACACACCGTCAGTGAACCCCAATCCCACGCGAAGCGGTTATCACACCGAAATGGGCGGGCACGGGGCATCTCATGGTGTGCGGCGCAGCCGCTCCTGCTCCTCGGCGAGGATCGTGCGCGACAGCGTGGCCTCGGACGACGCGACCTCCGCCGGCGCGGCCACGTCGACCGCGGACGGGGAGGCGTCGGTGATCTCGGACTGCCGCGCGAACTCCTCGAACAGCGCCGACTTGGACCCGAGGATCTCCATCATCCGCTGGTCCACGGACTGCTCGACCAGGAGCCGGTGCACCTGGACGGTCCGGGTCTGGCCCATGCGGTGGGCGCGCGCCACGGCCTGCGCCTCGATGGTGGGCTTGACCTGCGGCTCGCAGAAGATGACGACGCTCGCGGCCTGCACGTTGAGCCCCACTCCCCCGGCGGTGATCTGGCTGACCAGCACCGACGGTCCGCCGGGCGCGGACAGCGCGTCCACCATGGTCTGCCGGTCAGGCACGGGCACCGACCCGGTCAGCGGTCCGACGGCGAGGTCGCCGAGCAGGTCCATGACCTGTTCCAGGACCGATAGGAAGTAGGAGAAGACGATGACGCGGCGGCCGGCGTCGACCGCCTCCGTGACGAGCTCGCGCAGGCGGACCAGCTTGGCCGAGTCGTCGGCCGCGGAGACGGCGAACGCGGCGCGGCGCATCTTCATGAAGTTCCCGGCGAGCACGGCGTCACGGTAGGCGGCGCCGTCGACCGGGCCGAACTGCTCCCACTCCTCGACCTGCACCATCTCGGGCAGCTCGGTGAGCACGTCCTCCTGGTTGCGGCGCAGGTAGGCGGGCGCGACGATCCGGCGGAACGCCTTGGCCCCGGACAGCCCGGCGTTGGGGTCGAGCTGGCCCGCCACCTCGGGCTGCAGGTAGCCCACCATGTTCTTGAACTCGGCGACCTTGTTCTCCATCGGGGTGCCGGACAGGAACAGGACGCGGTCGGAGCGGTCGGCCCACCGGCGCACCTCGCGGCCGCGCAGCGTCTCTGGGTTCTTCACGTAGTGCGCCTCGTCCACGACCATGAGCGCGGGCCGCAGGTCGTAGGGCAGGTCGAGCCGGCCGAGCACCTCGAAGGTCGTGACGGCCACGCCGCCGTCCGCGATCCAGCCCTCCGCCGCCCGCTCCCGGTCGGTGCCGTGCAGCACCAGGGCCCGCAGGTCGGAGTGCTGCTCGACCTCGCGCTTCCAGTTGGTCACCACGCTCGCCGGGCAGACCACCAGCACGTGCGTGCCGCCCGTGGCCACCAGGTGCGCGGCCACCGCGATGGACTGCATGGTCTTGCCCAGCCCCATCTCGTCGCCGAGGATCGTGCGCCGCTGCACCAGCGCGTACTTCGCGCCGAACTGCTGGTAGCCGCGCAGGTTGGCCCGCAGCAGGGTGCGGTCCAGGGGTTGCGCCTCGACGCGCCGCACGACGTCGGCGGGCAGGCCGCCCTCCGCGGCCTCGTGGTCGTCGCCCAGGTCCACGACCTGGGAGAGCAGCCCGTAGTACTCGGCGGACCGCGCCTCGAAGTCGGCCCACACCTCGCCGCCCTCCGGCGGCTGCCCGACGGCGGCGCGCACCGCCCGCGCGTCGTCGGTCAGCCGTGCGGCGTCCACCTGCTCCGCGAGCGCCGAGACGGCCGCGAGGGCGGCGGCCTTCCGGTCGGCGGGCGCGACGAGCCGGCGCCAGACGCTGGTGGCGAGGCGGGCGGGTTCGAGGTGTGCGGGCACGACGTCGGCCACGCGGCGCGCCTCGTCGAGGTGCCGGTGCCGGGCGTCGGTGGCCAGGCCGAACGCGTACAGGGACTGGACGAGCACGGTGGCGTACGGGTCGTCGGGGTCGATGTCGATGCGGAAGCGCAGGTCGGCGTCGACCTCGTCGGCGAGCTCGCGGGCGGCGGACGTGGCGAGCTTCGCGGTGCCCGCGCCGATGCCGGCCTCCACCAGCCGGTCGGTCCCCGCGACGAGCACCTGGGTGACGTGCTTGAAGCCGGCCTTCTCCAGGACGGCGACGCGCAGCTTCTTGCGCCGCTCCTCCAGCGCCGTGACGGGGACGGTGCGCAGGTCGGCGTGGACGCGGACCTCACGGGTCGCCGTGTACGCGTCGCGCACGCGCTCGCGCAGGCCGAGGTCGGCGGTGGTGAGCAGCCGGGCGTCGTCGAGCAGGGCCTCGGCCTGCTCCAGGACGCGGCGGGCCGCGCGTGCCTTCCACGGCCGCGGCGGGCCGACGGCGGGGGCTGGTGCTGGGCTGGGGAGGGTCGTCTGCTCGGTCATGGCGCTGCGAGCGTACCCGGATGGTCTGACATGCCCCATTTACGTCGGGGTCTATGTTGGGGGCATGACCCACGAGCAGAGCAAGTTCGGCGGGACGCCGGTCACGACGGTCGAGGAGCTCCGCGAGATCATCCCGCCGCCGCTCGGCGCGGCGGCGGGCAAGGTCCGCCCGGCCCTGCACGAGCTCGACCGGCAGTGGCTCGAGGCCGCGCCGCTGTGCCTGGTCGCGACGTCGGACGCCGCGGGCAACCTCGACGTCTCACCCAAGGGCGACCCGGCCGGCTCGCTGGTGCGGGTGCTGGACGACCACACGATCGCGATCCCCGAGCGCCCCGGCAACCGGCGCACCGACGGGTTCTTGAACGTGCTGGCCAACCCGCACGTGGGCCTGATCTTCGTGATCCCCGGCCGCGGGGACACGTTGCGCGTGAACGGGCGGGCCCGCCTCGTGCGCGACGCGCCCTACCTCGCGGAGCTCCAGGTGCGCCGCAACGTGCCGGTGCTCTCCCTGGAGGTGGACATCGACGAGGTGTTCCACCACTGCTCCAAGGCGTTCCTGCGCTCGAAGACGTGGGACCCCGAGACGTGGGGGCAGGAGTCCGTGCCGCGGCGCGCGGTCATCTCGCGGACCCTGGAGCGCAAGGACGCCAGCCTCGAGGAGCTCGACGCCTACTACGGCCCGAGGTACGCCGAGACCATCTACGGCTGAGTGCCCGGGCGGGGGTGAACTTCGCGGCTCTGGTTGGCAGCTCCCGGGCACGGAGGGACGATGCGAACATGTCCGCACCTCCTCCGGAACAGCCCGCTCCCGGCCCTATCCTGCCGCAGCCCGTGCCGGCCGGGGGCCGGCCGTACCCCCCGCCACGACCGCGGAGGACCGGCCCCAAGGTGCTCACGTTCAGTGCGATCGCCGTCCTGCTGGTGGGCGTGATCGTGGCCGTCGTGGGCTTCGCGGGGGCCGCCCGGGGCATCGTCGAGCTGGTGCCCACGGACCTCGTCACCCGCGAGGGGACGGCCGGCAGCGACGCGCTCGCCCTGGGGCCGTCCACCACGCCCCTGCCCTTCGACGTCCAGGAGCGGGGCGCCTACCTCGTCCTCGAGGTCTCGCAGGACTCGTCGGCCAGCCTGCCCACCTCGTCGGTGGGCGCCGAGGGACCGAGCGGCCCCGTGCGCATCAACCGGCCGGACCAGTCCGGCTCCCTGGAGGTCAACGGCTGGACGGTGCACCCCGTCGGGGTGCTGGTCCCCGACGAGGAGGGTACGCACGCCATCGTCGTCGACCCGCGGGTGGCGACCGACGACGTGAGCATCGCCGTGAGCGGCCCGTTCAACGCGGAGAGCGTGGCCGGGATCGGCGGCAGCGGACTCGTCCTCCTGCTCGGCCTCCTGATCGGCGGGCTGGGCTTCCTGCTCCTGATCGGCGGCATCATCTGGTGGGCGCTCGCCAAGAAGTAGCGCGATCCGGAGCGACCCGGGCGGGCCTCACGCCGGCCGCTCGTCCAGACCGAGCATCGCCCGGACCGGGGCCACGCCCGCGAGCGTGACGTCCGGCCGGTGCAGGTCCGGCCGCGCCGCCCACATCTCGCGGGTCATCCGGTAGCGGTTCTCCGTGGCCGCCGTGCCCTGCCGGTCCACGAGCGCGACGCCGTTCGGCGCGTAGCCGAGCGACCGCGTCACCCCGTTGGACTCCGGGTTGTCGTCGAACGCCTCGGTCGTGGCGACGGCGGCGTCGAACCCCTCGAAGAGCAGGTGCAGCGCCATCAGCCGCATGCGCTTGCCGATGCCCTGGCCGTGGTGAGCCAGGCCGAGCCAGGAACCGGTCCCGGCGGAACGGGTCGCGGCGAACGCCCTGGCGCCCACGCCCTGCACGCCGACGGGCTCGCCGTCGCGGAACACCCCGAGCTCGAACCCCCCAGGCCTCGGGTGAGACCCTGCCGCGCGACGCCCAGTGGAACTGCAGGAAGCCGTGACGCACCTCGTCCGGCGCCCCGAGGTTCCACGGGACGAGGAACGGGCTCCGCTCAGGCGGGTGGATGCCCGCCGCGGCGACGTCGGCCAGGCGGACGAGCTCGGCGTCGTCGGGCAGGCGCAGCTCGAGGTCCCCGCTGGTGACCCGGAGCCCGAACGGCGGGAAGGCGGCGGCTAGATCCATCGCCCGACCGTTCCAGGTCCCACGGGACATGGGCAACCTGAAATCGGGACGCGACAAGGCACCGCAGCCATCGGCGTGTCGCGGGAGCCGACGGCGTGTCGGGCGGAGGCAAGCCGCACCCGGACGAGGGGTGCCGGGCGGGCTGAACTTCGGCCGCCGGAACCCCGAGAAATCCACCTCAGCCGAACAGTCCACCCAGGCCGAAATTCCCGGGGTCTGTGGCGAACGAAGTTCAGCCCGCCCGGCACCCCTCACCCGGGTGTGCGTTACCCCGGGACGGTACTCGCGCGACCCCGGAAACGACCTGTGGACAAGCTCCGGAAGCGCCCGCCGGCGCGCAGGCTGGTCGCATGGCACGTACCAACTACGACCCGCTCGACCGCGACCCGCTCTTCGACGGCGCCCTCGACCCCGACCTCGACGACGCCGGCGACGCCCCCGCCGTCGCCCCGCGACCCGCTCCGACCCTGTACCTCGACGGCCTGGCACTGGTGTGCGCGGCGGCCGTCCGGTTCGAGGCCGCGCGGCGGGGCCTGAGCCAGCGGCAGATCGCCGCCGAGGTCGGGCTGTCGCGGGCCGCCGTCTCCGAGCGGTTCCGCGGCCGGACCGCCTGGACGCTGGACCAGGTCGGCGTGCTGGCCCAGCTCTTCGGCTGCGACGTCGCGGTGCTGGTCACCGAGCCGCGCAAGCCGGTGCGGGAGCTGGCCGGGAACTACCGCTGAGCGCCCCTCACTCCAGGGTGGCGTCCGCCGCGCGCAGGGCGACGGCACCGAGGTCCCCGCCCGACTGGGCCGCCCAGGCGTGCTGGCGCGACGCGCCGTTGCCCCGGGCCCAGAGCCCGCCGAGCAGCTCGGTCACGGTGTCGAGGTCGCCGAGGTCCACGAGGGCGTCGCGGACGTGGTCCACGAGCGCGCCCACGACGTCGTGCGCCGGGGCCGGCCGCCAGGTCCGCGGGTCCACGAGGTCGCCGGAGAGCCCTGAGCGCCCCGCCCGCCACAGGGCGGTGCGCAGCACCTCGACGGGCGCCCCGGGCGGCGGCTCACCGGACGCCGCTGCCCGCGCCGCCGTCTCCACGAGGCCGCGGGCCAGCGCGGCCAGCAGCGTCGCCGTGTCGGCCGAGAGGGACACGTCGGCGACCCGGATCTCGACGGTCGGGTACCGCGCCGACAGGCGAGCGTCGAAGTAGACCATCCCCTGGTCGAGGATCGTGCCGGTCGCGACCAGGCCCGCGACGGCGGCGTGGTACGCCTCCGGCGACCCGAACACCCGCGTCGGGCCCGCCGTCGGCCAGCGCGACCAGACCTGCGAGCGGAAGCTCGCGTACCCCGAGTCGTCGCCCATCCAGAACGGCGAGTTCGCCGACAGCGCCAGGAGCGGCGCGAGCCACGGCCCGACGCGGTCGAGCACGGCCACGCCCTCGGCGTCGTCGGCCACGGAGACGTGCACGTGGCAGCCGCTGGTGAGCTGCTCGCGAGCGGTCAGGCCGAACTCGGCACGCGCCTGGAGATAGCGGAGCTTGCCGACCGTCGTCCCGGCGAACGCGAGCGGCGACGTGCCGAGGGCCGCGATCCGCGCGTCGTGCCGCTCGGCGGCCGCCTGGGCCCCGGCCCGGCCCTCGCGGATCGCCGCGGCGACGTCCTCCAGCGTCGAGCGCGGCGGCGTCGCCGTCTCGATCTGCTCCTCCATGAACTCGTGCTCCAGCGGGCCGTCGTCCGGCTCCGCCGTCCCGAGCACGTCCTGGGCGCGCGCGATGGGCGCACCGTCGTGCCCCACGAGCATGAGCTCTTCCTCGACGCCGACGGTGCGCCTGGTCGTCGTCACCGCACCCGTCACAGCACCCGTCACAGCAGGGCGAGCGCCGCGAGGGCATCCCGGGTGGCGTCCGCCGCCGTCATGCGCTGCGCCCGGACGATGTGGTCGCGGCTCGCGTGGTCCAGGAACTGGACCGGGAGGCCCATGTGCACCTGCGGCGTGCCGATGCCCTGCTCCCCCGCGCGCTGCGCCAGCATGTCGCCCACGCCGCCGTCGACGACGCCGTCCTCGACCGTGACCACGAGGTCGTGCTCGCCGCACAGCTTGACCAGGTTCTCCGGCACGGGCAGCACCCACGTCGGGGAGGCCACCGTGGCCTCGACGCCGTGCGCCGCGAGCGCCGCGCCGGTCTCCATGGCGCAGGCCGCCATCGAGCCCACGCCGACGACGAGCACCTTGCGGGTCACCGGGGCCTGGGCGCGGTTCGCGTCCGGGGAGAAGCGGCCGACGACGTCCACGCCGTCGAGCTCCTCGACCGCGGGGATGTCGTCGCCGACCGCGCCCTTCGGGTAGCGGACCACGGTGGGTGCGTCGTCGACGTCGACGGCGGCGCGCAGGGCGGCGCGCAGCGTCGTCTCGTCGCGCGGGGCGGCCAGGCGCAGGCCGGGGACGATGCGCAGCATGGCCATGTCCCACATGCCGTTGTGGCTGGCGCCGTCGTCGCCGGTGATGCCGGCGCGGTCCAGCACGAAGGTGACGCCGGCCTTGTGCAGGGCGACGTCCATCAGGACCTGGTCGAACGCGCGGTTCAGGAACGTGGCGTAGACGGCGACGACGGGGTGCAGGCCGGCGAAGGCCATGCCCGCGGCCGACGTCGCGGCGTGCTGCTCGGCGATGCCGACGTCGAAGGTGCGCTCCGGGAACTGCTCCTGGAACGGGGCGAGCCCCACGGGGTGCAGCATGGCGGCGGTGATCGCGACGACGTCGGACCGGCGGCGGCCGATCTTGACGATCTCGTCGGCGAAGACCTTGGTCCAGCCGAACCGGCTGGCCGCGACGGGCAGCCCGGTCTCGGGGTGGATGACGCCCACGGCGTGGAACCGGTCGGCGATGTCGTCCTCGGCGGGCTTGTAGCCGCGGCCCTTCTCGGTGATCGCGTGCACGATCACGGGGCGGCCGTACGCCTTGGCGCGGCCGAGCGCGCGCTCGAGCGCCTCGGTGTCGTGGCCGTCGACGGGCCCGATGTACTTGATGCCCAGGTCCTCGAACAGGCCCTGCGGCGCGACGACGTCCTTGAGGCCCTTCTTCAGGCCGTGCAGCCAGCGCCACGCGAAGCGTCCGGGCGCCCCGGAGCGGTGCAGGGCGCGCGTGCCCCAGCTCAGGAAGGCCTCGTACCCGCGCGTGGTGCGCAGCGTGTCGAGGTGGTTGGCAAGCCCGCCGATGGTCGGCGAGTAGGACCGGCCGTTGTCGTTGACGACCACGACGAGCTTGCGGTCGCGGCTCTCGGCGATGTTGTTCAGCGCCTCCCAGGCCATGCCGCCCGTGAGGGCGCCGTCGCCGATGACGGCCACGACGTGGTCGTCCTTGCCGCGCACCTGGTTGGCCTTGGCGATGCCGTCGGCCCAGGACAGGGCGGTGGAGGCGTGGGAGTTCTCCACGACGTCGTGCTCGGACTCCGCGCGGCTCGGGTAGCCGGACATGCCGCCGCGCTTGCGCAGGTCGGAGAAGTCGTGGCGGCCGGTCAGGAGCTTGTGCACGTAGGACTGGTGGCCCGTGTCGAACACGAGGGTGTCGCGGGGCGAGTCGAAGACCCGGTGCAGGGCGATGGTCAGCTCGACGACACCGAGGTTGGGGCCGAGGTGCCCGCCGGTGCGCGAGACGCTGTCCACCAGGAACCGGCGGATCTCCTCGGCGAGCTCCGGCATCTGCCCGGGCGTCATCGCCCGGACGTCCTCGGGCGAACGGATGTCGCTCAGCAAGCCCATGCGCGTCCTTTCGTCGTGCCCGGTGAGGGGCGAATCGGGGCCCTACTCTAAGGGGCACCGACACCTCCACTGTGCCACGCCGGGGCCACCTGCCACGCCTGTCTCCGATACCTCCACAACGATGTGTCCCGACTCATAGGCACAGGCAGGCAAACTCTTTACTCTTGGTGAACGTGCGATTCCTCGACGAGCAGACCCCGGCAACCGACCTCACCTATGGCGACGTGTTCCTCGTCCCGTCACGCTCGGACGTCACGTCGCGGTTCGACGTCGACCTCGCGTCCGACGACGGCACCGGCACCACCATCCCCGTCGTCGTCGCGAACATGACCGCGGTGGCCGGCCGGCGCATGGCCGAGACGGTCGCGCGGCGCGGCGGCATCGCGATCATCCCGCAGGACGTCCCGGCCGACGTCGTGGCCGGCGTGGTCGCGGACGTCAAGGCCAAGGACCCCGTCATCGAGACGCCGGTGGTGGTCGCCCCGCAGGACACCGTGCACAGCGTGCTGACCCTGCTGGGCAAGCGCTCGCACGGCGCCGCCGTCGTCGTCCAGGACGGCCGGCCCGTGGGCGTCGTGACGGAGTCCGACTGCGCCGACGTGGACCGGTTCACCCGGGTGTCCGAGGTGATGTCCGCCGAGCCCCTGCTCCTGGAGGCCGCCCTGCTGGACGGTCCGGGCGGGCTGGAAGCGGCGTTCGACGTGCTGCACTCCGCCCGGCTCGACCTCGCGCCGGTGGTGCGCGACGGCCTCCTGGCCGGGGTGCTGACCCGCAAGGGCGCGCTGCGCTCCTCGATCTACTCCCCCGCGCTGGACGCGTCCGGCAGCCTGCGGATCGGCGCCGCCGTGGGCATCAACGGCGACGTCGCCGCCAAGGCCAAGGACCTGCTGGCCGCGGGCGTGGACGTGCTCGTGGTCGACACCGCCCACGGCCACCAGACCAAGATGCTCGCCGCCCTGGACGCGGTGCGGTCCGTGGACCCGACCGTGCCCGTCGTGGCCGGCAACGTGGTCACGGCCGACGGCGTGCGCGACCTCGTGGCGGCCGGCGCCGACATCCTCAAGGTCGGCGTGGGCCCGGGCGCCATGTGCACCACCCGCATGCAGACCGGCGTGGGACGGCCGCAGTTCTCCGCCGTCCTGGAGTGCGCGGCCGCCGCGCGCGAGCTCGGCAAGCATGTCTGGGCCGACGGCGGGGTGCGCCACCCCCGCGACGTCGCCCTCGCGCTGGCCGCCGGCGCGTCGCAGGTGATGGTCGGCTCCTGGTTCGCCGGCACGTACGAGTCGCCGGGCGACCTGAAGGACGACGGCACGGGCCGGCTCTACAAGGACTCGTTCGGCATGGCCTCGGCCCGGGCCGTCGCGGCGCGCACCGCCGGGAGCGGCTCGGCCTTCGCCCGGGCCCGCAAGGCGCTGTACGAGGAGGGCATCTCCACCGGCAAGATGTACCTCGACCCGGCCCGCCCGGGCGTCGAGGACCTGCTGGACGAGATCACGTCCGGCCTGCGGTCCTCGTGCACCTACGCCGGGGCCCGGTCGCTCGCCGAGTTCTCCGAGCGGGCCGTGGTCGGCATCCAGTCGGCCGCCGGCTACCAGGAGGGCATGCCGGTCGCGACGAGCTGGTGAGCGGGTGGCCTACCCGACGACGGTCAGCCGCCGCGTCGGGCGGGTCAGCGCCACATAGAGGTCGCGCTCCCCGCCCGGTCGCGCGGCGGTGATGCCGTCGGGGTCGGCGACCACGACGGCGTCGAACTCCAGGCCGCGCACCTGGGAGACGGGCACCACCCGCACCCGCGTGCCGTCCAGCGCGTCGGCGACCTCGCGCACCCGCGCGTCCGCGGCGACGACGGCCACGAGGTCGTCGGGCCCCACGGCCGCGAGCGCACCCGCCTCCCGCACGACGGCGGCGACCAGCTCGCCGGGCGCCGCCGGGACACGCCGGGGCACGTCCCCGTGCCGCACCGCGCGGGTGGGCGCCTGGTCGGGGGCGATCCGGGCGAGCAGCGGCGCCGCGACCTCCAGCACCTCGGCGGTGGTGCGGTAGCAGACGGTCAGGGTGCGCACGTCGGCGCGCCGGGCCAGGTCGGTGCCCAGCGCGTCGGCCCACGAGGCCGCCCCGGTCGCCGGCCCGGCCTGCGCCAGGTCGCCGACCACGGTCATCGAGCGGCCCGGGCAGCGGCGCAGCACGGACCGCCACTGCATCGGCGTCAGCTCCTGCGCCTCGTCCACCACCACGTGCCCGTAGATCCGGGCGGGCGGGCCGTCGAGCAGGTGCTCGGCCTCGTCCAGCAGGGGCAGGTGGGCCGCGGTCCAGGCCGGGGTCTCGCCGTCGGACGGCGCGCGCCCGGGGTCCGTCAGCTCGGGGTGCGCGTCCAGCAGGTCCAGCACCACGTCCTGGGCCACCAGGTGCGGCCAGGCGCCCTCGACCGCCCGCTCCAGGGCGACGTCCTCGGCGAGCTCGGCCTGCAGCGCGCCCGGGTCCAGCTCGGCCACGGCGGCCGCGTGCCCGAAGGCGCCGCCCTCGTCCGGGGCGAAGCCGAGCCGTGCCAGGTCGCCGGCCGCCGCCTTGTCGACGTTCACGCCGCCGGTGAGCACCTCGATGTCCTCGTCCAGCTTGGCGAGGAACACGCGGGCGCGCGCCTGCACCTCGTCGGCCACCCACTCCACGACGAGGTCCTTGAACAGCGCCCGGGCCTGGTTGTGCGGCAGGCCGGTGCCGCCGGCGGTCTCGCGCGCCTCGGCGAGCGCGTGCTCGTCCAGCGTGACCGGGTCGCCGTCGACCAGCACCGTCAGGGTGCCGGACGGCGCCTGGTGGTCCCGCACGATCTCGGCCAGCTCGTCGGCCAGCCGGGCGTCGCCCGCGGCCCGGCGCAGCTCGTGGCCCGCGGCCGCGGGCTCGGCCAGGCCGAGGGCGTCCGCGACGAGGCGGTCGGCGGTGCTCATCGCCACGTCGTTCTCGCCGAGGGAGGGCAGCACCTCCGCGATGTAGTCGAGGAACCGCGTGCCCGGGCCGAGCACGAGGACGCCGTCGGTCCGCGCCTCGTCGAAGCCCGCCAGGACGTACGCGGCCCGGTGCAGCGCGACCACGGTCTTGCCGGTGCCGGGGCCGCCCTGGACGACGGTGACGCCGCGGTGCGCGGAGCGGATGATCGCGTCCTGCTCGGCCTGGAGCGTGGCCACGACGTCGCGCATGCGGCCGGTGCGGCGGGCGCTGATGGCCTCCAGCAGCGGCCCGTCCCCGACGACGTCGTGCGGCCCGGGCTCGGTGCCGTCCAGGATCTCGTCGCTGACGCGGGACACCCGACGGTCGTCCAGGGCCAGGTGCCGTCGGCGGCGCAGGCCCATCGGGTGGGCGGCCGTGGCGGCGTAGAACGGGCGTGCGGCCTCGGCCCGCCAGTCGACGAGGAGCTGGTCGTCGCCGTCGCTCAGCCCGGTGCGGCCGATGTGCAGCGTGCGTCCGTCGGCGCCGTCGATCCGGCCGAAGCAGAGGTGGTGCTCGGCGGCGCCCAGGGTGCGGGCGCGCCGGCCCAGCATCGCCACCCGCACCTCGCGCGTGTAGGCCTCGGCCGGGTCGGTCGAGGAGGCGCGCACGGCGTCGTCGAGGTCCGCGCGCACGCGCTCGGTCTCGCGGTCGAGCCGGGCGTACAGGTCGTCGACGTACTGCTGCTCGGCGGACTGCTCGGTCTGGCGTGGCTGCACCGGGTCTCCTCGTTGTCGGAACCTGGTGTCAACGCGATCGTGCGCCGGAACGTTCCCGGGGCTGCACCGCGTCCGGGCGTGGCGCGCGGTTCCGGACGCCGGTTCAGGAATCCCGGGCCCGCTGCCCGAACGTCCCCGAGGTGACCGTGGTCCACGACCGGCGCACGATCTCCTCGAGCACCTCCAGGTCCACCTGGTCGAGGTCCTTCACGTACAGGCAGCCGACGCTGGTGGTGTGCGGGCCGAGCCGCGCCAGCAGGTCGGCGTACGCGGCGACGCCGTCCGCCAGGTACAGCGTGCTGGCCGGCTTCCGCGGGGCGAACGCCGCGGCGGGCGCGTCACCGGAGCGGCCGCTCGGGTACTCGTAGTGGTACTCGCCGAACCCGACGATCGACGGGCCGAACATGCGCGGCGTCTCGCCCGTGACCCGTTCCATCAGGTCGCTCAGGGTCTGCGCGTCACGCCTGCGCACGGCCGGCGTCACCGCGTCGATGTAGGCGGCGGGATCGACGTCGGTCCAGGTGGTCACCATCGGTCCAGTATCGCGCCCCGGCCGGCTCCGGGTGAGGTCGGCGGTCGGCACCGCCGGTAGGGTGAACGGCTCCAACCCTCTCACCAGCAAGGAGTCCCCTGTGGTCGCCGCAGACCTCGATGTCACCGTCGGCCTCGCCAGGTCCCTCCTGCGGGAGCAGCACCCCGACCTCGCCGGACGGCCCCTGGAGCTGGTCGCGAACGGCTGGGACAACGTGATGTTCCGGCTGGGCGACGACCTCGCCCTGCGCCTCCCCCGCCGCGAGCTCGGGGCGCAGCTCATCCGCAACGAGCACCGGGTGCTCCCCCTGCTCGCCCCGCGGCTGCCCGTCGCCGTCCCGGACCCGGTCCGCGTCGGCACGCCCAGCGCGGCGCTCGGCTACCCGTGGCCGTGGGGCGTCGTGCGGTGGGCCGACGGCGTCGCGGCGGCCACCGTCCCGGCGGCGGCGCGCACCCCGTGGGCGGAGCACCTGGCGCGGGTGTTCGTGGCGCTGCACCAGCCGGCGCCCGACGACGCGCCGGTGAACGAGTTCCGCGGCATCCCGATCATCGAGCGGTCCGCGAGTTTCGAGGACCGCCTCCAGCTCCTCCCGGAACGGGTCCACGAGCGCGCCCGCACCCTGTGGACCGAGGCGGTCGACGCGCCCGCGTACGACGGCGTCCCCGTGTGGCTGCACGGCGACCCGCACCCGGCCAACCTCGTGGCCCACGACGGCCGGCTCTCCGCCGTGATCGACTTCGGGGACGTCACCAGCGGCGACCCGGCCTCCGACCTCGGCACGGCGTGGCTCACCTTCGACACCGAGGGCCGCGCGCGGTTCCGCGCGGTGATCGACGCCCAGGCCCGGGACGGGCGCGGCTGGGACGCCGGGATGTGGCGCAGGGCAACGGGCTGGGCCCTGCTGTACACCGCCATCTGCTTCTCCTACCCGGACACCCACCCGGTCATGGCGAGCGTCGGGGAGCACGCGCTGGAACAGCTCTTCGGCTGAGTGTCAGCGGCTGCGGCTACCTTCCTCGCATGACCTACGACCAGCTCTTCTTCGCCCTGCTCGACGGCACGCCCGACGGGACGAAGCACCCCCAGACCGTGCACGGCCTGGGGCTGCTGCACGTCCCGTCGGGACGCCTGGAGGCGTCCGACCCCTACGTGAACCTCGGCGACGGCCTGGTCGTCGCCGTCCCGCCGGGTTCCTACCCCGCGTTCGTGACCGTCGCCGACGTCTCGCAGGCCCGCGACGGGAGCCATCTGCGGGAGGCGTACCTCTCGCTCGTGGTGTCGGACGGCGGTCCGGTCGCCGAGGTACGGGGCGTCACCCCGGAGGGGGCCGAGCTCCGGCCGACGGGGAGCACTACGGTGTCGGCGTCGATGCCGGCACGGTCGGGTTCGCGGACGCCGAGGCGATCGCCGCGTGCATGCCGGACGACGACTCGACCGACTGGTACGACGAGGTGTTCGACTCGGGTGAGCCCACCTCGTGGTTCGAGCTCATGGACAGCCCCGACCACTACCGGGAGGGCACCGCCAACGTGACGATGCCGCTGGCCCAGGCCGGCGAGAACGTGGTGCTGAGCCACTCCGGCTGGGGCGACGGCTTCTACCCCGTGGTCACGACGCACGCCGCCGACGGGTCCCTCCTCGGCGTGCACATCGACCTGCTGGTCGCCGGCCCGGAGCAGGACGACGAGGACGGCGACGGGGCCTGAGCCCTCAGAACCGCACGGCGCTCGTGTTCGCCCCGCACACGAGCACGGCGACCCGCTCGCCCGGCTCGGGCACGTAGGCCCCGGACAGCAGCGCCGCGAGCGCCGTCGCGCCGCCCGGCTCGGCCACCACGCGGGCGGCCTCCCACAGGGAGAGCTGGGCCGAGGCGATGGCCTCGTCGCTGACCAGCACGGACTGCGCCACGAACTGCTGGGCCAGCGGGAACATGAGCCCGCCCACCTGCTTCGGCGCGAGCGAGTCGGCGGCGATCCCCTCGGTGGGCGCGTCCACGGGCTCGCCCGCCGCGAGCGCCCGGTGCAGCGTGGGCGACCCCTCGGGCTCCACGGCCACGACCTTGACGTCGCCGCGGAACCAGGCGGCGATGCCGCCGATCAACCCGCCGCCGCCCACGGCGACCAGCAGCGTGTCGAGGTCGGGCAGGTCCTGGGCGATCTCGAGGCCGAGGGTGCCCTGCCCGATCAGGGTCTGCGGCTGGTCGTAGGCGTGCACGGTCATGGCCCCGGTGCCGGCGACGAACTCCTCGCTCGCGGCCAGCGCGTCGGCGTACCGGTCGCCGCCCACGACGAGCTTGGCGCCGTAGCCGCGGATGCGCTCGGCCTTGGCCGGGGAGGTCACGCTCGGCACGAAGATGGTCGCGGGGATCCCGAGCCGGGCCGCGGCGTAGGCGACGGCGGCCCCGTGGTTGCCGCCCGAGGCGGCGACGACGCCGGCGTCGGGAACGTCCCTGGTCAGCAGGCTGGTGAATGCGCCGCGGGCCTTGAACGAGCCGGAGTGCTGGAGGCACTCGAGCTTGAGCGCCACGGGCTGCGCCGGGCGGCCGAAGTCCGCGAGGTCGACCTCCAGCACGGGGGTGTGCCGCACGTGCGGGCGGATCAGCGTCTCTGCGGCGCGGATGGCGTCGCGGGTCACCTCGGTCATCGGGTCCTCCTCAGGTCTTCGAACACTCCGGCCAGCCGGCCGGCCAGTGCGGGGTCGTGTCGTGCGGCCTCGTCGCCGAGCGCCCGGACGGCCGCGTCGTGGGCTCTGCGCAGCTCGTCCGGCCGGGCGGTGGCCGCGCGCACCGGGGCGAGCGACTCGAGCTCCGCGGCGGGCAGGTCGTCGACGCCGCGGCCCTGGTGGGGGCTGAGCCCGTGCCGCAGGCAGGCGAGCGAGACGAGCTGTTCGCGCACGCCGTCGAGCATGGACATCGCCTGCCAGTGGCGTCCTCGGGCGATCGCGGACCGGGCGTGCAGCGCGTGCAGCCAGGCCATGCCGACAAGGCGCTCCGGAGCTGGCGGGGGCAGGTGCGCGGGAGGGTTGGTGTCGCCGAACAGGAGCCGGAATCCCGGCACGGTCTCGCGGAACCGCTCGTAGGGCCAGAACGACAGGTCCACCTGCAGCGAGCCTCGCAGCAGGAACACGCGGTAGAGCACGCCGTCGGCCACGACGTCGAGGTGGTGCACGGCCCCGTGGGTCACGTACATCGTCTCGGTCCATCGGGCAGCGACGTCGGCCGGGTTGCCGTCGGGGGCGACGCGCAGCACCAGGTCGATGTCCGACCACTCGTCCTCGCGCCCGGTCGCCCCGCTGCCGACGAGTGCGGCGGCCGCAACGGCGTCGTCGGCTCGTGCGGCGGCCACCAGCGTCCCGCGCAGGGCCTCGCGGGTGTCGGTCGTGAACATCACGAGATGCCCAGCTCCCGGTCGCGGTCCCAGTCCTCGGTCCAGCCGAGCTGGTCGAACATGGCGTCGAGGATCCCGGCGGTGAACCCCCACACGAGGTGCGTCAGGTCGCCGTCGTGCACGTGGAAGCCAGGGCCGCGCCAGGTCTGGTTGCCGCGGCGGAGCACGGTGGTGAACCGGTGGGCGGGGTCGAGCAGGTCTGCCACGGGGGCGCGGAAGACGTGCGCGGACTCGGCGACGTCGACCACGCGCACGGGCGTGGGGCGGGCCCACCAGCCGAGCACGGGCGTGACCACGTGGTTGCTGACGGGCATGGGCAGCTCGCCGAACGCGCCGAGCACCTCGACGCCGGACGCGTCCAGGCCGGTCTCCTCGACGGCCTCGCGGAGGGCCGCCGCGACGGCGTCCTCGCCGTCGTCGGCGCGGCCGCCCGGGAAGGCGACCTGCCCGGCGTGGCTGCGCAGCGTGGCGGCGCGCGCCAGCAGCAGGACGTCGAGGTCGGCGGGCACCGCGAGGTCGTGGTCGTCGCGGTCGGTGGCGAGGTCGTCGAGCACGCCGAACAGCACGAGGACGGACGCGGGGCGCGCCCCGCCGGTGAAGTCGCCGCGCGCGTGCCGCCACGGGCCCTCGAAGCCCCGCTCGGCGAGGGCGACCAGCTGCTTGCGCGCGGATGCGGAGGAACTCACCGACCGACCTTAACCCCGGCCGGGGACCCTCCCGGACGCGTCACCAGAGGAACGACCGGACCGCAGTCGCCACGGCCGACGGCCGCTCGCGGTGCACCGCGTGCCCGGCGCCCACCACGACGCGCGCCCGCACGCTCGGGTTGCGGATCATCAGCTCGACGCCGGTCCGGGGCTGGAAGAGCGCGCCGCGCGCCGGGTCGGCGCCCAGCACGAGCGTCGGCACGGTCAGGCGGGTGACGACGGCGGTGTGCCGCCAGGGCGCGTTGTCGCGCAGGGTGTGCGCCACGGCCGCGGCGTCGGCGGCCTTCGCGGCGGCGGCCACGGCCGCGGCGTCCCGCCGGTCCCAGGCCGCGTGCGCACCCTGCACCGACCGGGCCGACGGCGGGTTGGTCGCGTCCCGGATCTCCGCCTCGGCGACCGCCTCGAACCGGTCCTCCTCGACGTCGAGCGCGGGGTCGAGCAGCACGAGCCGGCGGGTGAACCGCCGGTCGGCGTCCGCGGCCAGCGCGCCGAGCAGGCCGCCCAGGCTGTGCCCCACCACGAGGTCCCAGCCGGTGCCCAGGGCCCGGACGTCGGCGACGTGGTCGGCGAGCAGGTAGGAGCCGGCCCGCGGGCTGGCGCCGTGCCCGCGCAGGTCCGGGGCCACGACCTCGTAGCCGTCGTCGGCGAGGGTCTCGGCGAGCCGCCACCAGGTGGCCCCGGCGGACACGATGCCGTGCAGGAGCAGGGCCCGGCCCGGGCCGGCGCCCCATCTGGTCGTGACGAGCTCGACGGCCGCGGGTGGTTGGGAGGTGCCGCCGGGAACTTCTTGCCACATCGCCATGAACAGAGGGTAACGACGGTATGTATACGGGTTTGAAACAATTGAACGTTTCTACCGTAATGCGGCGAGATCGGCGCCGCGCGCCGCCAGCAGGGACCGTGCGGCCTCCAGGGCCCGCCGGTAGACGGCGTCGTCGCGGAGCAGCAGGGACCGGTCGTTCGCGGCGTTCAGCAGGGCGTTGATCTCGAAGGTGACCTGGTCGGGATCGGTGCCGGGGGCGAGCTCGCCCGCGTCGAGCGCCAGCTGCGCCTGGTGCACCAGGTACGACTCCCAGGACCGCTGGGCCGCGACGACCGCGTCGTGCACGGCACCGTCGCGCATGTCGAACTCCACCTCGACCGTGCGGAAGAAGCACCCGCCCTGGAACACCCGCGACCGCGAGTACTCGATCCAGGCCAGCACCAGCGCCCAGAGCCGGGCGAGGCCCCGGTCGGCCGACCGGGCGGGGACGATGACGTGCTCGGTGTAGATCTCGACGGCACGCTCCAGCGCGGCGAGCTGGAGCTTCTCCTTGGAGCCGAACAGGCCGGCGATCCCGCTCTTGTTCACCGGGACGGCCTCCGCCAGCGCGCCGAACGACAGCGCGTCCAGGCCGCGCACGGACGCCTCCTGCACCGCGTGGTCCAGCACGGCGCGGCGCGTGCGGTCACCACGGAGGCGGCGAAGATCGGTCGACTCGTTCACACAAGAGAGTGTACGACCGTTCGCTCATCAGATAGTGTGCGAACGATCGTACAGATTAATCACCGCACCCCGGAGGTCCCCGTGCCCCAGACCCGGCGCGCCGCTCGCGCACTGTTCAACACCCTTGGCCGCGTCGCGCCGCCGGCCGCTCTGGCCCTCGGCGCGGCAACCTACTGGCGCGTCGGCGCACGGACCCCGGTCCGGCCCGCCGACCAGGCCGTCCACGACTCGGCGCGGCGCACCCCGCTCGAGCACCACCCCACGTTCCGGCGCGGCCGGGACGGACGCCTCGGTGCCGGCGGCACGATCACGGTGGCCACCTACTCCTGGGGCGACCCCGGCGCGCCCGGCGTCCTCCTGGTCCACGGCTGGCAGTCCCGCGCATCCGCCTTCGGGCGCGTCATCGAGGACCTGACCGGAGCCGGGCTCCGGGCCGTCGCCTACGACGCACCCGGCCACGGCGCCTCCGGCGGGCAACGGCGCACCGGGCTCGACGACCTGGCGATCATCCGCCGGCTGTCCGACGCCGAGGACGCTCCGTGGTCCGCGGTCGTCGGACACTCGCTCGGGGTGCTCGGCGCGGGGATCGCGCTGCACGAGGGCATCAAGGCCGAGCGGTTCACCGCGATCGCCGGGCTCACCTCGGTCCGCGTCACGACCGACGGCTTCGTCCGCGGGGCCGGGATCCCCTGGGTGCTGCGCGACGCCTTCGCGACGACCGTCCAGCGGTACGGGCTGCCCGACCACCCGGACGTCTACGACCGCTTCGACCTGCTGACGCGCACCGTCCCGGCGTCCGTGCCGACCCTCTGGCTGCACGACGACGGGGACCGCGTGAACCCCCACCACCTGTCGGTCCAGCTGCACGAGGCCCACGCGGACTCGAGCGAGCTGTTCACCACCACCGGGCTGGGGCACAACAAGATCCTCGGCGACCGCGCGGTGCGGGGACGGATCCTCGACCACCTCGCCGCTCCCGCGCGGTGAACTCCGCGTGAACTCCTGCCGACATCACCAGTCGGATACCGGAAACCTTCCCTGACCTGCGACGACGCCGTACTCTGCTGTCCGGTTTATACCCATTTCAACCGGAGGTAGGACGACGATGGAGCACACGAGCGACGGCGCCCTCGCAGCGACTGCGGTCAGCGTCCTGGCGGCCCTCTGGTTCGTCTGGACCGTGCGGCACTCCGGGCCGTGGTCCCGGCTCCTGCCCGTGGCGGGCGTGGTGCTCGCCGTCGTCGTCGCGGCGCTCGGCGCCCTGGCCGTGGCCCGGGCCTGGCCCGACGGCAGCGTGGTGACCGGCCGGGTCGTGAGCATCTACGTGGCGGCGCTCCTCGTGCACGGCGGGCTGACCCGGCTGTGCACCGGGTTCCTCGCAGAGAGGTACCGCCGCGCGGTCGCCGCCGCCAAGGACGCGGACAAGGCCGGCGTGACCACCGGCAAGTCCCGGCTGCACGTGATCCCGACGGTCGTGGCGGTGTCCACGGCGATCCAGGTGGGGGTCGTCGCGAACACCCTCGCCGTGCCGAGCCTGTACCTCGGCGCCGCGGCCGGGCTCGCGGCCGCACTCCTCGCCTGGCCGCTCGGCTGGATCCTCCGCCTGGTCACCCGGCCGCGCGGCCACCGCCCCACCGCGGCGCTCGCCCACCCGCTGACCGGCCTGCTGACCGGAGCGACCCTGGTCGCGACGGCGGCGTGGCTGCTGCTCGCGCTCGCCTGACCCCGACCCGCCGCGACCCACCGAGATCTTTGCTTGGTCGCATAGACGAATCCTGTCACTGTTTGTCCATCTTTTGCTTGACAGTCGGCATAAGTCCTCCTATGTTCGAAAAGTCACCCGGTGGAGTACGTCCTGCCACGGGGGCGTGGCCGTCGTCGCCGACGACCACGTGACGCACCCCTGGAGGGAACGACGATGAGGTCCACCTTCGTGACAACGCTGTCACTCACCGCGTCGACGCCACCGGCTTCGCGCGCCTGAGCCTGTCCCCTCCCGCACTTCTGTCTCGCCGGGACGGCACTCCCGCCTGCCCGACGGTGTCGAACGGAGACCCATGCCCGAGAACAGCACTGACGCCCCAACCCAGTCCGGCGGCGTGTCCCGTCGCTCGATCCTGACCGGTACCCTCGCCGGGCTCATGGCGCCGACGGCGGCGCTGGCGCTCGGCTCCGACTCGGCCGCCGCCGTCTCGTCGGCGGCCCTGGGCACGACCCGGCACATCACCGTGTACGCCGAGGCGCTGCCCGGGGGCCAGTACGGCTACGGGCTCACGCCCGGAAAGGCCACCATCCCTGGCCCCGTGCTGGAGATGTGGGAGGGCGACACCCTCCAGGTCGAGCTCGTGAACACCACCGACAAGCGCCTGTCGATCCACCCGCACGGCGTGGACTACGCGACCGACTCGGACGGCAGCCCCTTCAACGACTCGTTCAACGAGCCCGGCGAGACCCGCACCTACGTCTGGAAGAGCCACAAGCCGAAGCAGCGCGCCGACGGCACCTGGATGGCGGGCTCCGCGGGCTACTGGCACTACCACGACCACGCGATGGGCGGGGAGCACGGCACCCCCGGGCTGCGCGCCGGCCTGTACGGCGCCCTCGTGGTGCGGCGCGAGGGCGACACGCTGCCCGACCGCCAGCACACCGTCGTGTTCAACGACATGACCATCAACAACAAGGTCGCGCCCGACACCCCGATGCTGGAGGCGAACAAGGGCGAGAAGGTCGAGTTCATCGCGATCGGCCACGGGGACCAGCTCCACACGTTCCACGTGCACGCGCACCGCTGGGCGGACAACCGCACCGGCTACCTGACCGGCCCCGACGACCCCACCCGGGTGATCGACACCCGCGACCTGAACCCCGGCTCCTCGTTCGGCTTCCAGGTCGTGGCGGGCGAGGGTGTGGGCGCAGGGGCCTGGATGTACCACTGCCACGTCCAGTTCCACTCGGACGGCGGCATGGCCGGGGTCTTCCTGGTGCGCAACGCCGACGGCAGCATGCCCGCCGGCGCCCAGGAGGCGATCGACCGGTTCCACGAGCACGGCGGCCACACCATGAGCGGCACGGCCACCACCGAGACCGACGGCGCGGCGGCCCATGCCGGCCACTGACCGCCCCGACTCCCCGTTCACGCGCAAAGGAGCAGTGATGGAACGAACCCGAAGAGGCATCATCGCCGCGGTGGCCGGTGCCGCCCTCGTCGCCACGATGTCGACGACGCCGGCCGCGGCCCAGCGGAGCGCCACCACCGTCGACACGGCCCCCGTGGCGGCGGCCGTCACGGACACGGCGGCCGTCGTGCCCGCCGCCACCGCCACCACCACCGCCGCGGCCGAGCCCACCGTGCTCGTGTTCCACGGCGCGGCCGCCGACCAGGCGGACCCGGTCGCCGTCGCGACCCGGACCATCCGGGAGCTCGGCGCCGAGAACGGCTTCACGGTGCACACGGCCAGCGACCCGAAGGTGTTCACGGCGAAGAACCTCGCGGAGTACCGCGGGGTCGTGTTCCTGTCCGCCGAGGGCGTCGAGCTGAGCACCGCGCAGGAGGACGCGCTCAAGGCCTACGTGCAGGGCGGCGGCGGGTTCCTCGGCGTCCGCGACGCGGCGCGGGCCCAGGCCCGCTCGCAGTGGTTCACGGGCCTGATCGGCACGCGGCCCGCGGGCAACCTGCCCGACCCGCTGCCGGTGGCGAGCGCCACCGCGAGCGCGGAGAACGCGCCCAACGAGGTGGCCGCCAACCTGATCGACGGCGACTCCCGCACCAAGTGGCTGGCGTTCGAGCCGACGGCGTGGATCGAGCTCGAGCTGGACGAGCCGCTCGCGGCCGCCCGGTACGCGCTCACCTCGGCCAACGACTCCGAGGGCCGCGACCCGCAGGACTGGACGCTGCAGGGCTCCACGGACGGCGAGACCTGGACCGACCTGGACACGCAGGCCGGCGAGGACTTCCCGGACCGGTTCGCCACGAACGACTACGACCTCGACAACGACGTCGCCTACCAGCACTACCGGCTGGACATCACGGCGAACGCGGGCGAGGACCTCACCCAGCTCGCCGAGATCCAGCTCTTCGACACCTCGGGCGAGGAGGAGCCGGACCCCGAGGTCCCGGTGCAGGAGGCGACGGTGAACGTCGTCGACCGCGCGCACCCCGCCAACGACGGGCTGCCCCTGAACTGGACGCGTGAGGACCGGTGGCTCAACTGGTCGCCGAACCCGACCGGCGACGTGCACACGGTGGCGCAGGTCCAGGAGTGGGACTACGACCCGGGCGAGGGCGCGAACGGCGCCTTCCACCCGATCTCGTGGTGCCGCGACTACGACGGCGGCCGCTCGTTCTACACCGGCATGGGCGGCACCGCGGAGAGCTACGCCGAGGAGGGCTTCCGTGACCACCTGCTCGGCGGCCTGCTCTGGGCGGCCGGCATGGTGCGCGGCGACTGCCAGGCGACCATCGCGGCGAACTACGAGGCCGAGCGCCTGACCGCGCAGAACACCGCGGGCACGCTCGACCAGATCGGCGAGCCGCACGGCCTCACGGTCGCGCCCGACGGCGGCGTCTTCTACGTCGGCAAGGGCGCCTGCCCCTCCGGCCCGATCGTCTCGTGGGACGACCCGAACGTGGGGCTGGGCTGCGGCACGATCCACCGCTGGGACCCCGAGGCGGGCGAGACCAAGCTGCTGACCACCCTCGACGTGATGGGCAACCGCGGCAGCGGCAGCGAGCTGGTCAAGAACGAGGAGGGTCTGCTCGGCATCACGCTCGACCCCGACTTCGAGGAGAACCAGTGGATCTACGTCTACTGGATGCCGCACGAGTCGATCGACGTCGAGCGGCGCGTGGGCCAGCGCACGGTCTCGCGCTTCACCTATGACGCAGCGGCCGACACGATCGACCAGACCACCCGCAAGGACCTGCTGCACTGGGAGACGCAGATCCACAGCTGCTGCCACGCGGGCGGCGGCATGGACTTCGACAACGACGGCAACCTGTTCATCGGGTCCGGCGACAGCAACTCCTCGGGCGGGTCGAACGGCTACTCCGGCAACAACTGGACGCAGGAGTTCGCGGGCCTCTCGTTCCAGGACGCCCGCCGCACAGCCGGCAACACGAACGACCTGAACGGCAAGATCCTGCGGATCCACCCGGAGGACGACGGCACGTTCACGATCCCCGAGGGCAACCTGTTCCCCGAGGCGGACGACCCGGGCGACAAGACGCGCCCGGAGATCTACGTGATGGGCGTGCGGAACATCTCGCGCCTGGCCTACGACAAGAAGAACGACTGGCTGACGGCGGCCTGGGTGGGGCCGGACGCGGGCGCGCCGGACCCGGAGCT
The DNA here is from genome assembly GCF_044746965.1 of Promicromonospora sp. NPDC090134. Classification (NCBI taxonomy): domain Bacteria; kingdom Bacillati; phylum Actinomycetota; class Actinomycetes; order Micrococcales; family Promicromonosporaceae; genus Promicromonospora; species Promicromonospora sp. NPDC090134. The sequence continues at coordinate 75,550 of NZ_JBIVCZ010000008.1, read as the reverse complement.
CGGGCCGGCCAAGTACGAGACCGCGACCATCATCACCTCGGCGGGCAACCAGGGCTGGCCCTACTGCATGGGCAACCGGCAGCCCTACCGTGACCGCAGCAACGAGGACGCCACGGTGCTGACCGGCTGGTACGACTGCGACCACCCGAAGAACACCTCGCCGCGCAACACCGGCCTGGTGGACCTGCCGCCCGTGCGCGACAACATGATCTGGTACTCCCCCAGCGGCGGCGGCCCGGTCTTCCCGAAGGGTGAGAACGGCATCCCGTCGTACGTCGACGAGGAAGCCACCTACACCCAGCCGTACCTGCGGGGCGGCGGTCAGGCCGTGATGGACGGTCCCACGTACCACCGGTCCGAGGTGGACACCGACAGCGGCGTCGCCTGGCCCGCGTACTGGGACAACAAGTGGTTCATCGGCGACCAGTCGAACGCGAGCAACCGGATCGCCGTCACGGTGAACCCGGACACGGTGGACGAGGCCGGTCCCCCGGTCTTCGCCGAGGACCTGCGCAAGATCATCCAGGGCGGCGCGGGCAACGAGCAGGTGCAGAGCTGGATGGACGCCAAGTTCGGTCCGGACGGCGCCCTGTACCTGCTGGACTACGCGGGCGGCTTCTTCTCGCTGCACCCGAACCAGAAGCTCGTCCGGATCAGCTACACGGGTGGCCCGGCGACGCCGGTGCCGGCCGCGTCCGGCGCGAGCGTGCAGAGCTCCCCGCTGACCGTCGCCTTCACGGGTGACCGCTCGGGCGGCGTCTCCTACGCCTGGGACTTCGGGGACGGGAGCACCTCGACCGAGGCCAACCCGCGGCACACCTACGCCCGCGTGGGCAGCTACGACGCCACGCTGACGGTGACCTACGCCGACGGCGAGACCTCCACGGTGGAGGTCCCCGCCGAGACCACCTGCACGATCCCGGACGACCGGGGCACCGTGTGGTTCGGCGAGGACAACACGGGCGTCACCAACGACGACCTGGGCGGCTGCACGATCAACGACCTGGTCGAGGACGAGCGGGAGTGGGACACGAACGGCCGGTTCGTCAACCACGTCACGGCCGTGGCCGACCAGCTGAGGGCCGACAAGGTGATCACCGTCGCCGAGCGCAAGAAGCTGATCAACGTGGCGCAGTCCTCCGACATCGGCACCGAGGGCAGCACCGGGTACCGGTGGTGGTTCGACGGCACCGCCCAGACGCTGGCCGACTGGCGGCAGGCCCCGGGCGGCGCCTTCGACCTGAAGGAGGACGGGTCGATCCTGGCCACCGGAGGGCTCGGCATGCTCTGGTATCCGAAGGAGGAGCTCGGCGACTTCTCGCTGAAGCTGGAGTTCAAGGACTCCGCCCCGGAGGGACGGTTCGCCAACAGCGGCGTCTTCACGCGGTTCCCCGACCCGCGGGTGGCGCGCGACGACCGGCCCGAGTGCGGGCAGGGCACCGACGCCGAGGCCTGGGTGGCGATCTACTGCGGCCACGAGATCCAGCTCTACGACGGTCCCACGGGCGAGGTCCAGAAGACGGGTTCGGTGTACAACTTCGACCCCAACACCCTGGAGCAGGCCCGGCCCACCCCGAAGGGCGAGTGGAACACCTACGAGATCCAGGTGGTCGGCCAGCAGTACACGATCATCCGCAACGGCGAGGTGATCAACGAGTTCGAGAACTCGCCGGGCAAGGAGTCCTCGCGCGCCGGTGACCCGCCGACCGACCTGCGGCAGTTCCTGAGCGGCTTCATCGGTCTGCAGAACCACAGCGACGCGGACGCCATGGAGTTCCGCAACATCCGGGTGCGTGACCTGTGACCAGGCCCGCGGAGACGAGAGGAACACCCATGCGACACAGACTGTCCCGCCTGCTGGCGGTGGCGGCGGTCGGCGCCCTCGTGGCGCTGCCGCTGGCACCCGCCACCGCCGTCGAGACCACCACCGTCAAGCCCGTCGCCGACGTCACGCCGGACCGGGCCGCCAGCCAGGCGGCCCAGACCGACGGGGCGACCACCCAGGCCGACCAGGTGCTGAACTTCACCGCGAGCGCGAGCGTCTCGGCGTACGCGTCCGCACCCACGACGGCGGCCGCCGGGCCGACCACCATCGTGTTCGAGAACAGCACCGCGACCGGCAACAACATCGGGATGTCCCACACCCTGACGTTCGACACCGGCACCCCGGGCTACAACCAGGACGTCACGCTGGACATCCTGGCCAACCCTCTGGACGCCAACGGCGGCCGCTACGAGGCCGAGGTCAACCTGACCCCGGGCACGTACCGGTACTTCTGCGCCATCCCGGGGCACGGCACCATGGTGGGCGAGCTCGTGGTCACCGAGGGCGGCGGTGGCGACGACACCACCGCCCCGACGGTGACGGCGGACGTCGCCGGTGACCAGGACGACGAGGGCGCCTACATCGGCTCCGCGAGCGTGAGCCTGGCGGCCGACGACGGCGACGGCTCGGGCGTCGAGTCCGTCGAGTACGACCTGGACGGGGCCGGGTACACCCCGTACACCGCCCCCGTCGTGCTCGACGAGCCCGGCACCTACATGCTGGAGTACCGGGCGACCGACGTGGCGGGCAACGTCTCCGAGCCGGAGATGCTGCACATCACGGTCGTCGCCCCCGACGGCGAGGACACCACGCCGCCGGTGGTCACCGCCGAGGTGACCGGGGACCTCGACGCGGACGGCGCGTACATCGGGTCCGGGACCCTGAACCTCACGGCCCGGGACCCCGGTTCGGGTGTGGCGGGCATCGAGTACGACCTCGACGGGGCCGGCTGGGCGGCGTACACCGCGCCCGTCGTCGTCGACACCCCGGGCGAGCACACCGTGACCTACCGGGCCACGGACAGGTCCGGCAACGTCTCGGAGCCGGGTTCGGCCACGTTCACCGTGGTCGAGGCGCCCCCGGTCGACGAGACCGCGCCCACCGTCACGACCCAGGTCACCGGCGAGCAGGACGGCGACGGCGCGTACATCGCGTCGGCGACGGTCGCGATCCTCGCCGAGGACGCCGGGTCGGGCGTCGAGTCCGTCGAGTTCGACCTGGACGGCGACGGCTGGACGGCCTACACGGAGCCCGTGGTCGTGGACGTGACCGGCGCGCACACCGTGCGCTACCGGGCCACCGACGCGGCGGGCAACACCTCCGAGCCCGGGAGCGTGGAGCTGGTCGTGGTGGACGGGCAGGACCCGCCGGACACCACGCAGCCGATCGCGTCGGCCCAGGTGGACGGCGACCAGGACGACGAGGGTGCCTACCTCGGGTCCGCCACGGTCACCATCACCGCCCGGGACGACGAGTCGGGGGTGGCGTTCATCGAGTACGCGCTCGACGACACCGCCTTCCGGGAGTACACCGGCGCCGTGGAGGTCACGGAGCCCGGGTCGCACGCGTTCGCGTACCGGGCCACCGACAACGCGGGCAACGTGACCCGGACCGGCACGCTGCGGTTCGACGTCGCACGCGGCGCGATCGACGCCTGCCCCGTCTCCGACGAGCGCCCCACGGTGATCATCGGCAACAAGGACAGCAAGGTGACCAACTACGACACCGGCAACGGGTGCACGGTCGCCGACCTGGTCGACGCGGACGGCGGGTGGGTCAGCCACAGCGCGTTCGTGAGCCACGTGCAGCAGGTCGCCGACCAGCTCGACGACGCCGACGTCCTCACCGCGCAGGAGGTGACGCAGCTGGTCCGGGCCGCCCGCCAGTCCGACGTCGGGCGGTAGCACCGGCACGGCCCTGTGACGACGGCGCCCCGCCCCTCCGCGAGGAGGGACGGGGCGCCGTCGTTCGGCTCAGTGCATCAGAGGCTGTGCCTTCCGTCGCCTGAGCCTGCGGTTCCGCTCCGGCTCAGGCGACGAGCGAGCGCAGCACGTACTGCAGGATGCCGCCGTTGCGGTAGTAGTCCGCCTCGCCCGGGGTGTCGATGCGCACCACGGCGTCGAACTCGACCTGCGAGCCGTCGGCCTTGGTGGCCGTCACCTTGACGGTCTCGGGCGTGACGCCCGCGTTCAGCGCGGTGACGCCGGTGACGTCGAAGACCTCGGTGCCGTCCAGGCCCAGCGAGTCGGCGTTCTGGCCGGCCGGGAACTGCAGCGGCAGCACGCCCATGCCGATGAGGTTGGAGCGGTGGATCCGCTCGAAGCTCTCGGTGATGACGGCCTTGACGCCCAGCAGCGCGGTGCCCTTGGCGGCCCAGTCGCGCGACGAGCCGGAGCCGTACTCCTTGCCGCCGAGCACCACGAGCGGGGTGCCGGCCGCGGCGTAGTCCTGCGCGGCGTCGTAGATCGTGTCCTGGGCGTTCTTCACGAAGTTGAAGGTGAAGCCACCCTCGACGCCCGCGCCGTTGTTCTCGGAGGCCAGGAGCTGGTTGCGCAGGCGGATGTTCGCGAACGTGCCGCGGATCATGACCTCGTGGTTGCCACGGCGCGAGCCGTAGGAGTTGAAGTCGCGGCGGCCCACGCCGTGCTCGGCGAGGTAGATGCCCGCCGGGCTGTCGGCCTTGATGGAGCCGGCCGGGCTGATGTGGTCGGTGGTGACCGAGTCGCCGAGCTTGGCGAGCACGCGGGCGCCCGAGAAGTCGGTGACGGGCTCCGGCGTCATGCCCATGCCGTCGAAGTACGGGGGCTTGCGCACGTAGGTGGACTCGCTGTCCCAGGCGAACGTGTCGCCCTCGGGCGTCTCCAGGGCGGCCCAGCGCTCGTCGCCCTTGAAGACGTCGGCGTAGTCCGACTCGAACATCTTGCGGTCGATCGAGGACGCGATCGTCTTCTCGACCTCGTCCGGCGAGGGCCAGAGGTCACGCAGGAAGACCGGGTTGCCGGCCTCGTCGCGGCCCAGCGGGTCGTGCTCGAAGTCGAACTCCATGGTGCCGGCCAGGGCGTACGCGATGACCAGCGGCGGGGACGCCAGGTAGTTCATCTTGACGTCCGGGTTGATCCGGCCCTCGAAGTTGCGGTTGCCGGACAGCACCGAGACGACGGACAGGTCGTGCTCGTTGACGGCCTCGGAGACCTTCTCGTCGAGCGGGCCGGAGTTGCCGATGCAGGTGGCGCAGCCGTAGCCCACCAGGTGGAAGCCCAGCTTCTCGAGGTACGGCCAGAGGCCGGCCTTCTCGTAGTAGTTGGTCACGACCTGCGAGCCCGGCGCCATGGAGGTCTTGACCCACGGCTTGGACACGAGGCCCTTCTCGACGGCGTTCTTCGCGAGCAGCGCCGCGGCGATCATGACCGACGGGTTCGAGGTGTTGGTGCAGGACGTGATCGAGGCGATCGCGACCGCGCCGTGGAACAGCTCGAACTCCTTGCCCTCGGAGTTCGTGACGTGCACGTGCTTGCGGCCGTTGCTGCTCGGGGCCGGCGAGTCGGACGCGGGGAACGACTCGGAGCCGGTCTCGTCGGCGCCCGCACCCACCTCGGGGGCGTAGTTGGGCAGGTCGTGCAGGAACGCCGACTTCGCGTTCGTCAGCTCGATGCGGTCCTGCGGGCGCTTCGGCCCGGCGATCGAGGGCACGACCGTGGACAGGTCGAGCTCGAGGTACTCGGAGAACACCGGCTCGGCCGAGTCGGCGTCGAGCCACAGGCCCTGCTCCTTGGCGTACGCCTCGACCAGGGCGAGCTGCTCCTCGGAGCGGCCCGTCAGGCGCAGGTAGTCGACCGTGACCGAGTCGATCGGGAAGATCGCGGCCGTCGAGCCGAACTCCGGCGACATGTTGCCGATGGTGGCGCGGTTCGCGAGCGGCACCTGGGCCACGCCCTCGCCGTAGAACTCGACGAACTTGCCGACCACGCCGTGCTGGCGCAGCATCTGCGTGATCGTGAGCACCACGTCGGTGGCCGTCACGGCCGCCGGGATGGAGCCGCTCAGCTTGAAGCCGACCACGCGCGGGATGAGCATCGAGACCGGCTGGCCGAGCATCGCGGCCTCGGCCTCGATGCCGCCGACGCCCCAGCCCAGCACGCCCAGGCCGTTGACCATCGTGGTGTGCGAGTCGGTGCCGACGCAGGTGTCGGGGTACGCACGCAGCGCGCCGTCCACCTCGCGGGTCATCACGGTGCGGGCCAGGTACTCGATGTTGACCTGGTGCACGATGCCGGTGCCCGGCGGGACGACCTTGAAGTCGTCGAACGCCGTCTGGCCCCAGCGCAGGAACTGGTAGCGCTCGTGGTTGCGCTGGTACTCGAACTCGACGTTGCGCTGGAAGGCGTCGGCGCGGCCGGCGACGTCGATCTGCACGGAGTGGTCGATGACCATCTCGGCGGGGGCCAGCGGGTTGACCTTCGTGGCGTCGCCGCCGAGCGCGGCGACGGCCTCACGCATCGTGGCGAGGTCCACGACGCAGGGCACGCCGGTGAAGTCCTGCATGATCACGCGCGCCGGCGTGAACTGGATCTCGGTGTCGGGCTGCGCGTCCGGGTCCCAGGACGCGAGGGCACGCACGTGGTCGGCGGTGATGTTCGCGCCGTCCTCGGTGCGCAGGAGGTTCTCGGCGAGGATCTTCAGCGAGTACGGGAGGCGCTCCACTCCCTCGACCGCGCTGAGCCGGAAGATCTCGTAGGACGTGCCGGAGACCTCCAGCGTTCCCTTTGATCCGAACGTGTCCACGGTGCTCACTCGGGCTCCTTCTGCGGGGCTGACGGTGCGTCGGCTCTCACAGGCGCGGTCATCGCGCGAAGGAGCCGCCGCATGGGTTCCAGGGGGCTTCACCCAGCCTAGGCCGGGCTGCTGGAGCCAGCATATCGCATTTATCTTGACGTCAAGATATCTGCCGGGTGGGCGCCCGTCTCCTCCTGCTCGGCCGCGGGCGCCTGGAGCGTCCGTACGACCCGACGGGCGATCGCGGCGTTGCCCGCGTCGGTCGTGTGGATCCCGTCCTCGTGCACGAGGCGGCCCTGGACGATGTTGGGGTCCAGCAGCGACACGTACGTGGCCTCCGCCTCGGCCGCCGCGGCCCGCACCGCGCTGTCCAGGGCGCGCGCCTCCAGGCCGACCGCCCAGGGGGTGGAGGGCCCGACCGACACGATCTCGGCGTCCGGGAACCGCTGCACGGCCAGGGCGTACGTGTCCGCGACGGCCTCGAAGACCGGCCCGGGCTCGGCCCGCAGGTCCTTGAAGTCGTTCTGCCCGCCGGCGATCACCACGATGTCCACGCTGCCCTGCGGCACGGACCGGAGCTGGGCGGGGTAGTTGAGCTTGTCCAGCTCGGGGTTGCCCTTGACGAACCCGGTGCCGCCGTCGGCCACGTTGAGCTCGCGCCAGCCCATCTTCTCGGACACGAGGGTGCTCCACCGCAGCTCGGGCGACGTCGCGCCCTGCCCCACCGTGTAGGAGTCGCCGACGAAGAGGGCCACCGGCTCCTTCTCGGCCACCGGGGACGGCGAGGGCGACGGCGACGGGGACTCCGCCCAGACCTTCGGCGCGCCCCGCGGCGCGGGCACCGAGGCCCCGCCCGTACCGCCGACGGCGATGCCGCCGGCCCCCAGGACCATGCCCACCAGGACGGCGACGGCGAACGCCGCCACCACCGACACCGCGATCCCGCCGCTCACCAGCCACCGCTTCACGGTGCGCATCCTATGCGCACTGACCTGGGGCTTCGTCCACCGTCCAGTCAGCCCTGCCGGTCCAGCACCGCGACAGCCTCGACGTGGTGCGTGTGCGGGAACAGGTCGAACGCGCGCACGCCCGTCAGCACGTACCCGTGCGCCGCGAGGTAGCCGACGTCGCGCGCGAGCGCCGCCGGGTCGCACGCCACGTAGACCACGCGGCGCGGCTCGCGGGCCGCGATCGCGTCCACCACGGCGCGCCCGGCGCCCGAGCGGGGCGGGTCCAGCACGACGACGTCCGCGGCGGGCACGTCGGCCTCGCCCGGCCCGCCCGCGAGGACCCGGTCCACGGAGCCAACGCGCAGGTCCACCTGCTCGTGCGCGTGCGCGTTGCGGCGGGCGTCCTTCACGGCGCGCGCGTCGCCCTCGACGGCGACCACCCGGCCCTCGGGCCCGACGGCGTCCGCGAGCGGCAGCGTGAACAGGCCGGCGCCGGAGTACAGGTCCAGCACGGTCGCCCCGGCCAGCTCCCCCGCGCTCGCGCCGGCGGCGTCCAGCACGGCGCCCGTGAGCACGGCCGGCGCCTCACGGTGCACCTGCCAGAACCCGTCGGCGGCCACCCGGTAGCGGTGCGTGCCCCACGGGCCGGTCACGACCTCGCTCACGGCGCGGCGGGCGTTGGGCCGGGAGTCCGGCCGGCCGCGGCGCCACGGCTCGCCGTCGACCAGCAGCGCCGGGTCACCCTCGGACGGCGCGACGAGCTCCAGGCGGGCGCCCGGCGTCCAGGTGCGGGTGAACACGTCCTCGGCGACGGCGAACGCCGCCAGCTCGGCGGAGGCCAGCGGCATCTTCTTCAGCGCCACGATGTCGTGCGAGCGGTGCTTGCGCATGCCGGCATGACCGTCGGCGTCGGCCACCAGGTCGATCCGGGTGCGGTAGTGCAGGCCGCGGCGCTCGTCGTCGCCGGGCACGGCCTCGACCGTGACGTGCTCGGCGAGCCAGTCGGCGTCGATGCGGGCCAGGCGCTGGAGCTGCTCGGTGAGCACGGCCGTCTTCCAGCGGCGCTGCGCGGGCAGGGCGACGTGGGACAGCTCGCCGCCGCCCACACCGTCGGCGCCGGCCGCGGGCCACAGGGGCTCGACGCGGTCGGGGGACGCCTCGAGCACCTCGACGGCGTCGGCGCGCCAGAAGGTCGGGCCGCCCTCGGTGACGCGGGCGCGGACCCGCTCCCCCGGCAGGGTGTGGCGCACGAACACGACGCGGCCGTCCAGGCGGGCCACGCAGTGGCCGCCGTGGGCCACGGGGCCGACCTCCAGCTCGAACTCCTGCCCCACCTCCGGCCCCGGGGCGGCCTCGCTCACGCGCCGCGTGCGGCCCGGCCGCGGGGAACGCTGGGGACGACGGCGCGGGCGGCCGCCCTGCTCGGGGTCTGCGGGCGCGGTGCGACGGTCGGGGTTGCGGGGCATGTGCTCAAGTATCGCCCACGGCCCGCCCTGACCCTCCCCGTCACGGGCTCCGGCTACGTCACATCCGCCGGCCGCGCAGGAACGTGTCACCCTCCAGACCCGTCTGGCCGCGCGTGGAGGCGAGCTGCCACGGCACGGAGGCCACCACGACGCCGGGCGTGAACAGCAGGCTGCCCTTGAGGCGCAGCGCCGACTGGTTGTGCAGCAGCTGCTCCCACCAGTGCCCCACCACGTACTCGGGGATGTACACGATCACCAGGTCGCGCGGGGACTCGCGGTGCACGGACCGCACGTACTTGACCACCGGGCGGGTGATCTCGCGGAACGGCGAGTCGAGGATGCGCAGCGGCACGGGCAGGTCGAGGGCCTCCCACTCGGCGGTGAGCTTCTCGGCGTCCTCGCGGTCCACGCCCACGCTGACGGCCTCGAGCGTGCTCGGGCGCGCGGCGCGCGCGTAGGCCAGGGCGCGCATGGTCGGTTTGTGCACCTTGGAGACCAGCACGACGGCGTGCACGCGGCTCGGCAGCGCCCGCGCCGCGGAGACGTCGTCGAGCGCCAGCTCGTCGCGCACGCGGTCGTAGTGCTTGCGGATCGACCGCATGAGCACGAACAGCACGGCCATCGCCAGCAGGGCGATCCAGGCGCCGTGCGTGAACTTGGTGAGCAGCACGATGATCAGCACGATGCCGGTCAGCCCGAACCCGACGCCGTTGACCAGGCGCGAGCGCTTGTACCGGCTGCGCACCGCGGGATTGGGCTCGGTGCGCAGCTCGCGCGTCCAGTGCCGCAGCATGCCGAGCTGGGACAGCGTGAACGAGACGAACACGCCCACGATGTAGAGCTGGATGAGGCGGGTGACCTCGGCGTCGAACGCCACGATGAGGACGATCGCCGCGACGGCGAGCGTGATGATGCCGTTGGAGAACGCGAGCCGGTCGCCGCGGGTGTGCAGCTGGCGGGGCAGGTAGCCGTCGCGGCCGAGGATCGAGCCCAGCACGGGGAACCCGTTGAACGCCGTGTTCGCGGCGAGCACCAGGATCAGGCCCGTGACGGCGGAGACCGCGTAGAAGGCCGGCGGGAAGCCCGAGAAGATGGCCTCGGCGAGCTGGCCGATCACGGGGATCTGCACGTACTGGTCCGAGACGGGCTCGCCGTTCAGCGTGAGCTGGCTGTGCGGGTCCTCCGCGAACTGGACGCCGGTGGCCTGGGCCAGCAGGAGGATCGACATGATCATCGTCGCGGAGATGGTGCCGAGCAGCAGCAGCGTGGTCGCGGCGTTACGTGACTTGGGCTTGCGGAACGCGGGCACGCCGTTGCTGATGGCCTCCACGCCGGTCAGCGCGGCACAGCCGGACGCGAAGGCGCGGGCCAGCAGGAACGCGCCCGCGATGCCGACCAGACCCTGGTCGAACGCGGCCTCGGCGGACAGCTCGAACTCCGCGCTCTGCGCCTGCGGCAGCGTGCCGGAGAAGAACCGGAAAGCGCCGGTGACGATGAGCGCACCGATGATCGCCATGTAGCAGTAGGTCGGGATGGCGAACGCCGTGCCCGACTCCTTGACGCCGCGCAGGTTAACCAGCGTGAGCAGCACCACCGCGATGACCGCGGCGAGCGCCTCGTGGCCGCGCAGCCCGGGGATGGCCGCGGACGCGTACTGGGCGGCGGACGAGATCGACACGGCCACCGTCAGCACGTAGTCCACCAGCAGCGCGGAGGCGACGCCGATGCCGGCCGAGGGGCCGAGGTTGGTGGTGGCGACCTCGTAGTCGCCACCACCGGACGGGTAGGCGTGCACGTTCTGCCGGTACGACGCCACCACGATGAGCAGCACCACGACAACTACAAGGCCGACCCATGGGGAGAACGCCAGCGCGGCGATACCCGCCAGTGACAGGGTCAGGAGGATCTCGTCCGGGGCGTACGCCACCGACGAGAGCGCGTCCGATGCGAACACCGGCAGCGCGATGCGTTTGGGCAGCAGCGTGTGCCCCAGGCTCTCGCTGCGCATGGGGCGGCCGACGAGAAGTCGTTTGGCCGCATCGACGATGTCCGACACGTTGGATGACTCTATGCCCGTCGATGGCCTCCAGCGCACCCAGGGCCCTCGCGGCGCGGTAGCGTTCCGTCCGTGCACTTCGTCATCATGGGTTGCGGCCGGGTCGGCTCGAGCCTCGCGCAGGAGATCGAGGGCCGCGGGCACTCCGTGGCCGTCATCGACCAGAACCCGGACGCGTTCCGGCGCCTGCCCGCGGACTTCTCCGGCAAGAAGGTCACCGGGGTCGGCTTCGACCGGGACACCCTGGTCCAGGCCGGGATCGAGGACACCTACGGGTTCGCCGCCGTGTCCGACGGCGACAACTCCAACATCCTGTCCGCGCGCGTGGTCCGCGAGACCTATGGCGTGGACAACGTGGTGGCCCGCATCTACGACCCGCACCGCGCGGAGATCTACCAGCGTCTCGGCATCCCGACGGTCGCCACCGTGCGCTGGACCGCCGACCAGGTGCTGCGCCGCATGCTGCCGCTGGGCTTCACGGACGAGTACCGCGACCCGTCCGGCACGGTGCGGCTGGCGCAGATCGACTACCACCGGCGCTGGGTGGGCCGGCCCGTGCTGGGCATCGAGGCCGCCACGGGGGCGCGGGTCGCGTTCGTGACCCGCTACACCTCGGCCGTCCTGCCCACCCCCGACGTCGTGCTCCAGGAGAACGACGTGCTCCACCTGCTCATGGCGGCCGACCGGTCCGCCGACGTCGAGCGCATCCTCACCGCCGCACCGATCGCCGAGGAGGACTGATGCGCGTCGTCATCGCCGGGGCCGGCTCCGTGGGCCGCTCGATCGCCCGGGAGCTGCTGAGCCACGAGCACGAGGTCACCCTGATCGACAAGAACCCCGCGGCCATGCGGGTCTCGCAGGTCCCCGAGGCGGAGTGGGTGCTGGCCGACGCGTGCGAGCTGCCCGCCCTCGAGGCCTCCGAGCTGGAGCAGGCCGACGTCGTGGTGGGCGCCACCGGCGACGACAAGGTGAATCTCGTGTTCTCCCTGCTGGGCAAGACGGAGTTCGGGGTGCCGCGCACGGTCGCGCGCGTGAACAACCCGAAGAACGAGTGGATGTTCGACCAGTCCTGGGGCGTGGACGTCGCGGTCTCGACCCCGCGCATCATGACGGCGATGGTCGAGGAGGCCGTGGCCGTCGGCGACCTGGTGAAGATCTTCAGCTTCAGCCACTCGCGCGCCGACATCCTGGAGCTGACGCTGCCCGCCGACTCCCGGGTCGCCGGGACGCGCGTGGGCCAGGTCGTGTGGCCGGCGGACGTCACGCTCTCGACGATCGTGCGTGACGGCCGCCCGCTGGTGCCGAGCCCGGACGACACCCTGGAGGCCGGCGACGAGCTGCTGCTGGTCGCCGGCTCGGACGCCGACACGGACGCGCTGCAGAAGCTGCTGGTCCCGAAGGGCTGAGGCTCAGGCCGCGGCCGGGGCCTTCGGCCGGCGCACGACGTACCAGGTCAGGTACAGCACCAGCGCCCAGAGCGGCACGCCGAGCAGCAGGTGGAACGTGCCCAGCCAGGCGACGTCGCCCGCGAAGTAGAGCGGCGTCTTGACCGCGAGGCGCAGGGCGAACAGCCCCACCCAGAGCCAGGTGGCGATCGTGTACATGCGCATCTTGGCCGGGTCGTCCCGCCAGGCGGTCAGCGCGGCGAACGCCGAGGGCTGGTCGTCGGTGCGGTTGGCCTCGGCCTTGACGGCCTCCGGCGTCAGGCCGGCGCGCAGCGCCTCCACCACGTAGCCGACGGCGGGCCGGCGCGCGAGGATCGTGCCGAGCAGCACCACGAGGTAGCCGGCGTTGAGCAGCAGGCCGCCCGCGTAGTAGTCCTCCGCGTCGCCGGACGTCCAGGCCCAGACCACGCCGACGGCGATGCCGAGCAGGCCGCCCAGCGCCTGGGTGACCGGCGTGCGCTGCACGAGGCGCGCCACGACGAGCACCAGCGCGGCCACGACGGACGCGATCAGCGGGACGGTCAGGTCGTTGGTGATCACGAACGCGACCACGAACACCAGGCCGGGCAGCACCGCCTCGACCAGGCCGCGCACGCCGCCGACGGCCTGCGCGGCCGAGAACTCGTCACCGGTGAGGGCACGCATGCCGCGCGCGGGGGTCTCTGCGGGCTGTGCCGCGGACTGCGCCACGGGCTGCTCCGGGGGCACGTCAGGACGTGCGGGATCGCTCATGGGGGCTATTGTGCCTCGCCCGGTCGGGGCCGGAGCTCGTAGCGCGGGTTGAACATGGTGCGCCGCCCGTCGACGTCGCAGACCATGCCCTCGACCCGGATCCGGCGGCCCGGCTCGATGCCCTCGATGGTGCGGCGGCCGAGCCATACGAGGTCGAGGGCGCCGGAGCCGTCGAACAGCTCCGCCTCCAGGGTCGGCACGCCCTCGCGCGGGCGCAGCACGACCGAGCGCAGCACGCCCGCGACCTTGCCCCGGGAGCGGGTGGGCACGGACGTGACCGCCGCACAGCCGACGTTCTTGGAGGCGTCCGCGCGTTCCGCGGTGTCGCTGACCTCCTCGTTCGAGGCCAGCGTCGCCGCGATGCGGGAGGCGAGTGCCGAACGGAGCCCCATCAGTGGTTCACCTCGTCAGCCGATCTGGGTGATCTCGGGTCCGCGACGCAACGGGTTGAAGTCCGACATCTGCGGTGTGGCGCCCTGCGGACCGGCCTGCTCCTGCGCCGGCTGTGCACCATCCTTGCGCGCCGACTTCGGCAGCGCCAGGGGCAGCAGGTCGCGCGGCGGGCGCGGGCTCTGGTCCCGCACCACGACGATGTTCGCGAACACGGACTCCAGCGGCTTGGCCGCCTCGGCGTCCAGCGCCGCCCGTCCCGCGAGCACGCCGCGGATGAACCAGCGGGGCCCGTCCACGCCCACGAACCGCGCCGGGCGCTGGCCGGGCTGCCCGTCCGGGCCCGTCACGGGCATGCGCACCAGCAGCTCGCGGCCGAACACGCCGGGCACGTCGTCCACGATGCCGCCCTGCCCGCTCACGGACTGCGCGATCTCGTGCCGGATCTCGTCCCAGATGCCCTCGGTGCGCGGCGCGGCGAACGCCTGGATCTGGAGGTTGGACCCCTCCAGCGCGGCCGTCACCCCGGTGACCTTCTGCGTCTTCTTGTCGATCTCCATGCGGAGCTCGAGACCGGGCATCACCGGCAGCCAGATGGCGCCGAGGTCGACGCGAGGGCCCATCTCGTCCACCTGGGACCGGTCGAAGGGTCCGTGGGGCCGCTTCTGCTGCTCGGCCTCCACCGACGCCCACTCGACCGAGGCGGGCTCATCCGCCGTACCTCGTCGGCTGAACAGACCCACAGCCACACTCCTTCGTCGTTCGTCGATTGCTCGCCTCACCCAGGCGCACCCATTACTGCGCCGGGCGGCGTTATCCGCTCGTTACTTACAGCCTAGACCTGTCCGGCGCCGAACTGGACACGCGTTCAGCGCCCGGCGAAACCGCCGCTGGAGCCGAAGCCGCCGTCGCCCCGGTGCGAACCGGGCAGGGTCTGCGCGGGCACGAACCGCGCGCGCTCGACCTTCTGGATCACGAGCTGCGCCACCCGGTCGCCCCGGACCAGCTTCACGGCCTGCGTCGTGTCGGTGTTGAGCAGCGTGACCTTGATCTCGCCGCGGTAGCCCGCGTCCACGGTGCCCGGCGCGTTCACGATGGTCACGCCGTGCTTCGTCGCGAGGCCCGAGCGGGGGTGCACGAACGCCGCGTACCCGTCCGGCAGCGCGATCGAGACCCCGGTGGGCACCAGCACCCGCCCCTGCGGCGGGATCTCGACGTCGACCGTGGTCACCAGGTCGGCGCCGGCGTCGCCGGGATGCGCGTAGGAGGGGACGGGAACGTCGTCCAGGAGGCGGATGAGCACGTCGACCGTGCTGCCGTCGTGAGCTGGCTCAGGGGTGGGCACGCCGGAAGAGTACGCCACCTGGGCCCGCGCCGCCGCAAGAGTGCCGGGGCAGTGCC
The DNA here is from genome assembly GCF_044746965.1 of Promicromonospora sp. NPDC090134. Taxonomy (NCBI): domain Bacteria; kingdom Bacillati; phylum Actinomycetota; class Actinomycetes; order Micrococcales; family Promicromonosporaceae; genus Promicromonospora; species Promicromonospora sp. NPDC090134. Next base: position 60,512 of record NZ_JBIVCZ010000008.1, on the reverse strand, counting down.
GGGGGCTGGGATGATGTGTCCATGACGGCGACCACCCTCACCTTCCACGAGCGTCTTCTCCCCGGTCCCGGTGGCTGGCTCGGCACGGTCGGTCTGGGCGCCATCGCGGCGATCGCGCTGTGGCCCGTGCACGCGGCCGCGGCGGTCGCCGTCGGGCTGCTGGTGTGCGTCGGGTCGGCGGTCGCCCTGGCCGTGACGTCACCCGTCGTCGAGGTGTCCGACGGCGTCCTGCGCGCCGGGAGCGCCCGGATCCCGGTCGCGCTGCTGGGCGCGGCCCAGGCCCTGGACGTGGCCGCCATGCGGCACGAGCTGGGCCCCGGCCTGGACGCGCGCGCCTACGTCTGCCTGCGCGCGTGGGCGCGGACCGGGGTGCGGGTCGCGCTCGACGACCCGGCCGACCCCACCCCCTACTGGCTGGTCTCCACACGCCGCCCGGAGCTGCTGGTCAAGGCCTTGGCCGGCTAGCCCGCCCGGGCCCGGACACGACGAAGGCTGCCATGCGCCGCATGACAGCCCGGTCGTGTCGTCAGTGCCGAAGGCCTGGTGGATCAGGCGGCGCACTCCGTGCAGATCATCTGGCCGGCCTTCTCGTAGGCCAGCTGGCTGCGGTGGTGCACCAGGAAGCAGCTCGAACACGTGAACTCGTCCGCCTGACGCGGCAGCACCCGTACAGCGAGCTCCTCGCCCGACAGGTCGGCGCCCGGGAGCTCGAAGCCCTCGGCCGCTTCTGTCTCGTCCTCGTCCACAACGCCCGAGGACTTGTCAGAACGACGTGCCTGCAGCTCCTGGATCGAGTCCTGCTCGACATCCTCGTCGTTCTTACGCGGGGCGTCGTAGTCAGTTGCCATGTGGTTGTTCTCCGTCGGTAGGTGGTCGCGCCGGAAGGGTTCGGGACATCCGGGGTTCGACGCCGCCCCGGCCGGGACACCGCAAGCACCGTCGAACAGCGACCGCAAGCGGGTGTACGCGCAGATAATGCACACGGCCCCGGTTTTGTTCCCGAGTCGGCCCACGGATTGTGCACCATTTCTGTCAGGCGCGCTACATCTACCGGTGTAACCCCGGTCACGTACGCTCTGACCTGCGACAACGACCCGTTTTCGGCCTTTTGACCCTGGTCAACGGTGACCGCTCTTGCACGGGTGTGTCATAAAAAAGATCACCCGCCGACGGCGCTCCCGGCACCGTCGGCGTCCGCCGCCTCGAGGATCCCGGCGAGCTCCGCCACGAGCTCCCGGGGACCCGCGACGGTCATCGCGTTCCCGGCGGGCAGGCCCCGCAGACCCGTCACCACGGCGCCCGCCTCGGTGGCCACGATCACGCCCGCCGCCATGTCCCACGGGTTCAGGCCGCGCTCGTAGTACAGGTCGAGCGAGCCGTCCGCGAGCAGGCACAGGTCGATCGCGGCGGAGCCGAGCCGCCGGATGTCCCGGATCCGGGGCAGCACCTGCGCCAGGACCTGGGCCTGCTCGGCCCGGCGCGCGGCGTCGTACCCGAAGCCCGTGCCCACCAGGGACGTGCTCAGGGACGCCGGCGCGCCCGCGCGGACGGGAGCGCCGTCGCGCGTGGCGCCCTCGCCCAGCCCGGCCGACCAGGTCCGCCCGTCGGCGACGCTGTGCACGCACCCGGCCAGCACGGTCCATGACGCGGGCTCCGGCGGACCCGCCACGACGGCCACCGACACGGCCCAGGACGCCACCCCGTACAGGTAGTTCACCGTGCCGTCGATCGGGTCGAGCACCCAGGTCAGCCCGCTGGTGCCGGGCACGTCGTCGCCCTCCTCGCCCAGGATCGCGTCGTCCGGGCGCTCCGCCGCGATCATCTCGCGCAGCAGCTCCTCCGAGGCGCGGTCCATGACCGTGACGGGGTCCACGTCGCTCGACTTGGTCGCGGCGACCTCGACCCGCTCCGGTCTGCCCTCCCGCACGAGGGTCCCGGCCGCCGTCGCGAGGCGGACGGCGAGGTCGCGGAGGGAGGTGACGGTGACGCCGTCGGGCAGCTCGTGCGATGCGGGTGAGATCACGCGCCCATCCTGCCGCACCCGCCGGCGGGCTACGATCCGGCGGCACACCGACGCGCCTGCGCCGCGCCGCCCCCGCTCGGTGGCAGGCTCGGCACACAGGACTACCCCGGGAGGACTGGCATGGACGAGCTGGAGCTGGTGAGGCTGCACGAGGACGGTGAACGCCTCGTCCTCGCCGCACGCGACGGCACCCGGAGCACCCTGCCGATCACCGACGCCCTGCGCGCCGCCCTCCGGGGTGACCGTCCGCGCATGGAGTCGATCCGCGCCCAGGAGGAGTCCACCCTGCGGCCGCGCGAGATCCAGGCGCGCCTGCGCGCGGGCGAGACGTGCGAGGCCCTCGCCGAGGCCTCGGGCCTGCCCGTGGAGCACGTGCGGCGCTTCGAGTACCCCGTCATCTCCGAGCGCGAGCACGCGATCTCCCGCGTGCGCGCCAAGGCCGTGCTGAACGACGACGACACCGCCACCACGCTCGGCGAGGTCGCCGACGAGCGCCTGCGCTCGCGCGGCGTGCGGCCCGACGACGCGCGGTGGACCGCCACCCGGGAGGGCACCCACCCCTGGATCGTCCAGGTCGAGTTCACCGCGGGCGAGCGGCCGCGCGAGGCCCGCTGGTCCCTCGAGCCGCGCGGCGGCTTCGTCACGGCGCTCGACGACGAGGCCCGCTGGCTCGGCCTCCCCGAGGACGACGAGGGCCCGGCCCTCGCCGGCGTCGCCACCCTGCCGCCGCAGCGGCTCGGCCCGCGCGGCTCGCGGCCGGCCCCGCCCGAGCCCGACGACACGGACCTGCTGCTGGACAACCTCTCCGAGCGGCGCGGCCAGCGCCCCTCGCGGCGCTCCGCGCCCGACGTCGGGCCGCCCGACCTGCTGGAGCTCGACCACCTGGACGGCGGGCCGGCGGGCCCGGGCTCGGCGGCGAGCCCGGACGAGCCGGACGAGTCCGCGCCGGAGCCGGCTGCGGCCGTCGTCGACATCGGCGCGCGCCGGGGCGGGTCCCGCCCCAGGATGCCGTCCGTCAAGGTGCCGGACTCCCCCGCCGACCTCGAGTGGGAGGGGCCGAGCCAGTGGGAGATCCCGGGGCCCGTGCCGGCCACGCCCCCGCCGTCGGACCAGGAGGAGAGGCCCGCGCCGGAACCCGAGCCCGCCGCGGCCCCGGAGCCGGCGAACGTGCCCGACAAGGAGCCGGCGGCAGCCAAGCGTCCCGCGCCCAAGCGCGGCCGCAAGTCGCGCGCGCAGGTGCCGAGCTGGGACGAGATCGTGTTCGGCTCGCGCCCGGAGGTCTAGTGCCGGGGTCCGGCTAGCCCCAGAGGGACTCGTCCGCCGACCGGCGGCGCGCGGTGAGCGCCGTCATGCGGCGCATGTGGTGGCGGCGGCACAGCACCTCGTACGCGACCTCGGCGAGGCCGACGTCGCCGATCACCACCTGCTCCCCCTCGGTGACCATGATCCCGTCCACGGTGCGCGCGTTGTGCGTGGCGCGCGCGCCGCACCAGCACAGCGACTGCACCTGGAGCAGCTCGACGCGGTCGGCGAGCTCGATGAGGCGCGCCGAGCCGGGGAAGAGCCGCGTGCGGAAGTCGGTCGTGATGCCGAAGGCGAAGATGTCGATCTCCGTCTCGTCCACCAGCCGGGCGAGCTGCTCCACCTGCGCGGGCGAGTAGAACTGCGCCTCGTCGCACACCAGGTAGTCGACGGCCTCGCCGCCCGCGCGGCGGCCGCCGATCTCGACCCAGAAGTCGGTGTCGTCGGTCACCTCGACGGCCGCGACCTCCAGGCCCAGCCTGCTGGAGACCCGGTCGGCACCCGCCCGGTCGCCCCGGCTGAAGATGAGCCCCTCACGCCCGCGGGCGCGGAAGTTGTGGTCGGTCTGCAGGGCGAGGGTGGACTTGCCGGAGTCCATGGTCCCGGAGAAGAAGACGAGCTGGGCCACGAGAGCTTCCTAGGAGAGGGCGGTCAGGAACGGCACGAGCATCTCGTGCGGCGTGAGGGAGCCGTGCACGCCGGGCAGCGCCCGCGCGTTCGCGGAGTGCACCCGGGAGTCGACGACGGTGGCGGCGCCGGTCATCGCCACCACGACGTCCCCGATCGCGGGCAGCACGTGCTCGGCGACCGGCCCGAACCAGCCGTCGGCCACGGCCTGCTCCCGCGGCACGACCAGGGCGTGCTCCCCGAGCCGCTCGGCCCACCGGGCCACCACGTCGGCCGGGTCGGTGCCGGGCTCGGTGTAGACGTGCAGGGCGCGCGGCTCGCCGCCCACCATGGCCACGCCGGGGTGCAGGGCCGGGTCGGTCGCGACGTCCCACTGGGTGGTCAGGTCGGCCGTGATCTGGCCGTGGTCGGCCGTGACCAGCACCAGGGTGCCGCGCGGCACGCTGCGCAGCAGGCGGCGCAGCTCCCGGTCGGTGGCCTCCAGCGCGTCGCCCCACTGCCAGGAGTCCCAGCCGAACCCGTGGCCGGTCTTGTCGACGTCGCCCTGGTACAGGTACACCAGGCTCTGCCCCGTGCCCGCCGGGTCGAAGGGCCGGCGCAGCGCCGCGACGGTGGCGTCCACGCGCTGCTCGAACGTCTCGGCGGCCACGTGCACGGGGCCGCGCAGCGCGGCCTGGCTCATGCCGGAACCCGCGAACTTCCGCGGGCCGGGGGCCACCACCCGCGTGCCGGCGGCGGCGAGCGTCTCCAGGACCGTGGGCTCGCGCTGCACGTCGGCGGGGTCGCCGAGGTCGCGCCACTGCACCACCGCGGCCAGCTTGCCGGTGTCCGGGTTGAGCTGCGTGTAGCCGAGCATCCCCGTGCGGCCCGGCGCGGTGCCGGTGCCGAGGATGCTCAGGCCGGCGGCCGTCGTCGACGGGAAGCTGGAGGTGAGCGTGGCGGCGGCCTCGCCCCGCTCGCGCAGGAGGCCGCGCAGGAACGGCGCGTGACCGCCGCGCTCGGCGAGGTTGCGGGCACCGAGCCCGTCCACCAGCACGACGACGACGCGGTCGACGTCGGGCAGGCCGAGGGCCGCGCGGCAGCCGGCCGCCGTCAGGCCCGTGGCCGTGGTGAGGTCGTGCCCCAGCGCGCCCGCGGCGGCGGGCAGCACGGCGGCGAGGCTGGTCGTGTCGTAGGACGGCGCGACCAGGCCCTCGGGCAGGTGCGGTGCGCTCACGCAGACGTGGCCCGGGACAGCGCCCGGGCGAAGTCGACGGCCGCCCGGACGGCGGCGTCGCCCTCGGCCTCGCCGGAGACGCGGACCACCACGTCGTCGGGCGTCACCTGGCCGGTCAGGCCGTGGTCGGCCGTGCAGTTCGGGTCCACGCAGGAGGCCGGCTCCAGGTCGACGCGGGAGACCGCGCCCCAGCCGACGGCGAGCGTGACCTCGCGCGTGGCCCCGCGCTGCGGGTACTGCGCCGGGTCCGCGATCACGTGGGTCAGCGCCACGGAGCGGATCTCGCGCACCGGCACCACCTCGGTGGTGGCGGACGCCGAGCCGGACCGGGCCGGGTCCTCCCCCGTGTGGTCGTCGACGTGCGCGGTGACCAGGCGGGTCGGGGTCAGCACCAGGACCGTGAGGTGGCGGCGCACCTCCGAGTCGAAGGTGGTCTCGGCCTGCACGAGGTGGGCCACCACCTCCTCGCCGGCCAGGGCCACGTCGAGCACGTCCGCGACGAGCTCCGGGTAGTAGCCGGCCCGGTGCAGGTGGGCGGTCAGGTCGTCACGGGCATCGGTAGGGGCATGGGGCACGAGGGGAATCATCCCATGAGAGGGGCTCTCGCCGTTAGCCCGGCAGCGCCCTGCGCAGGGCGTCCGTCCGGCGTTCGGCGGGGCGCAGCCGGATCGTCGCGTGCAGCACGGAGGCGCCGCGCTCCGCGACGGCCACGGGGTACAGCTCCACGGACGCGAGCTCGGGCAGGTCCTCGGCCATGACCGAGACGCGGGCCAGCACGTCCTCCAGCGCCGCGACGTCGGCGGCGGGCGCGCCCTGGTACCCGAACAGGCGGGGCGCGGCGCGCACGCCCCGCACCATCCGGGCCACGTCCACGTCGGTCAGCGGCGGTACACCGTGGGTCACGTCGTCGAGCAGGTCGACGGCGTCGCCCGCCACGCCGAACGAGACCACGGGCCCGAACAGCTCGTCCTCCACGGACCGCACCACGCACGCCACGCCCGTGGGCGCCATGGCCTGCACCTCCAGCACCGGGTCGGGTGCGGGCAGCAGGGCGGAGGCCGCGGCGAGCATGCGCTCGGCGTCCTCCGTCAGGTCCTCGGCGTCGGCGATGTCGAGGCGCACGCCGCCCAGGTCGGCGCGGTGCCGCAGCGCGGGCGAGGCGATCTTGAGCGCCACCGGCCAGCCCAGCTCCTGCGCGGCGGCCACCGCCTCCTGCGGCGTGCGCACGCTGCGGGAGCCCCACAGGCTCAGGCCGTAGCAGGCGAGGAGCTCGGTCGCCGCCTCCTGGTCCAGGACCGTGCCCTCGGGGTGCCGGACGAGCAGCGACTCGACGAGGGTGCGCGCCTGGGTGCGGGCCACGCCGTCGGACACGCCCTCCCGCAGGGCCGGGCGGACCGGGCTGCCGTGGTCCTGGGTGCGCCACCGCGCGTAGCGCACCACCTCGCCGAGGGCCCAGACGGCGTCCTCGGGCGTGGAGAAGGCGGGCAGGCGCACCTCGCGCCCGTCGTGGCTCGCCGCGAGCTCGTCGGGCATGCCGTGCAGGCCCAGCGCGCTGACCACGGTGGTGCGGCCCGTGCGGGCGGCGGCCTCCGCCACGGCGCGGGCCATCGCGCCGGTGCGCGGCAGCACCACGGGCACGGAGACCATGACGACGGCGTCGCACGCGTCCGGCGCGTAGAGGGCGTCGACGGCGGCGGCGATCTCGTCGTCGGGCGCCCCCGCCGACAGCGACTCCGGCGGCCCGACGGCGGTCAGGCCCGCCGCCGCGACGGCGTCGGCCACGAGCGCGGCGAGCGACGGCGAGCCGGCGAGGATGCCCACCCGGCCGCCCGCCGGGAGCGGCTGGTGCGCCAGCACCTGCGCGACGTCCATGAGCTGGTGCGTGTTCTCCGCGCGGATCACGCCGGACTGCCGCAGCACCTCGTCGAGCATGCGGCGCGGGGCGCGCGTGGCGCGCACGGTGTGCCCGGGCGGCACCACGCTGCCGTGCCGCCCGGCCACGACCACGACGACGGGCTTGACCAGCGCGAGGCGGCGGGCGATGCGCGAGAACTTGCGCGGGTTGCCGAGCGTCTCCAGGTACAGGCACACGACGTCGGTGTGCGGGTCGTCCTGCCAGTACTGCATGACGTCGTTGCCCGACACGTCCGCCCGGTGCCCCGCGGAGACCAGCGTGGACAGGCCCAGGCCGCGCCGCTTGACCGTCTCCGCGGCGGTGACGGCGGTCGGCGCGCTCTGGCTGAACAGGCCCACGCGACCCGGGCGCGGGGCGGTCAGGGCCAGGCTCGCGCGCAGGCGCGCGCCCGGCACGTTGGTGAGCAGGCCATAGCTCGCCGGACCCACGACGCGCATGCCCTCGCCGTGCGCGGTGCGCAGCAGCTCGCGGCGGCGGGCCAGGCCGGCGGGCCCGGCCTCGGCCCAGCCCGCCGAGAGCACGACGACGCCGTGGGCACCCGTGCCGCGCAGGCGGCGGACGGCGTCGATCACCTCGTCGGGCGGGGCGGCGACGACGGCGAGGTCGACACCGCCGTTGCCGCCGTCGCCACCGTTGCCGTCGCTGCCGCCGTTGCCGTCGTTGCCGTCAGGGGCGAGGTCCGCCCAGGTCACGTCGTCGCCGAGCACCAGGAGCTCGGTGTCGCCGGGGTCGGCGGCGTGGGCCTCGCGGACGCGGGCGACGAGCAGCTCGTCTATGGTGGTGTCGCCGGCGGACCGGCCGGTGCCCGCGGGGCCGACCAGGAGCACCCGCCGCGCCGAGAGCAGGCCCTGCATGGAGCGGGCCTCGGTGCGGTGCTCGCGGTCGGCCATCACCTCGCGGGACCGGTCCGTGGGGTCGAGGTCGACCGAGACGGTCACCACGCCGTCGTCCAGGTGCTGCTCGACGTCGTAGCCCGCCTCGCGGAACACGCCCAGCATGGCGCGGTTCTGGGGCAGCACCTCGGCGATGAACCGGTGCACGCCCCGCTCGCGCGCCGCCGCGGCGATGTGCTCCAGCAGGACCGAGCCCAGGCCCTGGCCCTGGAGCGCGTCCGCGATGTTGAACGCGACCTCGGCGGTGCGGCGCCCCGGCTGGTCGTCGGTCACGTCGTAGCGCGTGACGCCGACGATGTCCTCGCGGCTCGCGCCGTCGTCGTCCGTACCCGGCCGGACCGCGACGAGCGCGGCCCGGCGCACGTGGTCCACCGTGACGAGCTGGGTGAGCAGCCGCTCCGGGATGCGCTGCAGCGCGGCGAAGAACCGCAGGTAGGTGGAGCGCTCGGACTGGGCCATCTGGAAGCGCTGGAGCGCGTCGGCGTCCTCGGGCCGGATGGGGCGCACGTGCGCGGTCGAGCCGTCGCGCAGCACCACGTCGGCCTCCCACTCGACCGGGTAGCCGGTCGCGTAGGGCGAGCGCACCGTGCCCACCTTCCGGTCGGCCCGTTCTGGCTGGTCCACGGGACAAGGCTAACGACCCCGCCGGAGGTGCCGCCGTACGGGCGTCAGCCCGCTGGTCAGCCCATCGGTCAACCCACCGGTCAACCCACCGGTCAACCCACCGGTCAACCCACCGGTCAACCCACCAGGACCATGCCTACGAGCAGCATCACGGCGAAGCCCACGAGCACGAGGCGCTGGCGCCGGTTGGGGCCCGACGCCGTCAGGATCGCCGCGACCGCGGGACCCGCCGCGAGCAGCAGCCACGCGCCGGCCGACGGCGCCACGTTCGCGGCGACGGCGGCGACCGCGACGACCACCAGGCCGTGCACCACGCCGAGCCCGACCCGCATGGCGACCACGATGTGCAGCACCGCCGCGAGGATCGCCAGGCCGGCCCACATGGTGATGCCCTGCTCCAGGCAGCCCCACTCCTGCTGGGCGCAGCGCCAGGACTGCATCCACCACGTGACCAGGGCGCCGAGCACCAGGACGGGCACCACGCTGAGCCCGACCACGCCGTAGGCGAGGCCGATCCGGGCCAGCCAGCCCGGGACGGTCGTCGACCTGCTGAGCAGCGGCAATTCGGGCATACCTGAATACTGCCAGGTAGGACGAGGTCTGTGCACACGGCTCCGCGATGACCTGGTGAGACGTCCGTGAAGAGGCTCCTGTGCGCCGGGGCGTGTGCGGGGCCTGGAGTGTCGGTGGCGCGGGGTACGGTTTGCCTGTCCCCGTCCAGCCCCAGAGCCCAGGAGCCCCACGAACCATGGCGCGCAAGCCGTCGCAGCCGCTCGACGAGAGCGAGATCCACGAGAAGGTCGTGGACATCGACGTCGCCTCGGAGATGGAGGCCTCGTTCCTCGAGTACGCCTACTCCGTCATCTACTCGCGGGCGCTCCCCGATGCGCGTGACGGCCTCAAGCCGGTGCAGCGCCGCATCCTGTACATGATGTCGGACATGGGCCTGCGGCCCGACCGCGCGCACGTGAAGTCGTCGCGCGTGGTGGGTGAGGTCATGGGAAAGCTGCACCCCCACGGTGACGCCCCGATCTACGACGCGCTCGTGCGCCTGGCGCAGGACTTCTCGCTGCGGCTCCCGCTCGTGGACGGGCACGGCAACTTCGGCTCGCTCGACGACGGCCCCGCCGCCCCCCGGTACACCGAGGCGCGGCTGGCGGCGCCGTCGATGGCGATGACCACGGGCCTGGACGAGAACGTCGTGGACTTCGTGCCGAACTACGACAACAAGCTCACCCAGCCCGAGGTGCTGCCCGCCGCGATCCCGAACCTGCTGGTCAACGGTGCGTCCGGCATCGCCGTCGGCATGGCCACGAACATGGCGCCGCACAACCTCGTCGAGGTCGTCTCGGCGGCACAGCACCTGATCAAGAACCCCGAGGCCACGCTGGAGGACCTGCAGCGGTTCGTGCCCGGGCCGGACCTGCCCACGGGCGGCAAGATCGTCGGGCTGGAGGGCGTGCGCGACGGCTACCGCACCGGCCGCGGCAGCTTCCGCACCCGCGCCACCGCGCGGATCGAGAACGTCACCCCGCGTCGCAAGGGCATCGTCGTCACCGAGCTGCCGTACCTGGTGGGCCCGGAGAAGGTGATCGAGAAGATCGCCGACGGCGTCAAGGCCAAGCGCATCCAGGGCGTCACCAACGTCCAGGACCTCACCGACCGCACGCACGGGCTGCGCCTCGTGATCGAGGTCAAGACCGGCTTCGACCCGGACGCCGTGCTGGAGCAGCTCTACCGCGTCACGCCGCTCGAGGACTCGTTCGGCATCAACAACGTGGCCCTGGTCGACGGTCAGCCGCGCACGCTCGGCCTGCTCGAGATGCTGCGGGTCTGGGTGGACCACCGCATCCTGGTGGTCCGGCGCCGCTCGCAGCACCGCCTGGACAAGCGCCTGGAGCGCCTGCACCTCGTGGACGGCCTGCTCGTCGCGATCGTCGACATCGACGAGGTCATCCAGGTCATCCGCTCGTCCGACGACGCCGCCATCGCGCGCGACCGGCTGCGCGAGATCTTCGACCTGTCCGAGCCGCAGGCCTCCTACATCCTCGACCTGCAGCTGCGCCGCCTGACCAAGTTCTCCCGCATCGAGCTGGAGAAGGAGGCCGAGGAGCTGCGCCGCGAGATCGCGGAGCTGGAGCAGATCCTCGGTGACGAGAAGCTGCTGCGCCGCCTCGTGAGCACCGAGATGGGCGAGGTGGCCAAGACCTATGGCACGCCGCGCCGCACCGTGCTGCTCGACGCCGCGGGCGGGTCCGTCGGCTCGGTGGCCGTGGCCCCCGCGAACGGGCGCAAGAAGAACGTCGAGCCGATCGACCTGCAGATCAAGGACCAGCCCACCCGCGTGGTGCTGTCGGCCACCGGCCTGCTGGCCCGGCTCCCCGACGACGTCCCGGTGCCGCGGGACGGCAACCGCGCCGCGCACGACGCCCTGCGGGGCGACGCCGCGGCGTCCACCCGCGGCGTCGTGGGCCTGGTGACGTCCGCCGGGCGGATGCTGCGCATCTCCGTGCTCGACCTGCCCTCGCTCCCGCCGACGGATGGCGCACCCTCGCTGTCGGGCGGCATCCCGGTCAGCGAGCTCGTGGAGCTGGAGCGCGGCGAGAGCGTGCTGGCCGTGACGGGGCTCGGCGCCGACGCGCCGACCGTCGCCGTCGGGACGGCGACGGGCATCGTCAAGCGGGTCGCGCCGTCCGACGCCCCGGCCAAGGGCGACGAGTGGCCCGTCATCGCGCTCAAGGACGGCGACACCGTGGTCGGTGCGGCCGTCGTGGCCGACGACGACGAGCTGGTCTTCGTGGCCGACGACACCTCGCTGCTGCACTTCCCCGCCTCGTCCGTGCGCCCGCAGGGCCGCGCGGCCGGCGGCATGGCGGGCATCAAGCTCGCCGAGGGCGGGCGGGCCGTGTTCTTCGGCGCGGTCCCGGCCGGGGTCGACGCGACCGTGGTGACGATTGCCGGCGCGGGTGACGCACTGCCGGGCATCGAGCCGGGCGCGGGCAAGGTGACGCCGTTCGCGCTGTACCCGGGCAAGGGCCGCGCGACCGGCGGCGTCCGGTCGCAGCGGCTCCTGAAGGGTGAGGACGGCCTCATCCTGGCCTGGGTCGGCGCCACTCCCCCACGCGCGCTCGGCGCCGGAGGCCAGCCCGTCGACCTGCCCGAGGTGGACCAGCGCCGGGACGGCTCCGGGACGCCGATCGCGGTGCCGGTCGCGGTCATCGGGTGATCTCGGGAAAGTAGCGGGGTGGGAGGTGTCGATTCCGGCGCGGCTCGCCCGTCCAAGGCGTGTCAACATCCCACGAACGAGGAGCACGTCATGACCGACACCTGGGTCTTCCTGATCCGCGAGAACGACTGGGACTCGGACGCCTACCTCCCGGAGAACCTGAGCGGGCGCAACCGCCAGGAGCTCTCCGAGGACATGGCCGCCCACGAACGCTTCAGCGAGGCCGTGGCCGCCCTGGGCGTGAAGATCACCGGCGGCGACGCGCTGCAGAACGCGAAGTACGGCGGGTTCGTCGCCCTCGGCAAGGACGGCGACGAGCCCGTCTACACCGACGCGCCGTTCACCGACACCAACGAGGTGATCACGGGCTTCTACCGGGCCGAGTGCGACGAGGCCACCGCGCGCAAGATCGCGGCGCTCGTCCCGAGCGGCAACGTGGTCGAGTGGCGCAAGGTGATGAACTTCGGTTCCTGACCGACGACCCCCCGACCGGTGATCGATCCCGCGGCGTTCCGCACCGCCTGGCCCCAGGTGGTGCGGTCGCTCGCGGTGACCACACGCAGCCTGGACCACGGCGAGGAGTACGCCGCCGAGGCCTTCGCGCGCGCCGCGGCGCAGCCCGACGGCGCGATCGACGACCTGGTGGGCTGGTGCGTGCAGGTCGGCCGGCGCACCTGGTTCGACGCGCTGCGCCACCAGGGTGTGTTCGAACGGATCCAGCCCCAGCTCGCTCGCCCGGAGGTGGCCGACGTGAACACGCCGCACGCCCCGGGCGACGAGCTGGACGACCGCCTCGCGCTGCTGTTCGTCGCCTGCGACGACGCGCTCGCGCCCGGCGCACAGCTCGTGCTGGCGATGCGCGTGGTCTGCGGGCTCACGATCCGGCAGATCGCGGGGCACCTCGGCATCGCCGAGGCGACCGCGGCCGCCCGGCTCACCCGCGCCAAGTCGGCGCTGGCCCGGGCGCGCGGCGAGTTCGCCGTGCCCGACCCGCCCGCGCGTGCGGCTCGGCTGCCCGTGGTGCTCGCCTGCGTGGCCGGCCTGTTCACCGTGGGCCAGCGAGAGGAGCTGCAGCCCGCGGACGCGACACAGGATCCGGCGCGTGACGCGCTGACGCTCGCCGAGGCACTGGTCGCGGAGTACCCGGACCACCCCGAGGTGCTCGGCCTGCGCGCGGTCTGCCGGCTCGGCCTGGCCCGGCGACCAGGTCGGGTGCGTGACGGCGTGGCGCTCCCCCTCGACGAGGTGGACCGGTCGGCGTGGGACCGGCGGTTGCTGCGCGCCGGGCTCGACGACGCCGCGACCGCGCTCACGTGGTCGACGTCACCCGATGCTCCCGGTCCGCCCGGCCGCTTCGTGCTGGAAGCCGCGATCTCCGGCGTGCACGCCACGGCGCCCGACGCCGCCGGCACGGACTGGCCACGACTGGCCCAGCTCTACGACGCGCTCGCGGACACCTGGCCGTCCCCGGCAACGCGGGTCGCCCGGCTGGTGGTGCTCGGCCGGCTGGCGCTGCGCGACGGCGGAGACCTCGTCCCGGTCGAGCGCGAGCTCGAGGCCTTGGTCGCGGACGGCCCGCCGTACGCCGCGCGCGACGCAAGCCTCACGCTCGCCGACCTGGCCCGCCGCACCGGCCGCGCCGACGAGGCGGCCGGCCGGTACCGCGAGCTGCTCGACGTGGTGCCCGAGGGCCCGCTGCGCGAGTTCTGCCGCCGACACGCGGGGTGACGTGGGTCAGGACGGCGGGTGGCCGGCGCGGCAGGCGTCGGCCGGTCAGGGACCGCAGCGTGAGGTCGTAGCTCGAGTCGGGTCGACGTCGTCGAGCTCCACATGGGTGTCCAGCACCGTCGGCGGGCGCCTGTGTACGCGGCCTGACGGCGAGGTCCAGGTCGTCACGCCGCTGCCGGCGTCCCGGACGACGCCCCATCCTCCGTGCGTCTTCAACAGGTGATGCCGTCGGCACAGGGGTTGCAGGTTGTCGGCGCGGGTCTGCCCGGGTGTGTCGAGCGGCAGCACCGAGCGGTCGAGATCATGGTCGAAGGGCACGATGTGGTCCAGGTCGTCCCGGTCCGCAGGATGCTCGCAGTGCGGAAACGCGCAGGTTCGATCCCGGGCCACCACCGCTTGTCGCAGCACCGTGCCCGGCCGGTACGACGTGGTGGAACAGTCGGTCAGGACCCCCGTCAACGGGTCGGTGACCAGACGCTGCCAGGTCGCGTCAGCGGCGATCCGGCCCGCCAGGTCCGCAGTGACGGGCCCGAAGCCGTCCAGCTCTCCGGGTGCGTCGTCCAGCCCCAGCAGCGCGGTGGCCGGGACCGTGACCCGCACGATCGGCCGGGTCGGGGTGACCCGCACGACCTGGACCGGGGCCCTACCGCCGCACACGCAGTCGTGCGCGCCGGGGGCGGAGCCGTTGGAACCAAGGGCGCCAGGAGCGGTCTGCTCGCCGGCCTCCGCGAACCGGTCGGCGGGCAGCAGGCGGCCGGTCACGATGCCGGTCAGGCAGTCGGCGCGGAGCTGACCCAGGTCGCGGTCCTCACCCGTGGTGCGCTGGAGCTGGTGCGCCATGTCGTCGATGACGTTCCACACTGCCGTGGCATCGGCGGCCGGCAGGTACGCGGACAGCCAGCCCATGTCGTTCTCCGCCCGGTCGAGCTGGACATTGCGGCGCCGTGCGGCGATCTGAGCTGTCTCTGCGGATCCGTGCCGCGACTTCGCGAACGCCAGCAGCTTCGACCGCAGCCAGCGCCAGGTACGGAACGGCGCCTGCGGCAGGTAGCGCGCGATCGCCTCGGCGCGTTCCTCGGGCGTGAGCTGCGCGGCGGACCGCAGCAACGTGTGCGCCTTCCGCACGTCGATCTGGCCGGCGGTCAGCGCTGTGATCACCGTGGGATGGTCGACACCGGACTCGCCCCGCACCACGACCTCCGAGGCTTCCGTCCCGGTGACCACCAGCTCGCCCGTCACCTGCGCGACCAGGGAGCTGTGCGCCAGCGGGCTGGTCTCCCTGCCGGCCCGCTCGCCCACCGTCCGGGCCTGCAGGCCGGCGGCCCAGGACTGCAGCCGACCGCACGCGACCACCAGGTCGCCCAGCGCGTCGTCCGGCAGGTCGGACAGCAGCCCTGCGTCCGGGTCCGTGGCCTCCGCGACCACCCGCGCCAGCTCCGCGCCCACCGCGCCGGTCAGTGCGGCCCGCAGCCGGTCGACCGGCCAGGCCGATACCGGCACGGCGTCAGGCGTCCAGGCCGGCAGTCCTTCCGCCACGACCGGCCCCGAGGAGGTCTGGTCGTCCAGGAGCGCACGGCCCATCGTCCTGTACTTCCGCCCGTCGTCCATGTCACCACCCCCTTGATCCACACCATACCCATGCGCTTCAACGCTGCGGACGCTTGTTCGATCTTAGCCATCCGCACGCTCGCCCGCTCGTCTTCTGCCGGCCGCGTAGAGGCCTGCGCAAAGCGTCGCCACCGCGTACCGGGCGCTCGTCAGCCGATCGGCAGCATCCGGAACCCGAAATCCCCTCAGCCGATGTCGGTGTCCGGTGGTTGACTCCAGCCCATGAACGACGACCCGCCCTACGAGTTCTCCACCGACCCCGCCCGCATCGACGCGAACCGCGTGCACGAGCTCGTCTCCCGGCACACCTACTGGGCGAAGGACCGCCCGCGCGAGGTGATGGACGCCGCCATCGCAGGCTCCCGGCCCTACGGCGTCTACCGCCGGGCCACGGGTGAGCTCGTCGGGTTCGCCCGCGTGGTGACCGACGGCGCGACGTTCGCGTGGCTCGCGGACGTCATCGTCGACCCGGACCTGCGCGGGGATGGCATCGGCAAGCTGCTGGTGGCCGGCGTGGTCGCCGAGCTCGACCAGCTCGGACTGCGCCGCACGATCCTCGCGACGGCCGACGCCCACGGGCTGTACGAGCAGTTCGGGTGGACGCCGGTCACCGAGGAGTACAAATGGATGGAACGCCCCGGCAGCGCCGCCGGCGCGCCGGCACCTCAACCGGGAGCAGCCACATGAGCCTGTCCGTCGAGATCGGTGACCTCACGCGCGTCGAGGCCGACGCCGTCGTCAACGCCGCCAACTCCCTGCTCCTGGGAGGCGGCGGGGTCGACGGCGCGATCCACGCCGCCGCCGGGCCCCGCCTCCTGGAGGCCTGCCGACGGCTCCGGAACACCACGCACCGCGACGGCCTGGCCGTCGGCGACGCCGTCGCCACCCCCGCCTTCGACCTGCCCGCGTCCTGGGTGATCCACACGGTCGGGCCGAACCTCCACCGCGGCCAGGACGACCCGACCCTGCTCGCGTCGTGCTTCGCACGGTCGCTCGACGTCGCGGCCGAGCTCGACCTGCGATCGGTCGCCTTCCCGGCGGTCAGCGCGGGCGCGTACGGCTGGCCGGTGTCCGACGTCGCGCGCATCGCCGTGGTGACCACCCGGAACTGGCTCGTCGAGCACTCCGAGGCGGATCTGCAGGACGTGCGGTTCGTCGTGATCGACGAACGCGTCCAGCGCGCGTTCGACGACGTGCTCAGCTCGTGAGCAGCTTGCGCAGCTCCTCGGGCGTCGTCGCGATCGCGGCCGCGCCCGCCGCCTCAAGCTCCCCGGGCGCGGCGTAACCCCAGGTCACGCCCACGGTCGCGACGCCGTGGTGGGCGGCCGCGTGCACGTCGTGCTCGCGGTCGCCCACCATCACGACCTGCCCGGCGTCGGCCCCGAGGGCCACCGCGTGCGCCACCGCCCGCTCCACCACGACCTCCTTGCCCTGCACCAGGCCGGCCGCCTCCGCGACGGCGCCGTGCACGCCGTCCAGCCCGCCCTCGAGGTAGTCGTCCAGCCCGAAGTGCTCCACGATCTGCCGCGCGTAGTGCTCGGGCTTGGCCGTCGCGACCAGGAGCGTCAGCCCGGACTCCCGGAGCCCCGCGAGCGCCTCCGGCATGCCGGGGATCACCGAGTTGTCGAACATGCCGTGCACCTCGAAGTCGCTCCGGTAGGCGGCGATCACGGCGTCGGCGTCGGCGTCGGACAGGCCGACCCGGGTCATGCTCGACCCCAGGGGCGGGCCGACGAAGGTGCGTAGCACCTCGTCGGAGGGGACGTCGAAGCCGGCGTTCGTGAAGCCGGTGCGCAGCGAGGCGATGATGCCGGGCGCGGAGTCGGTGAGGGTGCCGTCGAGGTCGAGCAGGACGTGCGTGGCGCGGGAGGGGAGCGTGAGAGTCACGGCACGAGCGTCGCACAGGTTCAGTGGTGCCCCTGGTGCGCGTCCGCGCCCGGCACGTTCCGGGGCCCCGTCCCGGAGGCGGGTGTGGGTGCGGGTGTGGGTGCGGGTGCGGCCCCGCCGTCGTGCCCGGCCGCGTGGTGCTCCGGAACCGTCCCCGGCTCCTGCCCCGGTTCGACGACGACGAACTGTCCCATCATCCCCTCGTCCTCGTGCAGCAGCATGTGGCAGTGGAACATGTAGGGCACGTCCGGATCGGTGTAGTCCTCGAACCGCATGAGCAGGCGGTAGGTGCGCTGCGGCTCCAGGTACACGGTGTCCTTGGGCCCGGCGAGCTCCGGGGGCGGCGGGTCGCCGTCGACGGACAGGATGCGGAACTGGACGTCGTGCACGTGGAAGCTGTGCGGCATCGGCACGATGCTGCGCACCTCCCACACCTCGGTGTCGCCCACGGTGGCGGCCTCGTCGATCCGGGCCATGTCCATGCTCTGCCCGTTGATGTGCCGGTCGTCGAGCTCGAAGGTGCGCGTCACGGCCACGTCGTCCTCGTGCAGCGCGTCCTGCCCGGCGTGGACGGACGGCGTCCAGGCGGGCTCGGGCGACGGCGCGAGCCGGTCGGCGGCCCGCAGCTCCAGCACGTCGAACGCGTCGTTGCCGCCCATCGCGAACGGGACGACGACGCCGCCCAGGTCGGCCTCGAACGAGTGCAGGCGCGTGGTCTCCCCCGGCGCCATGCGCACGACGACCTCGGCGCGTTCGCCGGGCGCGAGCCGCACCTGCTCCAGCCGGACCGGCGCGTCGAGCAGCCCGCCGTCGGTCGCGACCAGGTCCATCTCCCGGTCCGGGAAGCCGAGCTGGTAGGTGCGCGCGGTCGATCCGTTGAGCAGCCGCAGGCGCACCCGCTCCGTGGTCACCTCGTGGTACGCCCCCGCCGTGCCGTTGGCCAGGACGATCCCGCCGAGCGTGCCGGGTTCGCTGCCGTTGTCCTCCAGCTCGAGCTGGCCGTCGTCGTCGAGGACCTTGTCCTGCACGATCACCGGGACGTCGTCGACGCCGTACTCCTGGGGCAGCTCGGCGCCGCGGGACGCGTCGTCGTCCAGGAGGAACAGGCCCGCCAGGCCGCGGTAGACGTGCTTCTCCGTGGCGCCGTGCGGGTGCGGGTGGTACCAGAGGGTGGCGGCGGGCTGGTCGATCTCCCAGGTCGGACGCCAGGTGGCACCCGGCTCGACCTCCTGGTGCGGCCCGCCGTCCATCGCGGCGGGCAGGTGCATGCCGTGCCAGTGCACGCTGGTCGGCTCGGCCAGCTCGTTGGTGACCTCGACGGCGACGCGTTCGCCGCGCTCGGCGCGCAGGGTCGGCCCCAGGTAGGAGCCGTCGAAACCCCAGGTGCGGGTCTCGACCCCGGGCAGGAGCTCGGTGGTGCCCTCCTGCGCGGTGAGCGAGAAGACGCGCGTGCCGTCCACGACGCGCGACGGCGCCAGGGGCGGGATCGCGAGCTCGTTCGTGAACTCGACCTCGTCCACCGGGGTGACCGATCCCGGGACCAGGGCGCAGCCCGCGAGCGCGAGCAGCGGGACCGCGAGCGCCGCGAGGCGGGCGGCCGCACGGCCGGAGCCGCGGCGCCTCATCGGACACCCCGGCGCAGACGCTGCACGCCCGCCGCGACGAGGCCTGCGAGCGCGCCCCACATGGTGTCGAGGGCGAGGGCCGGCACGAGGGTCCACGCCGGGCCGCCGCCCGGGCCGAAGCCGGAGAGCACCGGGACCAGCGTGCCGATCAGGGTGGCGACCAGGCCGTAGGCCAGGCCGGTCAGGGTCAGGGTGAGCACGGGGCGGGGCACGCGGCCCAGCCCGACGACGCCGATCCAGACGGCGGCGGTGAGGCCGATGATCGTCAGCGCCCGGGGTGCGCCGGTGCCGAGCGCACCCGTCAGGCCGGTGAGCGGCCAGAGCAGGGCCAGCGCGGACAGGCCCGCGACGAGGGTCCAGGGGACGGCCGCGGGACCGGCGTCCGCGGGGCGGTCGGGAAGGTGTGGTGAGGTCATGTCCCGACGGTGCCCGCCGGGGCCCGGGTGTCACATCGGCCCGGGATCGTCTCCTGGTGTCGCCCGGAGGCGACTCGAACCCTGGACCGTGGTCTGATGCCTCAGGGTCGGGCCGTCCGTAGGGTGTCGGGTGTGCCCGAGCAGAGCGAGGTCCCGCGGACCGCCGACCCACGTGCGGCGGTCGACCCACGCGTCACCGACGTCGCCCTGGCGATCGCCATGGCACTGGTGGTCGCCGTCGTCATCGCCGCGGATCCCGACGCGGCGCGGCACGCGGGGCCGGGGGCGTACCTGTTCGCGGTGGGTTTCGGGGCGCTGGTCCTGCTGCGGCGCCGGATGCCGCGCACCATGGTGGTGCTCACGGTGCTGGGTGTCTTCGCCTACTACACGTTCCAGTTCGCGCCGATCGGCATGGCGCTCCCGGCGGTCGCGGCGCTGTACTCGGCGGCGGAGATGCGCCGTACCGGCTGGGCGGTGGGTGGGGGCGCCGTGCTGGTCGCCGTCGCGACCTACTACCGGGTGACGGGCACCGCGGAGGAGTACCTGACGCCGTACGACCTGGTCACGAACCTCGCGCTGGTCGCGGCGGCGATCGCGCTGGGTGTCGCGGTGCGCCTCTCGCGGGAGGCGCGCGTGCACGAGGCGCACGAGGCCGAGCAGCGGCTGCAGGCGGAGCGGCTGCGCATCGCGCGGGACCTGCACGACGTGGTGGGGCACAACCTGTCGGTGATCGCGCTGCACTCCGGCGTCGCCGCGGAGGCGGTGGGGCGGGACGACGACACCGCTCGGGGCGCGCTGCACCACGTGCGGGAGGCGACGTCGGGCACGCTGCGCGAGCTGCGGTCGACGGTGCGGGTGCTGCGCGGGTCCACGCGCACCACGGGGGCCGACGCCGCGGGGCCCGACGCCGCGCCGACCGGCCTGGCCGGCGTCGACGCGCTGGCGGCGTCGGCCCGGGCGACGGGTCTCGCGGTCGACGTCACGCTCGACGTGCCGCCCGGCACCCTCGACGGCGCGATCGACGCCGCCGCCTACCGGATCGTCCAGGAGTCCCTGACCAACGTGCTGCGGCACGCGGACGCCTCCCGCGTGGCGGTGTCCGCGCGGGTCGACGGCGCCCGCCTCGCCCTGCGCGTGTCCGACGACGGCCGGGGTGCCGGGCGCGACGTCGTCCCCGGATCCGGCATCTCCGGGATGCGCGAGCGGGTCGCCCTGCTGGGTGGCACCCTGGGCGCGGGCGACGACCCGGACGGCGGTTTCCTCGTCGTCGCCGACCTGCCCCTGCGACTGGAGGGTTGAGACCTGCCATGATCCGGATCGTGCTGGTGGACGACCAGGAGCTCGTGCGCGCGGGCCTGCGGGCCCTCGCGGAGAGCGACGGCGACATCGCGGTGGTCGGCGAGGCCGCCGACGGCCTCGCGGGGGTGTCCCGGGTGCGGGAGCTGCACCCCGACGTGGTGCTGATGGACATCCGGATGCCCCGGCTGGACGGCCTGGCCGCGACCCGGGAGATCGTCGCGGACCCCGCGCTGGCGGGCACCCGCGTGCTGGTCCTGACCACCTTCGACGAGGACGAGCACGTCTTCGAGGCCGTCCGGTCGGGCGCGGCCGGCTACCTGCTCAAGGACGTGGCCCCGGCCGAGCTGCGCCGCGCCGTCCGCGTGGTCGCGGCGGGCGACGCGCTGCTCGACCCGGCCGTGACCGCCACGGTGCTGCGCGCCGTCGCCGCCGGCCCGGCGCCCCGGACCGGCGCCGACGATCGGCTGGCCGCGCTCACCGAGCGCGAGCGCGAGGTGCTGCAGCAGCTCGGCCGCGGGCTGACGAACGACGAGATCGCCGCCGAGCTCTACCTCAGCCCGGCCACCGCGCGCACCTACGTGAGCCGGCTGCTCGCCAAGCTCGGCGCGCGCGACCGGGCGGCGCTGGTGATCCTCGCGTACGAGACGGGCCTGGTCAGGGCGCCCTGAGGGGCAGGGCGCCCCGGCCACGGCGTCAGAGGGAACGCAGCCGCGGCAGCACGTCCTCGCCGAACTGCGTGAGGAACCGCTCCTGGTCGTGGCCGGGGCCGTGCACCACGAGGTGGTTGAGCCCGGCGTCGACGTAGGGCTTGATCATCGCGACGGCCTCGTCCGGGTCGGACGCGACGATCCAGCGCTTGGCGACCTGCTCGATCGGCAGCTCGTCCGCGAGCTGCTCCATCTCGGTGGCCGAGGTGACGCTGTGCTTCTGCTCCGGCGTGAGCGACAGCGGCGCCCAAAACCGGGTGTTCTCCAGCGCGGCGGCAGGGTCGCGGTCGTAGGAGATCTTGATCTCGATCATCTTGTCGACCTGCGTGACGTCGCGCTCCGCCTTGGCCGCGCCCTCGGCGACCGCGGGCAGCAGCTTCTCCGTGTACAGGTCCATGCCCTTGCCCGAGGTGCAGATGAAGCCGTCGCCCGCACGTCCCGCGTACTTCGCCACGAGCGGGCCGCCCGCTGCGATGTAGACCGGCACGGGGTTCTCGGGCCGGTCGTAGATGTTGGCGCCGACCAGCTCGTAGTAGTCACCCTTGAAGTCGACCGAGTCCTCGGTCCACAGCGCGCGCATGAGCTGCACGGCCTCGCGCAGGCGCGCGAACCGTTCCTTGAACTCGGGCCACTCCATGCCGGAGACGGCGGTCTCGTTGAGGGCCTCGCCCGTGCCCACACCGAGGATGATCCGGTTCTCGGTGAGCAGCGCCAGCGTGGCGAACTGCTGCGCGATCACGGCGGGGTTGTACCGGAACGTGGGGGTCAGCACGCTCGTGCCGAGCTGGATGCGGGAGGTGCGCTCCCCCGCGGCGGCGAGCCAGGCGAGGGCCGACGGCGCGTGACCCCCCTCGTGCCGCCACGGCAGGAAGTGGTCGGAGACCATCGCGCTGTCCAGTCCCACCTCCTCGGCGCGTACTGCGAGCTCAACCAGCTCGCGCGGCCCGAACTGCTCGGCGGACGCCTTGTACCCGATCTTCAGAGTCACGGTTGCGACCCTACGCCGCATCGCCCGGGTGCGGACCCGCTCGTCGCGCACATCACATCCTTGCTGCTCAGGGCAGATCCGACGACAGGGCAGAATCACCCGGGGCGGGGAGTTCTCCCCATGGCCGCCTCGGCCGGGTACCGCTAGGTTCGCCTCTGCCGGCTGACAGCAAGGGGGGAACCGATGGGTGAGGTCTGGGGCGCCGACGTCGCGCAGCTGCGCACTCTCGCGACCACGATGCGGGACCGGACCCAGGCGCTGGAGACCACACGGACCCTGGTGGACTCGCTGATCGGCGACCTGGACTGGTACGGCCCCAGCGGGCAGCAGTTCCGGGCCGAGTGGTCGGAAACGCACCGCGGCAACCTGTCCGCGGCCATCGACTCCCTGGTCCAGGCGGGCAACGCCCTGGACCGCAACGCCGACGACCAGGATCGGACCAGCGCGGACGCCGGGTTGGCGGGAGGCGCCGGGGTGGCCGCCGGCGCGACGGGGACGAGCGGTGCCGGGGGCGGCACGACCGCGACCAGCGCCCAGGCACCCGCGGCTCCCCCGGTGCCCACCCTCAGCCCGGACCAGTACCTCGACCTGTCGCAGGGCGAGCGCACGGAATGGCTGGCCACGGCGTCCGAC
Organism: Promicromonospora sp. NPDC090134; assembly: GCF_044746965.1. NCBI lineage: Bacteria > Bacillati > Actinomycetota > Actinomycetes > Micrococcales > Promicromonosporaceae > Promicromonospora > Promicromonospora sp. NPDC090134. The sequence continues at coordinate 37,795 of NZ_JBIVCZ010000008.1, read as the reverse complement.
GAGCAGATCGCCGCGCTCCTGGCCGCCATGGAGGCGCAGGGCCTGTACCCCGGGCCGGACGCCGGCCCGGTCGCCAACGCGCACTGGACCCGGCAGGCCGCCCAGGACGCCGGCATCGACTACCTCTCCTGGGACCCGCGCCTCGGCGCCGAGGCGAACCGCGCGAACATCGAGGCCGTCTACGAGTACTACGCCGATCTCTACCTGAACAACCCCGACCTGCAGTGGGCCGGCATGGCGGCGATGATCGGGCCGTCGTTCGCGGCCGGGTTCCTCGACCTGGCCCTGATGCGCGACGTCGCGCAGGGTGTCGAGGTCGGCGGCGAGGTGCTCCAGCACCTGCCGGGCGGGCTCGCCCAGGGGGCCCTGATCGAGCAGGTCGCCGGGATGACGGACGACGAGCTGCGGTTCTACGAGACCAGCTTCCTGTCGATGCAGCAGGAGATCTTCCGCGACCAGGCGTCCATGCACGCCGCCTACGAGCACGGCGGCATGGCGGAGATTCAGCGGATGTACGAGTCCGGGGCGATCAACGAGCGGACGTACGACGCCTGGGAGGACGTCGCGTCGGGTGACCCGGAGCGCGTCTCCGAGGGCAACGTCGAGATGCTGCGCCGGGAGCAGCAGGAGATCATCGCGGACGACTACGACGCCATGCGGAACCACCCGGTGACGGGCGAGGCGATGACCTACATGATGACCGTGGTCGGCGAGGCGTCGATCCCCGGCGCGGTCACGTTCGGTGAGTACGACCCGCTGCAGGTCACCGTGGAGACACCCGGACCGGAGCGCGTCGGCATCCCGTTCACGGGCATCTCCGCGGACAACCCGCTGCAGGGCTCGGTCACCGTCACGACCCCGCTCCCGGACGGGAACATCGCCGACGTCGGACAACGCTGGGACTACATCACGGCCGACACGCTGCCCGCGTACCAGGAGCTGCTGCGGAACGACCCGGGCCGCGCCCAGGACATCCTGCAGACCGACGTGTCGGACCGCATCGAGGAGTACCGGCTGACCAACCCGGACCGGCTGGGCCGCATCGTGGACCGGCTGGCGACGAACTGGGGCGTCGATGGCGACCAGTGACGTCCGGCGGCGTGACAGGGTGGGTGCCATGTCCGTACGACACGTGGTCCTCGCGGTGTGCGCGGTCCTCGCCCTCGCGGTGACGGCCGGCTGCACCGTGCACGTCGGCGGGGCGGACGACGACGGTGTGGAGCTCTTCGGAGAGGGGAACAGCATGCAGTGGGACCTGACACGACCGCTCGACGCGGAGACGCTGGGGCTGCCGGCGGACCAGATGGTGGTCGTCACCGTGCCGGAGGACGCCACGGTGAGCCTGACGCTCCCCACCGGCACCTGGTCCGGGAGCACCGAGGAGATGACGGTGACCACGCGGCACGGCTACGTGGACTCCGTCGACCTGTTCTGGACCGAGGCGGACGGCCAGGCCGCCGCCGACCGGATGGTGGCCGACGCCGGGCTCCTCGGCGTCGACACGGCACTCGTCGCCCAGTGGGCCGGGACCGCGCAGTGGGCCGAGACCGCCGACACCAACGAGACGCGCGCGAAGGACAACTACAACGGGTCGAACGGCGAGGTCTCCACCTCGATCAGGCCCAGCATGGCCGTCGGCGAGGGCGCGGGGACCCCCGTCCGGCTCTGGTACACGTTCTACGTCCGGGACGTCGTGGAGACCGCCGGCTAGTCCCCGCCTCCACCCAACGCCCGGTACGTCCGGCTCGTCAGCTCGTGGTCCAGGTGCGGCTCCAGCCACGCGCTGGTCTCCACCACCCGCGGCAGGGACACCCCGGTGGTGATCCCCAGCCCGTCCAGCATCCACAGCAGGTCCTCCGTGGCGAGGTTGCCCGTGGCCGACTCCGCGTACGGGCACCCGCCGAGGCCCCCGGCCGACGTGTCGAACGTGGTGACCCCGTGCCGCAGCGCGGCCGCGACGTTGCCCAGCGCCTGCCCGTAGGTGTCGTGGGCGTGCAGGGCCAGCACGTCGTCGGGCAGGCCGGCGGCGTTCAGCGCGTCCAGCAACGCGACGACGTGCCCCGGCGTCCCGACGCCGATCGTGTCCCCCAGGGAGAGCTGCTCCGCGCCCAGGTCCATCAGCCGCCTGCCCGCGGTGACCACCTGCTCCAGCGGCACGTCGCCCTCCCACGGGTCGCCGAAGCACATGGAGACGTACGCCCGCACCCGCATCCCCGCTGCGCGCGCTCGCGTCATGACCGGCTCGAACATCGCGTACTGCTCGTCCAGGGACCGGTTCAGGTTCCGGCGGGCGAAGGTGTCGGTGGCGCTGGCGAAGACCGCGATGTGCCGCAGCCCCAGGTCATAGGCGCGCTCCAGGCCGCGCTCGTTCGGCACCAGCACCGGCAGGTCGCGGGCGCGGTCGCCGAGCCGGTCCACCAGGGCGTCCAGCACCTCGGCGGCGTCGGCGAGCTGCGGCACCCAGCGCGGGTGCACCAGGCTCGTGGCCTCCACGTACGGCAGACCGGCGTCGAGGAGCCGTTCGACCAGGTCCACCTTGACCGCGGTCGGGACCACGGCCTTCTCGTTCTGCAGCCCGTCCCGCGGGCCCACCTCGTAGACGGTCACGCGCTCGGGCAGGGCCAGGTCGCGCACCACCTGGGGACGGCGGTACTCCCGGGACGTCCGCCCAGGCATCGGCTCAGGCATCGGCCACCTCCATGACGAACAGCACCTGCCGCGCCGCGACCTGCTCCCCGGCAGCGGCACGGACCCGCACCACACCGTCGGACGGCGCCACGAGCGCCACCTCCATCTTCATCGCCTCCAGCACGCCGAGCGACTGCCCGGCGGTCACCGTCTCGCCGTCGCGCACCTCCACGCGAGCCAGGGCGCCGGGCATCGCGGCCACCACGACGCCGTCGGACAGGTCGGCCTCGGCCGCGCGTGAGCCGCCCGGCCGGGCGAACCGGAAGGTGTGCCCGCGCGTGCTCACCTCCACGGACCGGGGACGCACGTCCACCACGAACCGGGCGGTCATGCCGTCCAGCTCCAGCAGGTGCAGACCGTCGGTGCCGGCAGCACCGCCCACGGCCCGGCACGACGTCGGCGGCGCGCCGTCGCGCCGCGCCTCGCCCCGGGCGACGCTCACGCGGAGCACCGCGTCGTCGAGCTCGACCCACGTGTCCGCGGACGGGCCGCCGAGCCGCCAGCCGTCTCCGCCGGCCCGCGCCGCGGCGGAGGCCACGGCCCAGGCGCCCGCCACCAGGGCGGGCCCCGGGTCCGGCGCGGGCAGCGGGTGGGTGTCCAGCCAGGCGGTGTGCACCTCGCCGTCGCGGAACGCGCCGGAGTCCGCGAGCGCCCGCACGAATCCGGTGTTGGTGACGAGGCCGCCGATCGCGGTGTCGTCGAGGGCGTCGACGAGCGCGTGCCGGGCGGCCTCGCGGTCGGGGCCGCGCGCGATGATCTTGCCGACCATGGGGTCGTAGGCGGCGGGGACGACGGTGCCGTCCTCCAGCCCGGCTTCGACCCGGACGGTGGTCGGGCCGGTCGAGGCGGGCCAGCGCACGCGGGTGGCGGTTCCGGCCTGCGGCAGGAACCCGCCGAACGCGTCCTCGGCGTAGATCCGGGCCTCGATGGCGTGCCCGGTGACGGCGACGTCGTCCTGCGTGTAGCCGAGGGGTTCGCCGGCGGCGACGCGGAGCTGCTGCTCGACGAGGTCGATCCGTTCGCCGCGGACGCGCACGACCTCCTCGGTGACGGGGTGCTCGACCTGGAGGCGGGTGTTCATCTCGAGGAACCAGGCGCCGCCGGTGCCGGGGGTGGTGTCGACGAGGAACTCGGCGGTGCCGGCGCCGGTGTAGCCGACCTCGCGGGCGAGGCTGACGGCCCAGGTGTGCAGCGCGTCGCGCAGGGCGGGGTCGAGGTCGGGCGCGGGGGCCTCTTCCAGCACCTTCTGGTGGCGGCGCTGGGCGGAGCAGTCGCGCTCGTGCAGGTGCAGCACGGTGTCGTGCTCGTCGGCGAGGACCTGCACCTCGACGTGCCGGCCGTGCTCGACGTACCGCTCCAGCACGAGGGTGTCGTCGCCGAACGCGGCGGCGGCCTCGCGGCCGGCGGCGGCGATGGCGGCGGCGAGCTCGTCCTCGCCGCGCACGATCCGCATGCCCTTGCCGCCGCCACCGGCGGCTGCCTTGACCAGGAGCGGGTAGGTCCGGCTCCCCTGCATGGCGAACCAGCCGCCGCTGACGTTGCCGAGCGACTCCAGCACTGGCACGCCCGCCTTCCGGGCGATCTCGCGCGCGGTGTCCTTGCGGGCCATGGCGTCCATCGCGGCGGGCGGCGGGCCTACCCAGGTGAGCCCGGCGCCGATCACGGCGCGGGCGAACTCGGCCTGCTCGGACAGGAACCCGTAGCCGGGGTGGACGGCGTCGGCGCCGGTCTCCTTCGCGGCGGCGAGCAGCGCGGGGATCGACAGGTAGGACTCGGCGGCGGGCGTGGGGCCGATGCGGACGGCGACGTCGGCGGCGCGGGTGTGGGGGGCGCCGGTGTCGGCGTCGGAGTGGACGGCGACGGTGCGCAGGCCGAGCCGGCGGGCGGTGCGGATGATCCGTAGGGCGATCTCGCCGCGGTTGGCGATGAGCAGGGTGTGCATCGTCATCACATCCGGAAGATGCCGTAGGAGGGTTCGGGGATCGGCGCGCCGGCCGTGGCGGCCAGGCCGAGGGCCAGGACGCGGCGGGTGTCGGCGGGGTCGATCACGCCGTCGTCCCACAGGCGGGCCGTGGCGTAGTAGGGGTTGCCCTGGGTCTCGTACCGGTCGCGGATCGGGGCCTTGAACGCCTCGACGTCGGCGGCGGGGGCGTCGGCGAGGTCCTTGCGCACGGTGGCCAGGACGGAGGCGGCCTGCTCGCCGCCCATCACGGAGATGCGGGCGCCGGGCCACATCCACAGGAAGCGGGGGTCGTAGGCGCGGCCGCTCATGCCGTAGTTGCCGGCGCCGAACGAGCCGCCGAGCACCACGGTGAACCGGGGCACGGAGGTGCAGGCCACGGCGGTGACGAGCTTGGCGCCGTCCTTGGCGATGCCGCGGTGCTCGTACTCCTTGCCGACCATGAACCCGGCGATGTTCTGCAGGAACACGAGCGGGATGCGCCGCTGGTCGCAGAGCTGCACGAAGTGCGCGCCCTTGAGCGCGGACTCGGAGAACAGGATGCCGTTGTTGGCCACGATCCCGACCTGGTAGCCGTCGATCCGCGCGAACCCGCACACGAGCGTCTCGCCGTAGCGGGCCTTGAACTCGGCGAGCTGGGAGCCGTCGACGATCCGCCGGATCACGTCGCGCACGTCGTACGGGGTGCGCGGGTCGGCGGGCACGTCGTACAGCCCGTCGGGGTCGAGCTCGGGTTCCTCGGGCGGCACGCGGTCGAGCAGCGGGGTGGCGGCCGGGGTGGTGGCGATGATCTCGCGCACGATCCGCAGGGCGTGGGCGTCGTCGTCGGCCAGGTGGTCCGCGACGCCGGAGGTGGTGGTGTGCACGACGCCGCCGCCCAGCTCCTCGGCCGTGACGACCTCGCCCGTGGCGGCCTGGACCAGGGGCGGGCCTCCGAGGAAGATCGTGCCCTGGTCCCGCACGATGACGGCCTCGTCGCTCATCGCCGGCACGTACGCGCCGCCCGCGGTGCATGAGCCCATGACGGCGGCGACCTGCGGGATGCCCCGGGCGGACAGGTTGGCCTGGTTGTAGAAGATGCGCCCGAAGTGCTCGCGGTCGGGGAACACCTCGTCCTGCATCGGCAGGTAGGCGCCGCCGGAGTCCACGAGGTAGACGCACGGCAGGTGGTTCTCGGCCGCGACCTGCTGCGCGCGCAGGTGCTTCTTGACCGTGACCGGGTAGTACGTGCCGCCCTTGACGGTCGCGTCGTTGGCGACCACGACGCACTGCCGCCCCGCGATGCGCCCGATCCCGGTGACGATGCCCGCGCTGGGCACCGCCCACTCGCCCCCGTACATGTCGTAGGCCGCCAGGGCCCCGATCTCCAGGAACGGGCTGCCCGGGTCGAGCAGCCGGTCCACCCGGTCGCGGGCGAGCAGCTTGCCGCGCCCGGTGTGGCGGGCGCGCGCCTCGGGCGAGCCGCCCTGGCGCACGCGCGCCAGCCGGTCGCGCAGCTGCGCGGTCAGGGTGCGCAGATCCGGTCCAACGCCGACGTCGGTGGTCATGTGCCGCAGCATAGTCCGCTGGTTAATGATCGTTAACCCCTCGTTCCGGCAGGTCGCTCCTAGACTGCTCCGGTGACCCCGCGCAGGCAGCAGATCCTGAGCACGGCGGCCGACCTGTTCGCCGCCCGTGGCTTCCACGGCGTCTCCATGGGAGACATCGGCGCGGCCGTCGGTGTCTCCGGCCCCGCCCTCTACAAACACTTCGCGGGCAAGGAGGACATCCTCGGGCAGTGCCTCCTGCACGCCTCCGACCAGCTCCTGGCCGGCGCGCGCGAGCTGCTGCCCGACGACGGCGTGCCCGCCGGACGGCCCGACGGCGCCCTCACCGCCCTGATCGCCCGGCACGCCGACTTCGCGCTCGACAACCCCGCCCTCATCGTGATCCAGGAACGCGAGTGGGGCGCGCTGGGCGCCGAGGCCCGCGCACAGGTGCGGGAGCACCAGCTCGCGTACATCGACGTCTGGACCGACTCGCTGCGCCCCCTGCGTCCCGACCTCGGCGGTACCGAGGCCCGGGCCGCCGTGCAGGCCGCGTTCGGCCTGCTCAACTCGACGCCGCACAGCGCACGCATCGGACGCGCGGCCATGCGGGCCCTCCTGACCCGCATGGCCCGCGCCGCCCTGCTCACTCCACCGGCAGGCCCAGACCCCGCGCGATGAGCATGCGCTGCAGCTCGGACGTCCCCTCGCCGATCTCCAGCACCTTCGCGTCCCGGTAGAAGCGGGCGATCGGCCCGTCCTCCATGACGCCGTAGCCGCCGAAGACCTGCGCCGCGATGCGCGTGGCCGTCACGGCGGACTCCGTGGCGTAGAGCTTGGCGACCGAGGAGGCCCGCCGGAACTCGTCGAGCGGCGCACCCGAGTCCTTCAGGGTCGCGGCCCGGAAGGTGAGCGCCCGGCTCGCCTGGAGCATGACCTCGATGTCGGCGATCTGGAACGCGACACCCTGCTTGCGGCCGATCGGCCCGCCGAACGTGGGACGCACGCCGGCGTGCTCCACCGAAAGCTCCAGCATGGCCTGGATGCAGCCGGTCGCGAGCGCCGCCACGGCCACGCGCCCGGTGTTGAGGCAGATCATGAGCTGCTTGAACCCGTTGCCGCGCTCCCCCAGGAGGTTGGCCTCGGGCACGCGCACGTCCTCGAAGCGCAGCGCGTGGGTGTCGCAGGAGCGCCAGCTCATCTTGTCGTGCAGGGGTTCGACGACGTACCCCGGGGTGTCGGTGGGGACGATGATCGCACTGAGCTCCGGGCTGCCGTCCGGCCGGGTGCCGGTGCGCGCCGCGACGGTGCAGACGCTGGTGATGGGAGTGCCGGAGTTGGTGATGAACTGCTTGGCCCCGTTGATGACCCACTGGCCGTCGACGAGCTCCGCGGTGGTGGTCATGGCGTTGGCGTCGCTGCCCGCGCCGGGTTCCGTCAGGCCGAACGCGCCGAGCCGCCGTCCGGCGACCAGGTCGGGCAGCCAGGTCTTCTTCTGCTCCTCGGTGCCGAAGGCGAGCAGCGTGCCCACGCCGAGGCCGACGCCGGCCCCGAGCGTGATGCCGACGGACTGGTCCACGCGGCCGATCTCCTCGACGGCGATGCAGAGCCCGGTGAGCCCGAGCCCGGACCCTCCGTACTCCTCCGGGGTGGTCAGGCCGAACAGGCCCAGCTCACCCATCTGGTGCACCACCTCGACGGGCAGGCGACTCTCCCTGTCCCATCGGGCGATGTGGGGCGCGATCTCGCGGTCGGCATAGTCACGTACCGCGTCCCGGAGCTTGGTGTGCTCCGGGTTCTCTGGTGTATGCATGTTGCGCATGTCACAGAGGTTAACCACCATTAACCTCACAGCGCCAGGCCCCACCCGGAGGACTTCTCGATGACCACCCTCAGTCAGGTCGCCTACGACGTCGTGGTGCTCGACCGACCCGACGCGCCGCCCGATGCCCCGCCCGTCACGTACGCCCGGATCACGCTCGACGCGCCCCGGCGGCGCAACGCCCTGTCCCTCGCCCTGCTCGACGAGCTGCGGGCCGCCCTGGACCGCGCCGCGCACGACGACGTGCGCGCCGTGGTGCTGGCGGCCAGCGGCCCCGCGTTCTGCTCGGGCGCCGACCTCACCGAGGCCCTGGCCGAGGGCATGACCGTCTCCGCGCGCCGGCTCGCCGACGTGCTGCGCGACCTGCTCGCCCTGCCCAAGCCCGTCGTGGCGCGCGTGCACGGGCCGGTGCGGGCCGGCGGCATCGGCCTGGTCGCCGCGTGCGACGTCGCGGTCAGCGCCGACCAGATCACCTACGCCTTCACCGAGGCCCGCCTGGCGCTCGCGCCCGCCGTCATCTCGCTCGCGGTGCTGCCACGGATGACGCCGCGCGCCGCCCAGCGCACCTTCCTCACCGGGGCACAGTTCACCGCCGCGGAGGCCGCCGAGTGGGGCCTGGTGACCCGGGCGGTGCCGCTGGAGCACCTCGACGACGAGGTGGACGCCGTCCTCGACGGCCTGGCCGCCGCCGACCCGCAGGGGCTGGCCGCGACCAAGGAGCTGCTCAACGCGGACGTGCTGGCCCGCTTCGACGCGCACGTGGACGACGTCGTGGTCTCCTCGGCGGAGCTGTTCGGCTCGGAGCGCGCCCGGGCGGCGATGGAGAAGCTGCTGGCGCGCTGACCGGATGAGGCCCGAGGGGACGCGGGCTGATTGGATGGGGGCGTGGCTACCCGGATCTCCCAGCGCAACGCACGCTTCCAGCAGCTCCAGACCCTCGTGACGAACCGCAACAAGCGGCACCGCGCGGGCGAGTTCCTGGTGCAGGGCGTGCGGCCGATCACGATGGCCGTCGAGCACGGCTGGGAGGTCCGCGCCCTGCTGTACGACGCCGAGCGCCGGCTCTCGCAGTGGGCCCGGGACCTGCTCGCGGCCCACCCGCACACCGAGCACGTGAAGATGGCACCCGACCTGCTGGCCGAGCTCGCCGAGAAGGAGGACGCCGAGCTGCTGGCGGTCATCGCGATGCGGCCCGACGACCTGGACCGCATCGAGGCGGGCCCGGACTTCCTCGGCGTCGTGTTCGACCGGCCCACGCAGCCGGGCAACATCGGCGCGGTCGTGCGGTCGGCCGACGCGTTCGGCGCCCACGGCGTGATCACCACGGGGCACGCCGCCGACGCCTACGACCCCAAGTCCGTGCGGGCCAGCACCGGCTCGTTCTTCGCGATGCCGGTGGTGCGCTCCCCCTCCACGGCGGAGGTCATGGACTGGGTGACGGCGCGCCGGGCCGCCGGACTGCCCCTCGTGGTCGTGGCCACGGACGAGCACGGCGACGCCGACGTCTCCGCCTACGACCTGACCCAGCCCGTCCTGCTCCTGGTCGGCAACGAGACCACGGGCCTGACCCAGTCGTGGCGGGACGCCGCAGACGTGACGCTGAGCATCCCGATGACGGGCTCCGCGAGCTCGCTCAACGCCGCGAACGCGGCCACGGTGGTGCTCTACGAGGCCCGCCGCCAGCGCCTCGCGGGCTAGAGCTCGATGGAGAGCATGCGCGAGCCCGTCGTCTTGGTGTAGCCCAGGCTCGCGTACAAGCCGTGGGCGCCGCTCGGGTTGGCCGTGTCGACGTCGAGCGCGGCGTACTCCATGCCGTCGGCGGCGAAGGCCCGCATGCTCGCCGCGAGCGCCGCGAGCGCGGCCTTGCGGCCCCGGTAGGAGCGGCGCGCGCCGAGGATGTCGATGTACCCGAAGGAGTACCCGCGCACCGCGAAGTCCTCGGGGTAGTGACCGGCCAGGGAGTAGCCCACCACGAGCGGCTCGCCCGCCCGGAGCGCGGCGGCGGTCTCGGGCTCGATGTCGGGCGAGGCGAGCAGCGCGTCGACGTCGGGGGCGTCGTCGACCACGACGAAGGACCACTGCGGCGCGAAGCCCGCGCGTTCGGCCCACTGCTCGCGGGTCTGCGGCTGGCTGCCCCAGTGGTCGCGGAAGGCGTCGTTGTGTGCCAGGCGGGTGGCCTCGTCGAGCGCCTCGGACCACGGGGCGAGCCGCAGCGACCCGGACAGCGCCACCTCGGGCACGGGGGCGGCGTCGGGGCCGGTCAGGGGGCGCGCGAGGTCGGAGTAGTAGCGGCGCACCTCCATGCCGGCCCGCTCGTACAGGCGCTGCTTGCTCGCCGGCCCGTCGTCCTCGGCGAACACCGCGATCCGGGCGGGCACGTCCTTGCCCGACGCCGCCAGCAGCTGCCGGGCGCGGCCGATCGCCCAGGCCAGCACCTCGCGGCCGATGCCCTCGCCGCGCCGGTCGGGGTGCACACCACCCCAGGTGAAGGCCCGCACCGCGGTGACGTCACCGGGCGGGCTGACGACGTAGCCCCAGGCCACGAGGGCGCCGTCGGCGTCGAAGCCGAGCAGGGAGTCGCGGCTCATGTCGCGCCAGGTGCCGTCGAAGATCTCCTCGATCTCCTCGGCGGTCTCGACGTACGGCTCGGCGTCGGCGCGGGCGATGTGGTTGCGCAGGGCGAGCCACACGGGCACGTCCTCGCGGGTGGCGGGGCGCCAGGTGAGGTTGCCCGCTGTGGGCACGGTCACGGCCGCCGGGGCGGCGGCGCGCTCGGCGATCGGGGCAGGAACGGCCGGGTCGGGGCCGGTCGGGGCGGAGTCGTCGGTCTCGGTGGTCATGGTGCTTCCTTCAGGGCTCGTCGGACTCACAGCTCGATGGCGTACAGGGTGGAGCCGTCGCTCTTGGCGTAGCCCAGCCGGGCGTACAGGGCGGGGGCGCCGGTCGGGTTGTCGGTGTCGACGTCGAGCTCGGCGTGCTGCATGCCGTCGTCGGCGAAGACGCGCATGGCGTGCGTCAGCAGCGCGACGGCGATGCGGCGGCCGCGGTAGGCGCGGCGCACGCCCAGCAGCTCGGTGTAGCCGGCGGTGTAGCCCTGCGTCGCCCAGTCGTGCTCGTGCCGCCCGGCGCGGTGCAGCCCCACGATGTACGGGGTGCCGGGCGCGACCGTCGTGTCCCCCGGCTGCTCGTGCTCGGAGCCCGGGTAGCGCACCGACTCGTCGACCACGAGGAACGACCACTGCGGCGCGAAGGAGCTGCGGTACGCCCGCCAGGACTCGGCGGTGCGCGGCTGGCTGCCCCAGTGGTCCCGGAACGCGTCGTTGCGGGCCAGCCGCGCGGCGTCCTCCAGGGCGTCGGTCCACGGGACCAGCCGCAGCGGCGGCTCCAGGCCGACCGCGGGCACGGGCGCGCCCAGGTCGCGCAGCAGGTTGGCGTAGTAGCGCACGGGCTCGAACCCGCCCGCGCGCAGCAGGTCGCGCCGCTCGGCCGGGTCGCCGTCCACGAGGTCCACGGCGATCCGCGCGGGCAGCCCGGCCAGCCGCGGGTCGCCGTCGTGCGCCGCGAGCGCCTGCCGGGCGCGGCCCGTGGCCCAGGCCAGCAGCTCGGTGCCGATGCCCTCGCCGCGGCGGCTCGGGTGCACACCGCCGACGAGCCAGGACCGCAGGATGGTGGCGCCCTCGGTGGGGAACTGCTCGGCGTGGGCGTACGCGAGCGGTGTGCCGTCGGCGTCGATGCCCAGCAGCGTGTGCGCCGGGTCGTACGCGGGGGCGCCGAAGGTCTCGGCGATCTCGTCGGCGGGCGTGAACCAGTCGCGGCCGTCGGCCTCCTGGACGGCGCGCACGAGCGCCGTCAGCGCGGGCACGTCCGCCCGAGTCCAGGGGCGCCAGGTGAGGCCGCCCGCGGTCGGGTGCGTCAGGTCGGCCGGCGCGGCGGCGCGGTCGGCGATGGTGGCGCGCACGGGAGGCATGCCGCCACGCTAGGCGACCGGGGTGCCGTCGGCCACGGGATTTATGCCCGGGCGCCGGCCAGGGCCAGGCGGGCCAGCTTGTCGGCGTCGGCGGACCCGGTGTCCGGGTGGTAGACGACGAGCATCAGGTGCTCGGCGCCGCCGATGCCGAGCCGTTCCCGGTTGACGGTCAGCTCGCCGACGTGCGGGTGGTCGATCCGCAGCGGGGTGCCGCGCTGCCCGCGCACCTCGTGGCGCGCCCAGAGCTCGCGGAACCGCGCGCTGGCGGAGAGCTGCCCGACGAGCTCGACGAACCGCGGGTCGTCGACGTCGGTGCCCGCGGACTGCCGCAGGCTGGCCACGAAGCACTCCGTGACGTTCGCCCACTCCGGGTAGAGCGCCTGGGCGGACGGGTCGAGGAACAGGTCCCGCAGCTGGTTGCCGCCCACGTCCAGGCGCGGGTCGACCGCGCGGGCCAGGGCGTTCGAGGCCACGACGTCGAAGTACCGGCCCTCGATGAACGCCGGCTGCACCAGCGAGTCCAGGAGCTTGCGCGCGCCGTCGGGCACGGCCTGTTCGCCCGGGTGGTGCCCGCGCTGCCGGACGCGCTGCCCGGGGGCGTCGGCGACGAGCGTGCGCAGGTGCGCGAAGTGGGCGTCGTCGAGGTGGAGCACGCGCGCCAGGGACTCCAGCACCTGCACGGACGGGTTGCGGTCGCGCCCGCGCTCCAGCCGCAGGTAGTAGTCGGCGCTGATGCCGGCGAGCATCGCGACCTCCTCGCGCCGCAGCCCGGGCACCCGCCGGGTGCCCGTCTCGGGGAGGCCCGCCTGCCGGGGCGTGACCAGCTCGCGCCGCGCCCGCAGGTACGCACCCAACGGGTTGGCCGCATCGCGCAGAGGGGGTCCTGCCACACCCCGGTCTCCGGAGGGTCCTGGCTGGTCGGTGTGGCCGCTCATAGCGTGTCCAACGGCCCGACCGGGCCGCATATTTCGGGAGGACACGCATGACCGTCACGCTGATCACCGGGGCCAACAAGGGCATCGGGTACGAGACCGCCCGGCAGCTGCTGGAGCGGGGCCACGACGTCTGGATCGGCGCCCGCGACGCCGAGCGGGGAGCGCGGGCCGCCGCGACGCTGGGCGCCCGGTTCGTCCAGCTCGACGTGACCGACGACGCGTCGGTCGCCGCCGCGCTGGCGACCATCGACGACGCCGCGGGCCGGCTCGACGTGCTGGTGCACAACGCGGGCGTCCTGGACACCACGCTGGACGGCCCCACCGCGCTGCGGTCCTTCGACACCAACGCGGTGGGGATCGTACGTGTCACCGAGGCGGCGCTCCCCCTGCTGCGCCGGTCGCCGAACCCCCAGGTGGTGACCGTCTCCAGCAGCGCCGGCTCCTTCTGGGCCGTGACCAACCCCGAGCGGCCGGAGTACAACCTGCCGATCGCGCTGTACGCGGCGTCCAAGGCGGCGGCCACCATGCTGACCGTGCAGTACGCCAAGGCGCACCCCGGCATCCGGTTCAACGCCCTGGAGCCCGGCACCGCCGCCACCGACATGACCGCCTCGTTCGGCATCGGCCGCGCACCCGAGGAGTCGGCCGCCGTGGTCGTGGAGCTGGCGACCCTCGGCCCGGACGGCCCGACCGGGACCCTCCGGGACGAGAACGGGCCGCTCCCGTTCTGACCGGGCCGGGCGCTCAGGCCAGGTCCGCGAGCTCCTTCTCGAACCGGGTGCGCAGCGCCGCCTTCTCGGCGGGCGGCAGCCACGCGGCCTCGACGCCGGCGAGCGCCATCTGGCGCAGCCGGTCGTCGGGCACCGCGAGGTCGTCTGCCAGGATGCGGTACTCGCCCGCCAGCGTGGTGGGGAACATGCCCGGGTCGTCGGACGCCGGGATCACGTTGAGCCCCGCGTCCAGCATCGCGGCGATGGAGGCCCGCCGCCACGGCCGCCACGAGCGGCGCGACGTCGTGGAGATCACCGTGAACGGCACCTGCTCGTCGCGCACCCGCGCCACGACGTCGTCGTCCTGCAGGACGAAGTAGCCGTGGTCGATGCGGTCGCAGCCGAGCACGTCCAGGCAGGTGATGGTGTTCACCGCGACCGGGGCGTGCTCGGACGAGTGCGCCGTGCGGCCCAGGCCTGCCTCGCCGGCGAGCCGGTAGGCCGCCGCGAACCGCTCCGGCGGGCCTGCCGTCTCCAGGTTGTCCAGGCCGATCCCCGCGACGTACTCGTGCGGGTGGTCGACGACGGTGCGCACGCGCTCCAGCGCGTCCTCACCGGAGCCCGACCGGTCGATCGCGGCGATGAGCCGGCCCGACATGCCGAAGTCGCGCTCGGCCATCCGGATGCCCTCGGCGTACGCCTCGACCGACCCGAGGTAACCCAGGGAGGCCAGGTGCTCGGGCACGGCGTCGAAGGACACCTCGAGGTGGCGCGTCGCGCTCGTGCGGTGCGCCGCCTCGAAGGCCTCGTAGGTGATCCGGGTGAGGTCGTCGGCGTCGCGCAGCACCTGCGTGACCCAGCGGGAGGCCTGGAACAGCGAGTACGAGACCTCGGGCTCGTCCGCGCTACGGCCCTGCGGCACCGGGATGCGGGTGTCGCGGTACAGGTCCGGGTCCGGCGGCAGGGAGTTGATGTCCGCGAAGATCCGCTCGGGCTCGGCCGGCAGGTCGAGGCCCTCACGCCGGGCCAGCTCCGCGAAGGTGCCGGCCCGGACGGTGCCGATGAGGTGGCAGTGCAGGTCGACCTTGGGCATGCGGTCCAGCGCGGTGCCGGTCGGTTCAGTGTTCATGTCAGTGCTCGTCATGGTGTCGGGCCCGGTCAGCCGGCCGTCACCTCACGGGCGAACCGGTCCACCCACTCGCCGCGCGTGGGCACGAGCTCCGCCGGGTCGAGCGTCGAGTAGCCGGCCGCGACCGGGTCGGCCGCGATGTCGCCCACGACCGCCGCGATCGAGTCCGGCACGGTCGCGGCGGGGTTGACGGGCAGGTCGCCCACGAGCTCGGCGGACTTCGTCTGGGCCGCGGCCGAGAGCAGGTAGTCGATGAACTGGTGCGCGCCGTCCGCGTTCGGGGCGCCCGCGGGGATCATGGCGCGGTTGGTGGCCATGTACCGGCCTGTGGCCGGCGGCGTCCAGGCGTACGGCTCGCCCGAGGCGACCAGGTCGGTCGCGAAGCCGCTCAGGGAGTCCGCGGCGACGATCTCGCCCTGCGTCAGCAGGTTCGTCACCTCGGTGGACGACGAGTAGAACTGCAGGATCCCCGGGGCCCAGCCGCCGAGGGTGTCCAGCGCGGTGTCGATGTCGTACGGCCCGTCACCGTAGGTCTCCCCCACGCCCGAGATCATGAGCTGCCCGGCCGTGACCGAGATGTCCGGCAGCGCGAGGCTCCCGGCGAGCTGGTCGTCGCCGTACAGGTCCCACTGCGCGGCCTCCTCGGCCGAGAGCGCCTCGGTCGAGTAGATGGTCCCGTTGAGCTGGTAGCTGTAGGCGGGGCCGTCGTAGCCGTCCTCGAGCGCGAAGTCGGCCACCTCGTCCAGGGACGGCACCTTCGCGGCGTCGACCTCCTGGAACAGGTCGCTCTCCTGGCCGAGCGCGGCGTAGTAGTCGGAGATCAGCATGACGTCGATGCCGGAGTCGTCCCCCGCCACCTGGAGCTGCGAGAGCCGGTCGGCGTTCGAGCCGGTCTCCACCTCGACCTTGATGCCCGTCTTCGCGGTGAACGGGTCGATCACCGCCTCCTGGAACTCCTCCACGCCGAACGGGAACGTGGAGACGACGATCGTGTCCTCGGCCGCGGCGTCGTCCCCGGCGGAGCAGCCGGAGACCAGCAGGGCGGTGGCCGCGAGGCCTGAGGCGAACGCCGTGGCGCGGCGGGCGGACGGTGCCGCGGCGCGGCGGGCAGGCACAGCGTGGGTCATGACAGTCCTTCGGTTGCGGGTTCGGCGGTCAGGAGGGCCAGGCGCGCCCGGGGCGCGAGCAGGCGGACGCGGTCGCCGGCCGACGGCGCCGGCCCGGTCGCGGCGTCGGCCCGGTGGTCGGCCAGCAGTCGCACGGGCGCGCCGGCCGGGTCGGTGGCGTCGAGAGTGACGAGCAGGTCGACGCCGCGGTAGGCGACGTCGGCCACGACCGCGTCGAGCGCGACGGCGCCGTCGGCCTGCCCGTCCAGCGGGGTGTCCGCGGGAAGGACGCGCAGGTGCTCGGGGCGGACGGCGGCCTCGCGGCCGTCGGCCAGGGTCAGGAAGTTCTCGTAGCCGAGGAACTCGGCGACGAACTTGTCGGCCGGCGCGGGGAAGACGTCGCGGGGCGCGCCGGTCTGCACGACCTTGCCGGCGCGCATCAGCACCATCTCGTCGGACATCTCCAGGGCCTCGTCCTGGTCGTGCGTCACGAGCACGACCGTCAGCCCGGTCTCCGACTGGATGCGGCGGATCTCGGCGCGCATCTGCACGCGCAGCCGCGCGTCCAGGTTGGACAGCGGCTCGTCGAGCAGCAGCAGCCGGGGCCGGATGGCGATGGCGCGGGCCAGCGCGACACGCTGCTGCTGGCCGCCCGAGAGCTGCTTGGGCTTGCGGTCGCCCAGGTGCCCCAGCCCCACGAGCTCCAGGGCCTCCCCGGCCCGGCGCCGCCGCTCGGCCGCGGGCACCTTGCGCATCGTCAGGCCGTAGGCCACGTTGTCGGCGACCGTCAGGTGCGGGAACAGCGCGTAGGACTGGAAGACCATGCCCAGGTCACGCTTCTCCGGCGGGGTGCGGGTCGCGTCCTGGCCGTCGATCAGGATGCGGCCCGACGTCGGCGAGGCGTACCCGGCGAGCATGCGCAGCGTCGTCGTCTTGCCGCAGCCGCTGGGGCCCAGCAGCGTGGTCAGGCGGCCGCGCGGGATCCGCAGGTCGATCGAGTCGACGGCGGTGAAGCTGCCGAACCGCTGGGAGACGCCGACGAGCTCGGCGGCAGGGGTGGTCATCGGTTGATTCCTCCGAAGATCTTGGCGAAGCCGACCGTGCGCTCGGCGACGACGGCCACCACGACCGTCGCGGCCAGCACGAGCGTGGACGCGGCGGCGACCATCGGGTCGTAGCTCTGCTGGACGTAGTCGAGCATCGTGACGGGCAGCGTCCGGAAGTCGCGGGTCTGCAGCAGCAGCGACAGCGGCACGTTGTTGAACGAGGTGACGAAGCCGAGCAGCCCCGCCGAGATGAGGCCCGGACGCAGCATCGGCAGCGTCACAGTGACGAACGCCCGCAGCGGCGAGGCGCCCAGGCCGCGGGCCGCCTCCTCCAGGGCCGGGTCCGCCAGCGCCAGGGACGCCCCGGTGACGCGCACGGCGTAGGGCAGCAGCAGCGCCGTGTGACCGAGCAGCAGGGTGGTGAAGTTGTCCAGGTGCAGGCCGATCATGAGCTGCTGGTACAGCGCGAGGCCCACGACCAGCTCCGGCACCACGAGCGGCGACAGGAACAGGCCCTCCAGCAGCCCCTTGCCGGGGATCCTGCCCCGGTGGATCGCCAGCGTGACCGGCACGCCGAGCACCAGGGCCAGCGCGGTGGCGAGCACCGCGAGCTCCAGGCTGGAGACCACGGCCTCCGTGAACGGCGAGTACGCCACCGCCTCGCCGAACCACTTCAGCGACAGCCCCTCGGGCGGGAAGCGCAGCGTGCTGCCGGCGGTGAACGCCGTGGCCACGACGAACAGGATGGGCACGATCATGATCACGTAGCCCGCCACGGCGAGCGTGCCGGCCACGGGGTGGCGCAGCGTGACGGTTCGGCTCATGAGGTGGCCCCCTTCCGGCCGACGAACGCCGAGATCCCGGAGACCAGGAAGACCAGCACCGTCATCACGATCGCCGTGGCCGACGCCGCCGCCCAGTCGACCGTGACGCTCGCGTAGGAGAAGAGCTGGGTCGAGAGCATGCGCTGGCTCGAACCGCCGAGCAGGTAGGGCGTGGTGTACGCGGTGACGGAGCCCGCGAACACCAGCGTGGCCGCGACCACGATGCCGGGCAGCGAGAGCGGCACCAGGATGGTCCAGAACGAGCGGGTGCGGCTGGCGCCCAGGCCCCGGGCCGCCTCGTCGAGCCCGGGATCAACCTGCGCGACGGCGGAGTAGCAGGTGATGACCGCCAGCGGCAGGAAGAGCTGGACCAGGCCCAGCACGATCGCCAGCTCCGTGTACAGGAGCTGGGGCGCCTTCTCCACGAGGCCCAGGCCGGTCAGGAGCTGGCCGATGACGCCGTTGGAGCCGAGCACCACCAGCCAGCCGAACGTGCGCACCACGTTGCTCAGCAGCAGCGGGAAGATCGCCAGCGCGAGCAGCACGCCCGCCCACCGGGACTGCGACCGGGCCAGCAGCGAGGCGATCGGGAACCCGAGCACCACGCACAGGGCGGTGACGATCAGGCCGATGCGCACGGTGCGCCAGATGATCCCGAGGTCGTAGGGGTCGGTGAGCATCGCGCCCATGCGCTCGATCACCTGGGCGAACGTCACGCCGGGCGGGGCGAACAGCATCGCGACCGCCGGCAGCAGGAACCCGACGAGCAGGAACGCCAGCCCCGGCAGGAGCAGCAGGATTGTGGAACGTGCTCGCACGAGCCGTCTTTCGTTGATGGAACCGGTTCCATCGGACCCTAAGGCATGTGCGGCCGCGCTCCTGCAATCCCGCGTTAACTTCCTGTTACACGCACGGGCAGAGCGGGCGGAAACGGTTGCATCGGCCGTCTAGAGTGTGCGCAACGACCAAGGAGGTACGGGTGCCTGATCTGTCCGACGTCGCCGCGGTGGCCGGCGTCTCCAAGGCGACCGCGTCACGCGCGCTGAACGGGAGCGGCCTGGTGGCCCCCGAGACCGCGGTGCGCGTGGTGGCCGCGGCCGCCCGGCTCGGCTACGTGCCCAACCGCGCGGCGCGCGAGCTCGCGCGCGGGCGCACCGGCATCATCGCCATCGTCGTCCCCACCCTGGACAACACCTTCTTCACCCCGATCATCGCGGGCGCCCAGGCGCGCGCCGAGGAGGCGGGCCTCCAGCTCACCGTGGCCGTGCACGCCCTGGACTCCGCGGACGCCGTCGAGCGGCTGTCCCGGCAGGTCGACGGGTTCCTCGTCGTCGCGCCGCGCGGCACCGACACGCTCGTGGCCGGGATCGGCGCGGCCAAGGCCGCCGTCCTGGTGGACCGCGAGATCGACGGGATGACGTCGGTCGTGGCCGACACCGCCTCCGCCTTCGGCACCCTGACCACCCGGCTCGCCGCCGAGGGACACCGGCGCATCGTCTACGTGGGCGGGCCCGAGGGGTCCTGGCAGGACCGGCAGCGCACCGCCGCCGTGCGCGACGCCGCGCAGCGGGCCGGCGCCGAGCTCACCGTGCTCGGCCCGCGCCCGGCGACGTTCGTCGCGGGGGTCGAGGTGACGCCGGCCGTGGTCGAGACGGGAGCCACCGCCGTCGTGCCGTACGCGACGTCCATCGGGCTGGGTCTGCTGCTGGCGCTGGGCACGCGCGGCGTCGAGGTGCCGCGCGACCTGGTGGTGAGCACGGAGCCCACGGTCATCGAGGCGCTCGGCCTGGAGCACACGCCCGCCATCGACGTGGACGGCGAGGAGCTGGGCCGCACCGCGATGGACCTGCTGGCGCGCCAGCTCGACGGACAGGACGAGACGGGGCGTCAGGTGCGGCTGCCGGTGCCCGTGCGGGGCTGACGCCGGCCGCGGCCCGTGCTCAGCGCAGCACGATCACGAGCTGCGTGAGCAGGGGCGCCACCACGAGGGCGGGCAGCAGGTCGCCGACCGGGATCTGCTTGAGGTGCAGCAGCCGCAGGCCGATGCCCACCAGCATGAGGCCGCCCGTGGCCGTGAGCGCGGCGATGTGCGCGTCCGGCAGCACGGACCCGAGCAGCACCCCGGCCAGCGTGACCAGACCCTGGACCACGCCGACCGACACCGCGGAGAGCAGCACCCCGACGCCGAACGACGACGCGAACGCCAGCGCCGCGAAGCCGTCGAGCACCGACTTGAGCAGGAGCTGGTCGATGCCCCGGCCCAGCCCGTCGGACAGCGACCCCAGGATCGCGAGCGGCCCGACGCAGAACAGCAGCGACGCGGTGAGCCAGCCCTCGATGAAGCGCTCCCGCGCCGCGGGGTCCTGACCGGTCTCGCTCGTGTCGATCAGCACGGGACGGTGGGACGTGCGCCGGCCGCCCGAGCGCCGGGCCAGCCAGCCCTGGATCGTGCCGGCCAGCCCTTCCAGGCGATCCTCGATGCGGAGCAGCGAGCCGGTGATGCCGCCGATCAGCAGGGAGCCGAGCACGATCAGCACGGGCGCGCCCGAGCCCGTGGCGGAGACGAAGGCCGCGTCGGTGACCGCGACCGCCGACAGCGCGGCGACCAGCAGGGTCACGAGGCCGAGGATGTCGGTCACGACCGCGTGGGTGCGCTGGGGCAGCCGGTGCCCCACCGCCATGCCGAGCAGCGACCCGACGACGATCGTCCCGACGTTGACAAGAGTGCCCAGGCCCGGGAAGTCGACGTTCACCGCGCGAGCCTACTGCGGCGCCGCGGACTCGCCGCTCGACCGCTCAGCCGCTGAGTCGTTCGAAGAGCCCGGAGGTGAGGTCGGTGCCGCTCTCCCCCAGGTCCCAGCCGTCGCCCGCGGACCGGTTGGCCACCCAGAACACGAACACCTCGCCGGCCGGGTCCCGCCCGATCTCGCCGTAGGCCCGCCCGTTGCCGCCGTTGTGCCAGAGAATCCGGGGATCGTCCGGGTCGTCCACGACCCAGCCGTAGGCGTAGTAGGTGTCGTCGGGCGCCTCGCGCACCCGCGGCTCGAACTGCTCGCGCCGTGCGGCCTCGTCCAGCACGGTGTCGTCGCGCAGGGCGACGTGCCAGCGGAACATGTCGCGCGGCGTGGACAGCAGGCCGCCGTTGCCCCGAAGGTTCCAGTACGGGCCGTCGTCGGCCCAGGGGTGGTCCAGCGGCGTGCCCTGCGCGCGGCCGTCCGCGTCGTACTCGACGGCCAGGTGCGCGGTGGACCAGTCCGGCAGCACGTAGCCCGTGCGTGTCATGCCGGCGGGCTGGAACAGGTGCTCGGCGAGGTAGGCCTCGTAGTCCTGGCCCGACGCCTCCTCGACCACGACGGTCAGCAGGCTGTAGCCGACGTTGGAGTACAGGTACGTCTCGCCGGGACGCGACAGCAGCTCCGAGCCCAGCGCCTCGCGCAGGAAAGCGTCGCGGGTCAGCGGCTCGTCGTCCGGACCGAGGCTGTCCGGCAGTCCCGAGGTGTGGGTGAGCAGGTGCTCGATCGTGATCGACCGCTTGTCCGCGGGGACGCCCGGGACGTGGTCCGAGAGCGGGTCTGCGACGTCGAGCAGCCCGTCCATCTCCAGCCGGACGATCGCCGCCGCGGTGAACTGCTTGGTCATCGACATGATGTCGAAGACGGTGTCGCAGCCCGGGCGCTCCCCGCCCGCCGCGTCCTGCTCGCCCGCCGCGTCCTGCTCGCCCGCCGCGTCCTGCTCCTCCGGGGCGCCCCAGCCGCGGCAGACGTCGATCGTCGTGCCCCGCCCGGCGACGAGGGCGCCGCTGGAACCGGCCGGCAGGGTCTCGTCCAGGAAGGGCTCGATCGACTCGACTCCCCCGGCACCGCACCCGGCCAGGCCCGCCAGACCGACCGCCACCGCGAGCACCGCCGCACCGCGCAGCGCCCTCCGCGCTCCTCCCCGCGCGCCCCGTCCCCGCACGCTCTGTCCCTGCGCGCCCCGTCCCTGCGCGCCCCGTCCCTGCGCGCCCCGTCCCCGCGTGCTCTGTCCCCGCGCTCGTCGCGCCGCGTTCGCGTTGTCGTGCCCCGTCGTCACGTGCGTCAGTCTCGCGGGCCGCACCACAAGGTGCACCGAAAACCCGGTGCACCGGCAAGACGTGCGGACGAGCCTCGCGGAGGACGTCGGCGATCGGAGTCCGTTGCTCTGGGTAGACGTTGTCTACTCTCGGCAACCAACCTCGATCGCACGACACTTCTCCGGCGCTCGGCGACAGCGCAGATCGACTGCCACCGCGGTAGCCCCCCGCCGGGGAAACGCCTACGCAGCCGGGAGGGTTACGAGCACGTAGCAGTGCTACCTCTCCGTTACCCCTCCGGCTGCGCAGGTCTTACCCCGGACCAGACGCGGCAGCACCGGCGGCACCGGCGGCACCACGACACGGCGCGAAGCCGCGACCCGGGCTCAGTGCACCGAGAAGCCGCCGTCCACGAAGAGCGAGTGGCCCGTGACGTAGCCCGAGGCGGCGCTGGCGAGGAAGACGGCGGCGCCCGCGAAGTCCTCGGGCACGCCGTTGCGGCCCACGGTGGTGCGGGCGGCGAGCGCCGTGACCTTCTCGGCGTCGTCCTGCAGGTGCTGGTTGAGGGGCGTGAGGACGAACCCGGGCACGAGGGTGTTGGCGGTGACACCGCGCGGGGACCAGGCCTCGGACTGGGAGCGGGCGAGCGACTCGAGGGCGCCCTTGGAGACGCCGTAGACGCCGCTGTCGACGAACGACCGGTGGGCCTGCTGCGAGGAGATGTGGATGAGCCGGCCGAAGCCGCGGGCCGCCATGCCGGGCGCGAACCGCTGCCCGAGCATGAACGGCGCCTCCAGGTTGACGGTCATGGTGACCTCCCAGGTCTCCTGGTCGACCTGGCCGAGGTGGGGGCGCAGGTTGATGCCCGCGCTGTTGACGAGGATGTCGGGCTCGCCGGCGGCCGCGACGATCCCGTCGGCGGCGGCGCGGATGCCGTCGCGGCTGGAGAGGTCGACGACGACGGTCTCCACGTCGCAGCCTCGTTCGCGCAGGCCGGCGGCGACCTCGTCGAGCCGGTCGGCGCCGCGCGCCAGGAGCACGGTGCGCGCCCCCGCCAGCGCGAGCGCCTCGGCGATGGCCCGTCCGATGCCGGAACTGCCGCCGGTCACCACGGCGGTGCGACCCTCCAGGGAGAACAGGGCGGCCAGGTAGTCGTGCATCATCATGTCGCGGACGATACCGGGGGGAGACCGCCTGCCGGGCACGCACGGCGACGTCGTGCGACCAAGGCTTACGCTGCCCGGGTGACCGCGCTGCCCGCCGCCCTGCCCACGCTCGCCGAGCGTTCCGCCGCCCTGCTGGAGGCGATGCGCACGCGCGTGGTCGTGGCCGACGGCGCGATGGGCACGATGATCCAGGAGGCGAACCCGACCCTGGACGACTATCAGGGGCTGGAGGGGTGCAACGAGATCCTGACGGTCTCGCGGCCCGACCTCATCGCCGGGGTGCACGACGCGTTCCTGGAGGTGGGCGTCGACGCGATCGAGTCGAACACGTTCGGGGCCAACTGGTCGAACCTGTCGGACTACGGCATCGACGACCGCATCCGCGAGCTGGCCCGCGAGGGCGCCCGGATCGCGCGCGAGCGCGCCGACGCCCACGCGACGCCGGACCGGCCGCGCTGGGTGCTGGGCTCGATGGGCCCGGGCACCAAGCTGCCGTCGCTGGGGCACACCACGTACGAGCACCTGCGCGACACGTTCGCCGAGCAGGCGGCGGGCCTGATCGAGGGCGGCGCGGACGCGCTGCTGATCGAGACCAGCCAGGACCTGCTGCAGGCCAAGGCCGCGGTGACGGGCTGCCGGCAGGCGATGGCGGAGACCGGGCAGCGGGTCGCGATCATCGTGTCGGTGACGGTGGAGACCACCGGGACCATGCTGATGGGCTCCGAGATCGGCGCGGCGCTGGTGGCGCTGCAGGCGCTGGACATCGATGCGATCGGCATGAACTGCGCCACCGGTCCGGAACAGATGAGCGAGCACCTGCGGCACCTGTCGCAGCACGCCCAGATGCCGGTGGCGTGCATGCCGAACGCGGGCCTGCCGGTGCTCGGTCCGCACGGCGCGTCCTACCCGCTGACGCCGCAGGAGCTGGCCGCCGCGCACACGCAGTTCGCGCGCGAGTTCGGCCTGGGCCTGGTGGGCGGCTGCTGCGGCACCACGCCGGAGCACATGCGCCTGGTGGTCGAGGCCGTGGGCGGGCAGCCCGTCGCCGCGCGCGAGCCCGTACGGGAGAACGCCGTCGCCTCGCTGTACTCCGCGACGGACCTGCGGCAGGAGACGAGCTTCCTGGCGATCGGCGAGCGCACCAACGCCAACGGGTCCAAGGCGTTCCGCGAGGCGATGCTGGACGCCCGCTGGGACGACGTGGTGGACATCGCCCGCGCCCAGACGCGCGACGGCGCGCACCTGCTGGACGTGTGCGTGGACTACGTGGGGCGCGACGGCGTCGCGGACGTGCGGGACGTCGTCTCCCGCCTGGCCTCCGCGTCGACGCTCCCGCTGGTGATCGACTCCACGGAGCCCGCCGTGATCCGCGCGGGCCTGGAGCTGCTGGGCGGCCGCGGCGTGGTCAACTCGGTGAACTTCGAGGACGGCGACGGGCCGACGTCGCGGTTCGGGCGGATCATGCCGGCGGTGGTGGAGCACGGCGCCGCCGTCGTCGCCCTGACGATCGACGAGGAGGGGCAGGCCCGGACCGCCGACGGCAAGGTGGCCATCGCGTCGCGGCTGATCGACACCCTGGTGGGCGACTGGGGCATGCGGGTGGACGACATCATTGTCGACGCCCTGACCTTCCCCATCGCCACGGGCCAGGAGGAGACGCGGCGCGACGCGATCGAGACCATCGAGGCGATCCGGCGCATCACGCGCAAGTACCCCGGCGTGCACACGACGCTCGGCGTCTCGAACGTGTCGTTCGGCCTGAACCCGGCGGCGCGCGCGGTGCTGAACTCGGTGTTCCTGCACGAGGCGACCGAGGCCGGACTGGACTCGGCGATCGTGCACGCGGCGAAGATCCTGCCGCTGTCCTCCATCCCCGACGAGCAGCGGCAGACGGCGCTCGACCTCGTGTGGGACCGCCGCGAGTGGGACGCCGACGGGAACCTGACCTACGACCCGCTGTCCAAGCTGCTGGACCTGTTCGAGGGCGTGGACGCCGGGGCGATCCGGGACGCGCGCGCCGCGGAGCTCCTGGCGCTGCCCGTGGGCGAGCGGCTCGCGCGGCGCATCATCGACGGCGCCCGCAAAGGCCTGGAGCCGGACATCGAGGAGGCCCTGGGCGCCGGGATGAAGGCCCTGGACATCGTGAACGACCACCTGCTGGAGGGCATGAAGGTGGTGGGCGAGCTGTTCGGCAAGGGCGAGATGCAGCTCCCGTTCGTGCTGCAGTCGGCGGAGGTGATGAAGGCCGCCGTCGCGCTGCTGGAGCCGCACATGGAACGGGTCGAGGGCGACAACGGGTCGAAGGGCACGATCGTGCTGGCGACCGTGCGCGGCGACGTGCACGACATCGGCAAGAACCTCGTGGACATCATCCTGACGAACAACGGCTACACGGTGGTCAACATCGGCATCAAGCAGCCGGTGAGCGCCATGATCGACGCCGCGATCGAGCACGACGCCGACGTGATCGGCATGTCGGGGCTGCTCGTGAAGTCGACCGTGGTGATGAAGGAGAACCTGGAGGAGCTGGCCTCCCGCGGGTACGAGAAGCGCTGGCCGGTGCTGCTGGGCGGGGCCGCACTGACGCGCACCTACGTCGAGGACGACCTCGCCGGCGCCTTCCCTGGCACCGTCCGCTACGCGAAGGACGCGTTCGAGGGCCTGCGGCTCATGGAGCCCCTGGTGCGGGTCGCGCGCGGCGCCTCGCCGGACGACGTCGGCCTGCCCGCCCTGCGCAAGCGGCGGCACGGCGTGGTGACGGTGACCCAGACGGCGCCCGAGAACCTGCCCGCCCGCTCCGACGTGGCCGCCGACAACCCCGTGCCGGAGCCGCCGTTCTGGGGCACGCGGATCGTCAAGGGCGTCCAGCTCTCGGAGTACGCGGCGTTCCTCGACGAGCGCGCGACGTTCATGGGCCAGTGGGGTCTCAAGCCCGGCCGTTCCGAGGACGGTGCCTCGTACGAGGAGCTCGTCGAGACCGAGGGCCGACCGCGCCTCGCGGAGTGGATGGACCGCATCCGCACGGACCAGATCATGGACCCGACCGTGGTGTACGGGTACTTCCCGGTGTGGTCCGAGGGGGACGACGTCGTCGTCGCGCACCACGGGGACCTCAACGGGACCGGGGCGCCCGACGGCGGCTCCGGGGGCGAGGTCGGGACCGAGCGGCTGCGGTTCCACTTCCCGCGGCAGCGGCGCGACCGGCACCTGTGCCTGGCGGACTTCGTCCGGCCGCGGTCCTTCGTCGAGGAGACCGGGCGGTTCGACGTGCTGCCGGTGCAGCTCGTGACCGTGGGCGACACGGTGTCCGCGCACACCGCCAAGCTGTTCGAGGCGAACAAGTACCGCGAGTACATGGAGCTGCACGGGCTGTCGGTGCAGCTCACGGAGGCGCTGGCGGAGTTCTGGCACTCCCGGGTGCGCTCGGAGCTGGGCTTCGGGGACGAGGACCCGAAGAACGTGGAGGGCATGTTCAAGCTGGAGTACCGCGGGGCGCGGATGTCGCTCGGGTACCCCGCGTGCCCCGACATGGAGGACCGGCACAAGGTCGTGGAGCTGCTGCGACCGGAGCGGGTGGGCGTGACGCTGTCCGACGAGCTCCAGCTGCACCCGGAGCAGTCCACCGATGCCTTCGTGTTCCACCACCCGGAAGCGAAGTACTTCTCCGTGTGACTAACAAGAGCGAGCCGCATAAGTTTCTCACGAACTGCGACGGCAGCGGGGAGGCCCAGGCGCTCGGAGGCCAAGTGGGAATCATCGTGGCCGCTTCAGCTCTCGCTATCCGGTCCCGACTTCGCCAGCGGACGGCCTGACGCATCAGGAACAGCATCCTCGCGCCATACCGGATGTCCCTACGTCGCCCCACCTGATCGCGCCGTGTGGGTGAACGGGACTTTTCACGCTGGGCTATCCGGGCGCGTCCCGCTAGCCTGACCTGGCTCTTCCCTGCACCTGCCCGCCCGTGATGCACCGGAAGGATCAACGTTGCCAACGATCACGTTCCAACCCGTTCTCCGCGATATCAAGGACATTCTTAAGTCCGACTACTACGAGATCCCTCGGTTCCAGCGGCCTTACTCGTGGGGGCAGGAAAACCTCGACGAGTTCTGGACCGACGTCGTCGACAGCAACGACGATGGTTACTTCATCGGTCCGATGGTCGCGTTCCAGACTCAGCGTGACACCTTCCCGATCGTGGATGGGCAACAACGCATTACGACCCTGACGCTCATGCTCTGCGCATTGCGCGACATGTTTGTCGGGATCGGGCGGACCGATCTTGCCGACGGCGTGACGAAGTACATCGAGCGCACGGACGACGACAACATCGACCACTTCGTTCTGAAGTCGGAGCCCGCAGGGACCTTCCTAGCCTCGCAGGTGCAGATGCGGGCGCCCCGAACGGTGGTGCAGCCGGCTAACGAGGACCAGACGAACATCAAGCGGGCTTTCGCTGACATTACGACGCGCCTGTCTGAGGAACGTCCCGCCGTCGCTGGCGGCGTTCGTCTCGAGGATGACCATGACTACGTCATCAGACTCAAAAGAATTCGAGACCGCGTACTATCACTGCAGGTAATCTGGATCGTATTGGACAACGTCGACGACGCGTACATGATCTTCGAGACCTTGAACTCCCGAGGTCGCGACCTTGACGTCGTGGACCTCCTGAAAAATCTACTGATGTCGCAGTTGAAGGCGGAGAACGGCGACCTCGACCTTCCCGCCGAACAGTGGCAGGTCATGCGGGAGACACTCGCCGAGGCTGGAAATGGTGTCAATCCCAACACGTACATCCTCCACTGGTGGCTCTCACGCAACGCGTACGTCTCCGAACGAAAGCTCTTCCGCCGGATCAAGGCAGACAAGTTCGGGGGCATGAGCACTGAAGACACGATCAAAGCGCTCGTTGATGATGCAGCGCTATACGCGCGAATCGCCAACCCTAACGGTTGGTCGTGCCTAGCAGAGGAACTTGGCGTAAAGGAGTCGCTTGTCGCTTTAGAGATCTTTGCAGTTCGACAGCCGCGCCCACTCCTCCTCGCGCTCCTTCGCGCACACACAAGAGGGGTAATCAAACTCAAGAAGCTCCGTCAAGCGATGACCGCGGTCGAGAACTTTCACTTCATCACGACTGCAGTCGTCGGTGCGAGCAGCACTGGTGGCCAGAGCCAGATGTACGCGCGGTATGCACGCGAGGTCTCAGCCGCAGCAGATCCCCAGACCGCGGGCCTGATCGTGGACAAACTCGTCGAGCAACTGCGGAAGGGGATCTCCACCCGCGCCACGTTCGAGGCGGAGTTCGCGAGGGTTCTCCAGTTCACCGAGAAGTCGTCTCGCACAAAGCGCCTCGTCCAGTACACGCTGCGCAAGATGCATGATGCTGCCGGACTCCACACTGCCATCGACCATGCAAAGTGCAACATCGAGCACGTCGCGCCGCAGAGTGGCGGACAGCCATGGGTCGGGATGATGGGCAACCTTCTGTGGCTCGACCAGAAAGTCAACAGCGAAATGGACAGCCTACCCTTCGAGAAGAAGCGAGACATTCTGGCGAACTATTCGAAAATGTTCGACGTCGCGGACATTGCGATCGAGCCGACGTGGGGTCAGCACCAGGTGCAGGCTCGAACTGCGCGCCTGGCGACACGCGCGTACGACAAGGTGTGGCACTTCTAAGAATGCGTCGTCGGTACCGCGTTTCTCCACGGCAGATCGCGTTGGGATGCCACGCAACGACCTGAGCCAGAGTCGTCAGCCCTGACACGCCCGGAGAGGGCGTACTTCTGGAATCACCGCTGCCGATTTGATACCTCCGCACGTTGCGGCACGTCGGTCCTGGAGCGCCGCTTCAACCAGGTCCGCCGCTGACTCGGCTGGCTGGTGCTCCCAGACGCGGATCACCAGCCAGCCCAGGGCTTGCAGCACACGGTTGGTGTCCGCGTCCCGTGCGGCGTTCGCGGCAAGTTTCGTACGCCACCACTCCGAGTTGGAGCGGGGCCGAGTCCCGTGCTCCGGACAGCCGTGCCAGAAGCATCCGTCGACCATGACGGCGACCTTCGCCCGGGTGAACGCGATGTCAATGGTCCGTCGACGCTGACCGGGCACCGGGTACGCCACTCGATATCGCAGTCCACGGGCGTGCAGCTCCCGACGCAGCGCGATCTCCGGCTTTGTGTCTCGGCGGCGCGCCGATGACATCCGCTCCGAGATTCCGTCCGATGACGGACCGGGATGGCGCGGCACGCTCTGAGCGGCCATCGCTAGGCGTGACACCTCAGTCAGGGTCAGATCCTCGCGCTCGTTCATCAGGTCCCCCATGCAGCGATCATGCACCAGTCCCGCAGGACCGTGAACAGCCACCGAGCCAAATAACACTGGCGGCGCTCGTGAACGGAATGGTCAACGCCATGCGCGACTCGCCTCCGACATGAGCCGTTTGGCGATCGGCTCCATGTCCGTCGTGGGGTTGATCTCTCCGTCAATCTGTCGCGGTAGCGCCACCCGAAACTTGATCGAGTCCGTCTCGACGTGAGTGATGTTGTCGACGTCGGAACCTCGCAACACTCGGATCCGGGGATCGAGCATGTCGTAGAGGCGTTCAAAGGTGGACATGAACCTGCGCGAGTACCGTGGCTCTTGCTGGTCGTGCGCGTGATCGTAGCCAATGCCTGCGTCCCCGCCATACTGCCTCAGCCGGGCAAGAAAACGCTCCTGGGTCTCTAAGGCCACCCGGCCCACTATCTCCTCGACGAGCGCCGGGATCGAGGTACCGCCCACTGCTTCGCCGGGTAGCCACCTGATGCCAATGCTCAGGAGGTACAACGCAGTCTCGGGCTCGTCCTTGACACCGTGGCCGAGTTCGACTTGATGGATACCTTGGACCGCGTGCGTAGAGGACGGCCCAGAGGTCGCCTTGACCTCGACTCCGATCGGACCGAGCTGAATGTCTCGCGCCGACGGGACGCTCCCGTACCAGCACTCGACGACGCCATCCGGGTCCGAACTCTGACGAGTGAGCGCCTCAAGGAGCAGAAGCTCTCCCGCGAGGCCGGTCAGGACCTCGTTGCCGAGCATCTGGCGATAGAGCAGGGCAGCCACGACCGGCTCGGTGCGGCTGAAGGCTTCCTGCGGGTCACCCTGCAGTCCGTTCGCCAACAGTTCCGCGCAGATGAATGCTGCTACACCGGGCAGGTTCGATGACTCGGGCAGAACCAGACGGTTCGCCTGCAGCGCGTCACCGTCCACGTTCGCCCAGGACTGGTGCTTGAGCGTCTCACGCAGGATGGCGGTCGTCGCTCTGATCTCACGTCCTGCGATGAAGATCTCGATGGACCCATTCTCGTCACGAGCTACGGCAGCCGAGTGGATCGGGTCGGCCCAGATCAGATCGCGCTGCCCAGGGCGTGGCGCATACGGATGCTGCTCCAGCTTGGCGCGCAGCCACTCGAAGGATGTCGTCCTGTCG
This sequence comes from Promicromonospora sp. NPDC090134, assembly GCF_044746965.1. Taxonomy (NCBI): domain Bacteria; kingdom Bacillati; phylum Actinomycetota; class Actinomycetes; order Micrococcales; family Promicromonosporaceae; genus Promicromonospora; species Promicromonospora sp. NPDC090134. The sequence continues at coordinate 7,397 of NZ_JBIVCZ010000008.1, read as the reverse complement.
TTCTCCATCGTCACGCCCCCGATCGTGCTCGGATGTGGTCTGGACCGCCCAGTGGCACGCTCACGCCAGCAGCAATCGTCTGGTGGCCATCGAATCGGTCGACGACGTGGAACAGGATCAGCCCGTCCGACCCTGGCAACCGAGCCCCCGTGGGTGTTACCTGGGGCTCGATCCCACGGGCGACAAGATCGAAGAGGTCGTCACCGCGGATGACATCGCCACTGTAGTTCCGAGAACCCCACGACGCGTCGAGGTCATTCGTCCCCTCCACGACCCTTCTGAGCATCGGGCGCACCGGCCAGGCGACGTTGGTGAGCGGGCCATCCACGACCGCCTCCCCGTCACCGAACCGAAGACCTACCCAAAAACGCGGCTGACGCCTCACCAAGAGGTCCCGTTCGATGAGGCTCCACCTCACCGACGGCTCGTCCGTGGATGTCAGTCCCGGAACGCGCCGCGAGACCACTGCCGACCAAAGTCGGAGGTATGCCGCGATCGCGTACGGCGACTCACTGCCTAGATCTCGCGACCCCTCCACGTCGGGCGCTCTGTAGAGCGGAAGGGACTCGTCAGTCGCTGGGATCTGCGCATGGTTTGCAACTGACTGCCACCGGGAGGCCTCTAACCCGCTCGAGCCTGGACCATGGTCGACGTACCGAAGTCTCTCAAGCAGACCGGCAGCATCCGTGAGACTCAATGGATCGGGCAAGAGCAGGCCGCGCTTGGCGGACCCGGCGGGCACTGCGAGCACCTCACCGGCGAAGAGGTTGGAGACAAGTCCTAGGTTGTCCCCATCAGCACCTGCCGGGTTCATGTGTCGGACGAACGGCCGCGGTCCAGGGAACAGTGGTTCGGCGCGCAGGTTCGCAATCTTCCCTGTCGCTCGGAATGTCCGCCCCTGGAGGATCGTGAGGTCTGGGACTGTGCCCGAATCCATAGCCCGCAGGACGTCACGCCGTAGAGCCTCGTCGTTCTCGTGGTAGTCCATGAACAGGTTGAGCTGATCCCTCGGCATGAGTACACGGCAGAGATCGATATATCCGCCCCGGTAGCCGAACCAGCGCTGCATCTGCATCTGCGTGTCCGCGAGCGGCGTCGACGCACTCCTCGTAAAGAGAGTCGTCATGAGACCTTCGAGCGTGAGCCCCCGGGACATGACATTCCCGGAGACGAATATCGTCGATATGTTCGCCGGTGCGCACCAAACGCCGTTCGCGTCCCTCCGAGGCGAGAACTCTGGGCGGTCGTCAGCCCGCTCGTCGCTGTTGATGACGGCGACCCTTGTCCCGGGCGCGATCTCCTCGAGGATGAGACGGCGGACCACGTCCCACGCTTCGGGAACCGGCCTCGGGTCCGTCAGCGTGAGGAGTTCATCTACCTTGGCGGTTCCACTGCGGTAGCGATCGAGCCATGTGACCCACGCGTCACGGCGCTCGTCCATGTCCCGGACAAGGCCCTCTGTGCCGAGGTCACGCCCTTGCGCGCCTACGTTTACTCCGTCGCAATGGTCCTCGGTGTGGCCCCCCGCCCAGGCAATCACGGCGTCTGCGACGTCGAAGTGACTCTCTTTCGCGGATGAAGGGTTGATCAGCATGGACATGGGGTCTATGACTATGGCCTTCGCTTCATTCCAGGATCTGAAGCGGCTCCCTCGGGCGCTGTATGGGCCCACACGGCCCTGAGACCGGTTCAGACGGATGGCAGCGGCGACGAGGAAGCCTCGCACGGCGTCAGGGACGAGTGAGGCCGGGTCAGCATCGTCTGTAGGCAGACAGAGAGGGACGTCTGCGAGTGCCTTGTAGTAGATCTCGCCCCCGGTGTACCAGCCTCTGATCCCGTCGGGGATGCGGTAGCCGGACTCACGAACGACAGGGTCACCGGAAGGGCCAGGTGTTCGGAGGCTGGCGACGAAGTCGGTAGGCGCGAGAGGGTTGGTGTCGTCCTGGAGGAAGTTTGCCTGAGGTGTCGCGGTGTATGCCAGATAGGTCGCATAGACGTTGGCCTGCACGGTCTCGCCACGCTGCTGGCGCGACTCCCACAGGTCAACGATCCGGCGAGGGATTTGCTTGCGACGGACGTCGATCTCGTCCAAGCCCTCGGCTGATGCATCGACGACGGACGAGTCGTCAGCCTCGTCATCGATGACGAGAAGGTGGAACGGCTCGTCTCGTTGCATGGCGAGCGGGTAGACGACGTCGCGCAGGTTGCGACCTAGTCGTTCCAGGTGCGCGGTGTTCTTCATCGCTACGGCGATGATCGGGCGCCGTCGCTGCAGCGCGCGTTTCACGCCTGAGTCGCTCAGTGAGTAGAGCAGGCTGAGGTCCGAGCCATCGAGCTCCGAGCCTTCCCCTGCGGGAATCCTGAGCCGGCGACGGGTCGCGTTCGGCTGAGTGTCAAGTTGTCCGAGGAATCGCTCGAACGTCTGGATCCAAAGTGTCGTTCGCGTGCCCCCGAGGATGACGAGTGCGTCGACGCCCCGGTCAAGTGCCATGGCTGCGACAGCCAGCATCGAGGCTGTCTTGCCCGACTGCACAGCGCCCATGACAAGTCCTCGACGCTCACGCGTCGCTGGCCAACGTGAGGCTGTTGGCTCACCGGCGCCGAAGATGCCGTGATCGACGATGTAACGAGCATCGGCTTCGATGACCTCGCGGCTCGTTCCTCCGATGCCTGACGCCGCGAGGCGGTCAGCGTAAGCGGTCCACCAGCTGTCGGATTCACCCGGCTCTCTGACGAGCGTGACCCGCTCGACGCCGTGGTGCGCGCCGTCGTGCGCATTCATGCGCGGACGAAGCCGTCGGGCGCCTCGCTCTTCCCGACCAGCGTCCGCAGGCCCGACGCACCGAACCGGTCGGCGAGGGCGGCGTGCGCCGTCTCGGGATCGACACCTAGTTTCGCTAGGAGCTCACCGACGACAAAGCCGATCCACCGCCACTGGTCCCTGGACTGGTTCTTTCGTGGCTTGCCCCAGGTCCCGGAGGCCTTCCTGATTTCTGGGACCGCGTCCTCGAAGATGTCGACGAGCTCGTCCCCGAGGACGGCAGATGCCGCTGACAGGGCGACGAGGCTGGCGACCAGGCGCAGTTCCTGCCACTTGCCCGAGCCGTTGTCACTGCCGCTCCGGAACCGCTTCGGCCATGCTTCGGCGGCGCAGGCGTGCGCGTCGAGACCGTGATCGAGCAGGAGCATCGCACGGCGAACGGTGTCAGAGGCCCGGAGCGGATCACGGCGGTCGTTGGTGACCCGCTGGAGCAGCGCATTGATGTGCGCGGCCGTCGAGCGGGTGATGCCGTCCTTCCCGGCGTCGTCGAGGAAGAGCGCGGCAGCGACCCACGACAGGATCTTGGTGCGCTTGTAGCCTACGTCGCCAAACTCGTACCGGGTCAGGACGGCGCCTGTCGAGGCGAGGTCGTCCCAGTCGGGCAGGAGGAAGGGTGCAACAGCCTCCACGTCCTTCGAGTCGCCCGCAGTGACCAGGAGCGCGCGCATCAGATCGAGCTCGTGGTACAGCGCGTTACGAATCTCCTCGGCGTTGAGGTGCTTGCCCTGTTTGTTGTAGAGCGAGAACACCTCGTGAATCTGCGCTGTCGTGACCTTCTTGTACTTGATGACCGGGATCTTGTAGTCCGAGGCGAGCTCGAACACGTCAGATACGGGCAATGGCTGGCCCTGCATCTCGATCAGTTCGTCACGGATCTGGCTGTAGTACTTGCCGCGGAGCTTTTCGCGATCTCCCGTCAGGGGGTTCCTACTGTCGGCCGTATCCGTCGCGCGCAGCGCAAACGGAAAGTGATATTGCCGCTCCACCTGAGCGGTCAATCGCTGAGGCTCGTGCTCCGCCCAGAGCGACTTGAACGCCGGGTAGTCCTTCTGGAAGGTGCCCAGAGCGTCGGATACGCCCCACTCGTCGGCCTTAGCGGTCACGATCTTGATCGCATTGGGGTGTGCCCCGATGAAGCGAAGGACCGAGGTCAGCCGCTGCTTGCCATCCACGACCTCGTACGCGGTGCGGCCGGCAGCGACCTTCTCGAGGATGATGACCGAGGGCAACGGGATGCCACGGAGGATCGACTCGATGAGCCTCTGCGCGTCGCCCGTCGGCCAGACGTCGGCCCGCTGGTAGGAGGGGCTGAGATCGAGTTGTCCGTTGCGTGCGCGTTGCACGAAGGTCTGGATAGGCCAGGTGTCAGCGACAGCATCGATCTGTCCGCTCTGTTCGATACCCTCGTCCTCGATCACCTCGTCCCAGGAGTCGACCCAACGCTGAGACGCGCTCTCCTCGGTTACCGCGCCCTCTGTGGTCTCCTCCATCGTCGCCAGGAACTCGTCTCGAAGCGCGAGTGCTCGGTCGAGGCGCTGTTCCAGCGAACCGAGCAGTTCATCCATGGCGACAGGACCATCAAGGCCGAGCAGGTGAGCGAGGTTGCTGTCGAAGGCTTCAGCAGAAGAGGTGTCCAACGCGCCAGCCAGGTGGAGCCACGACTGGACGTCGCTCAGGCGATCTCGCCAACTGCCATCGTCGAACCGGACGGCCTCCGGACCGAATTGCGCCGACACAGGGCCGAAGTCCTCCGGCACAGGGCCGGACTGGCTCAATCGTGCGAGGTAGTCAGCAACGTCCCGCTCGAGCTCAGTAAGATCCTGGGGCATCAGTTCTTCCTTGTTGTGCTGGGCTTTCTGCCTGATTCCTGCGGAGAGGAGCCGCTCAACCAGCGAAGTCGCCTCGGGAGCTTCGACCGATGCGATCCTGGCGCGGCTCGCCGCGTCGACGAGACGGTTCATTCCCAAGAGCGTGACCGTGTCGCCGGCCGACCAGCAGCCCGCGTCCCACTCAGTGCCGAGGGCGCGCGCAAGACTCTCGGCGCACTTGTGTTTGGAGCGCACCGACGTGAGGTCGAGGCCAATCGCGGCGCCGAGCGCCTCGAACGCCGATCGCTTCTCCGTGCTGCCAGGGCCGAGCGGTTCTGGGGTCCAGTCAGCGAGCAGGTACATCCTGGCGACCGCGGCAGCCTTCGACCTGGCGCTGACGTAGTCCACCGACAAGACTCCTGACTGATCGCGACAATGACCTCGATCACAGTACACATCGCCCCCATGCCGACCGCGTCACCTGTGGGTGAACCGCCGCGTCAGGTGGGTGAAACTAGGCTCCGTATCACAAGAAGGGCGACGGTCGACCTAGATCAGCGTCGCGAGTCGCGGGTCGGCGTCCTCAAGGTCGTCGACGATCGCGCCTGCCAAGGTGAGCGGCGCCCTCTCCCCGGCTACCGCAGCCAGCGAGGCGGCGTCCTCGTCGATACGCCAAGCCCTGTGCGCCCTGGAGTGCTTGAGCAGGACTCCGAGCCCCGTACCACCATCAAGCTCGACGTTCCCGAAGTGGTGCTTCATGAAGCGGACCAGCGCGTACTGGACGGTACCGACATGCACGGCGTTACCGAACTGCTTGTAGGACTGACCGTCAGGCTGCCCGACCCGCTGCATCGCCTTGAAGACATGATCGGGGAACCCTTGTACCCGGCCGGCCTCGTAGGGCGTCAGCCTGCGCTTGTCCTTTCCTAGGATGGGGGCCTGGTTGATAGCGACGAGTGCCGGCGTGTATGTCGCCTTCTTAACCCGGATACCTGACGGTCGGACCTGGATGAGACATTCGCTCAGAGACGTCGCATCCTGCGCCTGCCACTCGAATTTTCGCCATGCCTTGTTCTTGAGCTCCGTGATCCGATCGAGCAATGAAACACCTGCTGGCCCATCAAGGACGTCGACGTAATCTGTCACGAACCGGCTCGATTTGTCGAGGAACTCGACCTTCCACGGCCGTGCCTTCGCGCCAGGCACTTCGTGCGCCCGCGCGTCAGCCCTCTCCTGCGCTGCCCAGGCCTCATCCTTGACGTTGAACCAGATCGGGTGGCCGGGAAATCGAGAGCCCCGCGAGTTGGGCTTGTGCTGTGCACTAGCGCTCACCTTCTTCACCAGAGTCTCGTAGACACCGAACCAGTCGTCAGTCTTGGTGAGCTTGTACTGCTCGATGTCACCAAGAAGGCGGGACACCTCCCTGGCCCGGTCAGAAAGCTGCGGATCCTTCAAAGCGCTCTCTACCCACTCATCAGTGATGGCCGCAGGCGCATCACGCTCCGAAAGACGGGTCTCTGTTAGGCGCCACTCGTCCGGCGACCAGCCGGGCGACCTTACAGGTCCTGTGAACGGTCTATCCGAGCCAGTCAACAGGTCGTTCCGTACAGCGAGGATGTACACGCGCTCTCGGCTCTGCGGCCCGCCTCCCATCTCGGGCGAGAGGAAGTGCGGCGAGAAAATGGTCGGGTCGGGATTGACAACGTACCCGAGCTGTTTGGTAAGAGTCTCGATGATCGTTCGGTACGTCGTCTTCTTGTGGGCGGGTCCGACTAGATTCTTGACATTCTCCAGAAAGATGATCTTCGGTCTGCGGATCGCCACGATTACCAGGATGTTGTAGAACAGCGTTCCGCGGACCTGGTCAAGAACACCTTCTTGCTTACCAGACTTGCTGAACGCCTGGCACGGAAATCCAGCGGCAAGGACATCAAAGTCCTTCGGGATATTTGTGAGCTTGATCTCACCGCGCTCAGCACGTTCCACGAGTTCACTCACCGTGTGGCCCGTGTCGAGCGGGACGTCATCGTTGATGTCGACGGTAGGCTCTTTGTCGAGCTCCTTGTCCAGCCAGGCCGCCTGGTACACCCGACGGGCAGCAGGGTCCTTCTCCGCCACGTAGACGCATCGACCACCCAGGCCCGAGAGCGCGGCGTGGAAACCGCCGATGCCTGCGAAGAGGTCGATGAACGTGAACGCGTCGTCCGTCACAGGTCTCCCGTCGATGGCTGCGACGCCACCCAGAAGAACTCCTGGCGCCACAACTGAGTCAAAGCTTGCTCTTTACGTTTCGTAGCTAACCAGCCACCAACCCCGGCGCGCAACCCGCCGCGCAGTCGAACGATCAACATCACCCCACATTGACAGTGCCTCGTGATCAGGGCTGCCATGTTCGCAGTGTCGGATCGTACGAGCGCACGTCCACGTCTCAGGACCTCAGAGGCTACCTCCTCCCAGAGCGCCATGTGATTGCTGGCGGGACCGTCGATCCGCGCACCCGATGGGCGTCTAAAGGACGCGTAACGCCAAGCAGGACGAGTCCTGGCAGTGCACTCGGGTGACAGGTGGGTCGGCGATGTCGGGACTGCTGCATGGGTAGGTGACAAGTGGTCTCGGGCGGCGAGCGCGACCCAGGTGTCTCCGGATCGCATTGGTCTGCCATGCCCGACACTAAGAGCCCTATTCAGCGGTGCCGAGGGTCTCATGAGTGCTTCACGTCCTGACCTACATCGGCGCTGGTCAAGGGCAAGGGTCGGCAGGTAGCGCAA
>NZ_JBIVCZ010000007.1:296002-352887 GCF_044746965.1 Promicromonospora sp. NPDC090134 | reverse complement strand
TCCCATCCCGGGCCCCCCGTCCCCACGGTATGGGGGCCCCGCACCGGCCCCCGGTTCAACACCCCCTAAAAAAATGCCCGGCCCCCCCGCCGTCGATCGCCGAGTCAGCATGCTGACTCGGCGATCGACGGATCGGCTCAGGCGACGGCGGGTCCCACCGTGCCTGGACCCGCCACCGCCGGGCCGCTCGCGACCCGTCCGCCGGTGAGCCGGCGGAAGGCGAAGGCCAGCGCCAGCAGCGACAGCGGGATGGTGACGAACAGGCCGAGCCCGCACACCAGCGCGCCCACGATGTTGATGCCCAGGAGCGCGAGCTCCAGCAGGAACACCGTGCCGAAGTTCTGCCCCACCAGGCGGAACGAGCCGGTCAGCGCGTCCCACGCGTTGAGGTTGCGGTCCACCACGTTGTGGTAGGTGAACGGCGCGAAGATCGCCAGGGCGATGAGGCCCAGGCCGCACAGGAGCAGGCCGACGAAGCCCGCCACCAGCAGCAGGAGCGCCGTCAGGATGATCATCGGGTAGCTGTTGACCTTGAAGAGCGTGCCCCAGGTCGCCTTCTCGCCCGAGACCTCACGCAGGGCCGCGTTGATCCCGAGGGCGCCGAGGATCGAGTTGATCAGCGAGCCGAGCAGCCCGAGCAGCGAACCGCCGAACGACACCCCGGTCGCCGCGGACGAGCTGATGTCGCCGCGCATCGCGGCCTCGTTGATCTCCTGGTAGTCGCCGAACGAGCCGGCGTTGAAGATGGCGCCCACGGCGAACGAGAGCAGGATGAAGAGCACCCAGAAGAGCCAGTTCCCCGTGAAGCGGCTCCACCCGAAGCTCAGTGCCTCGCCGACGGCGAACGGCGTGGCCGACTGCGTGCCGTAGGGCACGCCGGGACCCCCGTAGGCCGGCGGCTGACCCGCCCCGCCGTAGGGCGGAGGCTGGGTGGCGCCGCCGTAGGGCGACTGCTCGCCGGGACCGTAGGGCGACTGCTGGCCGGGGCCGTACGGCGGCGGCTGCGCGGGCCCGCCGGGCTGCGTCGGCCCGCCGGGCGGGTTCTGCGGCGGCGTCGGGCCGCCGGCCCCCGGCTCGTACGGGTTCTGCGGAGTGTTCTCGCTCATGTGATCCCCTTTTCACTGATCAGCGATCTGAGGCCACCTTCACCTTTTCTCCGCAAATCCGCATGTGCAACTGCCGACTTGTTACCCGCGGGTCAGGACCGCACCGGCTCTCCGGTCCACCGCTGGACCAGGTAGGCCCCCATCAGGAGCATCGCCGGCGCGACCACCACCAGGCCGGTCCCGCACGTGAAGATCGACGCCACGGCCAGCCCGGCGAAGATCCCGAAGAACGCGAGCGCCGCGCCGAGATGGGACAGGACGAGCCCGACGCCCCCGCCGAGCGCACGGCCGAGGCTCACGCGGTTGAGCAGCAGGAAGGGCACCGGGAGCAGGAGCAGCGTGCAGACCAGCTGGATCAGGCCGCCCACCACCGGGACGGCGGAGCCGACGAACCCGATCACCCCCGCGAGCAGCGCGTACCCGACCAGGCCGCCGAAACCGCGCAGCAGGAAGAAGTCCCGGATCCGGACCTTGCGGGTCCGCGTGGCTGCGAGCGCACCCGCGTACAGGAGGGCCTGCAGCAGGAAGCTGATCGCGGTACCCGCCGCGCTCAGCGCCTTGGCCTCGAACGACTGTCCGGCGGCCAGTGCGGCGTCGAGCGCCGCCGGGTCGGTGGAGCTCGACAGGGCGTCCAAGGTGGACGGGCTGAACAGGAGGACGACCGCGACCTGCGCGACGCCGAGCGCGAGGCTCATCAGCACCCAGATGCCCCAGCTCGTGCCGAACGCGCCCCAGGCCCAGCGCCACGCGCCACCGATCGTCGCGGGCGCGTCGTCGGGCTGCGGCTCCGGCTCCTGGACCGGCGAGTACGCCGGAAGCTGCGGGGACGGCGCCTGGTACTGCTGCTGGAACCCGCCGTGCGGGTACTGCGGGGGCTGGTAGTCCGGCCGGCCGTACGGGTTGGCGGGGCGGCCGTACGGGTCGCGCGGGCCGTACGGGTCGGGCTGCTGTGGTGGCTGGCCGCCCTGCTGCCGGGGGTCGGGACGCTGTCCGGAGGAGGGATCCTGCGGGTTCCAGCCACCGTAGGTGTTGCTCATGCGCGTGCCCCTTGTCAGGCGGGACCGAGCCGCCTCGTAACGGTATGAACAGCACAAGATATCGACGGTTTCGCCCACCACGCAAACAAACGAAAAGGACCCTTTGCGTGAAGAAAAAGGGGGCGCGGATCAGGCGGTCAGGTCCCGCACGACGGCGTCGGCCAGCAGGCGCCCGCGGCGCGTCAGGACCGCGCGTGCGGACCCCGTGCCGGAGGCACCGGCGGGCCCCGGTCCCCCGGTGCCGGACGTGCCGACCCCGAGGGCGGCGTGGCCGTCGAGCAGCCCGCGGGCCACGAGGCCCGCCACCGCGGTGCGGCCCTGCGCGGTCAGCACGCCGAGGTCGAGCCCCTCGCGCAGTCGCACGCCGAGCATGACGCGCTCCAGGTGCGCCTCCTCGCGCGTGAGCAGCTCGCGCCCGACGCCCGGGCTGTGCCCGGCCTCCAGCCGCGTCGCGTAGGCACGGGGGTGCTTCACGTTCCACCAGCGGACGCCGGCGGGCGGCTCGGCGCCGTCCGTCGTGTCGCCCGCCGTCGCGTCGGACGCGGAGTCTGGCGCAGACACGTAGCTGTGCGCGCCCGGACCCACGCCCCACCAGTCGTCGCCGCGCCAGTAGCCCACGTTGTGCCGGCACTCGTGCCCCGGGCGCGACCAGTTGGACACCTCGTACCAGCGCAGGCCCGCCGCGGTGAGCAGGTCGTCGGCCAGCTCGTACTTGGCGGCCTGGTCGTCCTCGTCGGGCAGCGTGACCTCGCCGCGGCGCACCTGGGCCGCCATCTTGGTGCCGGGCTCGACCACCAGCGCGTAGGCGGACACGTGGTCGACGCCGGTGGCCAGCGCGGCCTCGACGCTGGTGCGCCAGTCGTCGAGGGATTCGCCGGGCGTGCCATAGATGAGGTCCAGGGACACGTCCAGCCCGGCGTCCCGGGCCCACCGCACGACGTCGGGGATGCGCAGCGGGTCGTGGGTGCGCTCCAGCGTCGCCAGCACGTGCGGCACCGCCGACTGCATGCCGAACGAGACCCGCGTGAACCCGGCGTCGGCCAGCACGCGCAGCGACTCGGGCGTGACCGAGTCCGGGTTGGCCTCGGTGGTGACCTCCACGCCGTCCGCCAGGCCCCAGGCCGCCCTGATCCCGGTCAGCACCCGGGCCAGGTCCTCGGCGGGCAGCATCGTCGGCGTGCCGCCGCCGAAGAAGACGGTCGAGACCGCCGCGGGCGTCCGCCCGGCGTCGGACAGGACCTGCCGCGCGAGCGACACCTCACGCAGCGCGGTGGTCGCGTAGGCCGCCTGGTTGGCGCCGCCGCCCAGCTCGGACGCCGTGTAGGTGTTGAAGTCGCAGTACCCGCAGCGCACCGTGCAGAACGGCACGTGCACGTACACGCCGAACGGTTGGGCGGTGGCGACCGGGCCCGGCGGGCGCGCCCAGGCGGGCAGCCCGCCGTCGTCGGGCACGGGGATGCCGGAAGGAAGTGCGGGCACCTACTTCTTCTTCTCCTTGGGGGCCGCCGCGTCGGAGGAGAGCGCCGCGATGAACGCGTCCTTCGGGACCTCGACGGAGCCGATGTTCTTCATGCGCTTCTTGCCCTCCTTCTGCTTCTCGAGCAGCTTGCGCTTACGGCTGATGTCACCGCCGTAGCACTTGGCGAGCACGTCCTTGCGCATGGCACGGATGGTCTCGCGGGCGATCACGCGCGCACCGATGGCCGCCTGGATCGGCACCTCGAACTGCTGGCGCGGGATGAGCTCCTTGAGCTTCGCCGTCATCATGACGCCGTAGGAGTAGGCCTTGTCGCGGTGCACGATGGCGCTGAACGCGTCGACCTGCTCGCCCTGCAGCAGGATGTCGACCTTGACGAGGTCGGCGGCCTGGTCGCCCGACGTGTCGTAGTCGAGCGACGCGTAGCCGCGGGTCTTGGACTTGAGCTGGTCGAAGAAGTCGAAGACGATCTCGGCGAGCGGCAGGTGGTAGCGCATCTCGACGCGGTCCTCGGACAGGTAGTCCATGCCCTGCAGGTCGCCGCGCTTGGACTGCGAGAGCTCCATGACGGCGCCCACGAACTCGCTCGGGGTGAGGATCGTGGCCTTGACGACGGGCTCACGGACCTCCTTGATCTTGCCCCCGGGGAACTCCGACGGGTTGGTCACCTCGATGGTGGTGTTGTCCTCCAGCGTCACGTCGTAGATGACGTTCGGGGCGGTGGAGATCAGGTCCAGGTTGAACTCGCGCTCCAGGCGCTCGCGCACGATCTCCAGGTGCAGCAGGCCGAGGAAGCCCACGCGGAAGCCGAACCCGAGGGCCACCGACGTCTCGGGCTCGTAGTTGAGCGCGGCGTCGTTGAGCTTGAGCTTGTCCAGGGCGTCGCGCAGCACCGGGTAGTCCGAGCCGTCGATCGGGTACAGGCCCGAGAAGACCATCGGCTTGGGGTCGCTGTAGCCGCCGAGCGCCTGGGTGGCGGGCTTGGCCGCGTTGGTCACGGTGTCGCCGACCTTGGACTGGCGCACGTCCTTCACGCCGGTGATCAGGTAGCCCACCTCGCCCACGCCGAGCCCCTTGGTGGGGTGCGGCTCGGGCGCGCTGACGCCGATCTCCAGCAGCTCGTGCGTGGCCCGCGTGGACATCATCGCGATCTTCTCGCGCGGGTTCAGGTCGCCGTCGACCACGCGCACGTAGGTGACCACGCCGCGATAGGTGTCGTAGACCGAGTCGAAGATCATGGCGCGCGCCGGGGCGGCCGGGTCGCCGACCGGGGCCGGGACGCGCTGCACGATGCGGTCGAGCAGGGCCTCGACGCCCACGCCCGTCTTGCCGCTGACCTTGAGCACGTCCGCCGGGTCGGAGCCCACGAGGTTCGCCAGCTCCTCGGCGTACTTCTCGGGCTGGGCCGCCGGCAGGTCGATCTTGTTCAGGACCGGGATGATCTCGAGCTCGTTCTCCATGGCCAGGTACAGGTTGGCCAGGGTCTGCGCCTCGATGCCCTGCGCGGCGTCGACCAGCAGGACGGCGCCCTCGCACGCGGCCAGCGACCGGGAGACCTCGTAGGTGAAGTCCACGTGCCCGGGCGTGTCGATCATGTTCAGGGCGTGCGGGGTGCCGTCGAGCTCCCACGGCATGCGCACCGCCTGCGACTTGATGGTGATGCCGCGCTCGCGCTCGATGTCCATCCGGTCCAGGTACTGGGCGCGCATCGCGCGCGCGTCGACGACACCCGTGAGCTGGAGCATGCGATCGGCAAGGGTCGACTTGCCGTGGTCGATGTGCGCGATGATGCAGAAGTTGCGGATCAGCTCGGGCGCCGTGGCATTCGGCTGGATGCGCGCCGTGAGCGCAGGACCGGGGATGGGCAAAGCGTTCTCGCTCCGTCGTCAGGGTGGTGTCGTCAGGATCGTGGCCGGGATGGGCGGGGGCCGACCATCATTCTCCCACGTCCCGTACGGGCCGGGTGCGGCGCCGGGGCTGTCCCCCGGCGCCGCACCCGCGCCTCGTCAGACGGGCTGGCCCGCTGTCGTGCGCGGCAGCAGGCGCCGCAGCACGTCGGCGAGGGTCACCACGCCGAAGTCCGCCGCGGGCCCGTCCGGCCCGTCGGCGTCCGACCGGGGCACGACGGCGAGGTGGTTGCCCGTCTCGCGCATGCTCGTCAGGGCGGTGTGCAGCGGCACGTCCGCGGCCAGCTCGAAAATAGCCCGCGTGACCTCCGTGACCGGCGCGTCGTCGGCCAGCAGGAGCGTGTCCCGGACGTGGACCACACCCTCCGGCCGCCCGCCGTCACCCTGCACCAGGATCCGCAGGTGGCCGGAGACGCGGGACGCCTCCTGCACCTGCGCGGCCGTGGCGTGATGCCCCACGGCGGACGGCGCCGCGTGGTCGGCCAGCAGGTCCTCGACCGTCAGGCGGCGCAGGTCGAGCGCGCCCGAGAGCTGCGCCGAGTAGGCCATGTCGAGCGCGCCCACGCTGGCGGAGTGCTCCACCAGGTGCCGCAGGTCGTCCGGGCCCTGCCCGGAGGCGACCTGGTCCGCCGGCTCGACGCCGACGCGGCGCAGGCACCAGTTCGCGGCGCCGTTGAGCGCCAGGAGCACCGGCCGGGTCACCACCATGAACGCCCGCATCGGCAGCGCCAGCATCGTCGCGCTGGCCTCGGGGTGCGCGATGGCCCACGACTTGGGCGCCATCTCCCCCACCACCAGGTGCAGGAACGTGACGATGACCAGGGCCAGCACGAAGCCCGCGACGTCGGCGGCCCAGTAGGGCGCGCCCCACGCCTCGAACACCGGCGTGAGCCAGTGGTGCACGGCCGGCTTGGTGATGGCGCCGAGCGCCAGGGTGCAGACGGTGATGCCGAGCTGCGAGCCGGCCAGGAGCACCGTGAGCTCGCTGGCGCTGCGCAGCGCGGCCCGCGCGGAGCGGCTGGTGGGCGCGGCGTCCTCCAGGCGGTGCCGCTTGGCGGCCAGGAGTGCGAACTCCACGGCCACGAAGAACGCGCTCAGCGCGATGATCACGACGGTCGCGGCCAGGACGACCCAGGGGTTGCTCATCGGGTCTCCTCCTTCTCGGGGCCGGCGTGGTCGACGGCGGGGGTCTCCGCCTCTTCCTCAGGGGGCGCCTCGACCACGGTGACCCGGACGTGGGAGGGCACGTGCCGCTCCACGTCCAGCACCTCGATGCGGAGCACCTCGGGCGGCGGCGGGTCGGCGGCCACGAGGGTGGCGGGGTCGACGGGCAGCACGACGTCGACCACGTCGCCCGCCGCGGGCAGCGCGCCGTGCACGGCGATGGCCAGGCCCGCGATGGTCTCGTGGTCGCCCTCGGGCAGGTCGCGCTCGACGGCCCGCTCCACCTCGTCGAGGTGGACGTCGCCGGCCATGACCCAGACGCCGTCCGACGCCGCGGTCACGGGGTCGATCTCGTCGTCGTGCTCGTCGGTGATCTCCCCGACGAGCTCCTCGGCGAGGTCCTCGACGGTGAGCACGCCGGCGAACCCGCCGTACTCGTCCACGACGCACGCCATCTGGTTGCGCGTGGCCGACAGCTCCCGCAGTGCGTCGGGCAGCGCCATGGACGTGGGCAGCACCAGCGCGGGACGCAGCAGGTCCGCGACGGTCGTCGCCTCCGGCGCCGCGGAGAGCAGGTCGGTCAGGTGCACGACGCCGGTGACCTCGCCGTCGTCGTCCACCACCGGGTAGCGGGAGTGGCCCGCCGCCATCAGCTCGCGCACCTGCGCGAGCGTGTCCTTGCTGTGCACCACGCCCACACGGGCGCGCGGGATCATCGCGTGCTCCACGTCCTGGCGCGGGAAGTCCAGGATGCGGTCCAGCAGCACCGACAGGTCGCCCGGCAGGTCACCGCTGGCGCGCGAGTCCGCGACGATGTGCTCCAGGTCGCGGGCCGTCGCCGAGTGCTCGACGTCGTGCACGGGCTCGATGCGCAGCAGGCGCAGGAGCGCGTTGGAGGCGGCGTCGAACACCTTGATGAGCCAGCCGAAGACGGCGAGGTAGATCGTCGTGGACCGGGCCAGCCACAGCGCGACCGGCTCCGGCCGCGCGATCGCCAGGTTCTTGGGCACGAGCTCGCCGAACAGCATCTGGACGAGGGTCGAGAACAGGAGCGCGAGGACGGTGCCGATGGCGACACCCGTGCCCACCGGCACGCCGACGCCGCCGAGGGCCTCGCCCAGCGACTCGCCGACGAGCGGTTCGGCGACGTAGCCGACCAGCAGGCCGGTCACCGTGATGCCGAGCTGTGCGCCGGACAGCATGAAGCTGGTCCGCCGGGTCACGCCGAGCGCACGCCGCGCCCCGGCGTCGCCGACCTCGGAGCGTGAGGCGAGCCGCGCGCGGTCGACCGCCATGTACGCGAACTCCTGCGCGACGAAGTACCCCGTCACGGCGGTGATCACCAGGATCACCACGACCCCCAGCAGGAGGGAGACCACCCAGGTCAACGCATCCACCCCCGCTCGGTGGTGCGAAGACGTGCGTTCGGGCCGGGACTATGACTGTCGGGGTCCATGATCCTTCACTGGTGGTCGTGCGGTTGTGTCTCGGGCCGAGGGCCTCGGGCCGGATGCGCGGTGCGCATCGCGTGGAGAACGTCGGAGCTGGGTTCACGGTTCCACGGCGCACGGAAGTCGTCATCCGGAGTGCTGTCCGTCCCGGCACGAGGGCGGACGGCGTGTCGGTGGTGCGCGGTACGTTTCGGCCCATGACGCTCGACCATCTGGCCCTCCTGTCCCGGTTCCAGGACGACTTCCTGGCCGCGATTCCCGCCGCCGACGCCGACGCGCGGATCCCCGCCTGCGGCGACTGGACCGTGCGCGAGCTCGTGGAGCACATCGCGGACGTGCACCACTGGGCCGCGGGCAACGCCCGCGGGGTCAAGGGCGCGGCGCTGGGCGACGGGCCGTTCGACCTGGCGCCGCACTACGCCGCGCAGGCGGCCGAGCTGCGCGAGGCGCTGTCCGGCCTGGACCCCGAGGCCGAGTGCCGGGTCCTGGCCCACCCCGCACCCCTGGGCCCCGGCCCGGTGCGGTTCTGGCACCGCAGGCAGACCCACGAGACGCTCGTGCACCTGCACGACCTGCTGGCCGCCTCCGCGGGCACGGCCACGGCGGGCCTCGTCGGGGCGGCGCCGGAGGTGTGGGCCGACACGGTCGACGAGGTGGTCACGGTGCTCCAGCCCCGGCAGGTGGGCCTGGGCCGCATGGAGCCGCTCCGCTTCCCGGTGGTGCTCGTGGCGACCGACCTCGCCGGCGCGCCCACCTGGGTGCTCGGCGCCCCGGGCGAGCGCACGGACGAGGTGGCGCCCGACGTCGTCGTGGCCGGTACGGCCGAGGGGCTCGCCCTGACGCTGTGGCGCCGGCTGACGCCGGACGAGGCGGGGCTGACCGTCACCGGTGACCGCGGCGACCTCGAGGCGGCGCTGGCGCAGCCGATCGTGCCGTAGCAGGCCCTGGCCTGGCCGCGCGGGGCGTCAGCCGGCCAGGACCGTCGCGATCCGGGCCTGGCCCGCCCGCGCGAAGGCGGGCCAGCGGTCCCAGTAGTAGGGCAGGGCGATGACCGCCTGCACCAGCATCCAGCCGCGCCCGCGCTCCCACGCGTCGTCGGGGTCGGCGAGCCCGTCCGTCGCCGCGGCGCGGAACACGGCCCGCTCCGCGTCGGTGAGGCCGGTGCCCCAGGCGGGGATGAGGTCGGCCGCCGGGTCGCCCACGCCCACGGCGCCCCAGTCGATGACGCCGGTCAGCCGCCCGTCCCGCGTCAGCAGGTTGCCGGGCAGGAGGTCGCCGTGGAGCCAGCGGGCTTCCGCCGTCGGGCGGGCGTCGAGCGCCCGGTCCCACGCCTTCGTCACGGCGGGGCCGTCGACGCGGGTGCCGGAGGCGGCGATCGCCGCGCGGACGTCGTCGTCCAGGCGGGCCAGCGGGACGCCCCGGGACGTGCCCTCCTTGACCGGTCCGCCGCCCGCGGGCACCGTGCGCAGGGCGGCGACGAGCTCGCCCAGGCCGCGGACGCCGTCGGCGCCGAGGCTCCCGGGAGCGGGCGGCTCGCCCTCCAGCCAGGGCACCACCGACCAGCGGAACGGGAACCCCTCGCCGGGCTCCCCCACCGCCACGGGCACGGGGAGCTCCACCGGGAGGTGGGCAGCGAGGTGCGGGAGCCAGCGCGCGTCGGCGACGGCCTGGTCCTGGGCCCAGGCGATCTTGGGCATCCGGACCAGCAGCTCGTCGCCGAGCCGGAACAGGTGGTGGTCGGTACCGCCGGCCGGTCCCGGCCGCACCGGCAGCCCGGACCACTGCGGGAGCTGGGCCGCGACCAGCCGGTGCACGAGGTCCGGCGTGGAGACGATCTCGTCGTCGTGGAGGCGCATGGGCCACACCGTGGCACCGGCGCGGACCGGCGGGCCAGCGCTTTTCGTCCGACCGATGAGTTCCGCGCACCGCCGTCGTCGGACGGGACATGACCGACTACGCGACCACCAGCCAGGGCGACCGCGTCGCCTACGACCTGCACGGCACCGGCCCGGCCCTCGTCTTCGTGACGGGCGCGGGACCGGACCGCGCCGACGACCCGATCACCGCCGAGACCGCCCGCCGCGCCGCCGACGCCGGCCTCACCACCGTCACCTTCGACCGTCTCGGCCGCGGGGAGAGCCCCGCCGAGGGCCGCCTCGACCTGGACCGCGAGCTCGCGGCCGTCGCCGCGATGATCGAGGTCGCGGGCGGTTCCGCCGTGCTGGTCGGGCACTCGTCCGGCTGCTCGGTCAGCCTGCGGGCCGCCGCCGCGGGGCTGCCCGTCACCGGCCTCGCCCTCTGGGAGGCGCCGCTGGGCGACCCCGCCGCGACCACGCAGGCGTGGGCCGACGAGATCGAGCGCCTGCTCGACGCCGGCGACACCGAGAACGCCATGCGGCACTACATGAAGGACATGCCGCCGGAGTGGCTCGCGGGGATGGAGGCCGCCCCCGACTGGCCCGCGCTGGCGCGCACCGTGGCCGCCTACCGGGCCGACGCCCAGTCGCTGGCGTGGGCGCAGCACGCGCTGGAGGACGGCACGCTCGACGTCGCGGTCCCGGTGCTGGCGATGTACGGGACGCAGACGTTCCCCGAGATGCCCGTGGCCGCGGCGAGCATCGTGGCGCAGGTGCCCAAGGGAGCCGAGAAGGAGATGCCGGGCGCCATGCACAGCTGGGAGCCGGAGCCGATGGCGGCGGAGCTGGCCGAGTTCGCGCGGGCGTGCGCGGGGTAGACCTGCGCCTGGTAAGTCTTGGATGCGCAATTCACCCGTTCCGGTACGGTTCCAGGCGTGACCTTCGCATCAGAGAACAGCTACCCCGGCGACTACGAGGGTGAGGTGCACCCGATCTACCACCCCCAGCTCGACGGCGAGCCGGACCCGGGCGAGGTGGTCTGGACCTGGGTGCCCTACGAGGAGGACCACAGCCAGGGCAAGGACCGCCCGGTGCTGCTCGTGGGCAAGGACGGGCCGTGGCTGCTGGGCCTCCAGCTCACCAGCCAGGACCACGACCGCGACGCACTGCAGGAGGCGCGCGCCGGCCGCATCTGGATGGACGTCGGCACCGGTCGGTGGGACGCCTCGGGACGCGAGTCGGAGGTGCGGATCAACCGCGTCATCCGGGTGGACCCCGACGACGTGCGCCGCGAGGGCGACGTGCTCGCGGAGGACATGTTCAACGACGTCGTGAAGTACATGGACCGGGCGCTCGACCTGACCTGAGGCGCGCGTGGCCGGGCCGGTGCCGGGAGACGCGGCGCGCCGTCCGGCGTCGTCCCGCCTGCCCGCGGGCCGGCGTCGGGCTACCCTGCCCAGCGTGAACCAGCAGAACCCGTGGCTCAAGCTGCTCGGCGAGGTCGTCGAGGCAGTCGCCCGCACCGTCCTCGACCAGAACGACCGCCGCTCGGGCGCTGACCGGCCCGCAGGCCAGCGGTCCGCGGGCGACCGGCCGGCGGCGACGCCGAGGGCGCCCCGGCCGTCGGGGCGCGAGCTGCCCGAGACCGACGGCTACCCCGGCGACTTCGAGGGCAAGGTCAAGCCCGTCTACCGCCCGGAGCTGGACGGCGAGCCCGACCCGGGCGAGGTCGTGTGGTCGTGGGTTCCGTATGAGGAAGATCACAGCCAGGGCAAGGACCGGCCGGTCCTCATCGTGGGCAACGACGGGCCCTGGCTCCTCGCGCTGCAGCTCACCAGCCAGGACCACGACCGCGACGCCGAGCAGGAGGCCCGCGCCGGACGCCGCTGGATGGACATCGGCACCGGCGCCTGGGACAGCTCGGGCCGCCCGTCCGAGGTGCGTCTCAACCGCGTGATCCGCATCCACCCGGACGCCGTCCGCCGCGAGGGCGCGATCCTGGACAGGGCGATCTTCGACGAGGTCGCCGCCGCCCTCTGACATGTCACGGGGTCACGGCTGGACCGAGACCACCAGGAATGCGGCGAGCAGCACCAGGTGCACCACACCCTGGAGGGTCTTGGCCCGGCCCGGCGTGATGCTCAGCATCGCCACCACCACCGAGACCGCGAGCAGCACCATCTGGGTCGGTTCGAGACCGAGCGTCAGGGGACCGTCCATCCAGATCATCGCGACGGCGATGGTCGGGATGGTCAGGCCGATCGACGCCATGGCGGAGCCGTAGGCGAGGTTGAGGCTGGTCTGCACCCGGTTGCGCAGGGCGTTACGGATCGCGGCGATCGACTCGGGCGCGAGCACGAGGAGCGCGATCACCACACCGACGACGGTGTAGGGCAGCCCGGCGGCCTTCACCCCGTGCTCGATCGTCGGGGAGAGCATCTTGGCGAGGAAGACCACGGAGACCAGCGCGATCAGCAGCAGGGCGACGCTGAACCACGCCTCCCTGGCGGGCGGCGGGTCGGCGTGGTCGTCGCCGTCCTCGTCGAGGAGCCCGGTCATCCGGCCGTACTTGTCGCTGGAGACAGGCAGGAAGAAGTCGCGGTGCCGCACGGTCTGCGTGAACACGAACGCCCCGTACAGCAGCAGCGACGCCACCGCTGCGAAGCCGAGCTGGAATGCGGTGTACGCGCCGCCCTCTGCCGACGTCGTGAAGCTGGGCAGGACCAGGGTGACAGAGGCCAGCGCGACCACCGTTGCCAGCGCCGACCCGGTGCCCGAGGCGTTGAAGCTCACCAGGTGGTGCTTGCTCGCCCCCACGAGCAGCGAGAGTCCGACGATGCCGTTGAACGTGATCATCACGGCGGCGAAGACGGTGTCGCGGGCGTACGTGCTCGCGGCGTCACCGCCGCTGCTCATGAGCATGAGGATCAGCCCGACCTCGATCACGGTCACCGCGACCGCGAGGATGAGGGAACCGAACGGCTCGCCGACCCGGTGGGCCACCACCTCCGCGTGGTGCACCGCCGCGAGGATGGAGCCGACCAGCGCGGCACCGATCGCCGTGAGGATCGCAGGGTGCTCGTGGTTGCTCCACGTCGCGACGAGGAGCACCAGGGCAAGGACGGGGACCACCACGGTCCATTGGAAACGGCCCCGAAGTGTCCTGGTACTCATAGCCGGATTCTATGGTGGCTCGTCGGAGGCCCTTCGCGCGCCGGGCCGCTGGTAGCCGGTGTCACACCGCACCGCCCCACGAGAGGCCGGACCCTCTGGTAACCTTGGAGGTCGCGTGTCCGCCCAGGTCGGCGGGCACAGTCGCAGTTCCTCTCCACGGGTCCCCACCCCAGTCCCGGAGTTGCGACCGCCCTCTACGACCTATCCGCTCGCCGCAAGGCGAACACACCAGGAAGTCCACTCGTGGCAAACATCAAGTCCCAGATGAAGCGCATCAAGACGAACGAGAAGGCTCGTCTGCGCAACAAGTCCGTCAAGTCGGAGCTGAAGACCCACGTGCGCAAGGTGCGCGAGGCCGTCGCAGCCGGCGACAAGGAGACCGCGACGGTCGCCCTTGCCACCGCGTCGCGCAAGCTCGACAAGGCTGTCGCCAAGGGCGTCATCCACGCGAACCAGGCTGCGAACCGCAAGTCGGCCATCGCGAAGTCGGTCGCCGCTCTCTGAGCCACTTCGTCGGACGCCGTTCGCCCTCCGGGCGGGCGGCGTCTTTCGTGTACCCGGAAACTGCTGACCTGACGCGGCGCGGGTGCGCTGGCCGCCCGGCGCCGCGCCCCGCCCCGCCCCGCCCCGATGTGCGCTTCTACCCAGTCATTGGGCCCGAAACCGGCGTGGTTTCGGGCCCAATGACTGGGTAGAAGCGCACATCGCGATGGCGCGGGTGCCGCGCGAGCCGGTCAGGCGCGGCGGGAGCGGGCGATCGTCATGACCGCGCGTTCGACGGCGAACACCGTGTCGCGCGCCTCACCCTTCACGTCCGCGTCGGCCTGCGCGACGGCGGAGATCGCCGCCGCGAGCCCCTCCGGCGTCCAGGCCCGCAGGTCCTTGCGGGCGCGGTCGACCTGCCAGGGGGCCATGCCCAGGTCTCGCGCCGACAGCCCGCCGCCCCGCATCGAGGCGACCTTGGCCAGGTTGCGCAGGCGCAGCGCCAACGCCGCGACGATCGGCACCGGGTCCAGGCCGGTGTCCAGCGCATGCCGCAGCAGGGCGACGGCGCCCCCGGCGTCGCCCGCCACCGCGGCGTCCGCCACACGGAAGCCCGTGGCCTCGACCCGGCCGCCGTAGTACCGGTCCACCGTTGCCGCCGTGATGGTGCCCGTGGTGTCCGCGACGAGCTGCGCACACGCCGCGGCGAGCTCGCGCAGGTCGCTGCCCAGCGCGTCGACGAGGGCGCGCACGCCCTCGGCGTCCGCCCGGCGGCGAGCCGCCTTGAACTCCCCCACCACGAACGACGCCTTCTCCGCGTCCTTCGTCACGGGCTCGCAGACCATGACCGGCGCGCCGGAGCCCGTGATCGTGTCGAGCATCTTCTTGCCGCGCTGCCCGCCGCCGTGCACCACGACGACGGTGGTCTCCGTGTCGGGCGCACCGACGTACGCGATGAGGTCGGCCATCAGGTCCTCGGTGCCCGACTCCGTCGAGCGGACCACCACCACCTTGGCCTCGCCGAACAGGGACGGGCTCGCCGCGACCATGAGCTGGCCCGTGCCGTATGTGGCCCCCTCCAGCTCCACCTTCTCGACGTCGGGGTCGCGCTCGCGCACGAGCCGCACCACACCGTCCACCGCACGCTCGGTCAGGAGCGGCTCGGCACCGCGCACCAGCACGACGGGGGCCAACGTGGGCTCGTCCCAGTTCCGGCCGGCGGGAGCGGTGGCGGGACGGCGTCTGGTTGCGGGAGGCACGGACACAGCCTGCCACGCGCCACCCACAGCGGCCGGTCCCGCGCCCTACTCCCAGACGAGGTCGGCCAGGGCGATCCGTCCGCCGTCGGTCCACGCGTTCGCGATCACGCAGGCGCCCTCCTGCCCGCAGTCCGCGGATCCCCCGCCGACGAGCTCGATCTCCCGCACCACGCGGAGCTGCGTGACCAGGGTGCCCGCACGGTCGGCGATCACGCGCTTCCCGTCGTCGTACAGGCAGTTGTCCCCGTCCACGGCGCCGTCGGAGGTGGTGGCGCACTGCACGATCCGGACGGTCGCACCCGCCGCGTAGCCCTTGCCCGTCACCGTGACGCGGCCGTCGTCGGCGTCGAGCTCCCTCTCGGACAGCGCGAGCGTGGGCGCGTCCGGCGGCTCCGCGCCGCCCGGCAGCGGCGCCGGGGCCGCGGCGAGCACCCGGTCCGACAGGTCGGCGACGGCGAGCGCGCAGGGATCGCCCGTGCAGTCCACCTCGGAGACCGAGCCGACGTTGACGAACGCCCGTGCCTGACGGGTCGCGGAGATCCGGCCGCCCTCGTCGGCGACCACCTGCTCGCTGGTCGACATGTCGCACTCGTCGAGCGCGCTCGCCCCCGCCGACGTACCGCCGACGCACTGGACCAGGTACTGGTTGCCGCCCATGAAGCCCGTGCCCCGCACGAGCCAGGCGCTGCCGGCGGCCCGCACGGTGATCTCTGGTTCGGCCGAGCCGTCCGCCTCGCCCGACGGCGACGGGCTCGCCCCGGTCGTCGCCCCCGCCCCGTGGGACGGCCCCGACGTGCTCGGCCCGGTCGGGGCCGCGGTGCAGCCGGCCAGCAGGAGCAGGACCGCGGCGACGGCGGCCACCGGGGCGAGCTGCCGGGCGCGCATCAGGGGTACCCCATGTACACGTCGACGGCCATGGCCAGGCGCCAGCTCCAGGAGTCGCGGTCGCGCATCCAGTTCACCCCTCGTTGCCAGACGTGGAAGTCCTGCTCCAGGTAGCACGCGACGGCGTTGGTCTGGTTCAGCTCGCCCAGGTCCGTCCGGTACTGCCGGGTGTCGTTGGTGCCGGGGCTGCTCGCGCCGACGCGCTGCACGATCTTCGCCGCGCACTCCTTGCCGGCGCTCGACACGTACATGGCGTGCGTGCCGTACCGCGAGGCCGGTTTGCCGGACTCGCAGGACGCGCTGATGGCGTTGGAGTGCAACGGGATGTGCAGGTCCGCCCCCACACGGTTCGAGCTGGCGATGTTCTTCCGCGTGAGCCCGTTGCCCCGGACCACCTTGTAGCCCCGCTCCAGGAGGCTGAGGTGGTCCGTGCTGCCGCCGTTGATGGTCGACATCGCCACCTTGTAGGAGTTGATGTTCTCGCTGAAGCCGTCGCAGCCCGTGTTGTCGTGGCACACGGTGTCCCCGCGGTCGTGGCACGCCTGCGACAGGTAGACCACCTTGCCGTTCCAGTTGTCCGGCACGTAGGTCACGTCGGCGGCCGCCGTCGGGGCCACGGCCAGGAACCCGCCGGCACCCACGAGGAGGACGGTGAGCACCGACACGAGCCGTCGAAGAGTCTTCCGCATCGCCACCCCCTCAGCCGAGATCGATCGGCAGGTCGGTCGACGCACACATGTCGCCGCCCGTCGCGTACGCGAAGGCGAGACAGTCACCGTCGAGCGTGAACTTCACCGAGTCGACGTCCCCGTTGCTGTACGCCGTGAACAGGAGCGCCTGCCAGACGTCGCCCGGGTAGACCCCGGCGTCCGACAGCGCCTGCTCGAACCCGGCGCCGACGTCGACCGTGGCGTGCCCCTTGCTGAGCCGGACCTTCGTGGCCGGCAGGTCCGCGCCCGGCAGGTAGGAGGCCAGGACGTCGTCGACGGCGGTCCCCAGCGTCCGGGACGGACCGCCCTGCGTCGCGCGCGCCGCCCCCGCGGTGAGCTGGACGTCCTTGCCGGTGCCGCAGCCCAGGACCGGCGTGGTCGAGCCGTCCTCGGACCGGGGGCCCTCCGGCACCTCGGGGCACGAGTCGTCCGGCGCCGTGTCGCCCGCCGACTGCTGCTGGTCCAGCGCCGCGCGCTCCTCGCCGGACCTCGGCTCCGCCCCGCCCACGACGACGGTCCAGCCGTCCAGCACCTCCGCCGACTCGTCCAGCCACTCCCCCGCGGCCTCCGGGTCACGCGCGGTGTCGACCCGCACGACCTGGTCGGTCTCGGAGACGTCGGTGACGACCGACTGTTCCAGCAGCTCCTGCTGGAGCTGGAGCTGCGCGCTCGCCTGGTCCCTGCCCGCGGCGCTGAACGCAGCCGCCGGAACGAGCAGAGCCACTGCCGCTGTGACCGCGATGATCCGGCGCTGCCGCCGACCGGTCAGGGTTGATATGACCACGTTGCCCCCTGGTACGTGCTGACGGAACTTCACCCGTCCTCCCCCCACGTTAGGGCCGTGGTCAGGATCCGCAACGTTTCGCGAAGTGTGGCGTTCTCGTGTATCAGTGCCCGTGTGGCCTGCGGCGGGACCGGGCACGCGGCGGGTCGCCGACCGCTCAGCAGCCGGCCAGTGACACCTCCCCTCCGCGCACGACGAGGGCGGCCGTGCCGCACTCGTCGGTGCGCACCACCGTTGCGCCGACGCCCGCGTACAGGTCGAGCGCCTCGTCGGTCGGGTGCCCGTACTCGTTGCCCCGGCCGGACGAGACGAGGGCGACCGCCGGACGCACGCGCTCCGCGAGCGCGCGGGACTGCACCGCCGACCCGTGGTGCGCGACCTTCACGACGTCGAAGTGGCCCGTCAGCGGGACCAGCGCCTCCTGTCCGGCGTCCTCCAGGTCGCCCAGCAGCAGCACGTCCAGTCCTGCGACGCGGGCGGCGAGCACGACGCTCGAGTCGTTGGCACCCGTACCCGCGCCCGCCTGGAGCACCCGCCAGGCAAGGCTCCCCAGGGCTCCCTCGTCGCCCGTGCCCGCGACCCGGACCGGTACGCCGGCGGCGCTCAGCGCGGCCTCGGTCGCCGCGGCGTTCGCGGCCGGCTCCGGTACCGGGGACACGAGCGCCGCGACCACCTCGCGCCCGGCGAGCACGGGACGGAGACCGCCCACGTGGTCGGCGTGGAAGTGGCTGAGCACGAGCAGGTCGACCCGCGTGATCCCGAGCTGGTCGAGGCAGCGGTCGGCGGCGGGCCCGTCCGGTCCGACGTCCACGACCACGGCCGACGTGGGACCGGTCCGCAGCGCGAGCGAGTCTCCCTGCCCGACGTCGCAGGCCGCCACCTGCCAGTCCTGCGGCATCCCCGAGCGGGCCGCGAGGCGGGGTACTGCGAGAGCGACGACCAGCGCCGCCGCCGAGGCCGCCGCGAGGAGCACGAGGAAACGCGCCCGCGTGATGTGCTGTTGCCGGGAGTCCCGGGCCTCGGGCGGGGCGCCGTGTACGACCTCGCGTACGACCTCACGCACGACCTTGCGGAGGCCGGAGCGGGCCGTCACGCGCCACGACTCGGGCCAGCCGCGGAGCGGGTCACGCCGCAGCACGGCCCACAACGCCAGCGCCGTGAGCGCGGCCAGCAGGAGCGCACCGACCGGGCCGCCCAGCCATGGGAGGGTCGCGCCGGGAAGGGCGGCACACCAGTGCGCGACTGCGGCGATCCACCAGGTGGCGCCACTCGCCGCCCAGGCCACGAAACCGGCGGCGGCCGGGAGCCAGGGCGCGAGCACGGTGGCAACCAGGCCGAGCACAGTGGCCGGGACCAGGGCCGGCCCCGCCAGCAGGTTCGCGAGCACCGAGACCGTGGACACCGAGGGGTCGAGCAGCACCAGCACCGGACCGCACGCGGCCTGCGCGGCGAGCGGCACGGCCAGGGCGAACGCCAGGGCCTCCCCCGTCCAGGGGGCCAGCCGCGCGGCCAGCGGCGCCGCGACCAGCACGAGCCCTGCCGTGGCCGCGGCCGACAGCGCGAACCCGAAGGAGCGGGACAGCCACGGGTCGACCACGAGCAGCCCGACCACCGACGCCGCGAGCGCCGGGACGGCCTGGGAGGGCCGGCCGAGCGCCACCCCGGTGAGCGCGAACGCTGCCATGACCGCTGCCCGCAGCACGGCGGGTTCGGGCCGGACGAGCAGCACGAAGGCGAGGGACGCGAGCGCGATGACGAGCACCCTGACCGGCCTCGGCAGGCGAGCCACGGAGCAGAGCAGGGTCAGGACGGTCACGACGACGGCAAAGTGGCCCCCGGACACCGCCGTGATGTGGGACAACCCGGTGGTGCGCATCTCCTCGGACAGGTCGTCCGGGAGCCGCGTCGTGTCCCCGATCGCGGCGCCGGGCACCAGCCCGCGGGCCTGCGGGGACAGCGGGTCGGTCACGTCGAGGAGCGCCGCGCGGTGGGTGTCGAGCACACGAAGGGCGGACGGCGGGGCCCGGATCTCGGCGGTGCTCCCGGCGTTCATGCGGGCCGTCTCGGCCGCGCCGGGGTCGGCGGGGCGCAGCCCGCCCGAGACGGTCACGGTCGCGCCGTACCGGGGCACGGCATCGGACAGTACCTGGACGTGGGCCCGCGCCGCAGACCCGACTCCGCGGGCGTCCACCGCGCGTGCGGCGAGCACCCAGCGGTGCTGCCCGGCGCCCGGGGCGAAGGCGAACGGCTCGGGCTGGGAGACCACGACGCCGACGAGGGTAGCCGTCACGCGCTGCTCGGCCAGCCCGGCGAGCGGTGCGCGGCCCGCGAGCTGGACGTGTGCGGACGCCGTGACCCCGAGGACGCAGGCCGCCGCGAGGGCTGCGTGTGCGACGAGGGCGGTCGTGGCCGGGACGGTCGCGACCGGGGGCCAGGCGGTCACCGCGCGCCGGGCGGTCAGTGCCCGTCGGGGACGAGGTGCCGGGAGCCTGCGACGACCCAGGCCGCTCACCACCGCGATCCCGAAACACGCAGCGACGAGCACAGCCCCGGCCAGCCCTGCCACGAGTCCGCTCCAGCGCTCCCCTGGCCCGGTCAGCACCCACGCGGCGACCCAGACCGCGAGGGCCGCGGGCACCATCCGCAGGTCGGTCATGGCCCCACCCGCGCACTGTCGCGGAGCTCGTCGAGGGTGGCCGGGCCGATGCCCGGCACGTCGTCCAGCTCGTCCACGCTCGCGAACGCACCGTTCGTCTCGCGCCACTCGACGATCGCTCGCGCGATCGACGGTCCCACACCGGGGAGCGCCTCCAGCCCCGCGGCGTCCGCCGTGTTGATGTCGACGGCGCCAACCGTGCCGCCCGCGCTACCCGCACCGCCACCACCACCGCCCGAGGCCGTCGCCCCGCCGGCGCCCGGTGCGACCGTTCCCGGCACCGGCTCCCCCGGCTCCGGCACGTACAGCTGCTCACCGTCGACCACCGCGCGGGCCAGGTTCACGGCCGTCAGGTCGGCCTTGCGGGTCACACCGCCGGCGGCCTCGACGGCGTCGGCCACCCGGGCGCCGGCGGGCAGGGTGACCAGGCCCGGCCGGGCCACCTCGCCGACCACGTGCACCAGCAGGTCGCCGCCCGCCTCGCCCGGGAAGCCGCCCGCGGCGCCGACCTCACCTGACGCGCCCGAGCCGCCCGGTTCCGACGACGGGTCGGACCCGCTCACGACCTCGTTCCCGCCCGCTCCAGGGCTCGCCGAACCGCCGTCCGGGCCCTCGTCGGCAGCGACCGGGGCCAGGGCCTCGACGTCGCCGCCTCGCAACGAGAGCGCCGCCACGCCCAGCCCGAGCAGCAGCACGGTCACGACGGCCACCACCGCCGTCGTGCCGGTCAGGGCCCACCGGCGGGCGCCCTGCTCGGCCCGCGGGTCGGCGGGATGGCCGTGCGCCGCCGCGTAGGCGGCGGCGACGCCCGAGGTGGAGCGCCGGGCACGCAGCCGGGCCACCAGGTCATCGGTCTCGGTGCGGGCATCGTCCCCGGCCGCCGTCGGGACGGCCGGCGACGCGGCCCACGGGTCGTCCGGTGACGGCGGCCTCGGCCCGGCCGACTCCGCGGCGGGCAAGGGTCCGGGGCCGTCGGACCCGCGCACCGGGCCGAACGGCCAGGGGTCTGGGCGGCGCTGCTGCGCGGTCTCTGGCTGCATGTCCCAGGACGCTAGGCGCGCGGCGCACGCCTCGGACGGGTACCGGGGCCCGTCTGTGCACAGGCGTCGAAAAGAGCCCCCTGTGGTCGGGCTCGTCCCCGCACGACGCCGTCCCGAGGGTCCGTCTGCTCGGCCGACGAGTTTCGTCCAGGCGCACCGATGAGTTCGCCCCGGCGCCGTCGTCGGACCTGAGGACCGCATGCGGACCCGAACGGACCCCCAGACCCGGGCCACGCGGCACAGACCAGGAGCGAGCACCATGACCGACAAGAAGACCCACACCCTCGACGTACCGGGCGCCGTGCTGACCTATGACGTGCGCGAGGCCGCGACCCCCACCGACGACCCGACGCTGCTGCTGTTCGGCCTGCCGATGGGCGCCGAGGGCTTCACCACGCTGGCCGGCCACTTCACCGACCGCACCGTGGTGACCTACGACCCGCGCGGCGTCGAGCGCAGCACGCGCGCGGGCTCCGACATGCCGGTGATGGCGAACCACGCCGACGACGTGCACCGGATCATCGAGGCCGTCGGCGGCGGCCCGGTGGACCTCTTCGCCACCAGCGGCGGCGCCGTCGTGGCCCTCGACCTGGCCGCGACCCACCCGGAGGACGTGCGGACCGTCGTCGCGCACGAGCCGCCGCTGCCCAGCGTGCTCCCGGACCGTGCGGCCGTGGTCGCGGCCATGAAGGACATCCACGACACCTACCAGGCGAAGGGCTTCGGCGCGGGGATGGCCAAGTTCATCGCGCTGGTCATGGCCGCGGGTGAGCTCACCGCGGACTACGCCGCCCAGCCTGACCCGGACCCGGCCCTGTTCGGCCTGCCCACCGAGGACGACGGCGCGCGCGACGACCTGCTGCTGGGCGTCAACATGCTGACCCTGCCCCCGTACGAGCCGGCCTGGGCGACCCTGAAGGCGGGCACGCCCGAGATCCTGATCGCGATCGGGGAGGACACGGGCGAGGAGCTGACCGGCCGGTCGTCCCGCGCGACGGCGGCACTGCTCGACGCCGAGCCGGTCGTCTTCCCCGGGGGCCACAACGGGTTCGGCGGCGGGGAGTACGGCCAGCCGGCCGACAAGCCGGTCGAGTTCGCGGCGAGGCTGCGCGAGGTGCTCGCGCGCTGACCCGAGCGTGTGGTCGCCGCGCGTCAGTGAACGTGGTCGCCCAGGTCCGCGACGACGACGGCGAGCGTGCCCGGGCCGACGTGCACGCCGAGGACCGCGCTCAGCGGCGTGACCTCGACGTCCGCACGCGTGCGCGTGTGGAGGCGGCCGGCCAGGGCGAGCGCCCGGTCGTGCGCACCGAAGTGGTGCACGGCGACGACGGGGCGCTCCGCCTCGGCGACGAACACGGCGGCCTGCTCCAGCAGCCGTTCGGCGCCGGCCGCGCGGGTGCGCACCCGCTGGGCCAGCTCGATGGCGCCGTCGGACAGCCGCAGGATCGGCTTGACGCCCAGGACGGTGCCGAGCGCGGCCGCCGGGCCGGACAGCCGCCCGCCACGCCGCAGGTGCTCCAGCGTGTCGACCACGAACACGGCGTGGGCCGTCCCGGCGACCTCCATGGCCCGCGCGGCGACGTGGGTGGCGTCGGCCCCGGCGGCGGCGCACTCGGCCGCGGCGCGGGCCGCGAAGCCGAGGCCCGCGGCCGCCGTCCGCGAGTCCACCGCGCGTACCTGCAGGGGCGACCGCGCCGCGGCGGTGCCCGCCGAGCCGACCGTGCCCGACAGGGCACCCGACAGGTGCACCGAGACGACCGACCGGACGCCCTGCTCACCGAGGTTGCGATAGACGGCGGCGAACGCCTCGGGCGACGGCTGCGACGTGGTCACCTGCTCGCCCTCGGAGACGAGCTCGGCCAGCCGGTCGGGCGTGATGTCCTCACCCTCGGCATAGGCCTCGTCGCCCACCAGGACGCGCAGCGGCACCACGACCGGGCCGCCCGGCAGTCCGGCGGGCAGGCAGGCGGTCGAGTCGGTGACGACCCGCACCTCCTGGGGTGCCGGGCGGGAAGGACGACGACGGTTGCGCATGACCGCGACACTCTATCCGTGCGGGGAACCCGACGGCGAAACGCCCGGGAGCCTCCCCGCGCGCGGTACCAGGGGCCGACCTAGCATCCGAGACATGCCCGATGCATCGACGCCAGATCTCGCCGCTCTGCGGGAGGCCGCCGCGGCGGCCCAGAAGGCCCTCGAGGAGGCGGAGCGGGCGACCGCACCCGCGGCCCCCGAGACAGGCGACGAGACGGGCGACGAGACGAGCGACAAGACGGGCGACGAGGCGGCGCCGTCGGCCGCCGGGACGAGCGAGGCGGAGCAGCCACCGCCGTCCGCCGAGAACCAGCCGGCCCCGAGCGGGACGCCCCCGCAGGGCTACGCGGCCGAGGTCGCAGCGGGCTACGCCGCGGAGGCCACGCTGCCGCTGGGCGCCCTCCTGGAGGGCGAACCGGGCGGCGAGGCCACCCCGAACCCGCAGGTCCAGGTGGGTTTCGCGCTCTCCATGCTGAACCGACACGGCCTGGTCGCGGGCGCGACCGGTACCGGCAAGACCAAGACGCTGCAGGGCATGGCCGAGGGGCTGTCCCTGGCCGGGGTGCCCGTCTTTCTCGCCGACGTCAAGGGCGACCTGTCCGGCCTGGCGCTGCCGGGACCGGACAACCCGAAGGTCGCGGCGCGCGCGGCCAGCATCGGGCAGGACTGGACGCCCACGCGGTACCCGGTCGAGTTCTACTCGCTGGGCGGACTGGGCAAGGGTGTCCCGATCCGCACGACGGTCACCGACTTCGGGCCGCTCCTGATGTCGAAGGTGCTGGGCCTGAACGAGACGCAGGAGTCGAGCCTGACCTGATCTTCCACTGGGCCGACAAGAAGGGCCTGGCGCTGCTGGACCTCAAGGACCTGCAGTCGGTGATCGCGCACCTGACCTCGGACGAGGGCAAGGGGGAGCTCAAGGGCATCGGCGGTGTCTCCGCGGCCACGGCGGGCGTCATCCTGCGCGAGATCGTGGGGCTGGAGGGGCAGGGCGCCGACGTGTTCTTCGGCGAGCCCGCGTTCGCGACGTCGGACCTCATCGCGACCAAGGGCGACCTCGGCGTGCTGAGCGTGCTGGAGCTGCCCGCGGTGCAGGACCGGCCGCAGCTGTTCTCGACCTTCCTCATGTGGCTGCTCGCGGACCTCTTCCAGGACCTGCCCGAGGTGGGCGACGTCGACAAGCCGAAGCTCGTGTTCTTCTTCGACGAGGCGCACCTGTTGTTCACGGACGCGTCCAAGGACTTTCTGCAGCAGGTGGTCCAGACGGTCCGGCTGATCCGGTCCAAGGGCGTGGGCGTCTTCTTCGTGACGCAGTCGCCCAAGGACGTGCCGTCCGACGTGCTGGCCCAGCTCGGCAACCGGGTGCAGCACGCGCTGCGCGCCTTCACGCCCGACGACGCGACCGCGCTGCGGGCAGCCGCGCGCACGTTCCCGAAGTCGCCGTACGACCTGGAGCGCCTGCTGCAGGAGCTCGGCACCGGCGAGGCGGTGGTCACGGTGCTCACTGAGAAGGGCGCGCCGTCGCCCGTCGCGTGGACCCGGGTGCGGGCGCCGCAGGCCTCGATGGACCCCGCGGGTGACGCGGAGATCGATCGGGTGGTCGCGGCCTCCCCCGGTCAGGCGAGGTACGGCACGGCGGTCGACGCGGAGTCAGCGTTCGAGCTGCTCCAGGCGCGGGCGCAGGAGCAGGCCGCGGGGCAGGCGGCCGCGGCGGGCGAGGCGTCCGCCGCCGAGGACGAGCGGGAGCTCGCCAAGGAGCGCGCCCGGCTGGAGAAGGAGGCGGCGACCCGCGAGAAGGCCGAGGCGCGGCACAAGGAACAGGCCGCGCGCGACCGGAACCGCGTCGTGGGCTCGCTCGCCAGGACCGCGGGCACGGTCATCGTCCGCGAGCTGACCCGCTCGCTCTTCGGCACCCGCAAACGCTAGGCGGGCGGGGTGTCCGTGTCGTCCGGGCCCGCGTGCGCCCGGGCAGGGGTGTCGGGGTCGGCACGGGAGTCGGCCGCGACGACGGCGAACGCGCGGACCAGCGGGTTGGTGTTGCTGGTGAGCCAGGCGAACGCCCATCGGCAGTACGGGGCGTCGCGAACCGGGACGTAGACCAGGTTCCGGCGCGCGTAGTAGTCGGCGGCCTCGGTCGCCGCGGCGATCACCGCGTGTCCGCTCGCGACCACCTTGAGCTCGTCGTCCCAGCTGGCGACGAGGGGTCCGCGGGCGATCAGCCGGCCTGACGGCGTGCGAAAGGGCTGGAAGGTCTCCTCCATCGATGCGGGGATCGGCGACTGGTGCGACACGAACGTCAGGTCGCCGTAGTCCTCGAGCCTGATCGAGGTGCGGTCCGCGTACGGATGGTCGGTGGCCATGACGACGACGATCGGCGACGCGTGGGTGATCTGACCGACGGTGATGTCCGGTTCGCGGACAGGCAGCCACACGTGGGCCACATCGATCTCACCGGCCCGCAAGGGGCTGAGCGGGTCGATGGTGTTGAGGTCCCGGTGGTTCAGCCGGACGGCGGGGTGGCGGGTCCGGAACTGATCGATGATGTCGTCGATCATCCACCCCTGGATGCCTATGGTGCCGACGGTGAGCGTGCCGGAGACATCACGCGCGGCGACGGCTGACGCTTCCTCGATCCCGTCGATCATCTGCTGGTAGGCGGGCCGGAGAGTCCGGTAGAGCCGTTCGCCGAGCGGGGTGAGCGCGACGGTTCGGGAGGTGCGTTCGAACAACGGCGCGCCGATGCGCCGCTCCTGCTTCTTGATGACGTGGCTGACCCGGGACGAGGTGACATGCAGTCGTTCAGCGGTGCGCCCGAAGTGCAGCTCCTCCGCCAGCGTCAGGAAGATCTCGATGTCTCGCAGCTCCACGGTTCCTCCTGATCATGCCTCGGATCGAGAACCTAACGGTCGTCGCCACGGTGACACAAAGCGCATCGATGACCGCGTGGACAACGCAGCCGTGCCGAACTTGTCGTTGATCACCCCTCGCCCGCCGAGCAGGCTGTGGCGGGCCGCAGCGAACGGCTCGCTCTGTCGCGACGTTCACGCTTCCATCATTGCAACACGATGACTACGGGCGTTGCGTTAGATTCACACCGTGTGCAACGAATTATGGGTGTTGACCTGCACATATACCGCCGCCACGCAAGAATACAGTTGCCCAGATCGTGAATGCAACGTAGCGTTTTCGATATCAGAAACAGAAGCCACCACCGAGCCCAGGAGCAGACCATGCAGAGCTTCACCACTCCCCGTCCCATCACCACCGTCCTGGACATCCCCGCCGGGCGCATCCAGCTCGTCGCCGCCGACCGGACCGACACCACGGTCGAGGTGCTGCCCGCCGACGCCGGCAAGAGCCGCGACGTCAAGACCGCCGAGCAGACCACCGTCGAGTACGCCGACGGCGTCCTGCGGATCACGACGCCGGTGAAGCACCAGGTCCTGGGCGCCTCCGGGGCCGTCGAGGTCACCGTCCACCTGCCCGCCGGCTCCGCTCTCCAGGCCAAGGCCGCCGGCGTCGAGCTGCGTGGTGTCGGCCGTCTCGGCCGTGTCGCCTTCGACGGCGCCCTGGGGGCCATCGACCTTGACGAGGCCGACGACGTCCGCCTGACCACCCAGGCCGGCCACGTCACCGTGGGCCGCCTCACCGGTCCCGCGACGGTCACCACCATGCAGGGCGACATCCGCATCGACAAAGCCGTACGCGGGGTCCTCGAGCTGGCCACCCAGGCCGGCGACGTCACGGTCGGCGCGGCCGCCGGGGTGTCCGCCGTGCTCGACGCGGGCACGACCCTGGGCCGGATCAGCAACTCCCTCAAGAACAGTGCGGGTGCTGCCGACCTGACCATCAAGGTCACCACCACCCAGGGCGACATCGACGCCCACAGCCTCTGACGCGACGAAGGCCAGGAGAATCCCATGACGAAGAACAGCAGCCCCTCGATCGACTCGACGTGGTCCGGCCTGGTGCCGGTCGACGACACGACCCTGGCCGTGACCGACACCGGCGGCACCGGCATCCCGGTCATCTACCTCAACGGCCAGTTCGCCACCCAGGGCTACTGGCGGCGGGTCCTCGCCGACCTGGGCACCGGGTGGCGACACATCACCTACGACGAGCGCGCCCGCGGCAAGAAGTCCGGCACCTCGGCCGACTACTCCTTCGAGGCCGCCGTCCGCGACGTCGACGCCGTGCTCGCCGCACGAGGCGTGGACAAGGCAGTCGTGGTCGGCTGGTCCTACGGGGCGTTCGTCGCCGCGCACTGGGCCAGCCGCAACCCCGACCGTGCCCTGGGCGCGATCCTGGTCGAGGGCGCGCAGCCGCACGACTGGCTCGACGACGCCATGGAGCAGCGGATCCGCAAGCAGTTCCGGCAGATGAGCTGGTTCATGTCCCTGCTGCGCCCGACCGGCCTGACCCCACGGCTGACCGCCGCGGAGATGGCGGAGTGCAACATCGAGCTCGGCAAGATCGCTCGTGCCCGCGAGCTGGGCCCGGTGCTGGACCGGATCACCGTCCCGACCCGGTACGTCGTGGCCTCGGGATCGTCGCTCGGCAGCCATGGCGACGAGCAGGAGAAGATCCGCGCCAGCCTCGACGCGGTGACCGTACGCAACCCGAACATCAAGATCACCGCGAAGGTCGCCAGCAACCACGACGCGATCCTCAAGAAGGACTTCCGTACGGTGGCCGACGCCGTGCGGGAGGTCGCCGCCCTCGACCGCGAGAACGCGCCGAAGGAACGTTCAGCGGACTGAGCATGACGACGCCTCCCCGCCGTCGTCCGCCCCGGCAGGGTCGCGCACCGGACATGGTCCGGTGCGCGACCCTGTCGGCTACGCGGGGACGATGTTCACGAGCTTGGGGGCCCGGACGATCACCTTGCGGACCCCGCGGCCGTCCAGGAACTTGACCACGTTCGGCTCGGCCAGGGCCGTCGCCTCCAGGTCCTCCGCGGAGATGTCCGGGGCGACCTCGAACTTGGCCCGCACCTTGCCCTGCACCTGGACCACGCAGGTCACGGTGTCCTGTACGAGGTACTGGTCGTCGGCGGCCGGGAACGGCGCGTGCGCCAGCGACTCCTCGTGGCCGAGGCGGGACCACAGCTCCTCCGCGATGTGCGGCGCGATGGGCGCCGTCATGAGGACGAGCGGCTCCACGGCCGAGCGCGGCACCGCCGACAGCCCCGTGAGGTGGTTGTTCAGCGTGATGAGCTTGGCGATCGCGGTGTTGGGCCGCATGTTCTCCATCTCGAGGCGCACGTCGGCGATCGCGCGGTGCACGGCGCGCAGGGTCGCGGTGTCGGGCTCGTCATCGGTGACGGTGAGCTCACCCGTCTCCTCCGAGACGACGTTGCGCCACAGCCGCTGCAGGAACCGCTGCGACCCGACGACGGCGCGGGTCTCCCACGGGCGCGACAGGTCCAGCGGGCCCATCGACATCTCGTAGACGCGGAACGTGTCGGCACCGTACTGCTCGTACATCTCGTCGGGCGTCACGACGTTCTTGAGCGACTTGCCCATCTTTCCGTACTCACGGTTGACGGGCTGGCCCTGCCACGTGAACCCGGTCTGCTCGTCGCCCTCGACCTCCTCGGCCGGGACGTACTGGCCGCGCGAGTCGGTGTAGGCGAACGCCTGGATGTAGCCCTGGTTGAAGAGCTTGCCGAACGGCTCGACGCCCGTGACGTGGCCCAGGTCGAAGAGGACCTTGTGCCAGAACCGCGCGTACAACAGGTGCAGCACCGCGTGCTCCACGCCGCCCACGTAGAGGTCGACGCCGCCGGCCGGGCCGGACGTCGGGTTGTGCTGCGGCCCCAGCCAGTACTTCTCGAGCTCGGGCAGCGCGGCCGCCGAGGTCTCCGCGGGGTCGAGGTAGCGCAGGTAGTACCAGCACGACCCGGCCCAGTTGGGCATCGTGTTGGTGTCGCGGCGGTACTTCTTGGGCCCGTCACCCAGGTCGAGAGTGACGTGCACCCAGTCGTCGTTGCGACCCAGCGGCGCCTCGGGCTCGGAGTTCGCGTCCTCCGGGTCGAAGGTGCGCGGCGCGTAGTCGGGCACGTCCGGCAGGTCCACCGGCAGCATCGCGTCGGGGATCGCCACCGGGCGGTCGTCCTCGTCCCACACCACCGGGAACGGCTCGCCCCAGTAGCGCTGGCGGCTGAACAGCCAGTCGTTGAGGCGGTAGGTGGTGGTGCCCTCGCCGATGTTCTTGCTCTCCAGCCACGCGATGATCTTGGCCTTGGCCTCGACCACGCCCAGGCCGTCGAGCGAGATCTCGTCGTTGGCGGACCGCACGGCCACGCCGTCGCCCGCGTACGCGCCGGTGTGGTCCTCCGGCAGCCCTCCGGTCGGCTCGACCGTGTGGATCACCGGCAGGTCGTAGGCCTCGGCGAACGCGAAGTCGCGCTCGTCGCCGCCGGGCACGGCCATGATGGCGCCGGTGCCGTAGCCCATGAGCACGTAGTCGGCGGTGAAGACCGGGACCTGCAGCCCGCTGACGGGGTTCACGGCCAGGTGGCCGGTGAACACGCCGGTCTTCTTGCCGGCATCGGCCTGCCGCTCGACGGCGGTCTTGGCGGACGCCTCGCGGCGGTAGGCGGCGACGGCCTCGACCGGGGTGTCGTACCCGCCGGTCCAGACGGAGCGCGTGCCGTCGGGCCAGGCCGCGGGGACCTCGTCCAGCAGCGGGTGCTCCGGGGCGACCACCATGAACGTGGCGCCGAACAGCGTGTCGGGGCGGGTGGTGAAGACCTCCAGCGAGCCCGCCGCGCCGGCCGGGTCGCCCTCGGCGGTGCCGACGACGTCGAACCGCACGTTGGCGCCCGTGGACCGGCCGATCCAGTTGCGCTGCATCGACTTGACCTTCTCGGGCCAGTCGATGAGCTCCAGGTCGTCCGTGAGGCGGTCGGCGTAGGCGGTGATGCGCATCTTCCACTGGCGCAGGCTGCGCTGGAAGACCGGGAAGTTGCCGCGCTCGGACCGGCCGTCCGCGGTGACCTCCTCGTTCGCCAGCACGGTGCCCAGGCCCGGGCACCAGTTGACCGGCGAGGAGTCGACGTAGGCGAGCCGCTGCGCGTCGATGACGTCCCGCTGCTCCGGCTCGCTCAGCGCGGACCAGACGGCGCCGCCGGCGTTGTCACCGTCGTGCCCGGGGACGCGCCGCGTGCCCGCGGCCAGCTCGGCACGCAGCTCGGCGATGGGGCGCGCCCGGCCGCGGCCGTCGCCCGCCCCCGTCACGGGGCCGGGACGCTCGGCGTCGGCGTCGTACCAGGACTCGAAGATCTGCAGGAAGATCCACTGCGTCCAGCGGACGTACTCGGGGTCGATCGTCGCGAACGTGCGGCGCGAGTCGTGGCCCAGGCCGAGGCGGCGCAGCTGCCTGCGCATGTTGCCGATGTTGGCCTCGGTGGTGGTCCGCGGGTGCTGGCCCGTCTGGACCGCGTACTGCTCAGCGGGCAGGCCGAAGGCGTCGTAGCCCAGCGCGTGCAGCACGTTGTCGCCGCGCATGCGGCGGAAGCGCCCGGTCACGTCCGTGGCGATGTAGCCCAGCGGGTGGCCCACGTGCAGACCCGCACCCGAGGGGTACGGGAACATGTCCATGATGAAGTACGGGTCGCCCGCCGCCGGGCTCCCGCCCGGCCCCGTAAGTCGCCCCTGCGGGTTCGCCGCGTGGAACGTGCCGCGCTCCTCCCAGATGTCCTGCCAGCGCAGCTCGATCTGCTGCGCGAGGGTCGGGGTGTAGCGGAAACGGGGCTCGTCGGGAGACGTGGTGCGCTCGGGTGCGTCGGGCATGGTCACCCGCCCGAGTCTACCGACCGCGCGGGTGCGCGGCCCTCGCTCGTCCACAGCCTCCAGGGTTCATCCGACATTCGCCCCCACCTCCCCCGAAGTTCGCCCCCTGGGTGCTCGAATTGCCCGCATGATGCCCTCGTTGCGAAAGATCCTCGCCACCAGCATCGCCGCCGCGACCGTGTGGACGGCGTCGACCGCCGCCGCCGCGCCGCTGCCCGACGACGACGCCCGGGGCGGCCCCGCCGCCCGTGCCGATCACGTGATCCTCCTCGCGCTGGACGGGTTCGACGTCGACTACCTCGACCTGGTCCGCGACGGCGCCGGCTCCCCCGGCACGGTCGAGATGCCGAACCTGCGCGCGCTCCTGCGCGAGGGCAGCGTCACCACCTCGACCGGCGTGATGACCTCGATCACCAACCCGTCGTGGTCCTCGGTCGCCACGGGCGCGTGGCCCGCGACCCACCACAACACCGCCTACTGGTTCGACGCCGCGAGCAACACCGCGCGCGGCCAGCAGCGCGACCTCGCCGTGCCGACCGTCGCGGAGTCGATCCGGGAGCAGGGCGGCACCGTGTTCTCCGCGCAGTGGTTCATCCTGCAGAACCACGGCGTCACCTTCGGCGACCCCGACGCGCTGTACACGCAGCCCGGCGGCGACTGCGCGCGCCGCACCGACGACGTCGTGTCCGTGCTGCGCGGCGAGCCCGTCAGCTCGAACGGCCAGCTCGTCACGACCAGCGGCATCCCCGACCTCATGACGGTCTACTGCGACACGCTCGACGCGATCGGGCACGACGGCGGCGACGCCGACCCCCGCATCCCCGGCGCCCTGGAGGACATCGACCGGCAGATCGGGCGCATCGTCGCCGCCACCAAGGAGGCGGGCGTCCACGACAGCACGGCGTTCGTCATCACGGGCGACCACGGCATGACCACCTTCGACAAGGGCTTCGCCGCCGAGGGGCTCGCGGCGATCGAGGCGGCCGGCTTCACCCCGCAGGTCCTGACCAGCGGCCAGTCCCCCGCGCCCGGCACCGACGTCGTGATCGTCGTGGGCGGGGTGGCCGACGTGCGCCTGGTCGGCGAGCGGGCCGGCGACCGCGCCGCCGTCCGCCGCCTGGAGCGGGCGCTGACGGCGCTGCCGCAGGTGCGCAACGTCTTCGACAAGGCCGACCAGCGGCGGCTGCGCATGAGCCCGAACCACGGCGACCTGCTCGTGGAGCCGGAGCCCGGCTGGTCGTTCGGGGCCACACCCGCCGACCCGGCCGGCCGGCACGGCGCGACCACCGAGCTACGTATCCCGCTGGTGCTCGCCGGTGCGGGCGTGCGGCCCGGCGCGCACCCGCGCAGCCCGCGGCACGTCGACGTCGCACCCACCATCTCGGCGCTGCTGGGCTACGCGCCGCCGTCGGGCAGCGAGGGCCGGGTGCTGCGCGAGGCCCTGCGCCGCTGAGCTGCGACCCCGCAGGACGGCAGCAGGTACGCGAACGGAGTGTGTTGCGGTGCGTGGACGATGCCTACGCACAGCAACACACTCCGCGGACGGACCGTCTCCCTGGAGGCGCCGGCACCTCGGCGTCACGCCATGCTCAGAACGACGCGACCAGGTCCCCGCCCACCGCGATCATCAGCCACGCCACGGCCGCCACGTAGCCGATGACCAGGATGATGTGCCGGTTGCCCACCATGACGCTGCGCAGGCCGGCGCTCGCGGGCAGGTCGCCCGACTGCACGCCGCGCACCAGCTGGTACCAGAGCAGCGGCCACATGATGGTCCACACGACCATGCAGTAGGGGCACAGCGCCACGATCGCGTAGAAGCTGGTCCACATCAGGAAGAACACGAGCGCCTGGCCCAGCACCGTGCCGGCCAGCAGCGTCATCCAGTACCAGCGCGGCAGGCGGGCGCCGACCAGCAGCACCACGCCCGTGGTGATCACCACGGGGAACGCCGCGACACCCAGGTAGGGGTTCGGGAAACCGAGCAGCGCGCCCTGCCACGACGACATCGCGGCGCCGCAGTCGACGAACAGGTTGATGCTGCAGGACGCCGTCCGGTCCGGGTCGAGGAGCTTGAGGTACTTCTCCCAGGCCAGGGCGAAGGAGGCGGCGAACCCGACCGCGCCCAGCACCACCAGGAGCAGCGCCACGGCCCGGCCGCCCAGCGGCTTGGGTCCGTACGCGGCGACCTCGTTCTCGCCCTCCGGCGAGCTGTCCATCGAGCTGTCCGACGACGTCGTGGTCGCCCCGGTCTCAGTCACCCGCACTACGCTACCGGCGCAGTCTGGGACATTGCTGAGACCCGGGTCACAGTGCGGTCTCCGCCGGCTGGTGCACGACTCGCTGCCGCCCGAACGCCACGATCAGCCCGAGACCCAGCACGGTGACGACGGCGCCGGCCCACGCGGGCGCCAGGTAGCCCCAGCCCGCGTCGATCACGACGCCGCCCAGGAACGCTCCGGCGCCGTTGGCCACGTTGAGCCCGGCGTGGCACAGCGCGGCACCCAGCGACGGTGCGCCGGGCGCCAGGTCCATGAGCCGGGTCTGGAACGCGAGCCCCAGCATCTGCGAGGTGACGCCCAGCAGGAACAGGGAGACGAGCGCGGGCACCACCGAGGCGCCGGTCAGCGCGAACAGCACGAGCGAGACCGCGGTGGCCACGAAGCCGATCAGGACCGCCCGCAGCACGCCGCGGTCGGCGAGCCGCCCGCCGATCTGCGTGCCGACCGTCATGCCCACGCCGAACAGGGCGAGCACCCACGGCACGGCGCCGCCGGGCAGGCCGGTCACGCCCGTCATGGTGGGGGCCACGTAGGTGTAGACGGCGAACATGCCGCCGAACCCGATCGCGCCGGCCACGAACGCGAACCACAGCGGCCCGTTGCGCAGGGTCGCCAGCTCGGTGCGCACCGAGCGGCCCTCGCCGCCCGCGCCGGCCGGGATCAGCCGCCAGAGGCCCAGGAGCGTGGCGACGCCCAGCACGCCGATCAGCACGTAGGAGACACGCCAGCCGAACGCCTGGCCCACCCAGGTGGACAGCGGCACGCCGACGACGTTCGCGATGGTCAGGCCGGTCATCATCGTCGCGACCGCCCGCCCGCGCTGGGCCGGCCCGGCCACGGCGGCCCCGACCGCGGCGCCGACGCCGAAGAACGCGCCGTGCGGCAGCCCCGCGAAGAAGCGCCCGACCACGAGCCACCCGATGTCGGGCGCCGCGGCGGACAGCACGTTCGCCACCGTGTAGAACCCCATCAGGGCCAGCAGCAGGCGCTTGCGCGACATCCGCGCCGCGGCCACGGTCAGCAGCGGCGCCCCGACGACCACGCCGAGCGCGTACGCGGTGATGGTGTGCCCCACCTGGGGGTCGGTGGCGCCGAGGTCGACGCCGACGTCGGGCAGCAGGCCCATCGCGGCGAACTCGGTGGTGCCGATGGTGAACCCGCCCACCGCCAGCGCGACGAGCGCGGGCGCGGCGCGGCGCATCGAGCCGGTGGCCGGTGCCTGGTCCGGGGCGTTCTGGGGTGCACTGCTCGCCATGAGGTCTCCGGAAGTGTCGTATCGATTCGGTCTACCGTCGACGACACCGGCGACGAGCAAGAGGGAACGGGGAGCAGACTACTCCTGCGCCACCCACACGCGGGAGGCCGCCAGCAGACCGAGATCGGCCACGCGCTCGTCGGCGTCGGCCGCACCGACGCCGACCGCCGCGCCGTCGGGCCCGGGAGCGGGCAGGCACGTCCAGGCGACGGCGACCGTCCCCGCGAACTCGCGCCGCGTGGTGACCTCCACGCGGATGTCCAGGTCCAGGCCCAGCTCCGCGAGGTACCGCAGCGCCTCCGGGTCGGCGTCGGAGATCCGCACCACCGTGCCCGCGTCGCCCGCGTGCATCGACGACAACGGCACCGCGTCGGGCCGCACCACCGTGCCGTCGGCGGACGGGATCGGGTCGCCGTGCGGATCGCGCGACGGGTTGCCCAGCCGAGCCGCCATCCGCTCCACGAAGACGTCCGAGACCGCGTGCTCCAGCACCTCGGCCTCGTCGTGCACCTCGTCCCACCCGTACCCGAGCTGTTCCACGAGAAAAGTCTCCAGCAGGCGGTGGCGGCGCACCATCACGAGCGCGAGCCGGCGGCCCTCGTCCGTCAGCCGGATCGCGCCGTACCGCTCGTGCTCCAGCAGCCCCTGGCCGCTCAGCCGGCGCACCGTCTCGGACACCGTGGACGCGCCCACGCCCAGCCGGTCGGCCAGATGCTTGGTGGTCACCTTCTCGTCCGACCACTCCTGGGCCGACCACACCGCCTTCAGGTAGTCCTGGGCGACGGGCGTCAGCTCAGCCGGGTCGGTTGTGGTCTCCACACCCCGAGCCTAGTTGCCCGACGCCGACGACGACCGCGCCGGACCGGCATCCGGTACGTCGCCCGGCGCGTCGTCGGGCACCTCGTCCGGCAGCGGGGCGGGCTGCGGGACGGCCTGACGCTCGCTCACGGCCGCCTCCCCCTCCGGTGTCACCTCGACGAGCTGCCAGTCCACGAACTGCCGCCGCTCCGGGTCGAACCGCAGCACCGTCATCTGGGAGGTGTCGCGCAGCGGCCCCACCGAGGTGTTCCCCTTCGTGGCCCCGCCCGTGCTCGCGTTCACGTACCGCACGCCGTAGCCCACCACGTCGGGGCCGATCCGCTTGTGCATGTGCCCCGAGATCTGGAACGGCACGCAGCCCGACTCCAGGGCCGCGTCACCGACGGCGGGCTGGTGGATCATCAGCAGGTCCACCCGGTCCTCCTCGGTGAACCCGCCCAGCCCGGCCTCCCCGGCCGCCTCGCACGCGACGTCCCGCAGCCGCTCCCCGGCCTCCTCGGGCGTCTCCTCGCGCGCGATCACCGTGCCGCCGCCGATCCGCGTCTCCAGCGGGTCCCGGTCGCCCAGGATCCGGACCCCCTCCACCTCGACGATCTCCCCGTCGAGCACGATCTGCCGGTTGGCCAGCTCGGTGGCCGTCGTCAGGCGCGAGTCGTGGTTGCCGTCGGAGACGACGAACGGCACGCCGTC
This sequence comes from Promicromonospora sp. NPDC090134, assembly GCF_044746965.1. Taxonomy (NCBI): domain Bacteria; kingdom Bacillati; phylum Actinomycetota; class Actinomycetes; order Micrococcales; family Promicromonosporaceae; genus Promicromonospora; species Promicromonospora sp. NPDC090134. Next base: position 317,022 of record NZ_JBIVCZ010000007.1, on the reverse strand, counting down.
CGGCACCGCGGAGGCGAACGAGTCCACGCAGACCGACTCCACGCTCGTCCCGTTGATCGTGGTGTCCCCGGCGTTGAGCATGACGTCGGGCGCCAGCCGGTCCGCGAGGTCACGGATGAGCGGCGTCATCCCCGTGTTGCAGTGCAGGTCGGAGACCAGCAGGAACGTCACGTAGTCCGGCTCCCCCGGGCTGCCCGACGGCGTCGGCTCCTGCTCCGCCGCCTCCTGCTCCGCGACCCGGGCGTCCCACGCCGCCATCAGCTTCTCCCGGGCACCCGCGTAGAACACCTCGTTGGCCTGGTACGTCTCCACCAGCTGGCTGCTGTACGTGTCGATCACGCCCGCCAGCCGGCCCGTGATCCGCGCGCCCTCCAGGGCCGTTCCCGCGAAGACCGGCGAGGCCGGCAGCGCGGCCCGCTCCTCGGGCCCGGCGCTCGCCGTGGCGGTCGCGGCCACCAGCACGACGACGACGCCGGCGGCGGTGATCTCCCAGGTGCGGGACGCGAAGGTGCGGGCGAGCTCCCGCCGTCGGGCGGCGCCGAGCAGGGCCCGCAGGCCGAACGCGACACCCGCCAGCACCACCGCCGCGGCGGCCGCGCCGCGGAGCGCGTCCCAGACCAGCGCCCACGCCACGGTGCGCACCGTGCGTTGCGGGGTGTCGAAGAACTGCAGGTACCCGTCGAGGTCCCCCGCGAGCGCGTCGAAGCTGGCCGCGTCCACGGCAGAGAGGTCCGTGGGGATCTCGTGCACCGTGATCCGCACCCCGAGCGTCAGGGGCAGCGGGGAGTCTGTCACGACCGTGCCGAGCGGGCCGAGGTCGGCGACGATCTGGTCGTCCGCGGTGACCGCGTAGGTGGCCTCGTGCGGGCCGAGGCTGAGGTCGGCTCTCGCCGTCGTGATCCCGAACATCAGGCAGAACAGGGCAGCTGCCGCTCCGGCAAGGGTCCAGCGCAGCCAGCGGGGCGGGTTGGGACGACTCATCTCCTCCACCTTTTCATGCGTCCGCCGTGCTCACCCGCCGCCCGGGCGGCCGTCGGCGCGGCGGGCACCGGCGGACCCGCAGGGACGGCACGATGGGGCCGTGTTCGTCCTCGAGTCCGTCTGGCGTCCGGCCGCCCCCACCGCCCGGGTCTGGCCGGTGCTCGCCGATCCCCGGTTCACCTGGCCCGACTGGTGGCCCGGGCTGACCGCGGGGGCGACCCACGGCGTCGTCGGGCCGGACGGGCTGGCCGCGCCCGGGACGTGGGCGCACCTGCGGGTGCGCAGCCCGCTCGGGTACGCCCTGCGGTTCCGGCTGGACCTGAGGGAGACGACGGCGCCGTCCGACGGCGTGCCCGCCCGCGGCTCCCTGATCTCGACGACGAGACCAGGGGGTCAGCCGGTCTTGCGGGACTTCTTCGCGTCCGCGACGCTGCGCTTCAGGGCCTCCATGAGGTCCACGACCTCGGCGCCCTCGCCCTCCTCCTCGGCCGCCTCGCCGAACGTCGCCGCCGTGTCGACGGTCTCGCCCGCCTCCAGCTTCGCGTCCACGAGCTTGCGCAGCTGCACCTGGAAGTCGTCCTCGTAGTCCTCGGGCGTGAAGTCCGCCTCGAAGCTGCCGACGAGCTGGGCCGACATCGTCAGCTCCTTGGCGCTCACCTTCGCGGGCTCGTCGAGGGACGGGAACGCGGCCTCGCGGATCTCGTCGGCCCACAGCAGGGTCTGCAGCACCAGGATCTCCTCCCGCACCCGCAGCGCCGCGAGCCGCGTACGCTGCCGCAGCGCGAACTTCACGACCGCCGTGCGGTCGGTCTCCTCCAGCGTGCGGCGCAACAGCACGTACGCCTTCGTGGACTTGGAGTCGGGCTCCAGGTAATAGGTCCGGTCGAACATGATCGGATCTATCTGCTCGCTGGGCACGAACTCGACCACCGAGATCTCCCGGTCCCGCTCGGCGGGCAGCTCGGCGAGGTCCTGCTTGGTGAGCACGACGGTGCGCTCGCCGTCGTCGTAGGCCCGGTCGATGTGCTCGTACGGCACCACCTCGCCGTCGATCTCGCACACGCGCTTGTACCTGATGCGTCCGCCGTCGGCGTCATGCACCTGGTGCAACGGCACGTCGTGGTCCTCGGTCGCGCTGTACAGCTTGACCGGGACGTTGACGAGACCGAAGGTCACGGCACCCTTCCAGATCGCCCTCATCCTTCTATGGTGCGCCCCAAGCGCACGACATGCCCAGGTTTAGTCCTGGGCCCGGTTCCCTGAGGGGATCAGAGGCCGCAGCGGTCCAGCTTCGCGGCGAGCTCCGCGTTGGTGGGCTCCACGAGGTGCTCGCCGTCGGGGAACACCAGCACCGGGATGGTCTTGCGCCCGGTGAGCGCCTCGGCCTCGTCGGCCTTGGTCGGGTCCGCGGCGAGGTCCACGTACACGTAGTCCACGCGGCGGACGTCGAGCACCGCCTTGCTGCGCCGGCAGTCGCGGCACCACTCCGCGCCGTAGACGGTGAGCCGCGCGGGCCGGCCGATCGAAGGAGCGTCGGCGGCAGCCGACAGGGGCGCCAGGGACACGTCGATCGAGATGTCAGAAATCACTCGCGGGAGCCTAGCGGAGTTCTTCACCCGGCCTCTACACCGTTCGAGTGATCTCGCCGACTCCGCGCACGACTGCTGCGCACCCGGCCGACCGGCGGCACGATGGTGGGATGGCGACGACGCAGACGGTCACGGTGGACGGCCACCGCCTGCGCCTGAGCAACCTCGACAAGGTGCTGTACCCGGCGTCGGGCACCACCAAGGGCGAGGTGCTGCACTACCTGGCGGAGGTGGCACCCGTCCTGCTGCCGCACGCCGCCAACCGCCCCGCGACGCGCAAGCGCTGGCCCGACGGCACGGGCGGGCAGATGTTCTTCCAGAAGAACCTCGACGCCTCCACCCCCGACTGGGTCAAGCGCCGGTCGATCCAGCACAAGACGTCGGCCAACGACTACGTGCTGGTCAACGACCTGGCGACCCTGACCTGGCTGGGTCAGACGGCGACCCTCGAGCTGCACACACCGCAGTGGCAGTTCGGCCGCACGGGGGCGCGCCTCGACCCGGACCGCCTCGTGCTGGACCTCGACCCCGGGCCCGGCGCCGGGCTCGCCGAGTGCGCCGAGGTCGCGCGCTGGGCCCGCGAGATCCTGCGGGGCATGGACCTGGAGCCGTACCCCGTCACCTCCGGGTCCAAGGGCATCCACCTGTACGCGGCCCTCGGCAAGGCGGCCGACACCCGGCTCGACTCCGACGCCGTGTCCGCCGTCGCGCACGAGCTCGCCCGCTACCTGGAGGCCGAGCACCCCGACCTGGTGGTCAGCGACATGAGCAAGGCCCTGCGGTCGGGCAAGGTGCTGGTCGACTGGTCGCAGAACAACGGCAGCAAGACCACGATCGCGCCCTACTCCCTGCGCGGGCTCGACCGGCCCTGGGTCGCGGCGCCCCGCACCTGGGCCGAGCTGGAGGACCCGGACCTCGCCCAGCTCACCCCCGAGGACGTCGTCGCGCGCATCGCGGCCGACGGCGACCTCCTCGCGCCGCTGCTGGAGGGTCACCTCGCCGCCCTGGAGCCGACGTCGGAGCGCCTGGCCACCTTCGAGAAGCTGGAGACCTACCGCGCCAAGCGCGACCCGGCGAAGACCCCGGAGCCGTTCGGGCCCGCGACCAGCGCGTCGCCGTCCGGCTCCGACGACGCGGCCTCCGCGGCCGACGCCGACGACGCGGGCGACCCCACCTTCGTCATCCAGGAGCACCACGCCCGCCGCCTGCACTGGGACTTCCGGCTGGAGCACGACGGCGTCCTGGTGAGCTGGGCGCTCCCTCGCGGCGAACCCACCGACCCGACCAAGAACCACCTGGCCGTGCAGACCGAGGACCACCCCTTGGAGTACGGCACGTTCGAGGGCAGCATCCCCGGCGGCGAGTACGGGGCCGGCGAGGTCACGATCTGGGACTCCGGCACCTACGACCTGGAGAAGTGGCGCGACGACGAGGTCATCGTCACGCTCCGGTCCGCGGAACGCGGTGCGCGCCGGCTCGCCCTGATCCGCACCGGCGGGCGCGACGGCGACGCCGAGAACAACTGGCTGATCCACCTGACCAAGGCCCAGCCGGGCACCCCCGCCCCGGCGAGTGCCGGACATTCGTCGCCCTCCGCGCCCCCGACCCCACAGACACCGGGCACTCGACGAGAAGCGGGCGCGGGCGGGCGACGTCGGCCCATGCTCGCCACCGCCGCCGCACCCGGCGACCTCATCCAGACCGACGACTGGGCCTTCGAGATGAAGTGGGACGGGTTCCGCGCCCTCGCGCACGTCCAGGACCCCGGGACCCTGCGCCTGGTCAGCCGCTCCGGGCAGGACCTCACCGTCACGTTCCCCGAGCTCGCCGCGCTCGCGGCCCAGGTCGACGCCGCCCGCCTGCCCGTCGTGCTCGACGGCGAGATCGTCGCCCTCGACCGGGCCGGCCGCCCCGACTTCCGCCGTCTCCAGCACCGCGCCAACCTGCGCAAGGAGCGCGACGTCGCCCGCGCCAAGGCCCAGGTCCAGGTGGACCTCATGCTGTTCGACGTACTGGTCGCCGACGGCGACGACGTCACCGCCCGCCCCTACACCGAACGGCGCGAGCTCCTGGAATCCCTGGTCACGCCGAGTGCGCCCATCCACCTCCCGCCCGCGTTCGACGGCGACCTGGAGGCCGCCCTGCGCACGTCCCGCACCCTCCGGCTGGAGGGCGTGGTCGCCAAGCGCCGCGCCTCCACCTACGCCGGACGGCGCTCGCGCGAGTGGCTCAAGATCAAGCACCAGGCCATGCAGGAGGTGGTGATCGTGGGCTGGCGGCCGGGCCGCGCGGACCCCTCCGTGATGGGTTCGCTGCTCATGGCGGTGCCGGACGCCGGCGAGGAGCAGGCGGGCCTGCGGTACGTCGGCCGGGTCGGCACGGGCTTCTCCGAGCGCGAGCGACGGGAGATCACCACGCGGCTGCGCGGCCTGGAGCGCAAGACGCCGGGCGTGTCCGGCGTGCCCGCGGAGGACGCGTCGGACGCCCGCTGGGTCACACCGAGCCAGGTGGGCGAGGTGACGTACGCGGACTGGGCAGAGGGTCCGGACGGTGCCTCGGGCGAGCGGCGCATGCGGCACTCGGTGTGGCGGGGCTGGCGCCCGGAGAAGACGCCGGCGGACGTCGTCGTCGAGGCCCCTGGTCATGGGTGACGCCGTGGGCAGAAGCGCACCTCGGTCGGGTGACGAGGCGCTTGGCACACTATTACCTGGGCGGTGACTCCGCCGTGCGGGTCGACTCGTTCGCGTGCGCGGAATACCGGCGTCCGCCCGGGCCGTTGTCGCGTGCATGCGAGCCATCACCTACGCGCGGTTCGGCAGCGCGGACGTCCTGGAGCTCACCGAGCAGCCCGACCCGCACATCGGTCCCGACACCGTCGTCGTGCGCGTGCGGGCGGCGTCGGTCAACCCCGTCGACTGGAAGATCCGCCAGGGGAACCTGCGGGGCCTCATCGACACCGAGCTGCCCGCGATCCCGGGCTGGGACGTCGCCGGAGTCGTCGAGCAGGTCGGCCTGGACACCCCGGAGTACCAGGTCGGTGACGAGGTGTACGGCTACGTGCGCAAGGACACCGTGCACGGCGGCACGTTCGCCGAGCTGGTCGCCGCGCCCGTGCGCACCCTCGCGCGCAAGCCGGCGTCGCTGAGCTTCGAGGAGGCCGCCGCGGTGCCGCTCGCGGGCCTCACCGCCTACCAGGCGATCCAGCGGGCCGGGGTCAAGGACGGCCAGACCGTGCTGGTGCACGCCGCCGCCGGCGGCGTCGGCGCGTTCGCCGTGCAGATCGCCCGGGCCCTGGGCGCCCGCGTCATCGGCACGGCGAGCAAGCGGAACCACGAGTTCCTGCACGGCCTGGGTGCCGAGCCCGTCACCTACGGCGACGGCCTGGCCGACCGCGTCCGCGCCCTCGCGCCCGGCGGTGTCGACGTCGTCCTGGACTTCGTGGGCGGCGGGGTCGTCGCGGACAGCGCGGGCCTCCTGGCCGACGGCGGCACGGTCGCCTCGATCGCCGACCCCACCGCCCGCAGCGAGCACGGCGGGCACTACGTGTGGGTGCGCCCCTCGACCGCCGACCTCGACGCGCTCACCGCCCTGTTCGATGCGGGCAGGCTGTCCGTCGAGATCGCCCAGGTCTTCGACCTCGCCGACGCCGCCGACGCCCACCGGGCCAACGAGTCCGGCCACACCCGCGGCAAGGTCGTGGTCCGGGTCTGACGCCGATTCGGGTGGTCGGCATCGGGCCAGCCTGCCGCAGACCGACGTCGGCGGCGCTCAGCCGTAGACCGGCGGGTAGGTGATCCTGCCGTGCAGGGTGGGGTCGGCCGGGTCGTGGGCCGGCAGCAGGTAGACCTGGCCTGCCTCGGCCGGGGCCCAGTCCGGCAGCTGCATCTCGATCCCGTGGTCGCGGGCCGGGACGAACCCGAGCGCCCCGTAGTACGCCGGGCTGCCCTCCAGCACGACGAACGGCTCACCAGCCGCCTCGGCACCGGCGAGCGCAGCCCGGACCAGGGCCGACCCGATCCCGCGCCGCTGGTGCTCCGGCAGGACGCCGAGCGGGGTGAGCATCGCGACCGTGCGCTCCCCGGCGTCGCTCGTGACGGTGCAGCCGGTGATCATCACGTGGCCCACCACGTCGCCGTCGGACACCGCCACCAGCGACGTCGCCGGGCGGTAGATCCAGGACTCGCGGATGCGGTCGACGCCGTCGGCGACCCGGTCCTCGCCGAACGCCGCGAGCTGCACCGTGCGGATCGCGGGAAAGTCCTCCGGCGCCTCGGGCCGGATCACGTGCTCGCTCACGCGCCGGCCGGGTCCGCGGTGCCCGGGCCCGCGGTGCCGACGGCACCTGCGCCGTCGGCCGAGCTCGCGGCGTCTGCCGCAACGTCCCCGGCCGCCGCGGGCTCGGCCGCGAGCTCTTCCCGCGAGCGCAGGACGCAGAACTCGTTGCCCTCCGGGTCGGCGAACGTCACCCAGCCCGAACCCGGCCCGTAGATCCCACGGTGGTCGCCCACGACGGTGGCGCCGAGCGCCTTGACCCGCTCGACCTCGACGTCGCGCAGGTCCGCGCGCGGGCGCAGGTCGAGGTGCACCCGGTTCTTGACCGTCTTGGCCTCCGGCACCTCGATGAACAGGACGTCGACCCCCTTGCCGTCCGGGTCGACGATCATGCACTCCTCGTGACCGGGCAGGTTCGGGTCCCCGGGCACGTCCTGGTAGCCGAGCACCGGCTTCCACCACTCAGACAGTGTGTACGCGTCGGAGGAGTCCACGGTGACGTGCGAGACGAAGGAAGTCATGCCAGGACCCTGACACAGCCGCCAGGCCGCGCCCAACGCAATATGTTGGGTGCGGGTGGTCGGGAGAACGGTGCCGCACGGTCACGTCCCGCAGAGGCCGACCTGCCCCTACCTGTGCACGGCGTGCCGAGTCAGGGGCGTGGTCCGACCAAGCGACTGACTCGGCGCGTTCCTGCCCTGCGCCTCGCCAGCACACGTCAGCTCGGGGACGAGCGGCCATGGCGCCAGTAGCCCACGAAGTCGACGTGTGCCTTCGGCACCCCGCGCTCCCCCACCAGGTGCCGGCGCGCTCCCGTGGCCAGCGCCGACTCGCCGATCGTGAAGGCGTAGACGTCGCCCGCGCGTCCCGTGAGGTCCAGGGCGCAGAGCTCCGCGAGCGCCACCTGCCCCGGCACGGCCTGGGGGTCAGCGTCGGACCGCACCACCCAGCGCAGCTCGACGCCGGACGGGACGCGGAACTCCTGTGTGTCCGCGGCCGTGGGTACCTCGACGAGGGCGAGGCCGCGCGCGTCGTCGGGCAGGGACTCGCAGATGCCCGCGACGGCGGGCAGGCCGGACTCGTCGGCGACCAGGAGCGTCCAGTCGTGGTCGTGCCGCGGGTTGTAGGCGACGCCCTGGTCGAGCAGGCCGACGCGCAGGCCCTGCTCGGCGGCCTGCGCGAAGCCGGCTCCCGGTCCGGCGGCATGTCCGGCGGCGCGCTCGGCGGAGCCGTCCGGGGCGTCGTCCCCTGCGTGCAGCACGAAGTCGACGTCGAGCTCGTTCAGGTCGGGGCGCGCCGCGCGGACGGTGTAGTTGCGCACCCACGGCCGGCGGGCCTTGGGCGTGGTGAGGTACTCGGCGTACCAGAGCCCGGAGGTCCGCGTGGGCAGGCGCAGCATGTCCTGGCCGGCGCGCGGCAGGAACAGGCGGAACCACTGGTCGTAGCCGGCGGGCGTGAACCGGTCGAGCTCGTCGCCGCCGAGGGTCACGCGCATCATGTTCGGCGAGACCTGCTTGGTGCTGATGACCTCGGCCATCACGACGTGCGGGTCGACGGCCTTGCGCCCCTTGAATGCCATGTACTGAGGTTAGGCATACCTAACTGGTTTTGACCAGGTTTGCGTCGGGATCTACTCCACGCACGTTCCGGATCCCCACCAGGGACACCAGCCCGCCGAGCACGAGCAGGCCCGCCGTCACCAGCAGCGCCCGGTGGAACGACGCGACGTCGAGCACCCCGCCCGTGATGATCCCCGCGAACGCCACGGTCACCAGGCCCGCCACCCGCGCCACGGCGTTGTTCACGGCGGAGCCGATGCCGGCGTCGTGCGTCGGCACGGCACCGAGGATGGCGGCCGTCAGCGGCGCCACCGTGATCGAGAGGCCGAGCCCGAACACGAGCTGACCGGGCAGCACCTGCGTGAGGTAGTCGGCTGTCTCGTCGATCGAGAGCATCAGGAGGTACCCGACCCCGGCCACGATCGGGCCCACGGTCATGAACAGCCGCGGCCCGTACCGGCCGGCGAGCGTGCCGAACCAGGCCGACAGCCCGATCATCGCGATGGTCGTGGGCAGCTGTGCCACACCGGACGCCGTGGCGGAGTACCCGGCGACCTGCTGCAGGAACAGGGTGAGCACGAAGCCGCCCAGCGACAGCGCGCCGTAGATCGCGGTGGTGGCCAGGTTGCCCCAGGCGAAGTTGCGCGCCCCGAACAGCCGGAGCGGCAGCATCGGGTCCGCCGCCCGCCGCTGGTAGAGCACGAACGCCACCAGCATCACCCCGCCCGCGATGATCGAGACGAGGATGACGGGCGACGTCCAGCCGAGCCGCTCCCCCTCGATCAGCCCGAACACCACGCCCGCGAGGCCGAGCGCCGCCAGCACCGCACCGGGCACGTCGATGTGCCGGCCGGGCTCGCCCTCCGCGGCGGGGACACCGCGCAGGAGCCAGAGCGTCACGGCGATGACGGGCACGTTGATCCAGAACACCCAGCGCCACGACGCGAAGTCCACGAGCATGCCGCCCACGAACGGGCCCACGATCATCGCGCCGGTGGTCAGCGCGGTCCACCGGCCGATCGCGCGGGACTGCGCCTCCCCGCTGAACGTCGCGATGATCAGCGCCAGGGAGCTCGGTACCAGCAGGGCGCCGGCCACCCCCTGCAGGGCGCGCGCGAGCACGAGGAAGGGCCCGGTGGGCGCGACGGCGCACAGGATGGAGGCAAGGGCGAACCCGACGAGCCCGGCCGCCAGCACGCGGCGCCGCCCGTAGACGTCGGAGATCGAGCCGGCCACGAGCATCAGCGCACCGAGAGTGATCAGGTACGCGTCCACGACCCACTGCTGCAGGGGCAGCGCCTCCATGCCGGGCCCCGCCAGCTCGTCCGCGATCGCGGGCAGGGCCACGCTGACCACCGTGCCGTCGAGGAACGACACGAAGGAGCCGAGGACGGCGACGACGAGGACTCGTCTCTGGAGCGTGGTCACGGGCCTCACGCTATGCCCGGCCACCGACAACCGCCCCGACGGCCGCCAGGAATTCGCCCGCGGCAGCCGACCACGACCCCTGTCGCGTCCCGAGCACGCCCGAACATCCGGCACGATCGCCCCATGGACCTGACGATCCGCCCCGCGACCCCCGACGACGCCGCGGCCTGTGCCGACATCTACGCCTACTACGTGCGCGAGACCTACATCAGCTTCGAGTCCGAGCCGCCGGGCACCGAGGAGATGGCGCGACGCATCGCGAGCTACTCGGCGGGCCACGCCTGGCTCGTCGCCCTGGAGGCGGGCACGACCGACGTCGTCGGCTTCGCGTACGCCGCGCCCTACTCGCCGCGGGAGGCCTACCGCTGGTCGGCCGAGACCAGCGTCTACCTCCAGCAGGGCCGACGGCGGACGGGCGCGGGCCGCGCACTGTACGAGGAGCTCTTCGAGCGGCTCGCCGCGCGGGGCTTCCGCCGGCTGGTCGCCGGCCTGGCCCTGCCGAACGAGGCCAGCCTGGGCCTGCACACCGCCCTCGGGTTCGAGGTGGTCGGCACGTTCCACCAGATCGGCTGGAAGCACGGCCGGTGGCACGACGTCATGCGGCTGCAGAAGGACCTGGCGCCCGCGCTCGGGGACGCACCACCCGCCGGCGAGGCCGGCTGATCTACCTGCTCAGCGGGTCGCCGTCAATTCAGTGTTGCGATCATCCTGCCCGCGCGGAACACGACAGGATCCGTGCATGGACAGCATCGTCCGCGTCGCGACTCCCGACGACGCCGCAGCCTGCGCCGCCATCTACGCCCCCTTCGTCGCCGACTCGGCGGCGACGTTCGAGACCCGCCCGCCGGACGCCCGCGAGATGACGCGCCGCATCGAGCGCTTCTTCGGCCGCGAGACGTGGCTGGTGCTGGAGTCGCACGGCACGGTCGTGGGCTTCGCCTACGCCAAGCCGTTCGCGGACCGTCCGACGTTCCGCTGGACGCTCGAGACCAACGTCTACGTCGCGACCGAGCACCAGCGGGTCGGCGGCGGCCGCGCCCTGTACGAGGCGCTCCTGGCGCGGCTCGCGCGGCGCGGCTACCACCGCGTCGTCGCGAGCATCGTGCTGCCGAACGACCCCGCGATCGCGCTGCACGAGGCGGTCGGGTTCCAGCGCGCGGGCTCGTTCGAGAAGATCGGCTGGAAGCTCGGCGCCTGGCGCGACGCCGTCCTGTTCCAGCGCGACCTCGTGGCCGACGACGGCCTCGCGCCCGGCAACCGCACGGCCGACGCCGAGCTGCAGGGCCTGCTCACGCCGGAACCGCTGGAGGTCACGCGCACGCCGCTGCTGCGCCCGCACCCGGCGGAGGACCAGGTCGCCTACTTCGGCGACTGACGAGCCGCGGCCGTGTACCGCGCGGCGAGCGCCCGCACGAGGTCCACCAGCTCCGCGGGCCCGCTCACCTCGAAGTCCGCGTCGAGCAGGCAGAGGTGCACGGCGACGGTCCACACGTCGTCGGCACCGGTGTGCAGCACGCAGCGATCCGGCCCGATCGCCTCGACGAGCCCGACCGCCGGGTTGATCCGCGCCGCCACGTTCTCGGCCGACGCGTGCACCACCACCCGTGCCCGAACGCGCATCGCCGTCGTCGACACGCCGCGCTGCACGTAGGCCACCGCGCCCTCCGGAGGCTCGCGCCGCGCGAGCACCCGGGGCCCGTGCGGCGGCACAGGCCCGGCGGCCCGGTCCAGGCGGAACATCCGCCAGTCGTCGCGGTCCAGGTCCCAGGCCACGAGGTACCAGCGGCTGCCCCACACCACGAGCCGGTGCGGCTCCACGCGGCGGCGGCTGCGTACGCCGTCGTGGCCCTCGTAGTCGAAACGGGTCGTCACCCCGTCCCGGACGACCTCGGCGAACCCCGCCAGGACCTCCGGGCGCACCACGGGCGCCGGCCGGTCCGGCGGCACCTCGACGGTCGCGGCCGCGAGCGCCCCGACCCGGGAGCGCAGCCGTGGCGGCAGCACCTGCTCGAGCTTCGCGAGGGCCCGCGCGGAGGCGTCCTCGATGCCGGCGACCGGCGTGCGGGACGCGGTGCGCATCCCGACCGCGACGGCGACGGCTTCGTCGTCGTCGAGCAGCAGGGGCGGCATCTCGGCGCTGGGGCCGAGGCGGTAGCCACCGGCTACGCCGCGCGTCGCGTCGACGGGGTAGCCGAGGGCGCGCAGCCGGTCGACGTCGCGGCGCACCGTGCGTTCCGAGACGCCGAGCCTCCCGGCGAGCTCCGGCCCCGTCCACTCGCGACGGGCCTGGAGATATGACAGCAGCTTGAGCAGGCGTGCGGAGGTCTCCCACATGCCACCCATCCTGTCGCGGAATCAGGACAGAACTCGACCGGAAGACGCTGGAGATTAAGGGGTGAGCGGCCGGCACGACGCCGGCTCGCCGAACCCGGAGGAAGCCATGACCACCCAGAGCACCGCCGTGATCAGCCCGTTCACCGTCCGGTTCGACCAGGCCGCCGTCACGGACCTGCGCGCACGCCTCGCCCGGACACGATGGCCCGTCGAGCCCGCCGGGGTCGGTACCGACCAGGGCATGCCCGTCGCGACCGTGCGCGAGATGGCGGAGGCGTGGGCGGCGCTGGACCTGTCCGCCGTCGAGGCGCGCCTGAACGCGTTCCCGCAGTTCGTCACGGAGGTCGACGGCGAGAGGGTGCACTTCTGGCACGTCCGCTCGACCGTCCCGGGGGCGACGCCGCTGCTCCTGCTGCACGGCTGGCCGTCGTCGGTGCTGGAGTTCGAGGCCGTCGTCGGGCCGCTCACCGACCCGGCCGCGCACGGTGCGCCCGCCGGCACCCCGGCGTTCGACGTCGTGGTCCCCTCCCTGCCCGGTTTCGGGTTCTCCGGGCCGACGACGTCGACCGGCTGGGACTCGGCCCGCAGCGCCGGCGCCCTGGCGAGGCTGATGGAGCACCTCGGATACGAGCACTGGGGTGTGGCCGGCGGCGACGTCGGAGCCCTGGTCGCGCGCGAGGTCGGTGCGCTCGACCCGGCCGGGCTCGTCGGGGTGCACGTGCTCCAGTGGTTCGCGTTCCCGGCGGGCGACGACGAGGAGAAGGCGCGGATCACTCCTCAGGACTGGGCGAGCCTGCAGTCCGGCAGCACCGCGGACTTCCAGTCGAAGGCCGGCTACCGGGACATCCAGTCCAAGCGGCCCGGCACGCTCGCGTTCGCCCTCGACGACTCACCGGCCGGAGTGCTCGCCTGGAACGCCGAGCTGTGGACGGGCTGGGGCGACCTGCCGCCCGTCGGCGGGCTGGAGACGTTCCTCGCCCACGTCAGCGTGTACTGGTTCACGGGCACGAGCGGGTCCGCGGCCCGGCACTACCTGGGGGACGCGCGCTCCGGAGCCGGGTACCGGGACCTGCCGGTGCGGGTGCCGGTTGCGGTGGCGGTGTTCCCCTTGGACTTCCGGTCGATCCGGGCCTGCGTGGAACGGTCGGCGAACCTGGTGCGCTACACCGAGCTGGAACAGGGCGGCCACTTCGCGTACGTCACCGACGCCGAGGCCGTGGTGGGTGACGTGCGGGAGTTCTTCGGGTCGCTCTGAGTCCTCGGGTCGCTCTGAGTCCTCGGGACGCTCTGAGTCCTCGGGACGCTCTGGTCGGCGGGCGACCGAGGTAACGGCTCGCGAGCGCGGCCCACTGTTGCCTAGGGTCGCCTGCATGACCCTCACCGTGCGCCGGATCGAGTACGCCGACCAGCCCGACTACACCCGGCTGGGCGGCGAGGCGTTCGGTGTGCCCGCCGGGGGCCGCGCGGTCCCGACGGCCGAGGAGTGGGCCGCCTCGGGCTTCCGGGAGTGGGGCGCGTTCGACGGCGACGGTCTGGCCGCCCGCCTGCGGGTCTACGGGTTCACGTCGTGGTTCCACGGCGCCCGCGTGCCGACGGCGGGCGTGGCGGGGGTCGCCGTCGAGCCCGAGCGACGCGGCTCCGGGCACCTCGCGCGCCTGTTCCGCGCCGCGCTCGACGAGGCCCGCGAGCAGGGCGACGTCCTCTCCACGCTCTTCCCGTCCGCGCCGGGCATCTACCGCCGGCTGGGCTACGAGGTGGTCGGTTCGTTCGACGACGTCGACGTGCCCCTGCAGAACCTGAACCGGGTGGCGGCGCCCGCCGGCGTGCTGACCCGCCGGGCCACGACGGCCGACTTCGACGCCGTCGTCGCCGTCCACCGCCGCTGGGCCGCGGCGCAGAACGGGCCGGTCTCGCGCGCGGAGAAGCCCTTCTGGACGCCGTCGGAGAAGTTCTTCGCCGACTACACGGGCGTCACGCTGGCCCTCGATGCCTCGGACGAGGTGGTCGGCTTCGCGAGCTGGACCCGGGGCGAGGGCTACACGCCGCCCACCACGGTGATGGAGATCGACGACCTCATCGCGCTGACGCCGGACGCCGCCCGGGCCCTGTGGCGCACCCTCGGCAGCTTCTCGACGGTGGTCGGCACGGCGCGCGTGGCGACGTCGGGCCTCGATCCCGCATGGCTGGTGCTGCCCGACCTGACCACGACCGTGCACTCCGCCCACCCGTACATGCTGCGGATCCTGGACGTGGCCGGTGCGCTGGGCGGGCTCGCGACGCCGCTGGAGGGCGCGCGCGTGCCGTTCGCCGTCCGGGGCGCGGAGGATCTCGCGGGCGCGTGGACGCTCACGGTCTCCGACGGCGTCACGCACCTGGAGCGCGACGCGGTCGACGTCGACGACGCACACCACGCGCGGCCCGTGCTGAGCCCGAACGGGCTGGCGCTGCTGTACTCGGGCGCGCAGTCGGCGGCGAACCTGCGGGTCGCGGGCCACCTCACCGGCCCGGCGGACCACGACGCCGCGCTGTCGACCCTGTTCGGCGGCCGCCAGCTCCACGTCCGCGACTACTTCTGACGGCGCCCGACGGCGCCCGCCCCCCGGCCGGGCGGTGTTGACCACAGCACTTCCTGCCACGACCGGCGTCCCCCTGGCAGCAACCGCTGTGCTCAACGCCGTCGGGGGCGTCGGAGCCGCGTTCGGCGCGGCGGATAATTGGCGGGTGGATATTCCTGTCGGCTGGTCCGTCGTACTCATCGTCACCGCGCTGTGGAACCTGCTCATCTGGCCGCGGTTCTGGCAGCGGATCGTCGCCGACCCCCGGTCGCGCGACGCCGACGGCCGGGCCACCACGTTCCTCACCGTGCACAGCGTGCTGATCGCGGTCTCGCTCGCCCTGGCCCTGGCGGTCGGCGTCCTGGGCGTGCTCACCCTGTTCTGACAGGCGATCTCGGTGTCCGTACCGGGAGAACTCGGTTGGCACCATACCTGGAGGTAGGTATGGTGCAGCCATGAGCAGCAGCACATCCGCACGTGAGCGGCTCGTCGGCGCCGCGCAGGATCTCTTCGCCGCCCAGGGGGTCGGGCCCACGAGCCCGCGCGCCGTGCTGGCGGCGTCCGGCGTCGGGCAGGGCAGCCTGTACCACCACTTCCCCACCAAGCACGACCTCGCCGTGACCGCCGTCGGCGCCACCGTGGACGACGCGCTCACGCGAGCGATGCGCACGCTGGGCGGCGACTCCCCCGCCGTCGAACGCCTCGTCGCGTACCTCGAACGGCCGCGCGAGGCGCTGGCCGGCTGCAAGATCGGCCGCCTCACCGCCGACCAGGCGGTGATGGACGACGACGGCCTGCACGACGTGGTGACCGCCTACTTCGTGCGGCTGCTCGGCACCGTCACCCAGATCTTCCGCGAGACCGGGCTGCCCGACGGCGTCGCCCGCGACCGCGCGCACGCCGCCCTCGCGATCATCCAGGGCGGATACGTCCTGGCCCGGGCCACGCGGGATCCCGGCGCGCTCGACGCCGCGGTGCGCGGCTTCGTCGGTCTGCTGAGTCAGGACCCGCCGAACCAGGACCCGCTCACCCAGGACCCGCCGACCCAGAAGGAGAACTCGTGACGTTCCGCGAGCGCCTGCGCGCACTGCCCACCTTTGCCCGGCCGGGGCTGCCGGTCTTCGACACCGCGGCCGCCCCGCCCACCCCGCACGAGCTGTTCGTGGCGTGGATCGAGCAGGCGATCGACGGCGGCCTGCTGGCCCCGCAGGCGGCGACGCTGTCGACGGCGGACGCCGCGGGGCGGGTGCACGCCCGCACGCTGGTGCTCAAGGACGTGACGGCGGACGGGTGGTGGTTCGCGTCGCAGTCCACGGGCCCCAAGGGGTGTGACCTGGCAGCGAACCCGAACGCGGCGCTGACGTTCTTCTGGCCGGAGCTGGGCCGCCAGGTCAAGGTGACGGGCACGGCGGCGTCGGCCGGGACGGAGGCGAGCCGGGCGGACTTCCTCGCGCGGCCGGACCTGTCGCGCGCCGCGGGCCTGGTGAACCACCAGAGCGAGCCGCTCGGGTCCCAGGAGGAGTACGCGGACGCGTTCGCCGAGGCGTTGCGCACGGTCACCGCCGACCCCGGGCTGGCCGCGCCGGACTGGACCGCGTACGTGCTCGCGCCGACGGAGGTCGAGTTCTGGCAGGCGCCGGACGACGGCCCGCACACGCGGCTGCTGTACCGGGCGGCGGCCGACGGCTGGTCGACCGGCCTGCTCTGGCCCTGACCCCGCACCCGCCCACACACCGATCCAGCCCCGACGAAGGGACCCCCTGTGACCACCCCGCCGAGCACGCCCACGAGCACCCCCGCGAGCACCGACCTGATCCCCCACGCCCTGACCGACTCGGCGGCGGGGCTGGACGACCTCCTGTCCGCCGTCGGGCGGCTGACCGCCGACGACCTCGCCGGGCGGTCGACCCTGGACGGCTGGACCCGCGGGCACGTGCTGGCGCACGTCGCCGGCCTGGCCACGGCGATGCTCGGGCAGGCGCGGGCCGCCGGGCGCGGCGAGGTCGTGCCCGTCTACGCCAGCCCCGAAGCTCGCAACGCGGGGATCGAGGCGGGTGCCGGACGCACCGTGGCCGAGCACCTGTCGGTCCTCGGCGACCTCCGCGACGGCCTGGCCGAGGCCTGGCCGCAGCCCGGCTCGCCGCTGTGGGACGCCCCGAGCGGGTACCGCGGCGGGCCGCTGTCGGGCTGCCTGCTCGCCTGGTGGCGCGAGGTGCGCATCCACTCGGTCGACGCCCTGACCGGCACCAGGCTGGAGATCGGGTACGAGACGTGGGACGACGCCCTGTGCGCGCACCTCCGCGAGTTCCTCGCGGTGCGGCTGCCCGACGGCATGTCCGTGGACGACGTCGCGGGCGACCCGCGCGACGTCACCGCCTGGCTGGCCGGACGCGTCCCTGCGAAGCCGCTGCCGGGCGACCTGCCCGAGCTGGGGCCGTGGCCGTCGGCGACGCCCGCCCGCTGAGCGGGGCGACGTGTCAGACGCTCAGGTCACCCGGGTGACCTGAGCATCTGACACGCGCGAGGGCTCACGGGTTGCCGCCCACGGCCGTCGCGAAACGCACCCCGGTGAGCTGTTCGGACACCTCCCAGACGCGGGCGGCCTCCTCGGCGCTGCGCAGCGGCCCGTACATCGGCTGCTCGGCGGGCCGGCCGCCGAGGTTGCCGGGGCCGCTCGGGCCGTAGAGGGCGCCGGGCTTCGCGGCGGGGTCGGTCGCGGCCATGAGGGCTGGCAGCTTCGCGGTCTCCACGGTGCCCAGCAGGATGCCGCGGGCCGAGAGCGCGCGGATCAGCCGGATGGAGGGCGTGTCCGTGCTGCGCCCGAGCTCCGGGCGTGCGGCCAGCAGGTTGGTCGGCGCGACCCCGGGGTGGGAGAGGTTGCTCGTGATGCCCCAGCCGTGGGTCCGGCTGCGGCGCTCCAGCTCCAGGCCGAAGAGCCCGAACGCGATCTTGGACTGGGCGTAGGCGCGCATCACGTCGTACGAGCGCTCCCAGCTCAGGTCGTCCCAGTTGATGCTGCCGCGCCGGGCCGCGACGCTGACCTGCGAGGTGACGCGTGCGCCGCCGTCGCGCAGCAGCGGCAGCAGGTGGCCGACCAGCGCGAAGTGGCCCAGGTGGTTGGTGCCCGTCTGCAGCTCGAACCCGTCGGCGGTGGTCTGCCGGCTCGGCGGCCGCATGACGCCCGCGTTGTTGATCATGAGGTGGATCGGCCGGCCCTCCTCGCGCAGCGTGTCACCCAGGGCCGCCACGGAGTCCAGCGAGGACAGGTCGAGCGTGCGCAGCAGGAGCCGCGCGTCGGGCACCGTGCGCCGGATGGTGGCGACCGCCGCCTCGCCCTTGCGCGGGTTGCGCACGGGCATGACCACCTCGGCACCGGCTGCGGCCAGCCGGGTCGCCATGCCCAGCCCCATCCCGTCGCTCGCTCCGGTGACCAGCGCGCGCTTCCCGGCCAGGCTCGGCACGGTGATGTCGATCGGTGTGCGTGACATGGGCACGTCTCCCTCGTGTCGTCGAGATCAGTTCGTCGAGATCGGTTCGTCGTCGACCTCGATCCTGGGCGGGCGACGCGGACCTATCCAGGGCCTGCCGATCACAGGCTCGCCGGGTCACGGGTCCGCTGCGTACGGGGGGGATCGGCGGGCCGTGGCTACGCCGTCGGCCGCACGGTAGAAAGAAGCGGTACCTGAGACAGGGGGAACCGTGATCGATCGCACCGGGCTGGCGGAGTTCCTGCGCCGCCGCCGCGAGCTGCTCCAGCCGGAGGACGTCGGGATGCCGCGGGGGCAGCGCCGCCGCACGAGCGGGCTGCGGCGGGAGGAGGTCGCCGTGCTGTGCAACATGTCGACCGACTACTACTCCCGGCTGGAGCGCGAGCGCGGGCCGCACCCGTCCGAGCAGATGATCGCGTCGATCGCGCAGGGCCTGCACCTGTCGCTCGACGAGCGCGACCACCTGTTCCGGCTGGCCGGCCACCACCCGCCGGTGCGCGGCACCACCAGCGAGCACATCAGCCCCGGGCTGCTGCGCATCCTCGACCGGCTCGACGACACCCCCGCGGAGATCGTCACCGAGCTCGGCGAGACCCTGCGGCAGACGCCGATGGGTGTGGCCCTGACCGGGGACACGACCGGCTACACCGGGCCGGAGCGCAGCATCGGCTTCCGCTGGTTCACCGACCCGGCCACGCGTGCGCTCTACGCGCCGCAGGAGCACCCGTTCCTGACGCGCATGTTCGCCTCGGGACTGCGCGAGATCGCGACCGTCCGCGGTCCGGGTTCGCGCGCCGCGCGGTACGCCGAGATCCTCCTGGAGCGCAGCGCGGAGTTCCGGGCGGTCTGGGAGGCCCACGAGATCGGCGTCCGCCCGCACGAGGTGAAGCACTTCGTGCACCCCGAGGTCGGGGCGCTGGAGCTGGCCTGCCAGTCCCTCCTCGACCCGGACCAGTCGCACCGGCTGCTCGTGTACACGGCCCTGCCCGGCAGCGAGAGCCACGAGAAGCTGCGGCTGCTGTCCGTGCTCGGGCCGCAGGCGGTCCGCTGACGCGCGCTTGAGCGGACGACGCCGTCCGCTCACATACCGTGAGCGAGGTCACGGTACACATCACGTGATTCATGCCACAGCGCTCGTTCCGCTTTTCACAAGCGCGCTATCTTTCTGAGCGTGACTTCTTACCTCCAGACAGCCCCGCGTCCCTCCGAAGAGGTCGACGTCGCGCTGATCGGCGGAGGGATCATGAGTGCCACCCTTGGCGCGCTGCTCACGATCCTTGAGCCGACCTGGCGTGTCGGGATCTACGAGCGCCTCGACGAGGTCGCGCTCGAGTCGTCGAACCCGTGGAACAACGCGGGCACCGGCCACGCCGCCCTCTGCGAGCTGAACTACACGCCGGAGCGCAAGGACGGCTCTGTCGACATCTCCAAGGCGGTGAAGATCAACGAGCAGTTCCACACCTCCCGCGAGTTCTGGAACCACCTGCTCACCGCCGGCCTGATGGAGGGCACCGACTTCATCAACGTCACGCCGCACATGACGTTCGTGCGCGGCGCCGACAACGTGGACTTCCTGCGCCGCCGCTACGAGGCACTCAGCGTGCACCCGCTGTTCAGCGACATGGAGTTCAGCACCGACCCCGCCGTCATCGGCTCGTGGGCCCCGCTGATGACCCTGGACCGCGACGCCGACGAGCCCATCGCGGCCACGCGCGCCGCCGCGGGCACCGACGTCGACTTCGGCTCGCTCACCAAGAAGCTGATCGGCTTCGCCACCGCGCACAACACCGAGCTGCACCTGAACCACGAGGTGCGCGGGCTCAAGAAGCTCCGGGACGGCCGCTGGCGCCTGACCCTGAACGACCGCACCTGGAACGCCGGCACCCGCCGTCGCACCGTCACCGCGAAGTTCGTCTTCGTCGGCGCCGGCGGTGGCGCGCTGCCGCTGCTGCAGGCCTCGGGCATCAAGGAGGCGCGCGGGTACGGCGGCTTCCCCATCTCGGGCGAGTTCCTGCGCACCGCCAACCCCGAGCTCGTGGCCCAGCACAACGCGAAGGTCTACGGCAAGGCCGACGTCGGCGCCCCGCCGATGTCCGTGCCCCACCTGGACACGCGCATCGTGGACGGCCAGAGCTACCTCATGTTCGGCCCGTACGCGGGGTTCAGCCCGAACTACCTGAAGAAGGGCAAGTACCTCGGCCTGATCACGTCGCTGCGCCTGCACAACATCGGCACGATGCTCGGCGTCGCCGCCAAGAACATGGACCTCACCGGCTACCTGGTCGGCCAGGTCGTGGCCGCTCCCGAGACCAAGTTCCACGAGCTGCAGCGCTTCATGCCGACGGCGCAGCCGGGCGACTGGGAGCAGATCACCGCGGGCCAGCGTGTCCAGGTGATGAAGTGGGTCAAGGGCAAGGGCGGCGTGCTGGAGTTCGGCACCGAGGTGGTCGCGGCCCAGGACGGCAGCATCGCCGGCCTGCTGGGTGCCTCCCCGGGCGCCTCGACCGCCGTCGCCGCCATGACCGGCCTGCTGGAGCGCTGCTTCCCCGCGAAGTACGCCGAGTGGAAGCCGCAGCTCACCTCGATGATGCCGAGCCTCGGCGGCGGCGTGGAGCACGACGCCGCGCAGCTCGCCCCGGCCGAGAAGGTCGCCGCGGGCGCCTGAGCACGGGGCCTGATCGCACCGGAGCACCGAACGTAGGAGTAGTGGGGGGGGGCGGCCCCGCGGCGCCCCCAAAAAAACCCAACGGGGGGGGGGGGGGGCCCGGAGCGGGGCCCCCGCCCCGGGGGGGGGCGCGGGGGGCGGGGGCGCGG